>NC_022998.1:0-600000 GCF_000500935.1 Spiroplasma apis B31
ATGACAAACGAAGAATTATGAAAAAAAATTAAGGAATGGTTGATTGAGTCAGACTCGATAGAACCAAATATATACGACGAATATATAAAAACTGCTATGCTTAGGAGACTCTCAGAACAGCATTTGGTAGTGATAGTTAAAACAGAACTATCAAAATGGTATTTGGAAAATATTTTAAGTGTCATGCGCTCTAAAGCATCTTTTTTCTTAGAAAATGATGTTGATCTTTCTTTAATGACAAACGAAGAATACGAAAAAGAACTAAACATTACTGAATTAATAGAACAAAAAAGAAAAAAACTTAAAAGTCAAGATTTTATGTTCGAGAATTTTATTTTTGGTTCAAGTAATATGAACGCGTATAAAGCATCAAAAGCTATAGTTGAAAATATAGGAACTAAATGAAACCCTTTGTTTATATATGGTGATTCTGGATTAGGAAAGACCCACTTATTGAAGGCAATAGCTCACGAAATAGGAAATACAAAAAATAAGCTTGTTGTAAAATACTACACTTCCTCAGATTTTAGAAAAGAAATTGTAGATTCCTTACAAGATGGTTTCAAAGAAATTGAATCAACAAAAGAAAAGCTCTCAAAAATTGACGTATTACTAATCGATGACATTCAATTTTTAGCAAATAGTGGAAAAACAAACGAAATATTCTTTAATCTTTTTAACTTTTTTATCGAGAATAATAAACAGATAGTTTTAACTTCTGATAAATTTCCAGAACAACTTAATGGTTTTGATAAAAGGTTGGTGTCGAGGTTTTCACAAGGTTTGAATGTGAAAGTAGAGACACCAGACATCATAACCGCTATAAATATCGTTGATTATAAGGCGAAAATCGTGAATTTAAACCTTTCTGAAGAGAGTAAAAAGTATATTGCTTCTTTTTTTGGTTCTGATGTCAGAAAAATAGAGGGAATTATAAACAAAATCGAGTTTTCAATAATACAAGATAACTCGGCTGCACCAAAAATAATCGAATTGGAGGATATTAATAAATTCCTTGAGGATTACTCTTTTGCTCCCGGTGGAGAAATCACAGTCCAAAAAATAAAAAACGTAGTGGCGCAAAATTATGGAATATCGGTTAAGTCTATAGACTCTCGATTACGAATGGCGAACATCGTTAAAGCTAGACATGTAGCTATGTTTTTAACTGGGGAGATTTTGAAAAAAAATTATTCTGAAATCGGGGTTGCCTTTGGTGGTAAAGACCACACTACTGTATTACATGCTTTTAAAAAAATTAACGATTTATTAGAAAAAGACAAAATCTTCAAAAAGACTTTAACTAAGATAAAAAAGGAGATAACTTCTTAATGTTAATATCATTTATTTATAGTTAATAAAAATTTTAACTATGTATAATAATATTAACTTATGCTGTGGTTTATCCACATATCAAGACTATAATAATAATATAAATAAATAAAATCTAATAAGGGGGACTTCAGATGTTTTTAAAGATAAATCGTTCATTTTTAATAGAAGAGTTAACTAAGTGTAACCGAATAATAGATCAAAAAACTCCAACACCTAGTCTTATTGGAATTTTAATAGATGTTGAAGTAGACAAAGTTTCTTTTATGTCAACTAACAACTCTCTCTCAATAAAAACATCAACATCTGTAGGTGAACATGGATTATTTATTAAGGAAACCGGAACTTCTTTAATAAGAGGTAAGTATTTTTTAGAAATACTAAGAAGAATGGATGATGAATTCATTTCTATAAACCAAACAGAAACCAATATTATGACGTTATCTGGAGAAAACTCAGAGTTTACTCTAAATATTTTGGACTACAAGGATTACCCAATGTTGGCTTTTAGAGAAAAAGGTGATCAAATTGAACTTAGTGCCTTTGAACTTAAAAAAAGTTTAAACCAAACTATAATTTCAGTAAACGAGTACAATCAAAAAATTGTACTAGGAGGATTAAATTTCTCAGCGATTGATAATCAATTTTTTGTGACTGGAACCGATGGTTTTCGGGTTTCAAGAAAAAGAATATTCATAGATGAAGAAAAGACCTCAAAATTTGAAGCTAATATACCATATAAGAGTGTTATGGAAATCATCAAGGTACTTCCGGATAAAGGAAAAGTAAAAATAGTTCTTTTAGAAAATCATGTTTCGTTTTTATTTAATAACACAGTGTTACAAACAACAATATTAGAGGGTCAGTTCCCAAATGTTAACTCTGTTTTTCCAAGCACATTTGCAAGTACAATTTACGTGGAAAATAAAAAGTTTTTAAAACTTATCTCTCGAGCTGACATACCGAGTGATGAGAATGTTTCAATTGTAGTAAATCTAAAGTTAGAAGGACAAATAATTTATATAAAGTCTAATATACAACAGATCGGAAGCTTTGAAGAAGAATTCAAAGACTTTGAATTAAAAGGTTTGGATGAACAGGACATTTTTTTTAACTCTAAGTTTTTAATTGAATCGCTAAAATCGTTTGAAACTAAGAATGTTGAAGTTAGTTTCATTGATGCTAAAAAACCTATTGTTATCACATCTTCAGAAGATAACTCTTTAAGTCAAATAATCTTGCCTATGTTTTCTAACTAGGCTATTTTTAGGGGTTTTTAAATGTTATAATCAATTTGATAAGTGCAGGTACAATATATGGAAAAGAAATATGGAGCTAATCAGATCCAAGTTTTAGAGGGTTTGGAAGCCGTAAGAAAAAGACCTGGTATGTATATTGGTAATACTAACAAAAACGGTCTACACCATTTAATTTGAGAAATACTTGATAATGCTGTTGATGAAGCATTAGCAGGTTATTGTAATGAAATTACAATAATTCTAACTGAAAAAAATGAAATAATAATTCAAGATAATGGTCGAGGAATTCCAATCGATATACATCCAAAAACACAAAAAACGACTTTAGAGACTATATTTACTGTTTTACATGCAGGTGGAAAGTTTGATGAAGATACTTACAAAATATCAGGTGGCTTGCATGGAGTAGGAGCGTCAGTTGTTAATGCTCTTTCTGTATATGTAGAGGCAATGGTACTACGAGATAGTAAAATATATCATCAGAGATTTTCTGAAGGTGGCACTAAAGCAACACCGCTGAAAATAATTGGAACATCTGATACAAACGGAACTATAATAAAGTTTAAACCCGATCCAGAGATTTTTAAGGATACTATACTTTTTGACTTTAAAACCATACAATCAAAAATTAAGCAATTAGCTTTTCTGAATAAAGGTTTAAAATTTTTTTTATACGACCAAGAAAAAGATAAGTTAAGTACTTTTATATTTGAAGATGGTATAAAGGATTATATAAAAGAAATAAATAGTGGTAAAGAAAAAATAAACGATCAAATTTTTTACATAGCAAGTAGTTACGGAAAAATTGAAGCTGAGATTGCAATACAATACAATGATTCGTATGACGATAACGTATTCTCATTTTGTAATAATATTTTTACTTCCGAAGGTGGAACACATGAAGATGGATTTAAAAACTCATTAATTAGGTCGATAAATCATTATGTGAATGAACTTAAAAACTTCAAAGGAAATAAGTTCGTTTGAGATGACTTAAAAGAAGGTTTATGTGCAATTATATCAGTTAAACATCCTGATCCACTTTATGAAGGTCAAACCAAATCTAAGTTGTCAAATAATGATGCAAAAGATGCTGTAACTAATATTGCAGTCGAAGGATTTACAGAGTATTTGTTGAAAAACCCTGCAGACGCAAAAAAAATAATTGAAAAATTACTTGTATCTCAAAAAGCTAGAAAAGCAGCTCAAAGAGCACGTGAAGACATTAGACGAAAAACAACTATAGATAGTTTCTCATTACCAGGTAAACTTGCTGATTGTGAATCTAAAGATGCAAATGAGTCTGAATTATATTTAGTCGAGGGTGACTCTGCTGGAGGTTCTGCAAAAACCGGTAGAAATAGAAAACATCAAGCAATCTTATCTCTAAAAGGTAAAGTATTGAATGTTGAAAAAGTAAAACAATCGAAAGCTTTTGAAAATAATGAAATACAATCAATTATTGCAGCTATTGGAGTAGGAGTCAAAAAAGACTTTGATATTACAAAACTGAGATACAATAAAATAATAATTATGACAGATGCTGATGTTGATGGGGCACATATAAGGGTGTTACTATTAACATTTTTCTACAGATATATGAAAGATTTAATTCTCAATGGAAACATCTATATTGCTCAACCACCACTTTATAAAATTGAAAATGACAAAAAAAGAGTCGCGTATGCATACTCAGATAGTGAATTAGAAATACTAAAAAATAATGAATTTAAAGACACTAAGTATGTTATTCAAAGATATAAAGGATTAGGAGAAATGGATCCAATACAATTATGGGAAACCACTATGGACCCAAATACTAGAACAATGCTTCAAATCAAAGTAGAAGATGCTTTCTTAGCTAATGAAGTATTTTCAAGTTTAATGGGTGAAAATCCAGAGTTGAGAAGAAATTTTATTACAGATAATGCACAATTTGTAGAAAACATTGATATTTAAATAATAAGGAGGTTGGGCTAATGACTAACAATTTTGGTAATGGAAAAATAATAGAAGTTGATATCAAAAACGAGGTAGAAAAAGATTTTTTAGAGTACTCGATGAGTGTTATAGTTAGTAGAGCTTTACCTGACCTTAAAGATGGTCTAAAACCTGTGCATAGAAGAATTATATATGCAATGAATGACTTAAAAATAACTTCTGATACTCCTCATAAAAAATCTGCACGTATAGTAGGTGAAGTTATTGGGAAATATCATCCACATGGTGACTCATCAGTATATGAAGCTATGGTAAGAATGTCTCAAGACTTTTCATATAGATATCCTTTAATAGAAGGTCATGGAAATTTTGGATCTATTGATGGTGATGGAGCTGCAGCAATGCGTTATACTGAAGCTCGACTTTCAAAACTATCAACCATGTTGTTAAAAGATATTGATATGGAAACTGTTCCGTTTATTGAAAATTACGATGCATCAGAAAAAGAACCAAAATATTTAACAGGTTATTTTCCGAATCTTTTAGTTAACGGAGCGACAGGGATAGCAGTTGGTATGGCAACAAATATACCACCACATAATCTAAGAGAAGTTATTTCCTCAATTGTAGCTTATATTGAAAATAAACAAATCTCGATCGAAGAGATTTTAAAATATATCAAAGGGCCTGACTTTCCAACAGGAGCTTTAATGACAAATGGCGAGAGTATGAAAGAAGGCTATCGCATAGGTAAAGGAAATTTAATAATAAGAGCTAAAATTGAAATTGAAAATAATCAAAAAAAACAACGAATAGTTATTAAAGAGATTCCTTATCAAACAAATAAAATGAGAATTGTAGAAAAAATAGCAGAACTTTACAAAAACAAAATTATAACTGGTATTACAGACTTACGTGATGAATCAAACTATCAAGGAATTAGAATTGTATTAGAACTTAATCAAAATGCCAACGCACATTTGATAATAAAAAGACTTTATAAATATACAAGTTTGCAAACAAACTTCGCAATTAATATGTTATCTTTAAATAATGGGATTCCTGTAGTGCTTAATATAAAAGAAATAATTAAGTATTATGTAAATCATCAAATAGATATAATAACAAAACGCTCGATATAGGAACAAAAAAAACTTGATGCTAAGTTACATATTTTAATAGCTATCAAAAAAACACTAGATAATATTGATAGAGTTATAACTATAATTAGAGAATCTAAAAGTACCAATGAAGCTTACGAGGAATTGAACAAAGCGTTTGGTTTTGATGAAAAACAAGCCAAGGCTATTTTGGATATGCGTTTGCAAAGATTAGTTGGTCTTGAAAGAGAGAAAATAGAGAAAGATATTAACAACATTGAAAAAAGACTTCAAGAATTAAAAATAATTTTGGAATCTAAGGAAGAGAAAGAAAAAATTTTAGTAGAACAACTACAAGAAATCGAAAAAAATTTTGGAGATGACCGTAGAACTCAAATTATCGAAGAAGAACAAACTCAAATCAACGATGAAGAACTCATCCAAAACACACAAATGATATTAACTTTATCTGAAGAAGGTTATTTAAGACGAATAGACCCATTTGAATTAAAAACTCAAAAAAGAGGTGGTAAAGGTATGATAATAAATTCACTACCTGAAGATAACATTGTTATCTCTAAAATAGGAAAAACTAAGGATAACATACTTTTTTTCTCGAACGAGGGTAAGGTATATAAAACAAAGGGTTATAATATAACGCAATTCTCAAGAACAGCAAGAGGTTTACCAATCATTAACTTTATAGGGATAAACACTTCGGAGAAGGTTACAACAATTCTATGTTTAAAAAACAACAAGTCTAAATATAAATTTTTAGTCTTTGTTACAAAAAACGGAGTTGTGAAAAGAGTTCCAGTAGATTTATTTGATAAAATTAATAACTTTGGAAAAATAGCCATCATTTTGGATAAGGGTGATCAATTAGTTTCTGTGGTTGCTACTTCTGGTACAAATAATATTCTTATAGCGTCGCAAAAAGGAAAAATCATCAGAGTATCAGAAAATGACTTTAGACCAATGTCGAGATCATCTAGAGGAGTTAAAGGAATGTCATTAGATAAAGATGATGTTGTTATGACTGCTGTAACCGATTATGGTAATGATAGTATAGCAACCATTTCAGAACTAGGTATCATGAAAAAAACCTTAATATCAGAGTATACTTCATTGGGAAGAGGAGCAAAAGGTGTTGTTGGTATGAAATTGAACGATAAAACAGGTAAGTTTAAATCTATCTTAGCTGTCAGAGATTCTGACAAAATTTTGATGGTATCTTCAAAAGGAAAAATTATTAAAATCAATGCCAAAGATATTAATCTTCAATCTCGAAACTCTATTGGGGTAATTGGATTCGATCTTGATGATGGTGAATATATTACCGCCACTTCTTTGGAGTGAAGTAAAGGAGAATAAAAGAATGATAGATATTAAGTTTATTGAAGATAACTATGAACTTGTTTTACAAAGTCTAAACAAGCGACAAGGAAACTATGAAGGTGTGTTAAAAAAAGTACTTAAGTTGAATGAAGAAAGAAAAGAACTTATCAAGGTTATAGAAGAAAAGAAAGCTAAAAAAAATCAAATTACAAAGACTTATGGAGATTTAGTAAAAAGGAACCAAAGTATTGTTGACTTGAAAAATGAAGTACTAAAAATTAATGAATTTATCGAGAGTAGAGAATCCGATTTCAAAAAAATTGTGGATGAACTAAATAACTGTTTGTTAGAAATACCTAATATTCCTAATGAGAATATACCTTTGGGAGTTAGTGACGAAGACAATTTAGAGGTCAGAACATGACCAGGACTAGGGTTAAAAAAAGATGGTGAAGCTCATTGAGATATAGCAACAAAGCTGAATCTTGTAGATTTTGAATTAGGTAGTAAGTTATCAGGAGCTAGATTTTTAGTTTATACAGGTAAGGGTTCAAAGATGGTAAGAGCGATAGCTGACGTATTACTAACTAGACATACTAAAAATGGATATAAAGAAATATCAGTTCCTCTCCTAGTAAATAAAGAAATCATGTTTGGAACAGGACAACTTCCTAAGTTTGAGGATGATGCATATAAAATAGATGATAAATATCTCATTCCAACATCTGAAGTTCCATTGACTAACCTTGTTCGTAACGAAACTTTGAAATCTACCGATCTGCCGATCTACCTTACCTCATTCTCTCAATGTTTTAGAAGAGAAGCGGGGAGCGCAGGAAGAGATACAAAAGGGATGATTAGACTACATCAGTTTAATAAAGTAGAGATGGTTAAAATAACAGACGAGACCTCCTCATTTATAGAACTTGAAAAAATGGTAACTGATGCCGAGGATTGCCTTAAATTATTTAATATACCATACAGAGTTGTTGAACTTTGTGGGGGAGATATCGGCTTCTCATCTAAAAAAACATATGATCTTGAGGTTTGATTTCCAAACCAAAATAAATATAGGGAAATATCATCTTGTTCTAACTGTGGGGACTTTCAAGCAAGAAGAATGAAAGCTAAATATAGAGACAAAGAAGGAAAAACAAAGTATGTTCACACACTTAACGGTTCTGGTCTAGCGATTGATAGATTATTTGCGGCTATTTTGGAAAATTATTACGATGGTCAAAAATTAATTCTACCTGAAGTATTAAAACCGTATTTCAATGGAGATGAATTTATTACCCAATAAATTGATGTTTCACGTGAAACATTCTCATATTTTGTTTCACGTGAAACATTCTTTGAAACTATAAAATAAATATTTTTATAATTTATAAAAATTATGTGATACTATAAAATTGTCATTGTAAGGGTGACGTTCGAAGTTGGTCAGGATCGGAAGATAGCAGCCATAAGAATCTAGTGCCTTGTACATTGACTTTTTTTATCTCAAAGGAGTAATTTATGTTTGATGATTACTTTAATATTCTCTTAAAAGAACTTAATAAATGTCTTAATACGAATGATGTACCAGTGGCTGCTTTGTTAATAAGAGACAATAAAGTGGAGTTTAAGGCACGTAATGTGAGGGAAAAAAACAAAGATATAGCAGGGCATGCTGAGATAAAAGTTATAAATAAATGTTTTCTACGTCAAAAGTCTAAAAATATGAGTGAATATAAAATGGTTGTTAGTTTACAACCTTGTTTTATGTGTATAGCTGCAATGGAGCAATCTAATATAAAAGAAGTTTATTATTACTTAAATAATAAAAAATGTGACTATGAAAATCTAAAAACAAAATTAAAAATGATAAAATTAGAAAATAAGGAAAGATGTAAAGTTCTTGAAAACATGTTAGTATCGTTCTTCCAAGATTTAAGAAAAAATTAGTATTTAAGGGTGTTGTTATGGAAAATAAAAAAGCGTTATATAGACTTTATAGACCAATTAATTTTGATCAAGTTGCAGGTCACGATGGAGTCAAAGAGATTTTAATATCACAAATTAGATCTAATAACTTTCCTCATGCTTTACTTTTTTCTGGTCAAAGAGGTACGGGTAAAACTTCTGTAGCAAAAATATTTGCTAAGGTTGTAAATTGCCAAAACCTAATAGATTATAATCCATGCGAAAATTGTCTAAGTTGTTTAGAATTTAACAAAAACTCTCATGCAGACATATTCGAGATGGATGCTGCATCAAATAATGGTGTTGATGAAATAAGAAATTTAAAAACAAATACTACAACACTTCCGACCTTCTCTAAATATAAAGTTTATATAATTGACGAAGTTCACATGCTTACGAACTCAGCTTTTAACGCATTACTTAAAACGTTGGAAGAACCACCTAAGCATGTGTTATTTGTTTTAGCAACTACTGAATTATCGAAAATACCCGCAACTATAATATCTCGTTGCCAACTTTTTAATTTTAAAAGTATAAAAAAAGAAGCACTAAAAAACAAAATTAAAGAGATTTGCTTCAACGAAAAAAAACAAATCACAGAAGAGACGCTTGATGAAATTTTTTATATGTCCGAGGGTTCTTTAAGGGATGCGTTGAATTATTTGGAACAAGCGATGACAATATCTGGTGAAGTTATTTCAGTAGAAGAGCTAAAAAAAATCTTTTACATTTCTACAAAAAAAGAGAAATTAGATTTGATTAAGGCAATATTAAATAATGAGAATACCGTAATTATTAAATATTTCAATAGTGCAAATGAAGCTGGTGTAGATTTTCAAACGCTTGTACTTGGTTTAATTGATCTATTGAAAGAAATTATAGAATATAAATTAACAAATAACTTAGGGGTTTTGAAAATATTAAGTATAGAAGAAATTGAAACTTTGAAATATATAAATAAAGAAACTTTATTTGAAATTGTAGAAAGTCTAATTAATGCATTTTCTAAATCAAAAAACTCATCCATAAGCTTTCAATATATTTTGATAAGCGTCTTAAGAATAGCTACAAACATCAATCCACAAGAAACAAACAAATATTCGTCGTCCAATGAGACAAAAACTATAGAGGTTAAAGAAGATACTTTTCCAAATTTAGACAAACAGGAGATGAATATAATTTTCAATAATGATTTGATAAGCGGTGAAAATAACGTTAATCAAAATTTAAATGATGTAGTTAGCACATTGAAACCTGATATAGATTCTTATGCGGATATTAAACATATTGAAAATCACGAAAACATCGATGATGAATCAAATCTTAATGATAGCGAGTTTGTTTACTCGGAAGAAAATCTTTTAAAGGCACAAATGAAATTATTACTTGAAGAACCGAGAACTTCTGATGTTATCGACTTTAGTGATGATTTAATAATATCAATATTGATTGGTGCTGATAAAAATACACGTACAAAGTTATCTGACTTGCTCTACTCTGTGTTTGATGAAAAAATGGGTTGGAGTTACACTCAAAAGTTTATATGCTTTTATAATACAAAATTATCTGCTGCAAACGATAAGGGTCTTATAATACTATGTGAAGACAGGTCTATAGCTCGTTTAATCAACAATAAGTTACAGAAAAAAGATTTTAGAAAAATGATATTCGATTTATTTCAATTAGAAACAAAAATATTAGCTGTTGAAAAAACTAGGTGGAAACATATTAAGAACGAATATCTATTTAGAAAGCAAAACGGTGTTTTTAATGTTAATGTTCCGAATCAGTCTGTCGAGGAGTTTTACGAACAAGTGGTAAAAACAAAAGATGACATCAATAACGAGAACGAGTTTTATAGTAAAGCAAAAGAGATTCTTGGCGTTGATAACATAAAGGTAGTTGATTAGTATATGGAAACACTTATTGAATTGTTAAAAAAAATAGATGGAATAGGGAAAAAAAGTGCGGAGAAAATTCTTGTTGATTTAATATCCAATAAAGAAAGTTTGATTTCTATAGATAATGTTATCAAATCGATTGAGACTGATTATGTCGAATGCGAAAGGTGCTATTATTTCAAATATAAGAACCGTTGTGCTTTTTGTGATGACAGTTCAAGAAACAAAAATATATTGTGTGTGGTGTCTTCTGTTTTAGATGCACAAAGAATATTACATAGTGATTTTAGAGGAGTTATTCATGTTCTTAAAGGGGAAATCAACGTAAACAAAAATAGGTTTCCAGAAAATTTAACTTTGAAAGAATTATTTGTTAGAATTAATCCAGAAGTAGAAGTATTGTTAGCATTGAATTTAACATTCAACGGAGAAGTCACATCTAATTACATAGCCAATGCCATAAAAAGTAAAGCGAATAAAGTCTCAAGGATTGCTAGGGGTATACCACTAGGTGGTATGTTAGATTATATCGATAATGAAACACTTAATGATGCTATAAAAAACAGAAAAAAAGTTTAACAGAAATGAGGGAATTAATATGTTATTTATTTCACTAGAAGGAATTGATGGTTCTGGAAAAACCACAATATCAAAAATGATTAAGGATAAATTACTGCAAAAAGGTTACCAGGTACTATTGACAAGAGAACCGGGTGGAGAACCTATGTCTGAGAATATTAGAAAAATAATCTTGGATCCAGAAGCAAAAATTACTCCTTGAACAGAAACACTTCTCTATGTTGCGGCAAGAAAGCAACACTTAGATACCATAATAATACCCGCATTAAAAAAAGGGATTATCGTTATTTGTGACAGGTTTATGGACTCAACATCAGCATATCAAGGTTGTGGAAGAAATATTGGAATGGCAGACGTTGACGAGTTACAAAATATAGTATTAGGTTCTACAAAACCAGATTTAACAATATTTTTTGATATCACTCCAAAAGAAGCGCAAATACGATTGATCAATAGAAAAAGAACCGTGGATAGGTTAGAACAAGAAGATCAGAAGTTTCATGAGGCAGTTTATGAAGGTTATCAAATGCTAATATCAGAAAACTCAGATCGCATAAAAGTTGTAGACTCAAGAAAACAAATTAATGAAGTATTACAACAAGTTGATTTTCTTGTTGCTAACGCGATAAATGAAAGAATGAAAAAGTAATGGAATTAAATGGTGTTTATGGGTATGTAAATGAATTACTTTTAAAAAAAATAATGTACCAAGCAATAATTGTTTCTGGTGATAATCAGAAACTATTAAATGAATGTGCACACGAACTATCAAGAATGTTAGTTTGTGAAAATAACTCTTTAAGTTTTGATGACTGTGCTTGATGTGTTAAGGCGAATAAAAACTTATTATCAAACGTTGTTGAATTAGGCGATGCTAACACTGAAATAAAGAAAACATCAGTTTCAGCTATGATAAGAGAATTTAACACTAGCAACATTGAACAAAATGATAAAAGAATATATATTGTAAAAAATGCTGAAAATTTAAACTTACAAGCAGCAAATGCAATCTTGAAGTTCTTAGAAGAACCAACAAAAAACACGTTTGCAATATTTTTAACCATAGACAGAAATGCAATTCTACAAACCATAAGGTCAAGGTGTAAGTTTTTAACGTTGAATACTTGTAAAAAAGAGTATTCAAAAAGTAATAATTTAACAATACTTATAGATAAAAAACAAAAACAAAAAATATTACTCTATGGTCAGGTTCTGAAAAAGCAAGATAAAGAGGAAGTTTTAGACATACTCGAAGTTCTGTATAATTATTTGTTAATAAAAGGTTTTCCTTCGATTGCTGAAAAAGCACTAGATCTGATTAGAATAATTCAAAAAGGCGGTAGTCATTTTTTGGCGATAGAGGATCTTTTGATTAGTATAAGTGAGGTAATCTAGTGGAAGTTCTAAATAATGTGTTAGGTTTTAAAGACTTAAAGATAATACAAAACACAAAGATGTTTTCGTTCTCGCTTGATTCAGTACTTCTATCAAATTATTATAAACCTAACAAAAAAGTTAAATTTATTGCTGATTTTGGGACCAATAATGGCATTATACCTTTGTTAATTTCAAGGATTTCTGATTGTAGAATTTGAGGTTTAGAAATTCAAAAAGAAGCGTGTAACTTAGCTAAAAAAAATATGCTTCTGAATAACTTAGAACATAGGGTTAGCATTATTGAATGTGATTTAAGAGAATATGTAAAGAATAAGAATAACTTTTTTGATGTCGTATACTCTAACCCGCCATTCTTTAAAGTGGATGATGGATCAAAACTTAACAAAAAAAGTGAGCATTTAATTCCTGCAAGACACGAAACTTCACTGACTCTAGATGAAACGATATACTCAGCTAAAGTGGCCCTAAAAAACGGAGGAACACTTGTTATGATACATTTAGCTGAAAGGTTAGAGGAAATAGTTGTTTCTTTAAAACAACATAATTTCTCTTTAAAAACATTAAGGATTGTTTATTCTAAAAAAGGTGGGATTGCAAAAAAAGTATTGTTGACAGCAATAAATGATGGTAATCAAGGAATTACAATATTAGAACCACTTTATGTGCATAACCCAGATGGTTCATACACTGAAGAAGTTATTAAAATGTTTGGTGAAACTAATGAGAAAATTTCAGAATAAAAAGTTTTTGATAGGACTCTCTGGTGGACCAGATAGCGTTTATTTGTTGAATAAGATCAAAAACAAGATACCAAAAAATAACTTAATTGCTTGCCATGTAAATTATAACTATCGAGAAGACTCGTCAGTTGATAAAAATATTTGCATAAAAATTTGCGAAAAGTATAACATAAAACTATTTGTTAAAGAAGTCCTTGTTGATTACAAAAGATTAAGTGTTAATTTTGAAGCTTGAGCTAGAGAAGTGAGATATGAGTACTTTTGTGAATTAGTTAGTCAACAACTCGCTGATGTCATTTTGATTGCGCATAATCAGAATGACGATGTGGAAACCTTTTTAATGCAATTACAGAAGAACTCTCTTCCTAACCACTATGGTATAGAGAAATTGAGTTATTATAAGAGTACTCCTATATATAGACCCATTTTAAATATAAAAAAATCAAGAATCATGAAATACCTAATTAAAAATAAAATCGCTTACGCAATTGATAGTACAAATGAAAATTCAATGTTTACTAGAAATAAAGTTAGAAAAAGTCTTATGGAAAATGATTTTAGAAGGCTTTTAAAAGAAAAGAAAAATAAAAATAAACAATTAAAAATATGAGATAAAAAAATCCGTAAAACGTTGGAAAAAGGATTTTTATCAGTTAAAGATTTATCCAATGTTTTCGAGTATAATCAAAGACTCGTATTTGAGTATTTTAAGAGTAAAGATGTTGGTAGCTTGCTTTTCACACGAAAAAAAGCCACTCTTAAAGAATTGATTAAACAATTGCTTAGCAACAAAACCTTCCTGAAAATCAGTTTGGGTGGTTATTCTCTAATCAAAGATTACAATCTGATATACCTGCTAAAAGACAATGAATGACAAACCATAACTTTAAAAAACAATAATGCTCAAAGCGACATGTCTTACTTTTCAAATATAAAAGAAATTAAAACCATATTAGACAAGCATAAAATAGGTGAAAACCTTATAATAACAAACGATTGAAAAACTTTTAAAGACAAAGTCTTTTACAAAAATAAAAAGTTATCTAAATATTATAAGGATAACAAAATCTCATATTTGAAAAGAAATAGGGTTGGGTTGGTAATTAAAGATAACATGCTTTTATTAAATGAAAAACTTTAAAACTATTTTGTTTATAATGATAAAATTATATCGAAAACTTAGAAAATGGTGAATATATGAAAAACAAAAAAACATTTTGACTATGGTTTCTGTTTTTAGCAGCTATCGTTATTCTTGGGGTTTCTGTCTATTTGTTACAAAAAAGTACATCTCAGGTATTAACGTGAGAAGAATTCAATAGACTAAGCCTTGGTGACCTTATTGATAAAGATGCAACCACTGCCCAAAAATTTAATAACGGTTGAATTGCTGTTAATGGCTGGTATTGACTCGATGGTGCAAAACACAAGTTCTATACTGTCATGAATGAAGAACAGTTTAGTCAAGTATCCGCCTTTAATGGTATAAGATGAATCGTTGAAGCTGGATCTTCTTGAATGTCTCTAGTAACAAGCTTCTTACCTATGATAATCCTTATAGTTTTTTACATTTGAATGTTCAATTCAATGTCAAAAGGCGGAATGGGTGGCGGAATGTTTGGTGGAAAAAAACAACGCCCCCGTGAAACAAAATCAGATGTAAAATTTGCTAATGTCGCAGGTATTAACGAAGAAAAACAAGAACTCGTTGAGTTAGTTGATTATTTAAAAAACCCAAATAAGTATGCACAAATGGGTGCACGGATACCAAAAGGGGTTCTTATGGAAGGGCCACCAGGAACAGGTAAAACCTTACTTGCTAAAGCTGTTGCCGGCGAGGCTGGGGTTGCATTTTTCTCTATGGCTGGTTCGGAGTTTGAGGAGATGTTTGTAGGTTTAGGTGCAAGTAGAGTTAGGGACTTATTTAGTGACGCAAAAAAAGCTGCACCTTGTATAATTTTCATTGATGAAATAGATGCAGTAGGTAGAAAACGTAACTCATCTATGGGAACAGGAACTACAGAACAAACATTAAACCAACTATTGGTTGAATTAGATGGTTTCGACACTAACTCGGGTGTAATTGTTATGGCAGCAACTAACAGAGTTGATGTCTTAGATCCTGCGTTACTAAGACCAGGAAGATTCGACAGAACTATTCAAATATCATTACCAGATATTAGAGAACGTGAAGAAATTTTAAAACTTCATGCAAAAAACAAATCTGTTTCACCTGAAATAAATTGAAAAAGAGTTGCTGAAAGAACACCAGGATTCTCTGGTGCGCAACTAGAAAACGTTTTGAATGAAGCTGCTATTTTAGTTGTTAGGGATAAAAGAAAAATGATAACTTTAAACGATATCGATGAAGCAATAGATAGAGTTGTTGGAGGTCCTGCTAAAAAATCAAGAGCAATGACATTACAAGATAAACAAGTGGTTTCTTACCATGAAGCAGGACATGCTCTAATCGGTCTAAAATTGTCAGCGGCGTCAAAAGTTCAAAAGGTAACTATAATACCACGTGGTAATGCCGGTGGCTACACAATTATGACACCTAAAGACGAGTCAAACTTTTCTTCAAAAGAGGATCTATTTGCATCGATTGCAGGTTATCTAGGTGGTAGAGCTGCTGAAGAAATTATTTTTGGTAAAGATAATATAACAACAGGGGCCCACGATGATTTAGATAAAGCTACAAACATTGCAAGAAGAATGGTTACTCAGTTTGGTATGTCTTCACTTGGTCTAACGAAATATTTAACAATGCAAGAAGAATCATACGGTCAAACCAAAGGGATATACTCAGATGAAGTGGCTTATAAAATTGATACTGAAATAGACAAAATTTTAATTGAGTGCTATAACGTAGCTTTCAAAACAATTAATGAATATAGAGATTTGTTAGAACTAATCGCTGAATCACTACGTATTTTAGAAACAATTACAGCAGAACAAATTGAATATATAAATAAAAATAATAAGCTTCCGAAAGAAGTAATTCTTGAAAAAGAAAGAAAAGAAAAAGAAGAAGCAAAAAAAGAATCTGGCGAAATCTTAGAGTTTGAACCAGACGAAGAAAAATAATAAACCCGGAAGGGTTTTTTATTTCAAACTAGTATGTGTAAAATTATATAGTAGGAGAAATTAACTATGGATATGCAAATAAGAGCAATAAGTGAAAAAAATAATATTAAAATGTCGGTAGTAGATATTACCGAATCGTTAGCTGAAATTACGGTTTTACAAAAAACAAATCCCTTAGCATCGGTAGCTCTAGGAAGAACATTGATCGCTAACGCTCTTGTCAGTCTTAGTGTAAAAGATGGCGACAAAGTATCAACAAACATAAATGGGATGGGGCTCGGAGGAACAATAATAGCAGAGTTTCAAAATAACACTATTAGGGGATACATTGAGAAACCTAACTTCGATATTGAAAAAGTTCAAGAAGGTGAGGGTAGCGCCTTATCTCAAGTTGTAGGAACAAATGGGTTTTTACAAGTAACAAGAGAGCTGAATACAAAAGAACCATATACCTCAAGAGTAGAGTTGATTTCCAGTGAAATCAATATGGATTTTATGTATTATTTGCAACAAAGTGATCAAATCAAGTCACTCATAACCACAAGTGTAGAATTAAATGATGATGGTACTATTAAAAAAGCATGTGGAATAATGTTACAACTTTTACCTGGATATAGTGATGAAACAATTGATTACATCGAAGAAAAAATAGGAAGTTTGAGTCATCTTATAAATACTCTTGTAGCTTCAACCAATTATGAGGCGCTTTTAAAGGACATATGTGACGACAGCAAAGTACTGGATATCGCTAAACTCAGATTTGAATGTACTTGTAACTTAAGTAAAGTTATGGAGTCAGTTAAGTTATTAGGAGTGGAAGAATTGAAAAAAGCTTATACGGAAGGAGAAGTTATTGAAGTTATTTGTGATTTTTGTAAAAAAAAGTATAACGTTAATCCAAAAGAATTAGAAAACTTACTTGTGTAATTATGTTAAAATTTTAGTGACGCTATATAATTCTCAAGGAAGGATGTCTAAAATGAATAATAAAGATAACAACAAAGAATTACAAAAGTCTTCGGAACCGAATTCAAAAGAAAAAAAAAGCAAGAGCAGAGAAAATATTAAACCATTAGTTCAAGAACGTGAGTTTAAAATAATCGATGCTCCTGAAAATACTGATGAAGGGGTTAAAGGTTTCAAACAAAGAATAAAAGTACAAAAACAATTGACTTCTAGATACTCAAAAGAAATCTTAAAAGGTTCAATAATTTCAACGACTGGTGTCGAGCCACAAACTTCTAAGTATGTTACTGAATTAGTTAACGTAAAAAAATGATACGTAACTGGAGATATGTTAACACCAGTTTTAAGGGGTATAAATCTTAAATTAGAGAGAGGAAAGTTTATAGTTATTTTAGGTCCTTCTGGATCTGGTAAGACCACATTGCTTAACACAATCTCTGGTCTTGATAAAGCAAACGAAGGAGATGTTTTCGTTTTAGGAAGTAACTTAACATTATTAAAAGACTCTCATTTGACTAAATTTAGAAGGGAAAATGTTGGTTTTATTTTCCAACAGTATAATTTACTTTCTAACCTAACAGCAAAAGAGAACGCTGAAGTCGGAGAGAATTTAAGTAAAAACAAAGAGGGAAGTATGTCAATTGAAGATATATTTAAAACAATTGGTATGGAAGAACAAATGAACAAATATCCTCATCAAATGTCTGGTGGACAACAGCAAAGAGTTTCCATCGCAAGGGCATTAGCAAAAAATCCTGAAATTCTTTTTGGTGATGAGCCAACAGGAGCACTTGATGAGGAAATGGGACGAAAAGTGTTGGACATTCTTGTAGATGTAAAAAACAAGTACAATACTACAGTTATTGTTGTTACTCACAACCCAAACATAAGTGAAATTGGTGACACCGTTATCCATGTACGTAATGGATTGATTGATGAAATACGGCAAAATCCAAATCCTAAAAAACCTTCAGAGATTGATTGATCTTAAAACCTACAAGGTTTTTTTTTTTTTTTTATAACCAATTAGGAAATAGTTTCTTTAAAATAATAGAAATATATATATAATTATATTTGTAAAGGTGGGGATTAATTATGCCAATATTTAGTTTTAGGGGAGTACCAGAAGAAAAGGTGCGAGAATACTATAATAAAGTAGATGAAATAGGAAAACTTATAAATGCAAACGTAAAGAAAATTGTTTTTTGGTTTGAACCTTATAAACTTATAGGTGATTCTCGTCAAGAAAATGCTATTTTAGTGAAGGTTGATTGAATAGGTAGACCGCTAAAGCAAGAATTGCTAGCGAAGCATATTCAAGAAAATTTCTCAAATTACTCAGATAATATTTATGTACAATTCAATGAGGTAAATAACTTTTTATATTTAAATGGAGTATGTGTAGGATAATGAAAATTAAAAATCTAGAAATTAAGGGCAGCATTTTTTTAGGACCTATGGCCGGTACAACAAATGCTGCTTTTAGAATAATTTGTAAGGAAAAAGGAGCTGCATTAGTTTACGCAGAAATGGTTAGTACAGAAGGTTTAGTTCACAATAATAAAAAAACTAAAACAATGATTGAAGTCTCAGATTTGGAACATCCAATATCATTGCAAATATTTGGTTTTGATGTTAATTCATTTGTTGAAGCTGCAAAAATAGTTGAAGAGTATTCTACCTGTGATGTAATTGATATCAACATGGGTTGTCCAGCTCCTAAAGTAGCTGTTAGAAGCCAAGCGGGCGCAAACCTATTGAAATATGAAGATAAAGTTGGGGAAGTAATTAAAGCTGTTGTAGAAAATACCACAAAGCCAGTAACAGTCAAGATGAGAATTGGTTGGGATGAAACAAGCAAAAATGTAGTTGAACTAGCCAAGATTGCGGAAAAAAATGGTGCTAGTGCAATAGCTGTGCATGGAAGAACAAGAAACCAATTCTTTACAGGAAAAGCAGACTGGTCTTGAATTAAAAAAGTCAAGGAAAGTGTTTCTATTCCTGTAATTGGCAATGGTGATGTTGTTGACGGACCAACAGCCAAAAAAATGTTGGATGAGACTGGTTGCGACGGAATCATGATAGCCAGAGCGGCACAAGGTAACCCATGAGTATTTAGAGAGATACAACACTATATCGATACTGGTGAAGAACTTCCGAAACCATCTTATGAAGAATGAAAAGAAACTGTTCTGAGACACGCAAACTTATTAATAGATATGCGTGGAGAAGAACTTGGCATTAGAGAAATGCGTAAGCAATTATTATGATACTTAGCTGTCTTGGAAAAACGCCCTGTAGTATTAGAAATGAAAAAAATGGCAACTGAAATAGTTGTATTAAAAGATATATATAATATATTTAATTTATATGAAAGTTAGAGGTTTTAATATGCAAGATAATAATGAACGACAATTCACTGAACAGGAATTAGTACGTAGAAAAAAATATCAAGAATTAGTGGACATGGGTAAAGACCCATTTATAGAGAACCAATATCAAAGAAGTTACAAAATTGTTGATTTATTTGCAGAGTTTGATAAATTTTCTAAAGATGAGTTGAAAAATCATGAAGGGAAAGTTATAAAAGTTGCTGGAAGAATCAGACTATTTAGAGAAGCTGGAAAAAAAGCTATATTTGGTAATATACAAGACCAAGATGGGTTCATCCAATTTTATGCTAGACAAGATGAGTTAGGAGAAGAAGACTTTCCTTTATTTAGAAATTTAGATCTCGGAGATATCATCGGAATAGAAGGAAGCATTATGAAAACTGATCACGGTGAGTTGACAATCAGGGTAAAAAAATATGTTTTACTGACAAAAGCTCTTAAACCATTGCCTGATAAACACTCTGGTATAAGTGATATTGAGGAAAAATATCGCAGGAGATATGTAGACCTTATAATGAATCCTGAAACAAAAAAAACATTTATTTCGAGAAATAAAACCATTAGAACAATACAAAATACACTAGATAAAAAAGGATATATAGAAGTAGAGACCCCAATTTTGCACCCCCAAAGTGGAGGTGCTGCTGCAAAGCCTTTCAAAACTTTTTATAATGCATTAGAAAATGATTTTTACCTTAGAATAGCCACTGAACTACATTTAAAAAGATGTATTGTTGGTGGTTTTGAGGGTGTATATGAAATAGGTAGATTATTTAGAAATGAAGGTACAAGTACAAGGCATAATCCAGAATTCACCTCAATTGAAATTTATGTAGCATATCAAAATATGGAGTTCGTTATGGAACTTTGTGAAGAAATTTTTAAAGAATGTGCCTTAAGTGTATTAGGTAAAACAAATCTATCTTATGGCGGTTTTGATATAGATTTAGGAAAACCTTTTAAAAGATGACATATGGTAGATGCAATTAATGATGTATGTGGTGTTAATTTTTGAGAGGCCATCTCTTATGAAGAAGCTAAAAAACTTGCAACGGAAAAAGGTATAAAAGTTGAAAAACATCACTTCTCAGTGGGTCATATAATAAACTTGTTCTTCGAAGAGTTTGTTGAAAGCACAATTGTTGAACCAACATTTATTTACGGACACCCAAAAGAAATTTCACCACTTTCAAAATCAAATGCAAAAGATCCTAGATTTACTGATAGATTCGAATTATTTATAATAGGAAGAGAATATGCAAATGCATTTTCTGAGTTGAATAATCCAATAGACCAATACGAAAGGTTTTTAGATCAGTTGAAAGAGGCTGACGCCGGTAACGATGAAGCAACAGAAATGGATATTGATTTTGTTGAAGCGTTAGAATATGGTCTACCACCAACCGGTGGGATTGGTATAGGTATTGATAGACTTGTTATGTTATTAACTGGGTCAGATTCTATTAAAGACGTCTTGCTATTTCCACAAATGAAACCGAGGTCATAAAAATGAAGTATGGGATAACACTAGGTTACACATCTAAATTGAACGAGTTAGAAACAATTGAAGGAATCGAGTTTGTTACAAACGAGTTGGAAAGTAGGCTAAAACTTGATTTTGACCTAATAAAAGTCAGAAGTGGGCTTGTAACTGATAAAATTCTTTGGCTAAACGATGATTTCCAACAAACAAAAAGACCAATCGACTTTGATGTATCTTCTGAAAAAATGTATGGTGAATTATTGCAATCAAATAACAAATGAAGAAGATATTTCTTGATGAACAACGGTTTAGTTGAAAATAATCAAGGCATAATAACAAACTTTTCAACAGTTACTCGTGACACTGTTATCGACAATATGAACTCGGTAGTTTATGACGAACTAGGGTTTGAGATTGTAAAACTTGATTATAGTATTGAAGAGATCAACAGCGTTTTAATTAAAGTTTATAAAGCTTTAGTTGAAATAGATTTAGCTTGTTCTTCAAAGTATAACTCACTCGGTAAAAACCATCTCGGAGAAAAATTAACTTTTATATCACATAAAAAACTTAAAGCTTTGTACCCTCTTTTGACATTTAAAGAGCGACTTTCAAAGTTCGGGAAAGATAATGGCAGTTTTGTACTCCAAAATTATGTTGAGAAAACATTAAATCAACAAAAAAATACCCAATTCTCTGAAGATGTCTATGATTTTAATAGTTATTCTAAATTATATGTATACAACAAAAGTTGTGAAAAAGTAACTAGTATGGGATATGTATCGTATCAAGTTGATAGAGAAACGTTGAAGTCCCAAAGCACTATCTTGAAAGAAAACAATAAAACCCAGACATTTTATCATCACTTAATCAAATCTAACAAACTCCCTTTGACAATAACTGGTGGGATTTTTATAAATCGTTATATTATGACTCTTTTAGAAAAGCAACACATAGGCGAAGTCCAATCTTCTCTATGAAATAAAAAGTTTCTTCAATATTGCGAAATCAACAACATTAAAATTTTATAAAAACTAAAACATATATGGAAATTTATATTCAAGGAGTTTAAATGGTTAGTTTAGTAATAGTAGCAAATGGTAAAAGTGTAAGGTTTGGAGAAAACAAACTGCTTTCACAAATTGATAAGGATATTTTAGTTTGCAAAACTATCAAATGTTTCTTGAATATAGCACAAATTACTGAAATCATTGTTGTATGCAACAATGATTTGGCTTTAAAGATCGTAGAAAAAGTTAAGCAAAAATTAATTTTTGTTAAAGGTGGCGCAACAAGGACACTCTCAGTCGCGCAAGGATTAGAAAAGGTAACTAACGAAAAAGTCTTAATCCATGACGGAGCAAGGCCCTTTGTTAAAAAAGAGATGATTGAAGAAATTATCAATTGCCTTAACGTTCATTCAGTTGTGATACCTACAATAAAAATTGTTGATTGTTTAAAAAAGATAGTGGATGACAATGTGAAAACCTTAAATAGAGAAAATTATTTACTAACTCAAACTCCACAAGGCTTTGATACACATTTAATCAAAGAAGCATACAAAAATATTAATATAAATTGAGCAGATGACTGTCAAGCAATAGAAGACTTTGACGATAAACCGAAAATAAAATTTATCAATGGTGATGTTGATAATGTCAAAATAACTTTTATGAAGGATTTGAAACCATCCAGTTAGACCCATTAAAATTAGAGTTTATTTTATGACAAACTCTTTTTTTTAGTTTATAATAAGTTTGCGAGTTAATTTTAATTAACTCCTTGCCTTTTTTAGGCCAATAGACCATAAGGAGAATTATACATGATTAGAAAATACGAAATAATGTATATTTTAGATCAAGATACTACCGATGTTAAAGCAACACAGAAAAAATTACATGATGTGTTGACAAGTAACGGTGGGAAAATCCTAGAGTCAGAAGACTGAGGATTAAAAGACTTTGCTTTTGAAATAAACAAAAAGAAAAAAGGACACTATACTGTTTTAATTGTTGAAACAGACTCATCTAATATTTTAGAGTTCCAAAGAATCTCAAGAATAGATAAAAATGTGGTAAGGGAATTAGTGATAAATACTGAAAATGAAAAAAAATATATTCAGTCAACTAAGCTAGCAAAAACAGATATGTCAAAATACAAAGAAGAAAAAAAACCACAAAGAAGCTTCGACAGAAAACCAGGGGCTAAAAGATACGATGACAAAAGCAACGGTATAAAAAAAGAATATAAAAAACCAAATGACAAAGAAGAAATAACAAATGACACAGAATCGAATAAATAATTATTATAAGGAGGTATTATGAATTCAGTTAACTTAATCGGGAGAATAACTAAGGATCCAGAGTTAAAAACTGCATCCAACGGTAAAGTATATTCTTCATTTACACTTGCTGTAAATGAATACTCAAATGGTACCCAGTATACTCAATTTGTACCTTGTTTTGTATGAGAAAAATCAGCCGAAAACTTAGTAAAGTATGTTCGTAAAGGAGCACAAATCTCAGTAGAAGGTTCTATCAACGTTAGACAAGATAACAATAATGGACAGTATTCAACTAGCATAACAGTTAGAGTAAACAGGATACAATTTCTAGATAGACAATCTAATACTGGTGTTTCAACCCAAGGAACATTCGCGAACACTCAACAACAAACAGACTCAAATAAGACATCAACAAATATGGATTTTGATTTGATTGAGGATAGCAAAATATCAAACGCTGACGACTCAATATTATGAGAAGATTAATAGGAGAATAGATTATGAAAAAATTTGTTAGAAGAAAAAAAGTAAACTTCTTTGCTAAAAATGGTATCGATTATATCGATTATAAAGATGTGGATTTACTTAAAAAGTTTATTTCAGGCAATGGACAAATATTACCAAAAAGAATTACTGGTACATCACCAAAACATCAAAGAATGTTGGCAACTGCAATAAAAAGAGCCAGAATAATGGGTCTACTACCATTCGTTAGCCAATAGTTACTAACCCTTCTCGAAAGGGTTTTTATTTTGGTCGGACATAAAAACCCCCTAAATTTGTTATAATTACAAGGGTGATAAATATGAAAGTTATACTTTTAAAAGATGTTAAGAATTATGGCAAGAAGGACGAGATTGTTAATGTCTCAGATGGTTTTGCAGTTAATTATCTAATACCCAAGAAACTAGCTATTGTAGCTAGCAAAGATGGTGTTAGTCACTTAAATGTTAAGTTAAAAAAAGAAAGTGAAATATTAAAAAAAGAAAAAGAAGTCATCCAAAAAGAAGCTGAAAAGATTAATAACTTGGAGTTAGGCTTCAAATTAAAGACTCAGGACGGTAAGGTATTTGGGTCGGTATCTTTAACCCAAATTGTTGACCGTTTGAACAAAGAGCACGGAATACTAATTGACAAAAGAAAATTTGAAAAACATGAAAACCTAAATAAACTAGGACTATTTTATTTAAAAATAAAATTAGATCATCAAATAACTACAACTCTTAAGGTTCTTATAGAAGGAAATAAAAATGGATAATTTAATAGATGTTAACCAAGAGTCTATTCTTTTAGATTCAGAAAAAGTTGTGCTCGCTGTAGCAATGCATTCGCCTAAAGCTAGTTTTGAAATATTGACTCAATTGAATGCCGATGATTTCTCCACAGAAGCACACTCTTTTATGTTTGAAGCCATAAACTCTATTAGTTCAAGTAGTCAACTTCCGACAATCACAAAGGTGGCAGATTATTTGCAAGATAAAAAACAACTCGAAAAAGTCGGGGGTATTGATTATATATCGGAAGTGTCCGGTTATTTTTATACAGATGAGGGTGTAGAAAATTATATAGAAATAGTGTTTAAAAATTCTATAGGTAGACAATTAGATAGAACTATAAATAATATTCGACAACTTAGGGAAAGTAAAGCACCTGTTGAGGAGGTCTTTTTAGTTGCTCAACAAAAAATATTAAACATAAAAACAGAGATAAAAAAAGATGATGCTACGGAAGTTAAAAAAACTGTCGTAGAAGTTGTAAAAAAAATAGCAGACCTAGAAACAAATGGTGGCCAAATAACAGGAATACCTTCTGGGTTTGCTTATTTAGATCAACTGACTAACGGTTGACAAAATGGAGATTTAATTATTTTAGCAGCTAGACCATCAATGGGTAAAACTGCGTTTGCTTTGAATTTAACTGTCAATGCTGCTGAAAGAAAAAAAGGTGTTGCTTTTTTCTCACTTGAAATGCCCAAAGAACAGTTAGTTCAACGTATGTTATCCTCTGTATCTGGAGTAGATGCAACCGCTTTGAGAAATGCACAAGGGTTAACAAAAGAAAAATGAAAAAGAATAACAAGTGGTGCAGATGAACTTCAAAAGATGAATATAATCATCGATGACTCTCCGGGGTTAAATGTATTACAATTACAATCTAAGTTGAGAAAAATGAAGAGAGATTTTAATGTTCAAATATGTTTTATTGACTATTTGCAGTTAATATCATCAATAGGCAACAAATTTGATAGTAGGCAAAACGAAGTAGCAGCAATCTCAAGGCAATTAAAAAAAATCGCCAGAGAATTAAACATCCCTATCATTTGCTTATCTCAGTTATCAAGAAGTGTAGAAAAAAGAGAAGAGAAAACACCTTTAATGTCAGATTTAAGGGATTCTGGTGCGATTGAACAAGATGCAGATATAATCATGTTTTTATTTAGAGAAGCATACTACAAAATAAAAGAATATAGTATTGAAGCTGATAATCCAACCGACGAAACTGATGTTATTATATCTAAGCACAGAAACGGTGCAACGGGTGTTGTTAAAGTTAACTTTCTTCGTTCATTCGGTAAGTTTATCGATCAATCTTCGACATAATAGTGAAAAAGCGTGTAAAAAATAACTCCGGTTATTTTTTTTATATATCGAAGTTAGTTTATTTTAGCAGTTAAAAAATATAGGACAACTTAATAGCAAAGTGTATTTGTTTTTCTAAATTGTCGTAGGTAACATTTAAAAAAATGTAAAACCTAAATGTTTTATTGTAAAATTATATATAGAGATTTGAGGTAAGAGAATGAAAAAATTATTATCTATATTCAGTGTACTCACAGTATCTTCAGCCCCTATTGCTACTATCGTTTCATGTGGTGTACCCACAGAAACTTTATCAATAGAAACTAAAGATGGTTATAAGTTGAGTCAGTTCGACAATTCGACCAGTAAGGGAAAACTAGGCGCAATGTCTATTCAACTTTTAGAAGCGATAACTTTCACTGAGACAAAATATCAAAATAAAGAAAAACTAAAAAAACAGCAAGAAACATTGGGAACAAATGGTCTTGGTTTATCTCTTGAAAGTTATTTGAAAAATCAACACGAAGAAAATAGCACTGTTTCTGAAGATTTAAAAAACTTTGAAGACTCATATTCTGCTAAGCGAAACACAAATTTCTCTTCAATCAAATACAATGGGGATGTAACAAAATATAATCCAGAAAATATAAAAACCTTTGAAGTAGTAACGGAAGTAGAGTCTGGTAAAGCCAAAAAACAATACTTGGCAACAGATGAAAACGGTTATAAAATCAAAGGGCAAGGAACATCTTTAAAAGAGTATTTTAAAGATTTTGCAAAACCAGAGAGCGAAACAACCGGAGAAGAAGCTGAAAAAAAAGAACAATCATCATTAACAAACATTAAAAAAGAGTTTGACGAACGAGAAAATACTCTAATTATGGGGAATTTTAATGAAGTTTTAAAAAAAGAATTTAATACAAAGGAAATAGTTAAGTCAAATCAAAACGAAGGTGAAGAAGAGAATACTCCAGTAAAAGCAAATAATTTAAATGAGGAAGGGTGAAAGCTTTTTTTTGATAAGAATAATGAGTTGATTCAAAGCACTTCAACCTTTATACATGGGATGGGTAATTTAGGACAAGTTGTCTTGAAATTTGATGATATAAAGGATACCAAAACACCTAGGGAGTTCGAAATTACATACGATAATTTCGAAAATGTTGTGTTAAGATTTGATCTTAAAGGACAAAAGATCAAAGAAAAAAAGGATGGAGATAAGAGATTTGACACTTATCTATATTGGTACCAACCTGCCGGTTATCAATTTACTGACGAAAAAGCTCTAAGTAATTCTTCGCTTAAAGATATATTTAAGAGTGTTGGTAAGTTACCAAAAATAACAATAAAAAAAATATAGAGATGCATAAGTAATTAACTAAAAAGCTGGATAATTTCTTAAGATTGGAGTGGAATAATTTGGGCTTCTACATAATTCTTAACTATGGAAACTATCAAGTTATTGACGCAAGTTTTAATAGGGTAGTGGCGACTTTTGTGAGTGAAATAGAAGCTCACAAATTTTTGCAATCCCTTTTAATGAATCCATCAAGTCATTTACCCACCAATTTTCAACCGATAAATCCAGTTTTAAATCCCCAAGGGTTTCAAAATAGTTCCAATATTATCAATGAATATCCCAGAATTACAAATCAGCCACCTTTTAGCGTAAATGCTGAGAGTCTTTTTAATTATGGAAGTTATGATGTAAATAGACAACGCACACCTATCGATCATTATCCTTTGAATAATCCCAATGATATTATAAAAACAAATACTTCACACTATAATTATCACAATGAAAACCACAATGCGAAAGTCTTCGATGAGTATCAACCCAACTCTTTTCCCCAAAATAATCAGTATAACCCTAACCAAACTAGACAGTTCAATAGTGCATTTAGAGACCATCAAAGCTCATTTAGAGACCAAGCACACCAGCCTGAAGTTGAACATAAATATGTGCAAAAAGAGAGTTACAATATTGAAAATGTAACTAATCGTAAACAAGACAATGTTGATTGACAGTATCATGAAAGTTGTGAGAACTGCCAAAGTATGAGGTCAAAAGGAGATAATTACCAAAACTCACATAACCACCAAATTGGCTTGGAAAGCGAATTAAGGGATACAAACAGAAATTATAGTAATTACAACCAAGAATATCGACCCAAAAAACATAGCGGCGGAGAAATCATTCCTCAAGAATTATCTAATAAAAATTATAAAGTACCAGAAAATAACAGTTTAGTGAGGGGTAACCCAAATACTGATGTCGGTAAGGAACTATCTCCAAAGGATATTCACGAAGCTCAACATTGAGATAAGAATGAATTAAAAGATAATGAACAATTTTACCGTGGTGAGAGACCGAACTTGAAAAATACGGAGAACATAGAATGGGAAATAAAAGACAATCAACTATTTGAAGATAGTAAAGAATCTTTTGTGAACTCAAATAAAGAAACTAAGGAAATAGCAAATAACCAAGATCAAAGCTCGGGAGTGACTTATGATAAGAAAACTTATAACATGGGCTTTGATATCATGGAAACTGACGAATTAAAAACTGGAGACTTTGAGTTTATTGTTGAGAATAATAAAGACAAGAAAAACGTGTCTTTATTTAATGATGCCACAATCTCGCTAGATCAAAATTTATTAGAAAATGATCTGGAAGGAGCGATTATCCAAACCAACTTACCTATTTTAAACAATACAGATGATGATAGTTTGGGTGAAGCTGCATTGTATAAAGAAAAAAAACAGCTAAACAAAACAAAAATATTTGAAAAAATGGAAAAAAATCCAAAAGTAAGTGATAAAATTAGTAAGAATAATGAATCGCTAGTACCGATAGAAACTATAGATTTAGAAAGAGCCGAGCTTGAAAACACACAAACAAGTGCTTTAAATAAATCTGTGATTCTCCCAATCAATAATCACTATATCAGTAACCCATTCCTTCCGAAAAGGGATGACAGTATAATTGATTTAGGTCCGATTGATGAGGATGACACTATATTTTCTACACCAAGGAAGGATGCTGACTCTGAGGAGTTAGAGAACATAGTTTTAACAAAAAAAGATAAAAAGCTTTTAAAAAAAGCAAAGAAAAAAGATGCAAATAATAGAAAGAGACTTAGCAAAGTGCTAAAGTAATCTAAATATGCAAAACGTCAAGAACGGATGAAAAATTTTATTCGAAAAGAATAATATTTTTGAAGGTATCAACAAAACCCTTTTAAAAATTAAGAATCTTAATAATGTATACCCCACTTACGAAGAGATTTTTCGTGTGTTTGAGTTGGTAGACGTCCCCGAAGTTCAGGTTGTAATATTAGGTCAAGATCCTTATCATAAACCTGGAGTAGCTAATGGAATTGCATTTAGTTGTGCCAACAATATAAACGCTCCTCCGAGTTTAAAGAACATATTTAAAGAATTAAAAAATGATTTAGATATAGATCACACTTTAAATAATGATCTCTCTAGTTGGGTTAAGCAAGGGGTCCTCTTGTTAAATACTTGCTTAACCGTTGAAAAAGGAAAACCAGGTTCTCACAAAAACCTAGGTTGAGAAGAACTTATAATTAAAATTTTGAATCAACTAAATAAACAAAATAAAAATATTATTTATTGTTTATGAGGAAATCACGCAAAAAACTTATATAATAATCTAGAATACTTAAATAAACTTGTGATCTTTTCAGCTCACCCTTCGCCTTTTAGTTATAAAAAGGGATTTGAGGGCAGCAAACCATTTTCAAAGATCAACAATATTCTTAGTTGTTTGGGAAAAAATCCAATAAATTGGGAAAAGTAAGGGGAATTAATTATCATGCAAAAGTTTGCCGAAATCCTTTTGAAAGGAAATAATTTGGCTTATGCCGCTTCTGGTCTCATAGGTCTTTTTATTTTAGCTTATATAGTCTATAACTCGTTATCTTATCTAGTTTTAAAGGAAAGATATCACGGGATAAGGTTTACTACCAAAAATATTGCCTATATAACAATGTTCACTGCTGTCAGTGTTAGTGTGACTGTCGTTATATCTTTAACGGTTCCTATTACTGTATTTCCCCCTGTAAGAATTGCATTTGAAGGTGTAATGGTTAAAATCACAGGATTCATTTTTGGTCCTATTGTTGGAGTAATTGTGGGTTTAATTACCGAGGCTCTTGTTATGATATTTGTACCTTCGTTTGTACACCCTGCTTACATAATAGTTATAATTTGTTATGGTTATATAGCTGGTATAGGTGCTAGTTTCTTAAGGGTTGGTAAAGGTAACAATTGAGTAACACTAGCGTTAGTGAATATATTTTTAATTGGTTTCGCTCTTTTGATGGCATATCTAATTGATTTTGCCAACTTAGAAAGCGGGATTGAATTTTTCGGTTTTACAATGAGTAAAGAAGTTTTTAAATGAGTTTTCATAGGTTCTGTTATGACTTGTATATTTTTAGTCTGAACATTCACAATAGTTTTCATGGCTAAAGGTCATAATAAAGTATTAAACACACTACTTCCAATTGTGTTATTTGCTTCGGCAGCGGAATATTTGGTAACGGCCGTTATATCCGCGTGGGGTGATTACGAGTTTCTTGGTTTAAACACCGGAAAAGAAAACGGAGTAGGCTACGAAAGTGGTTATGTCTTGATGCTTATGAGTCGCCTTGTTCAGGCACCTCTAAAAATAATATTCAACTCAGCGGTTTTATATTTTACATATAAAGCTGTATCACCACTCATAAAAACCGATAGATAGCGGGAGATTCAAAATATGAAGTTATATGATTCTTTGTCATCCGAAGTTAAGGAAATTGATGTTCCAAAATATTGTATTTATACTTGTGGTCCAACAGTTTACAGTTATATACACATAGGTAATGCAAGACCTTTAATTTTAACAGACATAATTATCAGATACTTAGATTACAAAAACATCAAACATAAATATTTATTAAATATTACTGATATTGACGATAAAATAATTAACCAAGCCGAGGTAGAAGGCATTCCTGAAGAAGATTACGCTAAAAAATATACAGAGTCTTTTTTAGAAGATATGAAAAATCTTAATGTTAAAAAGCCGGAAAAAATCATATCAATCTCTGAGAAGATTAACGAGATTGTAGATTTTATTGATATGCTCATAAAAAGTGGTCATGCATATGAAGTTGATGGAGACGTCTATTTCAATGTAAAATCACTTGAACAAAAATATGGTAATTTGTCTAAACAAAGCATTGAGGAATTAGAAGTTGGAAACAGAATTGAAGAAAATAAAAACAAGATCAATCCACAAGATTTCGTACTTTGAAAAAAAACAACTAAAGGAAAAAAATGGTTATCGAAGTGAAGTCTAGGAAGACCTGGATGGCACACAGAGTGTGTGGCACTTATAGATGGCTTCTTTAGTAATACTATAGATATACATGTTGGCGGTATTGATTTAAAGTTCCCACATCATGAAAACGAAAGAATTCAATATATCGCAAAGAAATCTTGTGAACTATCAAATGTGTGACTGCATAACGGTCACCTATCAATTGATAACATTAAAATGTCAAAATCTTTGAAAAATACAATATTAGTTAAGGATTTCATAAGAGATTATGGAGCCAATGAGTTAAGATATATATTCTTAAACAGTAATTACAAACAACCTATAAACATTAATCAAGAGACATTAAAACAATCTTCTGAGTGGGTTTCGAAAATTGAAAACTTATTAAGGAAGATGAATTGATCAATTGCCTGTGATTATATAAAGACAAATAATAAAACGCCAATTGACGATGATTTCAATTCGTATAACTACGTTTCAAGATTTAGAAGCTATATTAATAATGACTTAAATACACCAATGATTATTTCTTTAATTAATGAAATGGTGAAAAACATCAATAAACAATTAGCTTTTAAAGAAGTGGACAAAACGTATGAAAAATTAGTTCTTATAATCAACACCCTAGGATTCAGGTTTGATATCAAAAACCTTAATAGCGAAAATGTGAAAAAGATTAGAGAATGGCAAGGGGCTTTATTAAAAAAAGATTTTGAAGTGGCGGATAAGTTAAGAGAAGAGTTAAAACATGAAAAAATCATCTAATAAAAAAAATTTAATCTACGGTAAAAATGTGGTTGAGAATGTAATAATAAACTTTCATAATCAAATTAAAGAAATCTATATATTGAAGGGTTATGCATTTAGTCAAGAAGCTTACTCAATAATAAAGAAGTACAACATTAAATGAACCTCGTGCGAGAAAGAAACTTTTTCAAAATTTATACAAGAAAAAGTTACCCACCAAGGGATAATTGCAGAGGTAAAACAGTTTCAATACTCAAAATTAGATGACATAATAGATTATTCAAACACTCAACAAACAATTCTTATTTTAGATCGAATACAAGACCCAAACAACTTTGGAGCAATCATTAGAACCTCATCCCTTTTTGATGTGACCGGAATTATAATTTTAGATCACAATCAAGTGGATGTTACACCAACAGTAGTTAAAGCTTCTGCAGGAGCAATTTATTGTACCCCAATAGTTAAAGTCTCAAATATTAGTAATGTAATAAATGTTTTAAAAGAGAAGGGTTACTGAATCTATTGTTCTCTTTTAACCGAAGAGTCAATTAGTATCAATGAATTAAAATTTGATAAAAAGACTGCTATAGTTTTAGGAAGTGAAGGTGAGGGTGTGCTTAAAAAAAATGCATCTCATTCTGATTTCTGTTTTAAAATTCCAACTAGTAATAAAATTAATTCCTTAAATGTATCTGTTGCGGCAGGTATAATTTTGTACGAAAGAAGTAAACAAAATTAAAATTAAAGAAGTTATTTTTACCTTAATTGTAGATTATTTTCCAGAGTTGCCTGAAGATCAGGCAAAATGGTTAGCATGAGTCATTAATCAAAATATTAGCAAATGCGCATTTTTAAACAAAGATATATTTTTAGAACCCGAAGATTTAATAACTGCAACATATTTTGCCTTAAAAGAAGTGCGGTCAAAGTATGTAACATATAAAGGAATCAAGTTAACAACATACACAATGTTTATAGTTAAATTGCGGTTATTAGATTATGTGCGACAAGCACGAAGAAAAAGCGAAAAAAACCACATTAAAAGAAGGAGTTTTTATTCAGAAGATTATTTAGATGGTGTTGAATACGACCTAGAAATATTTTCTTTCTCACAATATCAAAGCTCTAAAATAACAAGAGAAATAATTGAAATGATAAATGAATACATTGAAAGTATAGAAGATGAAACACACAAAAAAGCATTAATTTATTTGTGTATGGGAGAATCTAAATACAAAATATGTGAAATTTTATCAATCAAAAGACGGGATTTAGAAAGATATAGAATCAAGTTAAAAAAGTATTTAATTAGTTTGATAAATGGCTCAAGTAATATATAATTATTTGGTAAGAAAAGAGCTGTTTCATATGCCAAAAAACATTAAGAAAGTCATTCTAGTATGTAGTGAATGCTTAGAAAGAAACTATACGATCCAAAAAAGCTCATTATCTCAAAAAGAAAGACTTGTAATAAAAAAGTTTTGTAAAACTTGTAATGCCCACACTACCCACAAGGAGACTCGATAATATGAGTAATAAGCAGAAAAAAAATGAAGATAAAGCAAAAGCTAAACTTGTAAAAATTGAGCAAAAAAATGCTTTAAAAGAAGCCAAAAAACGAGAAAAAGCTCTTAAAAACGAGCAAATGAAGGAACTTTACAAGCAGTTGGATAGTGATAGTGGACTAACACAAGAAGAAAAACTAAAAAAAGCTAAAGAAACAAAAATTAAAAAACACAAAGAAAAAATAAATTATAAACTAGCACTAAAAGAAGCACCAATTAAAATGTTGAAGGAGATCAACAAAATTAAATGATCAGATAGAAATAATCTCGGATCTAAGTTTTTGTGGGTTATCATATTCCTTTTAATATTTGGTATATTTTTCTACGCAGTTGATTATGGTTTACAATGATTATTTGTAATAACAAAGATCATATAGGAGGTAATAAGAGTGGAAAGCACTTTGATAAATTTAGAAGAAGAACTAGAGTCTTACAAAGGTCAATGATTTGTTATTAACTGCAATAGTGGTCACGAAGAAAGAGTACGTGGAGATTTACTTCAAAAAGTAGAAACATCTAGTTTAGAAGATAGAATTTTTAATATTAGAATAGCAAAAGGACCAGTTAATGGGAAAAATAATAAAGTAGTCGAAAAAAACAAATTTCCAGGATACATCTTTATTAATATGTTGATGACAGATGAAACTTGATTTATTGTTCGTAACACACCTGGTGTCACTGGTTTTATAGGTTCATCAGGTAAAGGTGCAAAACCGCTTCCATTAACTAGTGAAGAAGTTTCTAGAATGCTAGATGTTCAAGTCGAAGAAAAGACTAAAAAAACTCATTCAAAAGGCCAACCAAATCAGTCTAAAAAAGAAAAGATCTTATTTGAAGCTGATTTTAAAATCAAAGAAGTGGTCAAAGTCAAAGACGGACCTTTTGCAAATACCGAAGGACAAGTTGTCGAAATGGATTTTGAAAAAGGTGTCGCAGTTGTTAATATTGAATTATTCGGAAGAATTACACCAACAGAATTTGAGTTCAACAGCTTGGAGTTGGCTTATAAATATTAAAATAAAACTTTGGGTCACCAAAGTTTTGTTATATAAAGGAGATTATAATGAAAACAATCAAAGTTCAATTACAATTAATTGATGGCAAATGTATAAATCTTGATTTATATCCTGACTTAGCCCCAATAACTGTAGAAAATTTTTTAAAACTTGTAAAAAGTAACTTTTATGAAAATTTGATATTCCACAGAGTTATAAATGGTTTTATGATTCAAGGTGGTGGATTAGACCAAAATATGGTTGAAAAAGAAGCGCCTAATACTATTAAAGGTGAGTTCTCGGTAAACGGCTGAAATAAAAATACTACAACTCTTTCTCATGAACCTGGTGTTGTTTCTATGGCAAGAACTAGTATATTAGACAGTGCTTCTAGCCAATTTTTTATCGTTACAGGAGATGCTAAATTTCTAGATGGTCAGTATGCTTCTTTTGGAAAAGTCTCTGATGAAAAAAGTATGGACATTGTCAAGGGTATCGAAAAAGTTAAAACTATGTCAAAGAGTTATCATGATGATGTTCCTATAGATCCAATTATTATTAAAACAATAACGATTTTAGAATAATTTGTGATAATATTATTTATGGCAGATTTTAATTGTGGAAGTATAGACCAGTATGTGTTTATGCGATATGACCACAGCGAAAACGGAGGTGTTGTTCGTGGCAAAAAAAATCACACGTATAGCAAAATTGGAATTTATGGCAATGCAAGCAAAACCAGGAGCTGAATTAGCATCACTTGGAATCAACATGCCCCAATTCACACAACAATTTAATGAAGCCACTAAAGAAAGAGCTGGGGAGGTAGTCCCTGTAGTTATAACTGCATATGACGACAAGTCTTTTGACTTTGTTTTAAAAACTACCCCAGCAGCGTTTATGTTAAAAAAAGCAGCAGGAATACAAAAGGGTTCAAAAACACCTGGTAAAGAAGTTGTTGCAACTTTAACAGCTGACGATATTAAAAAGATAGCAGAGTACAAAATGCCAGACTTGAATGCTCACACAATTGAGGCAGCAATGAAAATTATTGAAGGATCAGCAAAAAATATGGGTATCAAAGTAACTGGTATGCCTGAAAAGGAAGCTAAATAGTTATGAGAAAATTAAGCAAAAAATTTAAAGTAGCTAACGATAAGGTAGACAAAACAAAGCTTTACACTATCACTGAAGCAATTAAGTTAGCAAAAGAAACTTCAATAACTAAATTTGACTCGACTGTTGAAATTGCTTTCAACCTAAATGTCGATCCAAGACATGCTGACCAACAAATTAGAGGTGCATTAGTATTACCTGGCGGTACCGGAAAAACACAAAAAGTTTTAGTTTTAACAAAAACAAAAGTAAAAGAAGCGCAAGAAGCTGGCGCAGACTTCGTTGGAGCAGAAGAATTAATACAAAAAATTCAAAAAGAAAGTTGATTCGAATACGATGTTATTGTAGCTACTCCAGAAATGATGGCTGAACTAGGTAAAATAGGTAAAGTATTAGGACCAAAAGGTCTTATGCCAAACCCTAAAACCGGAACTGTTACTACCGATGTAAAAAAAGCATTGGAAGAAATTAAAAAAGGTAAAGTTGAGTATAGAACCGACAAAGAAGGAAACATACATTCGATAATCGGTAAAGTTTCATTTAATGAAGACAAATTACTACAAAATTACCAAGCAATTTTTGATACAATCAAGAAAGCTAAGCCAGCAGCTGTTAAGGGAACATACATTAGAAATATTTCATTATCTACTACAATGGGTCCTGGAATAAAAGTTCTTATCGAAAATTAAAATTTTAAACCTGTACTCAAACGTACGGGTTTTTATTTTTTTGTACAAAATTTAATAACACTAAATATACCTATTTGTGATGCGAATCCTTTTTTCTATGGTTGTGTTCCTTGATTCATACACACCATAAAGTTGGTATGAACCAAATCGATTTTAGAGTTTAACTAATATATTTAAAATATATGAAAGGTAATGATTTTTTTGTGGTAATATAAAAATGCTATTCGTACCAAAGAAAGTAACTGGGAATCCCTTAATTTGTTACCGAGGAATGAAATTACATATTTAAGCACTTTAAGTGTGAGTTATTGTATTTTTAATTTACCTCGGAACTACGTTTCGAGGTTTTATTCTGATTACTAAAATAATGAAAAGGAGGTTATGTATATGAAACTTGCAAGACCGGCACATGCCAAAAAAAACGAAATTGTTAAAGAGCTTTGTGACAGAATTAAAAATTGTAAAGGTTTAGCTATAGCTGATTACAAAAACCTGTCTGTTGCACAAATGACTGATTTAAGAAATCAAGCTCGTGAACAAGGTATATTTGTTAAAGTTTACAAAGATTCTCTAGTAAAAAGAGCTATGGAAGAATTAAAAATAACAGGTCTAGATCCTTATTTAGTTCAACAAAATGTTTATATATTTTCTGATGAAGAAGCTTTATATCCAGCAAAACTTGTAGCAAATTTTGCAAAGACTAATCCAGATTTAGAACTTAAAGCTGGTATCTATGAGGGTACTGTTCTTGATACAGCAGCGATCACTGAAATTGCTTCTCTTCCATCAAAAGACGAATTATACTCAATGTTCGCTTCATCTCTTATTTACCCATTACGTCAATTCATGTTGACTGTAAAAGAAATAGCAAACACAAAATCAGAATAACAAAATAGAATTAAGCGTACAAATAGCGATTTTTAAAGAAAAAAGGAGACACATAAAATGGCAATTACAAAAGATGATATTATAAAAGCATTAGAAGAAATGAAACTTACTGAATTAAATGATTTAGTTAAAGCAATAGAAGATCACTTCGGAGTTGTTGCAGCAGCCGCAGTTGCAGCACCAGCAGCCGCAGGAGCTTCTGCAGCACCAACTGAAGTTAATGTTATGTTAACTAATCCAGGTGGAAACAAAGTTTCTGTTATTAAAATAGTTAAAGAATTAACTGGTTTAGGTTTAATGGATGCAAAAAAATTAGTAGACGGAACTCTACCTGTAACTATTAAAGAAAACGTTAAAGTTGAAGAAGCAGAAGAAATGAAAAAACAACTAATGGATGCTGGGGCATCAGTTGAGTTGAAATAATTTCATACGATTTAAATAATCCCAAAAGGGTTATTTTTTTTTATTTAAAATATATTTAAGGAGATAATTTATGCCGCGTTCTAAAAAAATATTTATTTTAAATGAATATATTACTAATAAGAATATTGAAATTGGTGACTATACTTATTACTACTCTCTTGATGGAGAAATGGGAGCGAGAGACTTTCAAAATAAAAATATACTTTATCATTTTCCAGATATTTATGGTGACAAGTTAGTTATTGGTAAATATTGTGCGATTGCCCATGATGTTAAGTTCATTATGAACGGGGGCAATCATAGAATGGATTCATTCTCAAGCTTTCCGTTTGAAATGTTCGATAGTTTCAAGAAAGGGTTAAGTTTAAAAACCCCAAAAGAAAAAGGTGACACTATTGTTGGTCACGATGTATGGATAGGTCTTGGTGCAACAATCATGCCCGGTATTACTATTGGTAATGGTGCAATAATTGGTGCTATGTCAGTTGTCACAAAAGATGTGGAACCATATTCGATAGTCGCTGGAAATCCTGCCAAACAGATCAAGAAAAGATTCAGTACTTCCGAAATAACTGCCTTGCAAATGGTAAAATGATGGGATAAGACACACGAAGAACTCTTGAAGTTAATACCAGAGCTTTTAAATAAAACAAATTGATAAAGACCTACTAATTCAGAAAAAATGAAAATTAATTGCAAATACTATTGATTTAATTGTCTAATTCATATAGAATTTGTTTGCGTATGTTTTACTCGAATGGAGGCTATTTGATGAGTTATAAAGTAAAAAATGTAAATGCATTAGTTCAACGACGTGACTATACAAAGGTATCTGGTGATCTTGCACTGCCGGACCTTATAGAGTTACAAACTAAGACATTTAAATGATTTTTAGATGAAGGAATAAAAGAGGTTTTCGACGAGGTATTTCCAGTTGTATCTGCTGATGGTGATATAATCCTAACATTAAGTAATTGAAGTTTTAGAGAACCAAGATTATCTATTGTTAAGGCAAAAGAAGAATCAAAAATCTTCGAGGCACCGATTTATGCAGATCTTTCACTAACAATCCATCAAGAAAATGTTGAAATATTCAAAGAGGATATTTCAGGTGACATGCAGACCTTTTTAAAAGGCTGACTGCAAGAAAAAATAGAATCATCGGGGGTAGAATTTAAAAACAGCCAAGATAAGCTGTACTTTTTTGAGTTCAAATCTAAAACCGGTGACAAAGATTCTATTCAAATAGAAATAATTGAAGAGAAAGATGACTTATATTTAGCAAATATTGACATCTACAAAACAGGAGAAGTATTCTTTGGAGAGTTCCCTCTTATGACTGATAGAGGAACATTCATAATAAACGGAAGTGAAAAAGTTGTGGTTTCTCAACTAGTTAGATCTCCGGGGAGTTATTTTAAAACTGAATTAAACAGAAAAAATGGAGAGACTATCTACTATGCGGATATAATTCCTTCAAGAGGAACATGATTAGAATTTGAAGTCGACTCAAAAAAATTATTAGACAACAAAGTTGCAAATGTATTTTACGTAAAAATTGACAAGTCTAGAAAAACAACAGCGACAAGCTTATTAACATCTTTCAAGATGGATAAAGAAACTATACTTGAATTGTTCGACAACGACCCAGTTATAACAACAAGTTACGAGCAAGACTCACTAGTTGGTGACATAAATATTGATTGAGAAAATCAAGTTCAAGAAATATATAAAAAAATCCGACAAGGTGAAACAGCAACAGCTGATGGAGCAAGTAAATATCTTTACGGTCTTCTATTTGATAAAAGAAAATATGACTTGACAAAAGCTGGAAGGTTTAAGTTACAACAAAAATTAGCTGTAAAAAACAGACTTGTTGGAAGAGTGTTAGCTGAAGATCTTGTTGATGTTTCTGGAAAAGTGATTTTTGAAAAAAACACAGAGATAACAAAAGATATGTACAAAGAAGTTGAACGAGTTCTTGATAATGGTGCTATGGTGCACAGGGTCTCATTTAACGAATTAATTAAATCTTCAAATGAAATTCAAAGAGTTAAGGTTTATAAAGATAATGATTTAAGAGATGAAGTTACAACAATAATAGGGATAACAAATACTTCTAATGATGAATTTATAAATGTAACTGATATTATTGCTACTATTTCATATGCAATAAACTTAATGGATGATATTGGTGAAGTCGATGATATTGACCACCTAGGAAATAGACGTGTACGTACAGTTGGAGAACTACTTCAAAATCAATTCAGAATTGGAATGATGCGTATCGAAAAGAATGTTAAGGAAAAATTAGCAACTTCTAATCCTTTTAAAATGAAACCATCAAGTATCATAAATAATAAACCACTTACTGCAATAATTGGTGAGTTTTTCAACTTATCACAATTATCTCAGTTCATGGATCAAACAAACCCACTAGCAGAACTTACAAACAAACGTCGTTTAACTGCTCTTGGACCAGGAGGTTTGAGTAGAGATAGAGCTGCACTTGAAGTGCGTGACGTTCACCCTTCACATTACGGGAGAATTTGTCCTATCGAAACTCCAGAGGGACCAAATATCGGGTTGATAAACAACTTGTCTACTTATGCACGTATTAATAAATATGGATTTATCGAAACACCATATAGAAAAGTAGAAAACGGTAAGGTTCTTATCAACGAATATGAATATCTAACCGCTGATAAAGAAAGAGATTATGTTGTTGCGCAGGCAAACATCCAAATAGACGCAAATGGTAAAATCCTAGACGACAGTGTGATAGCTCGTTATAGAGGAGATGACATAATGGTACCACCTATGGATGTTGATTATGTCGATGTTTCTCCAAAACAAATTGTCTCAATTGCAACATCTTGTATACCATTTTTAGAAAACGATGATGCCAACAGGGCACTTATGGGTGCGAACATGCAACGTCAAGCAGTTCCCCTTATCAATCCTGAATCACCAATAGTTGGTACAGGTGTTGAACACGAAGCTGCCCGTGACTCTGGTGATGCAGTTGTTGCCAAAGCTGATGGTATAGTAAAATATGTCGACTCAAGAAAAATAACTGTTGAAGAAAGTAGTGGAGTAAGAAACTATGTTCTAAACGACTTCAATAGATCGAATAATGGTACAGCTATTACTCACATCCCGATTGTTAAAGTGGGAGATAAAATTAAAGAAAGAGATATATTAGCTGATGGTCCTTCAATGGAAAACGGAGAATTAGCATTAGGTCAAAACTTAGTCGTAGCGTTTACCACTTGAAATGGGTATAACTATGAAGATGCTGTAATCCTTTCAGAAAGAGTTGTAATCGATGATCGATTCACTTCAATACATATTGATGAATACACTATCGAAAGAAGACAAACTAAACAAGGACCAGAAGAAATTACTAGAGAGATTCAAAATATAAGTGAAGCTAGCAAAAAACACTTAGATGAAGAAGGTATAGCTGCTATTGGTTCAGAGGTAAAGGTGGGTGATATCCTTGTAGGAAAAGTTACACCAAAATCTCAAACTCAATTATCACCTGAAGACAAATTATTACATGCAATATTTGGTGAAAAATCAAGAAATGTAAAAGATAATTCTTTAAGAGTTCCTAATGGTGGAGAAGGTATCATCAAATCTATTAAAAGATTTAGTAGAGCAGATGGTCATGATCTACCCGCAGATATTTTAGAGATTATCAAAGTATACGTAGTTCAAAAACGTAAAATTCAAGAGGGAGATAAAATGGCTGGAAGACACGGTAATAAGGGTGTTATTTCAAAAATTTTACCAATTGAAGATATGCCACATACAGAAAACGGAGTACCTGTTGACATTATGTTAAATCCACAGGGGGTTCCATCACGTATGAATATAGGACAAGTTTTAGAAATACATTTAGGAATGGCAGCTAAGAAATTAGGAATAAAAGTAAGTACTCCTGTTTTTGAGGGTGTCAAAGAAAATGAGTTAATTGAAATCATGGAAGAAGCCGGAATGGAAAACTATGGTAAAGTTAAACTTATCGATGGTAGAACAGGTGAAGCATTTGACAAACCAATATCTGTTGGTGTTATGTATATGTTAAAACTTTCACACATGGTTGATGATAAGTTACACACAAGAAACATTGGTCCTTACTCATTGATTACTCAACAACCATTAGGTGGAAAAGCACAAAATGGGGGACAAAGATTTGGAGAAATGGAAGTTTGAGCTCTTGAAGCTTATGGAGCTGCTTACACATTGCGTGAAATTCTAACTATCAAATCAGATGACATCAAAGGACGTATAAAAACTTATGAATCTATTGTTAGATCTAAACCAATCCCTAAACCAAGTATCCCAGAATCTTTCAATGTTCTTACAAAAGAGATTATGGGACTTGGATTCGATATGCATATGATAGACGAAGAGGGAAACAAAGTACAAATTAACGCTTACGATGAGTCAGAGATTGAAACTGAATACGACAATCTTCACTTACCAAAACAAGTAGAAGCCTTCGATGCAGATGATGTTGAGGAATTCTCTGAAGCTTCAGAAGAAGATGAATTATTTTTAGATGACGAAGAGTTAAGCTTAGATGAAGCGGAAATCGACGAAGATTTTGATTTATCAAACATAGATTAATAAGGAGAAGGATAAAATGGGAAACCCAAATAAAAGAATGATAAAAATAGAGCTTGCTTCTCCTGATGTGATTAGATCTTGATCACGTGGTGAAGTAACAAAACCAGAAACAATAAATTATAAGACACTGAAAACCGAAAAAGAAGGTCTATTTGATGAAAGAATCTTTGGACCAACTAAAAACTACGAATGTAGTTGCGGTAAATATAAAAAAGTTAAAAATAAGGGAAAAGTTTGTGAACGTTGTGGAGTTGAAATTACTGAGTCAATAGTAAGACGTGAACGAATGGGACATATCGAATTAGAAGAACCAGTTACACATATATGAATGCTTAAAGTAGCTCCTTCAAGAATCGCTTCAATTTTAGATTTAAAAACAAAAGAAGTTGAAGAAGTAGTATACTTTGTAAGTCATATTGTTCTTGATCCTGGTAACTCACGTCACCTAAAAAGAGGACAAGTACTAGATCTTGGTAATGCAAAAGCAAGTTTAAAAACTAGAGAGAAGCTCTTGAAAACATTGGAAGACATCAAGGTAAACCTTGAACCAGAATCATTACAATGAAAAAGAGCGGAAATCTTAATACAACAACTTAAATCTCCGCAAACACCATTCTCAATGGATGAGGCAGCTTCATTCATTTCAAGAAATATTCAAGCTAAGTTTGGTATTGGAGCAAGTGCAATTGAAGAACTTCTAAGTAATATAGATCTTTCTAAAGAAATAGCTAAGATTAAAGAAGATTTAAAAGAACGTAAAGGTTCAACCGAACAAAATAAACTTATGAAACGTCTTGAAGTTTTAGATTCACTACAAAAATCACAATCAAGACCTGAGTGAATGATATTACATGTAATACCTGTAATCCCACCAGATATTAGACCAATAATCCAATTAGATGGAGGAAGGTTTACAACATCTGAAATAAACGACTTATACAGAAGAATAATAATCAGAAATGAACGTCTTAAAAAAGTTAAAACAATGGGTGCACCAAGTATAATTGTTAATAATGAAAAACGTATGCTACAAGAAGCTGTTGATGCATTATTAGATAACGAACGTAAGCCAAGACCTGTAACCGGAAAAGACAAACGTGCTTTAAAATCTTTAACATCAATTCTTAAAGGTAAACAAGGACGTTTCCGTCAAAACCTTTTAGGAAAACGTGTTGACTACTCAGGGAGATCAGTTATTGCTATTGGTCCAGATTTAAAAATGTATCAAGCAGGAATTCCTCGTGATATGGCTATCACATTGTTCAAGCCATTTGTTATAAGAAGACTACAAGAAAATGAGTTAGCTGAGAATGTAAAAGTAGCGGAAAAAATGATCGCTGCAAATGATTCTAAAGTTTGAGACGTACTTGAGGAAGTTATAAAAGATAGACCAGTATTGTTAAACCGTGCACCGACTCTTCACCGTTTAGGTATTCAAGCATTTGAACCTAAACTAGTAAAAGGGAAAGCTATTCGTTTACACCCTCTAGTAACAACTGCATTTAACGCCGACTTTGATGGTGACCAAATGGCAGTCCATTTACCAATTAGTGATGAAGCGGTTGCTGAGGCAAGAGCTCTTATGCTTGGAAGTAAGGCAATTTTGGGTCCTAAAGACGGAAAACCAATTGTAACTCCAACACAAGATATGATTCTTGGAAACTATTACATTACAACTGAAGAAAAAAGTAATGAAACAAATCAAGTAAAAGGAGAAGCAACTATATTCTCTTCTTGCGAAGAAGTTCATATAGCATACGAAACTGATACAGTCTCTCTAAATGCTATCGTTGCAATACCAGTTAGTGAACTTAAAAATAAAATGTTTAGTCAAGAAGACCAAGACAAATATCTAATAACCACAGTCGGAAAAATTATTTTCAATCAAATGTTCAATGAAGAATTCCCTTGAATTGTTAATAACAATATATTGAATGCTGAAGAAGAAATTAAAAAATTCTTATTACCTTCCGATATTGATTTACGTAAATATATTCAAGAAGAATATGTAATACAACAACCAATCAAGAAAAAAGAACTCTCATTAATTATTGAAAGATACTTTAAAGCATATGGAGCACAAAAAACTGCACAAATGTTAGATAATATGAAGGACTTAGGATTCAAATACTCTTCTAAGTCTGGAACTACAATTAGTGCAGCCGATGTTGTTGCTTATACTGAAAAGTTTGAAGATTTCAAAATTGCGGATGAAAAAGTTGCACAAATTACAGAGTTTTACAACCTTGGTATGTTAACTAAGACCGAGAAAAAACGTCGTGTCATAAATGTATGATCACAAGTAAAAGATAAAATTCAAACAAAACTAGAAGATGTTCTTAAAAAGGATACAAAAAACCCAATCTTTGTGATGGCTGATTCTGGTGCCCGTGGTAATGTTTCTAACTTCACACAACTTGTAGGTATGAGGGGACTTATGAATGACCCTAAGGGTGATATTAAAGAAATTCCGATTAAATCTTCTTTTAGAGAAGGTCTAACCGTTTCTGAATACTTTATTTCAACCCACGGTGCGAGAAAAGGTATGGCCGATGTGGCTCTTAAAACAGCTGACTCTGGTTATTTAACAAGAAGACTTGTAGACATATCACAAGAAATCATTGTAACCGAAGAGGACTGTGGTACAAGCAAAGGATTTAATGTTCATTCAATTGTTGAAACAAAACATGATAACATAATTGTTCCTTTGAAAGACCGACTTGTTGGTAGATATATTTTCGAAACAATTAGAGATCATACTGGTAAAATCATTGTTGAAACAAATGATTTAGTAACAATTGACATAGCTGACGAAATAATTAAGGCCGGTGTTGAGGAAGTAAACATTAGGACTGTCTTGACTTGTGATACCAATAGAGGTGTTTGTCAAAAGTGTTACGGTATCAACTTAGCAACTGGTGATCCTGTTTCAATTGGTGAACCAGTTGGTGTAGTTGCCGCTCAATCAATTGGTGAACCCGGAACACAACTTACAATGCGTACATTCCATACTGGTGGTGTTGCTGGTGGAGCCGATATTACCCAAGGGCTACCACGTATTAAAGAGTTACTCGATGTTACAACACCAAAAGGTTCAATTGCAATCATATCTCAAATAGATGGTGTGGTTAAAGAAGCGAAAGAAGAAGATGGAATATTGTCTATAACAGTTACTTCAGACCAAGATGAGAGAAAATATAAATCTCAATATGGTGCAATTACGCGTGTTAAAGAAGGTGACGAAGTTACAAGGGGACAAAAACTTACCGAAGGTGCAATAAATATTAAAGAATTGCTTGAGGTAGCTAGAATTGAAGATGTTCAAAATTACATATTAAAAGAAGTTCAAAAAGTTTACCGTTTACAAGGTATTGAAATTTCTGATAAATATATAGAAATAATTGTTAAACAAATGTTAAACAAAGTAAAAATAATTGATTCTGGAGATACTCCACTTCTTCCAGGAGAAATTATATCTTCACGAAATTATCGAACAGAGGTTTTAAAAGCTATTGAAGCTGGACAAAAACCTCCATTAGCAAAACACGTAATATTTGGAATTAAAAAAGCACCACTTGAGTCTGATTCTTGATTATCAAGTGCGTCATTCCAAGATACAGCCCGTGTTCTTGTTAAAGCAGTTATCAAGGGTAAAGTTGATAAACTTGAGGGTTTAAAAGAAAACATTATGTTAGGAAACTTAATCCCTGCTGGAACTGGATTAACAGGATCAGCTGATATTATTCAAAGAGGTAAAGACACTTACGACTCAGAATATTAAAACTTGTTTTATAACAAGTTTTTTTTAATTGAAATGAAAAAATGGTGTATAGTTTTATCAGGGGGAAAGTAGTTTGAAAATATATATAGGAAATGATCACGCAGCAGTAGAAATGAAAAATGCTATAGTTGATCATCTTGAAAAAAACAACATACAAGTTGAAAATATCGGTACCGATTCAAACGAAGCTGTTGATTATCCAGATTATGGTAAAAAAGTAGCTTCCTTGGTTGTTAATGACGATAGTTCACTAGGTATTGTCATTTGTGGCTCTGGAATAGGTATTTCAATCGCCGCAAATAAAATTGACGGTGCAAGAGCAGCATTATGTTATGAAGAAGAGACAACAATTCTCGCAAGGCAACATAACAATGCAAATATACTAGCACTAGGAGCAAGAATATCAACTGTAGAAAAAGCAATAAGTCTTGTAGATTTATTTATTAATACTAAGTTTGAAGGTGGCAGACACCAAAAAAGAGTGGAAAAACTTTAAAGGAGAAAAATGGCTTTTACAATTATTCAACATCCATTAATTATGGATAAAATAACAAGAATGAGAAGAGAAGAAACCTCATCAAAAGATTTTAGAGAAAATCTAAACGAAATAGGACAACTAATGGCCTATGAGGTATTTCGAAACATACCTCTGAAAGAGATAGAAATAAAAACACCTGTAACTAAAACTATCGGAGTAACTATTGATATTCCCGTTGTACTTGTTCCAATAATAAGAGCGGGTTTAGGTATGGTGGAGGGGATTCAAAAGCTAGTTCCCACATCTAAGATCGCCCATGTTGGTTTATACAGAAACGAAGAAACTTTAGAACCCGTGCAATACTTTGCTAAAAAAACTGAAGATATTGAAAATAGTTTTGTACTTGTTGTTGACCCAATGTTGGCAACAGGTGGTAGTGCATCAAAAGCTATTGAAATAGTTAAAGAATGAGGTGCTAAAAATATCAAATTTGTGTGCCTTGTTTCAGTTGAAAAGGGTGTTAAAAGGTTGCAAAATGATCACCCTGACGTTGACATTTTCACAGCAAGTCTAGACCCTGTTTTAAATGAAAAAGGTTACATCGAACCGGGGTTGGGAGACGCTGGCGATAGAATATTTGGAACTAAATAACTTTAAAATTTTTTTTCACAATTTTATCTGTTTTTTAATTTATAGACTTATGTAAATTTTAGGAGTATTATATTTGAGATGGAACCTTAGGAATGGTAAGAAAGATGTTAAAAAATTTTTTTATTAAGTGAAAAAAGTTAATTTTGACCTTATTACCCGTTTATTCAATAATATTGACCATATTGATAACTCTTGGGGTTTTTAATAAAATTAGTTATTCGTGAAGCGCTGGTTTCTTATTATCAGTTTTCGCAGGTACTATGGCTTTTATATGTATAAAAGTATCGATCAAGACTTTGCTAAATGAGCAAAATCCATATCTTTACGTTTTTTTCTCAATATTGAGACTTGGCATATATGTGGTTCCATTCCTTATAAGTTTTTATTTACCAATGTACATAAATATATTCAGTGTAATGATTGGTTTAGGATCTATTATCCTAACTAGTTTTTTTTATAAATTTACTAGCAAATAATTCTATATAAGGCATAAAAAGGGGGATATTGGCAAGATGCAAGAAAATTTACAAAAAAATTGAAATCTTCTAAATCCACAACTTATATCAATATTTTTAACGTTTATCGTAATTTGTACATTTTGTATTGTTTATAACGTCAAAATCAGAAACAAAAAAGATGGGCAACAACTGAGCGGATTTTTGGTCTTAACCGAGACGTTTATCACTCAAGTTGAAAATATGATAGTAACAGTTATGGGTAAAGGTTTTAAACATTTGACACCATATGCGATGTACATATTTATGTATGTTGTGATATCATCCATACTAGCAATTCTTGGGTTTGAACCTTTAACAAGTTCATTTACAGTTACTCTCTCAATGGGACTAGTAACCTTTTTTGGAATATATTACTACGGGATAAGATATCAAAAGCTTGCTTTTTTTAAAAAATTTTTAAATCCTGTTGAACTACTAACACAATTTGTTCCATTAGTATCAATTTCATTTAGGTTATTTGGTAATATGCTGGGTGGTAGCATTATTTTGGGCTTGTTATACGGTACGATGATCGGTCTACAAGGAACAATTTTTGTAAAAGAAAATATCGCTAAGCTTGTTGAAGAAGACTGACATAGACAATTCACTTATTGGTGAGGAGGGTTCAACATCTTCACTACTGCACTAATGCCTTGACTTCATTTATACTTCGATTTATTTGATGGGGTCATTCAATCTATAGTGTTTGTTATGCTTACACTCTCATATTGAGGTAACGCAAAAGATGGTGAACACGAAACAGATGGAGATGCGTCCGAGTCTGAAAATATCAAAAAGCTAAAAAGAAAAGAAAAATTATCAAAAGAATTAAGAATTTAAAAAGGAGAACATAAAAATGTTTACAGAAGTACTTACAAATTTTTTCCTAAACTTTGGGGGAAATTGAATTACATTATTACCAATGTTTGCTGAAGGTAATATCGAAAAAGGATTAAAATATCTTGGTGCTGGGATCGCTGGTGTCGGGGTTTTTGGTGCTAGTTTAGGGCAAGGTATACTTGGTTATGGTGCATGTATGGCGATTGGAAGAAATCCTGAGGTTGCACCAAAAATAACTACAACAATGATTATTGTCGCTGGTATTAGTGAATCTGGCTCAATTTATGCCTTAGTTGTTGCCTTGTTGTTAATTTATGCAGTTAATTAATTTTTATCATACAGATACTTTGTTGACAAAGAGCGAATCAGCTCCTGGTGTACCAGATATTGTTAATAATTTATTTCCAAATCTACCAATGTTTATTGCTCACGTTCTTGCAACAATTGTAATAGTTATCTTTTTATCCAGACTTGTTTACAAACCTTTCAAAAAAATGATTGCTGAAAGAAGAAAAAAAATAAATGAACTTCTTGACGATGCCTCTGGAAAACAAGCTATTGCAAATAAAGATAAAAAAGATGCAGAGAAGCTTATAAATATTGCAAAAGTAGAGTCAAAAGAAATTGTTATTAAAGCTAAAGGCGAAGCAGATATACTAAAAATGGAAATTATTGAGAATGCACGTAAAGAGGCGGCAAATATCCAAAATCATGCGAAAAAAACAATTGAGTTTGAGAAAAATGAAGCCAACGAAGAAATACGTAAGCAAATTATTGATCTAGCATTTGAAGCCGCAAATAAAATTATGGATGTAAATGTATCTAATGATGTAAATAAAAAACTCATCGACGAGTTTTTGAATGGCTTAGGTAGTTAAGATGATAATAAAACAAAGTCTAATAAATAATTGGGCAAGTGCAATCTCTTCAATAGCTATAGAAAATAATAACATTAAAGAATATATTGAATTATCAAATAAAATAAGAAAATTATTCATGGAAAATGAGGAATTACCAATTTTTCTAAAAAATAATTTCATAGATTTAAATACAAGATATAACTTTCTTGATAAAGTTTTTTTGAATACTAATTTAGATAAAAACTTGTTAAATGTTTTAAAACTCTTAACAGAACGAAATTTAATCTCAGCAACTAAAAGTATTTTCAAAAAAGTGGAATTCAACTTATTAAAAGCAACTGAGATATCAAAAGGTTATGTTTACTCTGTTGAGAAGTTAGATGAAAAACTTATTAAAGAACTAGAATTGAAACTTAGTAAGAAACTTAACCAAACAATTACACTTGAAAATCTGATTGACAAGTCACTTATTGCTGGAATAAAAGTTGAAATCAACGATCATAGGTTTGATTCTTCTATAAAAGGAAAAATAGAAGATATGAAACTTCAAATATTACAAAATAGAAAATAGGGGTGAAAATATGCCACTAAAAATCAACGAAATTTCCGAGGTTATTAAAAAACAAATTCAAAATTACGGAAAAGAAATAGTTAAAAGTGAAGAAGGTGTCGTAGCCAGTATCGGTGACGGTGTAGCCTTATTATTCGGACTTGATGAAGTTATGATGGGTGAACTTTTAATCTTTGACAACGATATTTATGGTATGGCTTTAAGTCTTGAAGATGGTGCTGTTGGTGCTGTTATTATTGGTGATGATTCACAAATAAAACAAGGTGACAAGGTCAAAAGAACAAAGAGAGTAGTAGAAACACCTGTCGGAGATGAGTTACTTGGAAGAGTTTTAAATGGTATTGGTCAGCCTATAGATGGTAACGGACCTTTCAAAGAAAACAAGTTCTCTCCAGTAGAAAAAATAGCTTCAGGAGTTATGTCAAGGAAATCTGTCGATCAACCACTTGAAACAGGGTTGCTTTCGGTAGACTCAATTATTCCAATTGGAAAAGGTCAACGTGAGCTTATAATTGGTGACAGACAAACTGGTAAAACTGCCATAGCAATTGACACTATAATAAACCAAAAAGGTAAAAATGTTAAATGTGTTTATGTTGCAATAGGTCAAAAAGAATCAACAGTAGCACAGGTTGTCGAAAAGTTAAAGCAAGCTGGAGCAATGGAATTTACAACAGTTATATCAGCTTCTGCTAGTGAATCTGCTCCAATGCAATATCTTGCACCTTATTCTGGTGTTTCTATTGCAGAGGAATGAATGTCTCAAGGAGATGATGTCTTAATTATTTATGATGATCTTTCTAAACATGCCGTTGCATATAGAACGCTTGCACTTCTACTTCGTAGACCACCAGGTCGTGAAGCTTATCCAGGAGATGTATTTTACTTACACTCTAGACTTTTAGAAAGAGCAGCAAGGGTTAATGAAAAGTTTGGTGGTGGTAGCATAACCGCTCTACCAATTATTGAAACTCAAGCTGGAGATATATCAGCTTACATTCCTACTAATGTAATATCAATTACAGACGGACAAATATTCCTTTCAGATCAGTTATTCAACTCTGGTATTAGACCAGCTGTTGACACAGGTTTATCTGTTTCAAGGGTAGGTTCTTCTGCACAAATTAAAGCTGTTAAACAAATGGCTGGTACATTAAAATTAGAACTAGCACAATATTATGAATTACAAGCGTTTGCAAAATTTGGTAGTGATTTGGATGAGACAACTAAGGCTACATTAAACCATGGAAATAAAATTGTGGAGTTATTAAAACAGAGACAGTATAATCCGTTGTCACAAATTGATCAATCTATAATACTTTTAGCTATTAAAAAAAGATTAATCAAATGACTTCCTGTAAGTGAAATGTCAATTTTCAAAGAAGCGCTGTTGCTCCATTTCAATAATGATAAAACAGCACAAGCCTTAAGAAAATTATTAGAAGCAGAACAAGAGTTCAGTGAAGAACTAACAAAAAAAATTGAAGCACAAATTGTTATTGTTCTTAAAAAAATAATTACCGGAATTAAAGGATGAAAAGCATCAGACTTTGGTGACCAAAAGGAATGGAGTAAACTATAGATGCCAAACCTTAGTGAGTTAAAAACACAAATTGGATCAGTTAAAGATATCGGTAAAATAACAGGGGCAATGGAATTAGTTGCAACAGCCAAATTAAAAAAAATCACTCGTAGAGTTGGTGAAATCCATAATTACCTTGAAGAGGTGTACGACGTTTTCAATTATATTATTTCCAACTCAGAAGATTCGATTTATTTGAAAAAACCTAACCAACAAATTAATAATACATTATGAGTTTTGATATCTTCTAACTTGGGATTGTGTGGCGGTTACAATGCAAATATTTTTAAACTTGTTCAAAATGAAATTAAACAAGAAGATAGCATAATTGCTATTGGGACAAAAGCAATCAGTTTTTGTAATCAATATAATTTCAATATCAAGAGCAAAGTTACGAATATTGATGTTGACTTTACTAACGAACAAGCAAGAGAAATTGCATCTGATATCCTGGAAGCATATACTTTAAAAAAATATGATGCAGTTAATATTGTTTATACAAAATTCATCAATAATGCCACATTCGAACCAAGCATTATAAATATGTTTCCGATTGAAAAAAAAGAACAATCAAATACGGGAGAGATTATTACACTTGAACCAGACCCAGAAACAGTCTTGGCTACGTCTATTTCACTTTATTTGAACACAATAATCTTTGGAACAATACTTGAATCTCAGCTTTCCGAGCAAGCAAGTAGAAGAATGGCTATGGAGTCAGCTACAAAAAATGGAAAGGAATTATCACAAGAGCTAACAGTTTTATATAATAGAAAACGACAAGAAAACATAACACAAGAAATTAGTGAAATTGTTGGTGGAGCTAATGCTCAAAATGATAATTAATATAGGAGGTATAAAAAATGAAAATTACTAAAGGTAAAATTATTCAAGTTATGGGTCCGGTAGTCGATGTTAAGTTCAAAGAAAATGAAATGCCAAGCTTGTATAATACAATTGAATTACAAAACAACGGTGGAAAGCTTGTTTTGGAAGTTGTCCAACATATTGGAGATGATCTTGTAAGAACTATTGCCATGGGACCAACAGAAGGTCTTGTAAGAGGAGTGGAAGTTACCAATACAGGAGCACCAATTTCTGTACCTGTAGGAGACGAGGTTCTTGGAAGAATGTTTAATGTGTTAGGTGACCCTATTGATGATAAACCTCCTGTTCAATCAAAAAGAATGCCCATTCATAGAGCGGCACCAACATATGATGAATTGACTACATCAGCTGAAATCTTAGAAACTGGAATAAAAGTTGTAGACTTAATGATGCCTTTCTCAAAAGGTGGAAAAATTGGTTTATTTGGTGGTGCAGGAGTTGGTAAGACAGTTCTTGTTCAAGAATTAATCAATAACGTTGCAAAAGCTCACGGTGGAATCTCAGTATTTGCTGGAGTAGGTGAGAGAACAAGAGAGGGTAACGACCTTTATTATGAAATGATAGAAGCAGGGGTTATTGATAAGACTAGTTTAGTTTTTGGTCAAATGAACGAACCCCCAGGTGCTAGAATGAGAGTTGCTCTTACTGGCTTGACAATCGCTGAATATTTTAGGGATGAAAGAAATCAAGATGTACTACTATTCATTGACAACATCTTTAGATTCACACAAGCAGGGTCCGAAGTATCGGCGTTATTAGGTAGAATGCCATCTGCTGTTGGTTACCAACCAACATTAGCAACTGAAATGGGAGCTTTGCAAGAAAGAATTACATCTACTCAAAAAGGTTCTATTACTTCCGTTCAAGCAGTTTACGTACCAGCCGACGACTTAACAGACCCAGCCCCAGCAACCACCTTCGCTCACCTTGACGCAAGGGTTGTTTTGGATAGATCAATAGCAGCTCTAGGTATTTATCCAGCCATTGATCCACTTGACTCGAGTTCAAGAATGTTAGATCCAAGCATTGTTGGTGAAGATCACTATTCTGTAGCCTTGAGCATTCAAGAGACTCTTCAAAAATACAAAGAGTTACAATCAATAATAGCTATTTTAGGTATGGATGAACTATCTGAGGAAGATAGAATTATAGTTAACAGGGCTAGAAAAATAAGAAACTTCATGTCACAACCATTTACTGTGGGAGAAAAATTCACCGGAAGAAGTGGTAAGTATGTCCCAATATCAGAAACAATCAGATCATTCAAAGCAATCTTAAATGGAGAGATGGACGACGTTCCAGAAACATTATTTATGTATGCGGGTTCTATTGATGAAGTAAATGAAAGATTCAAAAAAGAAAATAAATAATGAAGCTTAAAGTAATCACACCCGACGGAATTTTCTTAAATGATATTGAAGTTAACTATGTTGGTGTTCAAACTAGCGCCGGTGATATGACTATATACTCAAGACATATTCCGATAGTTTCAACACTCATTATTGGTGTTTTGAAATATGAACACGAAAATATAAAAAAATATATTCATGTACATAGAGGAATTTTACAAGTGTCTAAGGAACAAGTAAAAATTCTAACACAACGTCTTTATGAAGTTGACGAAAATGGGAAAAGAATCTCTGAAAACACATACGAATAATAAAAATACTCGTTTATTTCCAAAACGAGTATTTTTATTTTTTTAATTCTGTTTTCTTTAAGAGAAGTGCATCTTCCCTTTTTCTTAATTGGTCTTGAACCTTGTCTTCAATAATCTTTGTAAAAGCTCACATTTTTTCTCTTTTAAGAAAACCCATAAACCTTACATAGTTTACTTGTAATGGTTTAAAGTTGATTCTCCCAAGATCTACATTTTTTAAAATACCTGCTATTTTTTTGTTCATAATAACTTGTTCGCGACAATTTTCTAACCTAGTTCTATGTTCAGGCGGAAAATCACTTAAATTTTTGTAAATGTTTTCGACACTTCCATATTTTTCTATGAGTTTGATTGCCGTGTTGTAATGCATCCCTTTAACACCTTTTATATTATCTGAGTGGTCACCCAACAAACTCTTCATATCTGGTATTTGTGATGGTTTACATCCAAACTTTTCAAAAACTTCTTTTTCTGTTATGGTTTCTTTTTCTGTTTTTTTAGACTGTTGTGAGATTACATTTACATCTTTTGATATTAGTTGGTAAGTATCTTTGTCATTTGAAATAATATCAACCTTATAACCAAGTTTGACAGCAATCCTGGTTATTGTGCCCATGATGTCATCTCCCTCGTACTGACATTTTTCATATCAGGGGATGTTAGCGGATGTCAAAAAATCTCTTACTAATTGCATTTGTGGTATTAAATCACTTGGCGTTTCTTTTCTTGTAGCTTTATAAGCAGGATAAATATCTCTTCTTCAACATTCTTTTCCAACATCAAAGGTAACAATAACTGTGTGATAATTGTTGCTATTAATCATTTCATATATTTTTGCTACAAACACGTAAAGTGCATTAATTAGCACTCCCTCACGATTTACAGCAACCTTTTTCCTTTTTAAAGAACCGTAATATCCTTTATGTAATAAATGATAACCATCAACTATTACGACCTTTTTCTTTTCTTCCATTTTTCATTCTCCTAATAATAATCATATTTTTTTGATATTATTTCTATTTCGTTACTGATGGGATTTAGAAGTTCTAAATCGTTTATAAAAAAATCCAATACAACAGTATCTTCTCAAAACTCTTTTGTTGTCTCTTTGATAGATAATTTATGTAGATACGTTGTTATTTTTTTTAAGTGACTAATATTAAAACTTATTTTTAGACTGAATTTGAGTTCTAAAATACTAAAACTCATCTCCTTTAGTAACTGGATTGCACCATTACTATAAGCTCTTTGAAGCCCGCCAGTTCCTAACTTGATTCCACCATAATATCTAACACAAAAGATTATTATGTTCGTCAGCTTGTTAACTTCAATCAGTCTTAATAAAGGTTCGCCGGCTGTTCCTATGGGTTCGCCGTCATTATTGTAACCATATTTTGGATTTTCATAGCCATATTTATAAGCTCAACAATTGTGTCGTGCATCTATTCTTCGATACTTATTTATAAATTCTTCTAAATCAGATTTGTTTTCAACTCTACCTATATAGGTAATAAATTTAGATTTTTTGATTGTTTCTTCAAAGATAAGAACTTTATCAACATCAGGTACCTTCAAATAAATCACCATCGTTACCAAATTTATTTTCTCACATATATGAAAAAAATAAAGGTTTAAGTTGGATTATTTAAAAATAAATATTTAGACTTTTTTGTTTTTTGATTGCCTTTGTAAGTTATTTTGCAAGAAAAAGGTTGAATTAAAATAGTAACTATTTTAAAAAAAAGTTATAATTACTTTGTTATTGGTTTAATATTATCTAACAAAAAAAGGAGATACCTATGGCTAGAGACAAGGTTATAATAAAGAAACACGGTAAAATAGCCGATCAAATAATTTCTTTACAAGAAAAATTTGAAAAACTTTCTGATGAGCAACTTAAGGAAAAAACTTTAGAATTTAGAGAAAGATTGCAAAACAACGAAACTCTTAATGATTTATTAGTAGAGGCCTATGCAACTGTCAGAGAAGCTGCATACAGAGTTCTTGGATTAAGGGCATACAAAGTTCAACTTATTGGAGGTATCATATTACACGAAGGTGACATCGCAGAGATGAGAACCGGTGAAGGTAAGACTTTAACAGGATTGTTTCCAGCATATTTAAATGCTCTTACAGGTGAAGGAGTACATGTTGTTACAGTTAACGAGTACCTTTCAAAAAGAGATAGTGAAATTAATGGACAAGTTTACAATTTCTTAGGATTAACTGTTGGTTTGAACGGAAGAGACCTTACAAAGGATATGAAAAGAGATGCCTATAGTCAAGACATCACATATACTACTAACTCAGAATTAGGTTTTGACTATCTAAGGGATAATATGGTATATTCATACTCTCAAAAAACCCAACGAAAACTTAATTATGCAATTATCGATGAGGCAGATTCTATCTTAATTGACGAAGCTAGAACGCCATTGATAATATCTGGTGGAAGCCAAAATAGGGTAAATATGTACAAGGCTGCAGACGCCCTAGCCAAAACACTTAAAGAACCCGCTGATGTCGAAATTGATTTGGAATCTAAACAAGTTTATTTGACTGATGAAGGAATTAAGAAAGCGCAAAAGTTTTTTAGTATAGACAACCTTTTTGATTTTAAAAATACTGAGGTTTTTCACTTAATCATGAATGCTTTGAAAGCCAACTTCACTTTTAAAGCTGAAATTGAATATACAGTCCAAGATAATGAAATAATTTTAATTGACCAGTTTACAGGAAGAACTATGCCAGGTAGAGCGTATAGTGATGGTTTACAACAAGCATTACAAGCTAAGGAAAATGTTGAAATAGAGGAAGAAACATCTACTTTAGCAACAATAACTTATCAAAACTTTTACAGACTTTATAGTAAGCTAGCGGGTATGACAGGTACTGCTAAAACCGAAGAAGAAGAGTTTATAAAAATTTATAATACAAGGGTTATTGTCTGTCCAACTAATAAACCAATCATCCGTAAGGATGAACCAGATCTTACTTTTGGTACAAAACACGCCAAATTTAAAAAATTGATAGTAGATATCAAAGAAATAAATGAAAAAGGAAGGCCAATACTTATAGGTACTACAAGCGTTGAGTCATCAGAACAAGTTGCCCATTATCTTGATAAAGCTGGACTAAAGTTTGAGATGATTAATGCCAAAAATCACCATCGTGAAGCAGAAATAGTTGAAAAAGCTGGACAGTTTAAAGCAATAACCTTAGCCACTAACATGGCGGGTCGTGGTACTGATATTAAATTAACAGAGGAAACCAGACAATTGGGTGGTTTATATGTTATTGGAATAGAAAGAAATGAAGCTCGCCGTATTGATAATCAGTTAAGAGGACGTGCAGGTCGTCAAGGTGACCCTGGGGACTCAAAGTTTTATATATCGATGGAAGACGATCTTATGGTTCGTTTTACAGCACCAAAAGTTAGACAAATGTTTTTAAAACTAGGTGATGATCACATAGAATCTAAGATGTTTACAAGAGCAATCACTAACGCTCAAAAAAAACTTGAGGGATTAAACTTTGATCAAAGAAAAAATGTTCTTGATTATGATAATATTTTGAGTCAACAAAGAGAAGCCATTTATGCTCAAAGAGATGACATTCTTTTACAACCAGATCTGAAAGTTGTTCTTGAAAAGTTTCAATACACAATTGCATATGAGTTGGTAGATCGCAGTTCAGAACTCGTTCGTGGAGAAAAAACAGTTAGAATCAAAACTCTTATTAATCAATTAAATAATGTCTTTGTTATGGAAGATAGTTTAATAGAATCTGATTTCGATGGACTTGAAAAAAACGAAATGGCGAAGTTAGTTCAGAAAAAAATGATGGAGTTTTACATATTCAAAACTAAAGATGTACCAGAGAATGTAATTACCGAACTAGAACGTCGCACTATTTTGCAAGCTTTTGACAAATATTGAACAAGACACATCAACCTAGCTCAAAAACTAAGAAGTGGTATTTACTTGCAACAATATGCTCAAAACAACCCACTTCACCAATATGTTGAAGAATCTGCTAAGTTATTTAACAAGATGAAGATAGATATTGCAGAAGAAACTATCACAAACCTAAATACTTCTTTCTTCAAACAAAAAGAAGATGTGTCAGTTGAATTCGATCCAAACGAAAGTGAAAAGAAAGTTATCAACATTACCGAGACAGATATTGATGATATTCTGGCTGAAATTGGTATTACAAAAGAAAACTTCTCTCGTGATAGTGTTAATAAAAGGTTCGCTGAGTTAAATGACGAGTTTAAAGATGACGAACAGACACTTCGCAAGTTGAGTATTCAGTATGAAATTTTAAAAGGTCTTATGGATAAATTGGATTCTATGTTCGAAGATCAACAAAAAATCACTAAAGAATTGTCGCAGCAAGAATTAGACAAAATTGTTTCTAAATTTGGATTATCTGGGAAAAAATTTACTCCGAATGATGTTAAAGAAGCTTTTGAAAGGTTATCTGAAGGTTTAGACGAGCAAGAACGAACTACTCTTTTAATGGAATCACAAATTGTTATGGCTATATCACTACAGCTTGAAAAACTTCTAAAAGAACAATCAAAATCAGGTGAGTTTGTTGTTACTGATGAGGACGGAAAAGTTAAAAAGGTATTCAAAACAAATAAGGATGGTTCTATTTCAGAAGACGACATAGAAGATACAGAAAAAGTACAAACTAAAACCAAAATTGGATAAATCCAAAATTGGTTTTATTTTTTTTATTAAAAAATGGTAATATCTTTAAAATAAATCTAAAATAGGTTTATAAAGGAGTCTAATTTATGGCAAAAACATTTAAAGAATTTGACTTGGTAACAAACTTCAAACCGGGTGGAGACCAACCAAAAGCAATAGAAGCTTTAATAAATGGTTTGAAGGAAGGAAAAAAACATCAAGTTTTGTTAGGTGCAACTGGAACGGGTAAAACATTTACAATGGCAAATATCATCAAAGAAATGAATAAACCCACATTAGTATTAGCTCACAATAAAACATTAGCTATGCAGTTATATATAGAGTTCAAAGAGTTATTTCCAAATAATAGAGTGGAATATTTTGTATCAAACTTTGACTTTTATCAACCAGAGGCTTACATACCTGCAAGAGATTTATATATAGATAAGGATGCTAAAAGAAATAATGATTTAGAGATGATGCGATTAAGCACTATGAATGCTTTAATGCTTAGAACAGACACAATTGTTGTTGCATCTGTCGCTGCAATTTATGCCACACAAGATCCAAAAGAGTATGGTGAGGTTTTTTTTGAGTTAGCAGTTGGTCAATCTATTTCTAAAAAACAGTTATTAACATTTTTAGTTCAGACTGGTTATGTAAGAAATGAGACCCACTTAGATATGGGTTGTTTTAGCGCCAAAGGTGATGTAATTAAAATTGCTCCAAGTTGGACAGATGATTATAATATTAGAATATCAATGTTTGGAAATGAAATTGAAGCAATAGATATTCTTGATGTTTTAAACAATACTGTTAAAGAAAGTTTGAGAATGTTCACAGTATTTCCGGCTTCGTCATATGTAACAGATTTTGATAAGATGAAACTTGTCATTAAAAACATTGAAAAAGAACTTGAAGGTCGTGTAAAGGAGTTGCTTGATCAAGGAAAAGTTTTAGAAGCAGATCGCCTAGATAAAAGAACAAGATACGATTTAGAATTGCTTAGTGAATTTGGAATGTGTAGTGGTATTGAAAACTATTCTGCGCATATTGACTTTAGAGCACCAGGAACACCTCCGTATAGTTTGGTAGATTATTTTGGAGAAGATTTCTTAACTATTATAGATGAGTCGCATATGATGATTCCTCAAATAAAAGGGATGTTTAATACAGATAGAAGTAGAAAAGAAACATTAGTAAATCACGGTTTTAGATTACCAAGTGCATTGGATAATAGGCCCTTGAACTTTGAAGAGTTCACTGGAAAACTCCAAAGCGTAATTTACACTTCAGCTACTCCTGGTGATTATGAGTTAGAATTAACAAATGGGGTAGTTACTGAACAAATTATTAGACCAACAGGACTAGTAGACCCTGTCATCGAAGTTTGACCAACCACAAATCAAATGGAAAATATAATTACAGAAATACATAAAGTATCTGCTAAGAAGCAAAAAGTGTTCATAACTTCTCTTACAATAAAACAGTCCGAAGACATCACCTCATTTTTACAAGATAGAAATATTAAAGTGGCATATCTTCACTCTGAACTTAAAACTTTAGAAAGAAATCAAGTGCTTTTAGATCTTCGAAAAGGAGTTTACGATGTTATTGTTGGTGTCAACTTACTAAGAGAAGGATTAGACATACCTGAAGTTAGTCTTGTGTGTATTTTAGACGCAGACAAACAAGGATTTTTGAGAAACACAAGAAGTTTGATACAAACAGTTGGTAGAGCTGCACGTAACTCAGAAGGTAGAGTTATATTTTTTGCAGATAAAATCTCACAAGCCATGGAAGAGGCTATGCAAGAGACAAAAAGAAGAAGAGATAAACAAATCGCTTTTAACAAGGCCAATAATATTGTGCCTCAAACAATTGTAAAAAAAATAAGTGATATTGGTTCTTCTGTAAATATAAGAAACAAAATTAAAGAGCTTAAAGGAAAAAATAGTAAAGAAAAAGCCGAAGAAAAAATTATTGCTGATCTTAGAAAAGAAATGCTTTTGGCAGCAAAAGAACAAAATTATGAAAAAGCAGCAGAATTAAGAGATATAATCTTAGAACTACAAGCTTTATAGGAGAAATAAAATGGCAAATAACAAACTGATAATAAAAGGTGCTAGGGAACACAACCTTAAAAATATTGATATAGAATTACCAAAAGAGAAATTAATAGTTTTTACCGGTTTATCTGGAAGTGGAAAGTCTTCACTTGCTTTTAATACTATTTATGCAGAAGGAGAAAGAAGATATATAGAATCATTATCTTCATTCTCTAGACAATTTTTGAAGTCAGTGGAAAAACCAGATGTTGACGATATAGAAGGACTAAGTCCAGCAATCTCAATTGATCAAAAAACCACTAGTCATAACCCGCGTTCTACAGTTGGAACAACTACTGAAATACACGATCACTTAAGACTACTTTATGCAAACGTTGGAACTCCATATTGTATTAACGGTCATGGTCCAATTCAAACTTCTTCAATCAAAGAAATAATCGATACTTTAAAAAAAGAAACGAGTGATCATGAACAATTCTTTATTTTGGCACCCGTAGTTAGAGATAAAAAGGGAACACACAAAGACTTATTCTTGAAACTAAATAAAGAAGGATTTATTAGAGCGCTAGTTAATGGCAAAATCAGAAACTTAGACGAAGACATAGAACTAGAACAAAATAAAAGACATAACATAGATATTGTGGTAGATAGATTAATTTATCAAGAAGATGATGAAGATTTGCAATCAAGAATATATGCTGCAATTGAGGTCGGTCTTTCTTATTCTAATGGTTTAATAAAAATACAATATCCTAAAAGAAATGATGAAACCCGTCTATTCTCAACTAAGTATTCTTGCAGTGAGTGTGGATTTATAATACCAAACCTTGAAGCAAACCTATTTTCTTTTAACAAAAAAAATGGAGCTTGTGAAGTCTGCTCTGGTTTGGGAGTTAACTTAGAAGCTGACCCGAGCCTGATTATTCCTGATGACAACTTATCTATCAGATCAGGAGGTATTCTTTATTATAAAAATCTAGTAGACAGTCAAAACATAGAATGACAAAAGTTTAAATCTTTATGTAATTACTACTTAATAGATTTGAATCAACCCATTAACACTTTATCTGCAAAACAAATGAAAGTCATATTATGGGGTAGTGAAGAACCAATCGAAACAAAAATAACAACTTCAAGCGGTAATGTCTATAATGCCTTCGATTATACTGAGGGAGTTGGAAGTTTAATTGAAAGAAGATTTATTGAAACTAGTTCTGAAGAAAATAGAAAATATTATGGAAAATACATGGTATCAAAAGAGTGTAAAGCTTGTCAAGGACAACGTTTAAACCCAATTGCATTGAGTGTAAAATTAAATGGATTAAACATTGCTGAGTTTGTGAATTTAACCATCGAGGAAGAACTTAACTTTTTATTAAATTTAAAACTTACTGAACAACAAGAAAAAATAGCAAGCCTAGTCCTTCAACAACTTTTATCTAGAATAAGTTTTTTAAACGAAGTCGGTCTAAACTATTTAACACTTTCTAGAAGTGCAACCACTTTATCTGGTGGAGAGGCACAAAGAATTCGTTTAGCTAAACAACTTGGTTCGAAGCTGTCTGGGGTCCTATATGTTTTGGATGAACCTTCTATAGGATTGCACCAAAGAGATAACGACAAATTAATCAATACTTTGAAAAAGCTAAGAGATTTAGGGAATACCCTTATAGTTGTTGAACATGATGAAGATACTATGAAAGAAGCTGATTGAATTGTTGATATTGGCCCAGGAGCCGGGACACGCGGTGGAGAAGTTATGGCCCAAGGAACATACGAAGATATTTGTAAAAATGAAAACTCGATAACTGGACAATATTTATCTAAAAAATTATCTATACCAACACCAAAAAAACGTAGAGGTGGAAATGGGAAGAAGTTAGAAATTCTCGAAGTTACAGAAAACAACTTAAAAAAAATTGATGTGACCATACCACTTGGTAAGTTTGTAACTATTACAGGAGTAAGTGGTAGTGGTAAATCAACATTAGTTGAAGAGGTAATATACAAAGGTCTCCGTAAGGAAATAAACAATGAATTAATTAGACCTGGTAAGTACAAAAAAATGAAAGGTCACGAGAATATCGATAAAATAATTTATGTCTCACAAGACCCAATTGGTAAAACTCCTAGATCAAATCCAGCAACATATACATCTGTTTTTGATGATATTAGAGACCTTTTTGCAGAAGTCCCAGAAGCTAAAATTCGCGGATATAAAAAAGGAAGATTTAGTTTTAATGTACCAGGTGGAAGATGTGACACTTGCCAAGGTGATGGAGTTGTTAGAGTGGATATGCAGTTTCTTGGTTTTGTGGAAGTTGTTTGTGAAACTTGTAACGGACGTAGATATAATGAAGAAACTTTACAAGTTAAATACAAAAAGAAAAATGTACACGATGTATTAAATATGACAGTAGAAGAAGCTTATGAGTTTTTTGAAAACGTTCCAAAAATTAATCTTAAATTAAAAACAATACTTGACGTAGGTTTGGGTTACATTAAACTCGGACAAAATGCAACTACTTTGTCTGGGGGAGAAGCTCAGAGAGTTAAGTTATCTACTTTCTTGTTAAAAAAATCAACTGGAAAAACAATGTTCTTACTTGATGAACCAACAACGGGTCTTCATATAGATGATGTAAAGCGATTAATAAAGATTTTAAATATTTTAGTAGACCAAGGAAATACAGTTTTAACTATTGAACATAATTTAGACTTCATCAAGGTTTCTGATCATATAATTGATTTGGGACCAGATGGAGGTTCAGAAGGTGGGAACATTTTAGTAACAGGAACCCCTGAACAAGTTTGTTTGTCATCGGAAAGTTATACTGCCAAATACCTTAAGGCATACTTAAATGATTAGTGTAGATAAAAAACTTATCCCATTCAAGACTTATTTTCAAAGGCAATATAACCTAAGTAAACTTTTGAATGATATTGGTAATCCACAAAATAAATTTGAGGTTGTAAATATTGTAGGCACCAATGGGAAGGGTTCAACAGCTAAGTTTATTTATGATAACTTAGTCGGTAAAATAGCTAACATCGGTCTTTTTACATCGCCAGCATTTTTATTTCATAATGAGCGAATTAAGGTAAATGAAAATTTCATTACTGATAAACAATTAAAAGCAATCATCAAAAAATATAAAAAAACTTTTGCGAACTATAAGTTAACGTTTTTTGAAATTTGAACTTTCGTTGCAATAATTTATTTTACACATATGAATGTAGAACTCGCAATAATAGAAGCTGGCATTGGTGGTATTTTGGATTCCACTAATGTATTTCAAAATCAAAAAGCAGTCTGCATTACAACTATTGATTTAGATCACACAGAAGTTTTAGGGTCAAAAGTTGAAAACATAATTGAACAAAAAATAGGGATTGTCAAACCAAATGCAAAGGTTTTTATTAGCAACGACAACTTAAAATACAAAGATATTATATCGATGTATTGTAAGAATGATATAGATTATTGCGAGATTTTTCAAGGAGAACAAACATACCAAAAGTACAATAAAGGTTTGGCAAAAGAACTTGTTGAGTACTTAGGTTATTCTTTTACAAGTTATCTAGAACCTCCTTTAGGTAGATTGACCATCTTAAATAAAAATCCCTTGCTATTAATCGATGGATGTCATAATATCTCAGGGGCAAGAGAGTTGTCCAAAGAATGCAAAAAAATCCCAAACCTAACAATTTTGTTCGCTGCGATAAAAGGTAAAGAACAAAACGAAATGATAGAAGTTTTAGAAAAAAGCTGTGATAAACTTTTTGTTACAACATTCAAACATTTCAAAAGTTGGGACATTAATAAAGTTGATCATCCGAATAGGGTCAAGAACTGAAAAAAGTTTTTAAGAAAAAATAAAGATAAAAGTATTCTTATATGTGGAAGTTTATATTTCATTCCATTAATATATAAGTGGTTTTTAAGGAGAAAATAATGAATTTTTACATTTTGACAAATATTATAGGTATTATTGGTGTTTGTGCCACCTTAATAATTGCACTAGCAATGGAAAAGTTTACATTTAAAAAAATAAGTGTTAAGCACTTAACTGTCATATCAACTTTTGGCGCTTGTTCTGTTGTATTAACGAATATACTTGGTTACAATATTCCGATATTAGGAAATATTAGATTAGCTTTTGGTGATTGAATTATATTCTTTTTAGGAATGCTATTCGGACCAATTTGTGGTGTTATGTCTGGAATCTCGATAGATGTTGTAGGGTCAGTTATACCAAATAGTTTTGGATACCACGCGGGTTACATGTTTAACAAATCTGTTTTAGGATTACTGGGTGCACTTGTATTCATTTTTAAAAAAGAAAAACATATACTTTTAAAAGTAATTTTACTATATAGTATCGGATACGTACTCCAAAGTCTTTTACTTAACCAGATATGGATGATGTCTTGAAAAGGAGAAGCAGCTTGAGTAGATTTGATAGGTAAATTGATAAAGTTACCAATAACTTTACCCATTTATATATCTGTGACATATTCAAGCTTCAGAATTATAAAACCATTACTTAATAAATGGACTATGGAGAATGTTTGGTGTTTTAGAAACAAAAACACAGCTACTAGCTCATATTTAACTAGTGATAAACTTTAATGAGTTTAAAACTAGTTTTTTTTATCCATAAATCTCGTTATAATAATTAAAGCGAGGTTACTTATGAAAAAACTAACACTTAAAAACTTAATAGAAAAGTTTGATTTAGAAGTATTGGCTGGTTTAGAAAAAATAGACAGTCAAGTAAAAGTTTATGGTCTTAATCGAGCAGGTTTGGAGTTAACTGGTTACTTTGAAGAGGGAGCTAAATCACACAGGCTTGTTCTAATGTCAACAAAAGAGTATAACTATATCATGAATTTCGATGTGAAAGAACGTGAAGGACGTTATCGAAAATTATTGATGAAGGATATTCCGGGAGTTATCATTACATCTAAGTTCACAGATGAAGTATTTTTTAATGTAGCAAAGGAATTGAATGTTCCTGTTTTAAGAACTTCAATTGAGTCTACAAGTGACTTTATGCACAACTCTCTAGATTATATGGATTATTTTTTCGCACCTAAAATAGAAATGCATGCTTCTTTTATGAATATATTTGGGAAAGGCGTTATATTCATTGGCGAGTCTGGAATCGGTAAATCTGAGATTGCAATGGACCTTGTTAAAAGTAATCATTTATTTGTTGGTGATGATAGGATTGTGGTGACAAAAAAAGCCGGCTCTCTATTTGGGAGAAGCCATGAAATCTTAAAAAATTTAGTTGAAGTTCGCGGTATCGGTATAATTGATATTTCAAAAACAAATGGTTATCAAGTAATTATGGAGGAATCAACAGTTGATTTGGTCATTGAATTATCAGCATTTAAAAAAGATGGTGTTGATGATTCTGAAAGGTTAGGAAAAGATTTTCAAAGTTATAATATTTTAGGAGTTGATGTTCCCTACATAAAAATACCAGTTTCTTCTGGAAGAAATATTCCTAATATAATAGAAACAGCAGTTTCAAAATTAAAAATAACACAGAGCGGACTTTATAATGATGATGCTTCTCTATTAACGGAAAGAGTGATGGCTTTTACAGATGATTAATTTTTTAGCCGATGATCAAAGAAACACGTCAAATGAACTGTGAAATAACGGATCAGATTACTTATCTTTTATGTATCCTATACTTGTACTATGCGGGGTGCTTGTAACAATTATTGCATCTGCAATCCAACTTAAAATAAGAAAAATACCACTTAAAGAGTTTATGAATTCTATTTATATAGTTATTCCAGCTGGTGTAATTGGAGGGTCTATATTTGGTAAGTTAGGTACAAATACTCCGATATATAAACTTATATTTATTTGAGAACCGGGACTAAGTATTTTTGGTGCTTTATTTGCTGGTGGAGCAGCGGGGTTTGTTTGATTTTGATATCAAAGACATCACACAAAAATCTCTATATGAGTTTATGCTGATTGTATTGTTCCAAATATATTATTAGGACAAGCAATAGGGCGATGAGGAAATTTATTCAATCATGAGATTTTAGGAAGGCAAACTGATATTTCAAAGTTTCAATGATTACCTGAGTGAATTTGAATGAGATTGTTTTATTTTGTTGACCCTTCAACGGGTCAAAAATTATCAAGCCTAAGCTATAACGAACCGCTATTTTTATTTGAATCGATTGCTACATTGATGACTTGATTTTTTATAACATTTTTTATCGCGAATCTGGGTAAAATTATTAGTAAAAAACCTTGGAATGTTAATCCTTTAGCATTTCCTTGTAAAAAATGAGTTTCAAAAAACTCGCTTCAAGACTTTGACAACACTTATCAAAATATTATTTACAAGGTAAATGATAATGGTGAATATAAGTTATCAAAAAGACAAGCATGGTTAAAAGCTTATTTTGTGTATCAGGCAGATAGTCAAGAAGTGAAATCTGCTCAAAGTATTATCGACAATCACAAGCGTTCGTATTTACAAGCTTTAGATAAGTATAAAGGAGTTAAACTTAAAAGAGATAATGAGATAAACGTAATTAAAAAAGAAATGTTCAAAAAACGATTATCTAAAAAAGAATTCAGATTGCGTAAAAATAATTTGAAAAAAGATTATGGAAAAATTTTGAAAGAGTTAAGATGAAAGAAAAGTAGACTATTAAATTTCTTAACCTTGAACTCACAAGAACTATATAATATCAATAATAAGGATAAGTATTGTGTCATTCATTCTGGTGTATTGTGCTCCACATATGTTATATTTTATTCTATAATTAGATTTATATTAGACACATCAAGAACAACCTATGAGTTGTCGTTCAAATGAAATCCCGTAATGAATTATCTTTCCTTAACAGGAATATTGATTTTGGGGTTCATAATGTTGATTTGCGCTCAGTTTATAGCGCCAAAAAAATGAAGGGAAGAAGGTTGGTTGTATGAAAAATCATATTAAAACAGATTACGATTTGATTATAGCGGGTGCAGGTCCAGCTGGATTAACCGCTGCGCTTTACGCTTGTAGGGCTGGCTTGAATGTGCTAGTTTTAGAAAAGGAAGCACCAGGTGGAAAAGTTGTTAAAACTGGTGAAATTGAAAATTATCCTGGATTTAACTCTATTAATGGACCAGACCTAGCTTTCAAATTTTTTGATCAAGCAACTGCCATGGGTGCAAAATTTGAGTTTTCAGGATTGTTAGACTTCGAAAAACAAGATATTTTTACTGTTAAATTAGAAAATGGAAAAGAAATCACTTGCAAATCATTAATAATAGCAACTGGAACTAAAGAAAATTTATTAGGTGTACCAGGAGAAAAAGAACTTTATGGTAAAGGAGTTTCATATTGCGCTGTGTGTGACGGTAGCTTCTATAAAGATGTACCTGTTCTAGTTGTTGGTGGAGGATATTCTGCTATTGAAGAGGCTATATTTTTAACTAGATTTGCTTCAACAGTTTACATAGTACATAGAAGTCAAAACTTTAGAGTTGATAATAAATCACTTGAAAAAGCTAAGAAAAATGAAAAAATTAAATTTATTCTAGATAGTGTTGTTGAAAGAATAAATGGTGATAACAAAGTGGAAAGTGTTGATGTTAAAAATCTCAAAACACAAAAAACCGAAAGTTTTGAAGTGAAAGGTATTTTCCCATTTATTGGTCAATATCCCGTTACAAGTTTCATTAAACACGAAGAAATCTTAAATGATCAAAGACACATAAAAAGTGACGAAAACATGAAAACGTTGATTGAAGGTTTATTTGTAGCAGGAGATGTTAGAAACACACCTTTCAGACAAATTGCGACCGCGGTAGCTGATGGAGCTTTAGCAGGACAAAACGCTGTATCATATATTGAAAATCTCGACTAAAGTCGTTTTTTTTCATAAAATTGAAAATAATTACACGAAAAAGTTCATTTATAAAATTTATATTTTAATTTTCATACTCTTGATAACAACGTATACAATTTATGTTAAAATTTTAAAGGTTAAGGAGTGTTTTTTAATGGAACAATGAACGACGGGTGACAAATTTCCAAATAACCCCAACATAAATCCGCAATGAACAATACAAGGTGACTACGGTTTCTTACATGTTTATGCATTTACTATGACTTTGGGTGTTATTGTCACTATAGCCATATCCGCCTTTAAATTTTGGCGAAAAGGGCTTAGCTTACGTGAACTGTTGATAGGAGCTTGTTTGAGTGTACCTGCTGGTTTGTTTGGAGCTAGTTTCTTTGGTAAACTAAATGCCGACGGTTATGGTAAAAATGCAAATGGAGCTAGTTTCTTTGAACTATTTGCATTTTGAAAAGAAGGAATGTCGATTCATGGCGCATTATTTTTAGGAGGTTTTGTTGGTATATTAATCTTCTATATTTTAGGTCGTAAACAAAGAGTATCTGTCTTAGTTTACATGGATTGTATATTACCAAATATACTTATCGGACAAGCTATTGGAAGATGGGGAAACTTTTACAACCACGAAATTTTTGGAAAACCAGTCTGAGATGTATCTAGTCACAGTCCAAACCCCTTAAACTGACTACCTGAGTTTTTAAGAGTAAATACTCAATTTAAATACACAGGTAGTGGGGGTGAATTTATTAATGGCATTGAAATGATTAATGGTCATACTTATCAAATGCAACCAATTTTCTTTTACGAATCTATAGCTTTATTTTTAGCTTGGATTGTAATTACGGTGTTCATTCCCGGTATTGGTAGATGAATAAGTAAAAAACCATGAAATTTACATCCAGAAACTTACCAACTCGATTTAAAATATTCGTTTAAGCACGCTTTTACTTGAAAAAAAGACGCTGAAAAACAAACATACTTCGAAGTTTGAAAAAAAGCCTTTTATTCAAATAACAACGAACAAGCAATTAAAAAATATAAAGAAGAGATAACTAAATTGCAAGGAACTAATTCACTTGCAAATAAATGAAAAAAAGGAAAAATGTTAGTTGACGCTAACAATCCAGACAATTATAAAATAATTAAAGCAGGTGTTGAAGCTGGAGCATATTTCTTTTTGTGAAACTTAATTAGATTTGTATTAGAACTTGGTAGACCTAATGATCACTTGTTTTTAATTTATCTACCGACAGCTTCATATATAGCGGTTGGTCTTACTTCCTTATTTGGATTACTTTTTATGTTAGTGTCACAGTTTATTTTTCCTAACTTAATCAGGACCCCTGGTTATGTTTATGAAAAGGAATATTTTTATACTGAGGAGGTTATTGATAAAATGACCTCTCAAGAGAGTAAATTAAAAAAAGTTTTAACAAAAGTAATAAGTAAAAAGAAAAGCAAGTAGGGTGATTTAAATGTCTTTTGCAATGAAAGTGAAAGAAGAAATCTTAGAACACACTTTTAGTAAAGAACAAACCATCATGCTACTTTCGGGCTTCATAAAATACAATGGAGAACTTATTTCTTTAAACGAAAACACAGTCTTGAAACTTTTTTCGCATTCTAATAATGTTATTCGAAAGATATATGCTTTAATTAAAGAAATATATGTTGGTAACATAGAAGTATCCATTATTGATTCGAAAAAATTAAAGAGAAAAAAAATTTATCAATTATTATTAACAACTAACGTTATCAATTTTTTAGCAAAGTATAACATCTATGATATAAAAAAATCTAAAAATTATATCGAAATATATTTAAACTCGGATGAAACCGAAAATTATGGTCTTACGAGAGCCTATATTTCGGGTGTGTTTATTGCTGTTGGAAGTGTTAACTCTCCACAAACAACAAATTATCATGTTGAACTACAAACAAAAGAACTGGAATCAGCTAAATATCTTTGTGATCTTTTAAACCAATTTGATTTTGGTTTTAAAGTTACTACAAGAAAAAAGAAATTTGTATGTTATGCAAAAAAGTCACTTGTAGTATCTGATTTTCTCAAGTTTGTAGACGCCGCAAAGGCCGTGTTAATGTTTGAAAATACTAGAATAAGTCGGGATGTAAATAACAATGTTAACAGAATGTTAAATATTGAAATTTATAATCAACAAAAAACTTATAACGCTGGAGTCAAACAAGTAAGGCAGATATCACACATTATGGAAAAAAACATGTTTGACGAATTATCTAAAAAGGCACAAGTGTTAGCACAAGTGCGTTTGGAAAATCCGGAAGCAACCTTCTCTGAACTCGGTGAAATTCTGAACGAAGAGAAGAATGTAAAAATTACCAAGTCGGGAATTAGTAATCTTTTTAAAATTATTGAAAGGTTGTCAGAAAGCATTGGTGAATAGATATGGAAAAAAACAACATAATCTTTATATTTAGTCAAAATATGAAAGAACTAAGAGTAAAAGCAAACATGACTCAAGAAGAATTAGGGTTTAAATCTAAGTTACATAGAAACTACATTTCAGATACCGAAAGAGGTAAAAGAAATGTATCTCTTAAAGCAATTGAAAAAATTGCTGAGGGATTAGGTGTTAATGCTATTGAATTATTTAAAGGTTTCTAAATATTTAGAAAACAAAAAAACATTTTTTGAAAACTCAAAAAATGTTTTTTTTGCCTAATTTATATTTTTTATTAATTTGCGAATTAGTAAATAACAACTTCTGTAAAATTTTCAAACAAAGGGTTATTTCTAATGTCATCATAATTACCGTACAATAAATAAGATTTGAATCCTTTGGATTTTAATGTTTTATAAATTGTTAAATGACTTCTATAATTATTGTCTAATATTAAAATTTTCGAGTCTTTGTTTATTTTCTTAAAATATTTATAATTAAAAGTTGTGACAGGGATGTTAATGGAACCTTTTAAATGATGTTCCGAAAAAGATAGACTATTTCTAATATCGACAATTTGTCATTTTGGGTTATCAATTATGTTTATCAATTTTTTTATACTTTTCGTTCTAAATTTTTTCTTGAAATGATTTGTCTTCAAAAATCTAGAGAAAAACTTTATAACATAATCTAATCACTGCATAATCTCACCGTTATGATTATACTATTCATTCTCATATTTTTGGGGTCTGAGATAAACTTTTAATTATTTTTTTAACTACCTTTTAAAGCGATTGGTATAAGAATGCCAATCATTAAGAACAAATAAATTGTGTCTTTGTACTTTTACACATTCTTTTTTAGAAAAAGTATGAGAAAATATAGTAATATTATATTGAATTGGAGGCGAAAGTGTGTTAGAAATATTGGCAAGCACATCACAAAGACAACTTGGTAACCAAGTGATATTTGTTTTTGAAATACTAGGCTTAGTGGTCTCGTTCTTGATGATTATGGTTGGACTTATCCAAAATAAAACATCTCAAACAGGCTTAAGTGCACTGAATGGTGGAAATGATGAATTATTTTCTAACTCAAAGGAAAGAGGAACAGATAAAACAATGTCCCTTTGAATGTTTGGGTTGGGAGCTTCACTATTTGTTATTACAATAGTTATAGGTATAATTACAAACACTGTTCTTAAATAATGGTGTTTTTTTATTAGAAAGAAAAGAGTTAATATGAAAGATCTAATTATGAAGGCTATTGGAGTTGATAATAAAACTCACATCAATAACCTTTTACAAAAGTTAAACAAGGATTACGAGGAAATTTTAAGTAATTTAAAGGAGCTTCAACAAGGTTACAAAATAGGTTGGTCAAAAGAAAATGTAATTTATTATATTGGTGCTAAATATAAGCTTGGTGTGATAAAAATAAATGATAAAGGTTTTGGATTTGTCAAAGATATGAATGAAGTTTGTGATGATTATTTTGTGCCTCCGATGAGTTTGAATGGTTCAATCTCCACTGATGAAGTTGTTTTTACTTTGGAAAAAGAAAATGATGACAGGTTTAGAGCCAACATTGAAGACATAAGTTGTAGGACAAAAACTTCCTTAGTTGGCGAAATACAACCCAGCAAAGACGGGAGGTTTCTTGACTTTATATCTAATGAACCTGGTTTTAAAAACTACCGGATTGTTATGGTCAACCAAAAAGATTTTCACCTCAAAAAAGACATAATTGTAAAAGTAAAAATTCTAGATGTACGAGAAAAAAAACTATTTACTCGTATACAAAAAATTATTGGTGATGCTAATAAGGCAGTCGATAGAATAATTTCAATTGCCTATGAATATAATATTCATCCAGATTTTAATAAACAAACTCTTAGCAATGCAGATCAAGTAGCGGTACCTTTAAACTATGGTGACCCTCAGATAAAAAGGCGTTTACCAAAAAGCTTGGTAGATAAAAATTTAGTTACAATCGATGGAGCAGACTCAAAAGATTTAGATGATGCAATTTATGTAGAGAAAGTAAAAGAAGGCTTCAAATTAATAGTAGCTATCGCTGATGTGAGTTATTATGTTACACCGTTTTCACCTTTAGACTCAACAGCATTATTTAGAGGTAACTCGGTATATTTAGCAAATAAAGTAATACCTATGTTGCCTGAAAAATTATCTAACGGTGTTTGTAGTTTAAACCCTTATGAAGATAAACTTTGTTTAGTAGCTGAAATAACTTTTGACAAAAATGGAAAAGTTTTAAATAGAGATGTCTATGAGTCAATTATGAACTCTAAAGCACGCCTTACTTATAAAGAAGTAAATGATTTTTATGCCACAGGTAAATTAGATCATAACAAAGAAACAGCAAAAATGTTAGAAGTAGCTAAGGAGTTACATGACCTATTAGATATGGAGCGATCAGTTCGAGGAGTAATAGAGTTTGATATACCAGAACCAAAAATAATCTTAGATAAAGATAGCAATGTAATTGATATAAAGCCAAGAGATAGAGGAATTAGTGAAAAGCTGATTGAGAATTTTATGGTGAGTGCAAATGAATGTGTGGCCACTATCATCTTTAAAAAAGAACTACCTTTCATTTATAGAAATCATGGTGTTCCAAAAGAAGAAAAGTTAATTGAATGACACTCCATAATAAAGGCTCTTGGTATAAACGTTAAGTTAACAGAGTCTGATAAAGCAAATCCTAAAACTATCAATAAGGCTCTTAAAGAAATTGAAAAACAAATATCAGATCAAACCGAACGAGATGTAATAAACGTTACTTTACTTAAATTTATGGAAAAAGCACAATACGAGCTAGAAAATATTGGTCATTTTGGCTTAGCCAGCGATTGTTATACACACTTTACAAGTCCAATAAGAAGATATAGTGACCTTATGGTACATAGATTTTTAAAACAATATTTAGTAGAAAAAGATGTTAGAAGCTTTAAACAAGAACAGAATGAAAAATTTATTTTAAAGGCTTGTAATATAATAAATGATACAGAGAAAAACGCCGTTAATGCTGAAAGAGAAGTTAATAAAGTCTGTATGGCCGAGTTTTTAAAATCAAAAATCAATCAAGAGTTTGAAGGAATAATAGCAGCAGTACTTAAGTTTGGTTTATTTGTTCAACTTGAAAATTGTGTAGAGGGTTTAATTCACATATCTGAACTACCTGATTTCAAGTTTGATGAAAAAGCCAACATCCTTGTTGATAAACAGAATAAAATATTTAGGTTAGGTCAAAAAATAAAAATCAGAGTTAAAAACGCAGATATTAAAAAAAGAATAATCGATTTTGTTCTTGCTTAAAGGGGATTTTTATGGGTGAATTTGTAATATTAAAAAATAAAAGAGCTTATTTTGATTATGAAATCATCGAAAAATTAGAAGCGGGTATAGTGCTAACCGGCCCCGAAATTAAATCGATAAGAGCTAATGAAGTGTCGATAAACGAAGCGTTCATTTTGATTAGAAAAGGTCAAGTAGAATTATTGAATATGAATATAAAAAAATATGAATATGCAAATTTTGTAGTTCAGGAACCAACTAGAACAAGAGTTCTACTACTAAATAAATCAGAAATAAATAAATTACTCAAAAAAATAAAGCTCGAGAATCTTACACTAGTACCATTAAAACTTTATTTTAAAAACAGCTATGTCAAATTAGAAATTGGTTTAGCAAAAGGTAAAAAAAACTACGATAAACGTGAAACAATCAAAAAAAGAGATATAGAAAGAAGACTTAATAAAATAAAAAAAATTTAGTCGAGGTGACTCAATGTCTACTTATAAAATAATATATTTAAGCGCAGCATGTGCTTTCTACGCAATCACATTAATTTTATTCATAATATGATTAATATTAAAAATTAGAAAAAGATCAGAAGTTTCAGTTACACTTAAAAATACTCAAAAGGGAGGATTAGCGGGGTTATTGGACTTTACAAAAAGACATATATTAACATACTCAATCGTTTTTTGTTTAACAATGGCGATTGCCTCAACCTTCTTAATGATTCAGGCCTAAACCTGTTTTTTTTTTTTTTTTTTGAAAACAGGGTCTGAATACAAATTATAAGCAGAAGTTTTTATACAAATTTTTGAACATTCTGTTTTTATTGTGATATTTTTCGAATATCTAGAAACAATACACATCACAAAACACCAGTATGCACACTAACAAGTCCTTTTTCCTTATTAAAGAAACTTTTTTATGTTGTCATTAGTTGAATCCTTCACTTATATGCGATAAGTTTGCCAAATTAAACATTTTTCGAAGTTAGAAGATTAAACCTTTAGTCAAAGATAACTTTATTGTGGTTGGTTTTAAAAAACACCTTGTAAATAAAGGGTTTTTTAAACTTATCAAAAAATTTCCCAATTTATGAAAATATGCAAAAAAAATTCCTTTTTCTTAAAAAAAAGAATAAAATAAATTTATGGTTATTAAACCTCTAGAAAGGATATAAATATGACAAAAAAAATAACAAAAGAAAATGTTAATGCTAAAACAGGTACTACTTGGTCTAGGTTTAGAGCAAGTACAGCAGCAACATTCTCAAAATTAAGTAAAGCCTTTTTGTTACCTATAGCATTGCTACCAATTGCTGGAGTTTTTCTTGGTGTTGGTGCAACTATAGCTAACGAAGCGGCGAAAGATTCGTTCCTATGATATTTAGGTACTACAATGAATAAAATGGGAGATGTTGCATTTGGTAACCTTCCTATTCTATTTTGTATAAGTGTTGCCATTGCTTATACTGAAGATTCAGGTGTAGCCGCAATTACAAGTGTTGTTGGTTTCTTGGTTCTTAATGGTATACAAGCAGCACTTATAACAAAAAATGGTAAAGAAGTTGCAACCAGCTATAATATGTTGTGGTGAAAAGAAATCCCAACAGGCTTGATTACACAAAATGTTGGTATAACTTCTTTAAATACGGGGGTATTCGCGGCTATATTTGTTGGGGCAATCGCTGCCTTTATGTACAATAGATTTCATAAGACACAGCTACCACAATTTATAAGCTTTTTTTCTGGAAGTAAGTTAGTACCTATAATCACTTTCTTTGCTGTTATCCCATTATCATTCTTCTTCCTATTCATATGACCTCCAATAGGTCTAGGACTACAATGATTTGGTACAAATTCAGGTAAACTACCAGTTGGAGTAGATTCTCTAGTTTATGAAATTATTGAGCGTTCATTAGTTCCTTTTGGACTACATCACGTATTCTACGCTCCCTTGTGATGAACAAGTGCAGGGGGATCAATTAGTGGAGCATTACTAGAAAATCCAGATAAAATAATTGATTGAAGTAACCCTACATTCTATACAGAAGGTTCACCTTGAACAACTCAACAAGTTTACAATTGAATAAATTCACAACCTGGTGGTGATGATTTCCTAAAAGCAATTGGAGATCAAACTATGATGTACAGAGTTATAGGTAATGATTTTGGAATAACATTTACTGATTTACAAAATCTAGGACTTAACTTAGGAAGATTCCAATCAGGTAAATTTGCATTTATGATGTTCGGTCTACCTTGTGCAGCTCTTGCAATGTGATTGAATGTTCCTAAAGAAAATAGAAAACAAGTAATGGGAATTTATTTCTCTGCAGCGTTCACTTGCTTCCTAACAGGAATAACTGAACCAATTGAGTTTACATTCTTGTTCTTAGCACCTTGATTATTCTATGGTGTTCATATGCCATTAGCAGCAATTTCATTCATGCTAACCGGTTTGATGAAAGTGCACGTATCAATGACAGTTTCTGGGGGATTCATCGATTACATAGTGTTCGGTCTGATACCTTTAAAACTAGGAACTAATTGATATCACGCTTTATGAATAGGTGCAATAATGGCACCGGCATATTTCTTCTCATTCTTCTTTGCAGTGAAATATGCAAACGTAAAAGTTCCCGGTAGAGAAGGTGATGCTACATTATATACAAAAGCTGACTTCAAAGCTAAAAGCGGAAATGGTTCAAACCTTAAAGCCGAAGCTCAAATTGAAAAAGCTACTAAAATAATTGAGTATTTAGGTGGAGAAAGTAACATTACCGCTGTAGACTCTTGTGCTTCAAGATTAAGATTAACTGTAGTCGATGGCACAAAGGTGAACAAAGAGGGTATAATGTCACTCGGGGGATCAACTGGTATAATTATCAAAGGTTCTAGTGTCCACGTAGTTTATGGTGGAGAACAAGAAGTAATTAAACCAAATATGCGAGAGATCCTAGCTAAACAAAGATCTTCTAAATAATAAAAAAATCTATGAGTATTCTCATAGATTTTTTATTCTTTATTAAACTTATGTATTGACTTTCAATAGCCCCTAAGGATTCTATGTATATTTTTGATGGAAATATTTTTGAATAAGAAACTTTAAAAAGAAAATAGACTAATTAAATATTTAACTAAAAGTGTAGACTTTGAGCTTTTCGGTCATAAGAATTGAAAGGAACTATCAACAGTGGCATTCAAAGTCACCGTAAACGTTTCGTAATAAAGATAATGAATTAACAAAGATAATAAAAATTTATTACTACAAATTGAAATGTGTTATTATGACAATGTAGGATAAGGAGACATTCATAATGAAAAAAGAACAAAAAATAGTATTAGTTGGTTGTGGGGCTGTAGGAACAAGTTTTGTGTACTCAGCTATTAATCAAGGATTAGCACAACATTATGTTTTAATAGATGTATTTAAAGATGCAGCTGAAGGAAACGCATTAGATTTATTAGACACACACGCAGTTTTATCAAGTCCATTTGACTCAATCAAAGCAGGAGATTACCAAGACTGTAAAGATGCAGATCTAGTAGTAATTACAGCAGGTAGACCTCAAAAACCTGGTGAAACAAGACTTGAAATGATTGCTGATAACGCAAAAATTATGAAAGAAATCGCAACAAGCATCAAAAAGTCAGGATTTAAAGGAGTAACACTTATTGCTTCTAACCCAGTTGATGTTTTAACAAGAGTTTATCAAAAAGTTACAGGTTTTGACTCAAATAGAGTTATTTCTTCAGGAACCACACTTGATTCTTCAAGATTAAAAAGATTATTGGCAGATAAGTTAAATGTTATTCCTAGATCTGTAAAAGCATATTTATTTGGAGAACACGGGGATTCATCAGTAGCTGCTTGAAGTAATGCAACTGTTATGGGTAAATCTTTACAAGCATACCTAGATAATGGAAAAATCACAAAAGAGGATTTAGAAGAAGTAAAAAACGATGCTGTACATATGGCTTACAAAATAATTGAGAAAAAAAGAGCAACATTCTACGGTATCGGAGCTTGTTTGGCAAGAATCTCTAAAGCTATCTTGACTGATGAAAAAGCGCAACTAATGGTTGGTGCACAGTTAACAGGACAATACGGTATTAACGGAGTTTATACAAGTGTTCCTTGTATTCTTGGATGAAATGGTATTGAAGAAATCTTAGAATGAGATCTTACTTCAGAAGAACTAAGCGGTTTTGGTGCATCATGTAATCAACTTGAAGAAGTGTTCAAAACAGCTGAAGAAGCTATTAAATAATAATCTATTATGTGACTATTTAATTAATAGTCATTTTTTTATACTAAAAAAACCAAAATTTTTCTAGACTTAATTTTTTTAAAATATATGTATTAAGAAATTTATAGTGGTAAAATAATTTTGCGTAATTACAAAAGTCAATTAAATAAATCAAAGATCGTTTAATTCTTTTGAAAAATCTTAATATTTAGTTATGGTAAATTTAAAAATTATATCCATATAACTTATTTAGATATGTGATTAATAATGAATGGGTGTTCAAATTGTTTATCGTATAAAATTACTCTTTTATTTATCAATATTTACATAAATCTTTTTCAATATAAAATTTATTAATATATCCACAGTTCATTGATTCCTTAACTAAAGAATTAATTTAACGGATTTATACTTTTGTATTTTACTAGATTTTTGTCTTTGTTTATACCCAATTACAGTTGGTGATTGAGTGTAAGTTGATTAATTTTATTGAAATGAAAATCAAATATTAATGTTTTATTAAGTACTTATATAAAGAAAGGTGAAAATATGCAAACATTGGACGAAAGAGTTAAATTTTTCTCTAAAACAAAATTCAAAAAGCTTGGTATTCTTTTAAAAGAAGTTGCAAAAGAATATCCTGTACTTTTTTCTTCATATATAATAATAGCTTTTATAGATACATTTTTGTTCTCTGCTATGTCTATTGTTATTACGAACCTGATAAAAGTTATAAATCAAGAAGGTGGTAATTCTCTTTTTGGGCTACCAATGTATTGATATAATTGAGCAATAATTGGTGCTGTCATGATAGTATGTTTTGCTTTTTCGGAATTTACACTAAATTATCTTAGTGGATTGCTTACAAGAAAAGCTGAAATTTTTCTAAGGGTGAAATGTTTAGATAACTTAACTAATGTAGACCTTAGTTTTTATTCAAAAAATCAGATTGGAAATATAATGACAAAAATAGTTGGTGACTCACAAGGGGTAGCCGATGGTTTGAATGAGTTTGGTGTCAACCTGATATATTGTTTTGTAATGTTCACCACTGTTAATACAGTTATGTTCTCATTAGATGTCAAAATTGCTAGCATTTGTTTAGGACTATTTTTCATATTATTTTTAATATCTTGAATAATATTTTTCGCATACCAAAAAGCACTTATAACATCAATCGATTATAAACAAAAACTTGATACTGATAATACTGATCGATTAATGAATATTCGATTAATAAAGTCTTCTGGAACAGAACTTTATGAATTAGAACGTGTCAAAGAATTTAATAAGGAATACGATAAAAAAATCAACAAAACTGTTAAAATTAACGCTTGTCTTGTTATATTTTCAAACTTCTTTGGTTGAATTCTCCCTGGAATTACAACTATATTGGTTATTGTATTGTATAAAGATATTTGAGAGTTAAAAAGAGTTGTCTCATTGGCTATTGGATTTATGTCATCTGTTTCAATCTTAACCTCGGCTGTATTTTTATTGCCAATTATTTTAAGAGCTTTATCAAGAACCATAAACTGTAATACAAGACTAAACTTTATATATTCTCATGAATCATTAATAAAATACATAGAGGAACCAATAGTTGTGAATAACATTGACTCTATTGAGTTTAAAGATGTAGAATTTTCTTACCCTGAATCACCTTCAAAACCAATCCTCCCAACCACAAACCTAGTGTTTGAAAAAGGAAAAAGTTATGCTTTTGTTGGGGAGACAGGTAGCGGTAAGTCTACAATTGCAAAACTGTTACTTAGATTTTATGACCCTAAAGCAGGAAGTGTTCTTATCAATGGGGTTAACTTAAAAGAAATAGATCTTCCTAGTTATTTAGATAAAGTTGGTTATGTTGAACAAGAGCCGCAAATATTATATGGTACTGTAATGGATAATATAAAATATGCTAAGTTTGATGCTTCAGATGAAGAAGTAATTGAAGCGGCTAAAAAGGCCCAGATTCACGACTTCATATTAACTCTTTCTGATAAATATGACACTATTCTAGGGGAAAGAGGATTTATGTTATCAGGAGGACAAAAACAAAGATTAGTAATAGCTAGAATGTTTTTGAAAAATCCTCAATTATTGATTCTTGATGAGGCAACTAGTGCATTAGATAATATTGTCGAAAAAGAGGTACAAGCACAATTAGATAAATTGGTGGTGGGAAGAACTACAATTGTTATTGCTCACCGTCTTTCAACAATTAAAAATTGTGACAAAATTGTTGTTTTAGGGCAAAATGCTCAAGGAATAATACAAATCGGAACATTTGATGAGTTAAAAGAACAAGAAGGAAGATTTAATAAGTTATATAAAGCAGGATTAATGGGATAGAAGGAGGTTTTTATGGCATTCGAAGAAAAAGCAAAAGAAAGTATCTTAAAACAAATAGATAAAGAACGCAAACATAGAGGTTATATAAAAATGATTTTTATTTACCTAAGAAAACATAAGTTGTTTGCTCTTTTAATTTTTATCCTAGCACTAATGGCTAGCTCAATTGGAGTATCTGCTCCTTTGGTTATGAAACAAATTATGAAGTGTCTTGTTGATATGACAGATGAGAGCCAATCTCAACCAACAACAAAGTTTATTATTTGAGACTTTACTTGATTGCATTGAGTTTTACTTCAAATAGCAATGTATTGTGGTCTTGGAATAAGTATTTTTTCATTAAATATTGCAGTAGGTAAGTTAGGTAAAGCTGTCGAAATATATTTAAGAAATGAAACTGTACGAGCACTTATTCAACAAGATATTTCATACTATTCTGATAAGAAAATCGGAGAAATTCTTACTAAGTTGGGTGCAGACACTTGAATAATTGGTGAACAAACTCAAAATATTCCAATGATGATTCTTATCGCTATATTCAACTTTATCGGTTCTTCAGTCGTACTTATCTCAGTTGATTGAAGATTAGGACTAATATCAATGTCTTTTGTTGCTTTTGGTTTGTCTGCAATTCTGATCTTCTTTTCAAAAGTAAAAAGTTGAATAAAAAAATTACGTACAACAATAACATTCGTTAACGGAGATGTCACTGATAGAATTGGAACAATTCGTCTTATTAAAGCAAGTGGTACAGAAAGTTACGAGAAAAAAAGATTCAGAGAAATTCACACCGAATTTTATGAAACTGTAAGAGCTTTCTTCAAAAGACTAAGTTTTGTTCTTACAAGTGCTTTTGTCTCTATTATGGCAATTCAATTACTAATTCTTACAACTGCATACGGGTTTTATAAAAATGATACTGAAAAATTACTTATCATTACAACTTCGTTTATCTCAGGATTAGGTACAATGACATCTCCAATCTTTCAGTTATTAAGAGCTTTATTCGGTTTCTTGATGGCGAACGAATGTACTCGAAGAGTATTTCAAATTATTGATTCTAAGCCAATAATGGATCCACACTTTTATTCAGGTCAAGGAAAAATAATAGATAAAATAGACAAAGACATAATATTTGAAAATGTTTCTTTTAACTACCCAGAAAAACCCGAAAAAAATGTATTACCAAAATTTAACTTTGTTTTTGAAAAAGGAAAAAGCTATGCTTTTGTAGGGGAAACTGGTAGTGGTAAATCTACAATATCCAAATTATTATTAAGATTTTACGACCCAACAGAAGGACGAATATTGATTAATGGAGAAGTTGATTTAAAAGAGTTACACTTAAAATCATATCTTGACCTCGTTGGTTATGTCGAACAAGAACCCCAAATAATGTTTGGAACTGTTAAAGAAAATATAAAATACACAACTCCAAATGTCACCGATGATGAAGTTATCGAAGCGGCTAAAAAAGCAGACCTTCATAATTTAATAATGTCTTGACCAAACAAGTACGAAACTATTCTTGGTGAAAGAGGGTTTATGTTGTCGGGAGGACAAAAACAAAGACTAGTAATAGCTAGAATGTTTTTAAAAAACCCACAAATTCTAATTTTAGATGAGGCAACCAGTGCCTTAGACAATATTGTTGAAAAAGAAATTCAAGCAGAATTAGAAAAACTTATGATCGGTAGAACTAGTGTTTCTATAGCTCACAGACTTTCAACAATTAAAAATTGTGATCATATTATAGTTCTAGCACCAGGGAAAGGTGTAGTCCAAATTGGTACGTTTGATGAATTAAAAAATACTGAAGGACATTTTAAAAAACTATATGATGCAGGATTGATGAAAACCGAGGAAGTTAAGAACTTGATTTAATTTGCAAACAATGAAACTTAAAATAAAAAGCTCTACACTATAAACTAGTGCAGAGCTTTTTTGTCTGTAGTTCAATGTATAATGATGAAAAGATGAGTAATATAGTAAGTACAGTTTCCCAAGGTTGACATAACAAAAAATGTAATCATTTTAAAATATTTAACTATCTTTTCAATACCTTCAAATTTATTAGGAAAAAAACTTTTTAAAGATTTGTACATATCAAAATTACAAAATTAACATTCACTTGTTAAAAAAGATTTTGATAAAATAAAAGAATTTTCTTTTATGATTGATTTATAATAAACATATGGGGGTGCCCTGGTTTCGACAGGATATATCCTTGCTATAACTGCAGTGGTTTGGTAGACCTTAATACTTCTAGGTTTGATAAAATGCAAACAAAAATAAAAATGAATTTGAAATGCCAGCATTCATGATCAATAATGCATCAGCTGGAGTTGCTTTAGCAGCTTAATTAAACAATAGTTTAATAGCATTCAACACTATTCGATGTTCTTGTACTTCATTGTGTAGTGCCTTACCTAGTACAATAGAGTGAACTAATTTGGTGATAAACTCACTCGAAATTAAACACCAACACTAAAAACGATTTTTTGTTAACTTCTGTAGTTTCTAGTGTATATAAAAGTTAACTAAACTGTAGACGTTATGGTTAGGAGTATTTTGGACGCGGGTTCGATTCCCGCCATCTCCACCATTTTTTTTGTTTAATTATAGTATAAGAAAGGAATGTGACATCTATGAATTTTACATCATCGCTAATCGCATGTCTTTCTTACATTATAATTACAATTTTAATATTTACCATCACGTGAGGACTCTCAAAACATCTTTTTGAAAAAATAAAAATTTACTACGAATTAGTTCTTGGCGTAGCACTTGGTGTTTTATCTTTGTTTGGTGTAATTATAATTTCTCTTCTAATGTCTAAGGATAAAAATTTACAGTTATCAATTTTGTTACCTATATTTTTATTTTGAACTTGTTTATTATTCATTTCTCCTTATTCTTCTATTGGGGTTCTTAGTTGTAATTTAATAGCTCTTTTGTTATTTCCAAAAATATTCCCAGAATATTTCGGACAAATCGAAGGAGCAGCAATGATCTCAATAGTGGTTTTAGCATACTCAGTAACCTTTATATTATTTTTTATAAGTTTGTTTTATAAAAAAATAACAAAAGGACTGATATGATCAGTTACAACGTTCTTTATTTTATTGAGTGGTTTTGTATCATTCATGCCAATCATAAAAGATAAAACAGCTTTAAATAATTTTGGTACCTTATTATTATGGTTGGGTGTAAGTTATCTAGCATATGCATACTTAACAGTTGTTAATCAAGTTCACACTCATGCAATTAAATTGCAAAACATTGTAAGGTATGAAGATCAATATTATCTTAACTCTGCATCTGCACACGAACAAATTTTGAATAATATTTGAAAAAATAAAATCAGGTACGGTATTTATTTAAATTATTATATATCCAACTTTGAGAAGTTTGAAACAAAAGTAAATACGAACATTAAAGAAACTATAGTATCTGAAATCTCTTCACAAGCTTACAACTTGTTCTCCAATAAGTTTTCGGGTTCAATATTCTTCAAGCCGAATTACAAAAACTTTGGGGTTTTCATTCCCTTAATGGAACATGACCAATTAGCTGACAAAGAGAAAAAAGAAGTCTTATCGAAGGAAGTGGAACTAATAATCAAAAGCATTACCTCAGATTTCTTTATAGAGAATTATAGAGTAAGTGTAAAAATTAAATCAGTCATGTCATTTTATGGTCTACATTCTAACAATCTTGATACACTTCTTGAATATAATAACTTAGCACAAAGTCACATAACCTTTGCTAACGAGCAAGTATTAAATGAGATTCAACCACAACAAATAACTAAACAAAAAAATAGAAATAAAAAGATGCTTTCTTTAAATGAAATTGTAGCATTGAATCACTGTTCTGTGCTATTTGAACCTATTTATTTCTCAGGGATAAAAGACTTTTTTGGTTACAATTTGAATAATATGATCGAAGGTTCTGAAGTAAATTCATCTCTTTTTGAAGAAAATAAAAACATAATTGAAAATTATGGACTTCAGTCTTTATTTACTAGATATCTTGCACTCTATTCTATTAAAACATTGGCTAAATACAAAATTAAAGATAAAAAATTATTTTTAAGTTATGACATTGGTTACTTTACTAGTCCAGAATTTGACTTCCAAGATTTTATAACTAAAATTAATTTATATAAAATAAATAAAAAGAACTTGGTAATTTGTTTTGATATAACACAAGAAGTGGTTAACAAAAATTACCTAGAAAAAAACATTAATCTTTGCATGGAAAAAGGACTTAAGATAGCTGTAACTAACTTCGGAGCACTTGGAACAGATTTTAGCTTGTTGGAATTTTATAAACCTACTTATATCTTTTTAGAAGGAGACATTGTAAAAAAAATTAACTTAATAAAAGAGAATGAAGCTATATTGTTAAACTGTATAGCTATTGCAAATAAACTAAAGGCTAAATTAATTGCACAAAGAGTAGATACTTATATGATTTATAAAACTTTAAAATCAAAAGGTGTAGAATATTTTAGTGGCGACCTAATAGGAAGCTCAAGTGAACCTACACCATTAATTGGTACAGAACTTAGATATTTATTAAACAAATAAAAAAGGAGTAAAAAAAATTGTGGAAAAAAATAAAATACAAGAGTTAACAAAAAATATCCTTCATTGTCTAGAAGAGAATAATGTAAAGAAATTAAGAGAAATAAGTGAAGACAACTACCCAGCGGACATAGCCGAAGCATTGGAAGAACTTGAAAACAAGTATATTTTGATAGCTTTAAGGTTATTCTCTACTGAAATAAGTGGGGAGATATTTACTTTCTTAGATACTGAAATACAAGAGGAAGTTGTAAAGCAATTCTCTTCAAAACAAATAAAAGAACTTTTTGAGGAAATCTACACAGATGATGTTGTAGAAATACTCGAAGAAATGCCTTCTAACATCGCTAAAAAAATTTTACGTTCTGCTTCTAGAGAATCTAGAATGCAGATTAATGAAATTTTAAAGTATGAAGAATACTCAGCAGGAAGCATCATGAATGTCGAGTATACTAAACTTCGTATGAATTGGACGGTTGAAAAAGCGATTGAAACAATCAAGGCCGAAAGAGATAAAACTGAGGAAGTCTACGATTTTTTTGTTGTTGACGAACTTAATAATTTAAAAGGATTTGTTGAACTTAAAGAGTTATTTTTCTCCAAACCAGAACAGTTAGTCAAAGATGTTATGGATGATAGAATAATTTATTCTTATACCAAAACAGACCAAGAAGAAGTAACAGAAAAGTTTAAAAAATATGATATTACAACTTTACCAATTTTAAATAGTCAAAACAAGCTTGTAGGAATAATAACTGTCGACGATATAATTGATGTCATAGAAGAAGAAGCAACTGAAGATATTCAAAAAATGGCTGGAATTAGTCCAACAGAAGACGAGTACTTCAAAACTAGTGTTTGAAAAATGGTGAGATCTAGAACCTTATGATTATTGATATTAATGTTGTCTGCAACCTTAACCCAAATAGTTATCATACTTTTCATGAAAAAGTATAATATAGATACTAAAGTTTCAAGTGCAAATGGAACATGAAATATAACTTATATAGTCACAATGCTCCTTATGCCTTTGATAACCGTTATATCTGGCACTTCTGGAAACGCCGCCAGTCAAACATCGACGATGGTCGTTCGTTCATTATCTTTAAAAGAAGTTGAAGCTAAGGACTTTTTTAAGATTTTATGAAAGGAACTGCGTGTTGCATTTTTTGTGGGATTAATACTTATACTTGTGAACTTTATAAGAATGATTGTTATTTATAGTGTCGAATACAAAGGAAATATTAATAGACAAGAATTATGACACACTATCGCAACAATAACTATTGCTATGTTTTTAACTTTGATGGTTTCAAAAACTCTTGGTGTTTTGTTACCGATATTTGCCAAAAAAATAAAGTTGGATCCTGCAATAATGGCGGCACCCTTACTCACTACATTGGTGGACGCTCTTGCTACCGCAATATTCTTCTCAGTTGGTCTAATATTCTTTATGCCCCAAATTAGCGTTTAGGAGTTTTCATGAGATTAAGAAATAAAAGATGAACAGATGAGTATATTGAAAAGAATAAACACAAAATGTTAGATACTACACACAAAGCAGATTTAAAAAAGCTTTTCGATAATGAGAATGAAGTTTATTTAGAAATAGGCTGCGGTAAAGGACAATTTAGTATTGAAAGCGCAATAAAATATCCAAATAGAAACTTTATTGCAATGGAAAAAGAAAAAACTGTCATTGGCGTGGCTTTAAAAAAAGCATTAGAAATCAATAGTCAAGAGTTAAATAATCTATACTTTTTAAATAGCTACGCCGAAAACCTAGAAAATATCTTTGAAAAAAACTCATTAGGGGGAATATATTTAAATTTTTCGGACCCTTGACCAAAGTCAAGACACTATAAAAAAAGATTGACTTATCAAAGTTTTCTAGAAGTTTATTTTAAGATACTTAAAGAAAATGCTATTATTGAGATTAAAACAGACAATGATGATTTATTCAATTTTAGTATCGAACAAGCAAAAAGCTCAAAATTTGAAGTAATTTACAGCACCACTGACTTATACAATGATTTTGAACAACTTCAAAATAATATACCGACCGAATACGAAATTAAGTTCCATAAAATGGGCAAAAACATAAATAAATTAATATTAAAAAAATGTCCTTAATTAAAAGGACATTTTTGTTTACTCTTTTTTCTTAACGTTTTCATAATATGTTAAATAGTCGTTTTTAAAATCTTCATTCGTCTTAAACACAAACAATGTCATTCCAAAAAACAAATAGAAATAAACTATATTCAAGAAGTATACCAACAAATATATCCACCAAAAGTTTTCTATTTGGGTTAATCAACTTTGTTTATTAATCATTGAACCACTTGCAACCTCTATAAAAAAACACCCTATGGTAAATATATGAATAAATAAGTGTACATACCTACTTTTTTTAATTTCTATGGCCTTGGTCTCCTCTACAAATGTGACTTGAACATTGTAGAATAACGAAATTGTTGACTTACTCATATTCATGATTTTACTTATGAATAAAATTATGACAAAGTTTAAACTGATTTGTAACGATCAAGATATTTTTTCTCTAGTCGCAATTGAAAGTGAGCTAATTATTATAATTGTTATCAATAAAATGGTAAATACGGTGCTTGCCATCCATAATACTGGTTTTCTTAATACTTTCTTTATTTTTTTAAATTCCACTTTTTTCACCGTATTTATTATAACTTTGATTATTGTAGAAGCAAAAAAGATTTCAAACTCCTACCTACGAAGTCTAAACTTTTTTCAGAAATACTTTCAATATAAGCCTTTATTAGGGGGAGTATAAAAGTTAATTTATATTTAAAAAATGTAATATTTAATACTATAATTAAATTGTAAATGATTTAGAGCTTATATATTTCAACATAAAGGGTTGAAGTTTCTACAGTCAAACCAATTTGACTACTATAAGTTATGGAGGTAAAGAGAATTGATAATAGATTTTATTAATTGTTCTTTACCTTTTTAATAATTAAAATGAGCTTGATTTGTCTTTTACACAAATAAGGAGAAACTCATATGAGAAAATTGTTAACAAGTTTAATGGTGGCTACAATTGCCACTTCAAGCGCATCGACAGCAGTGTCTTGCGGAAAAAAATATACTAGATGATCAGAAGTTTATGTAATTACTGATTCAGGTAAAGTTATGGACAAAGCCTTCAATGAAAGTGGTTACAATGCCGGTAAGGAAGTTATGAAAATGTTAGATGTTAAAACTTCTAGTGGAAGTAACTATGATGGTATTTCATATATAGAGTCAAAAAGTGAAAGTGATATTCAAAATAATTATCAAACAGCTAAAAACGGTGGAGCAAAAACATTAATTCTTCCAGGTTATAAGCATGGTGGGGAAAATTTAGAAAAAGCAGCCAGCATTGTTGAAAATGTTGTTGTAATCGATGTACCTAATAAAGACAAGAAACAAGAAAAAGCGTTGCCAAATGTAACTGGATTACTTTATAGAGCAGATATATCTGGATTCTATTCAGGCTTCGCAGCAATAATTTATTCACTCTTGAATGATAATTATAAAGACAAAAAATTACGCTTGTCTACATTTGGTGGTGAACATAATGGAACAGCAGTTGATAGCTTTATGCATGGTTATTTAGCAGCTATAGATACTTATAATACAATGAAAGAATCTAAAAAACCGGTTATAGAGAAATTATTCAAAGATAATAATAAAACCGACGACCAAATCAAAAATATGCTAGAAGTTAATGTAGAAAGAGTAACTTCTCAAAGTGATGGCCCAACAGGAGACAAAGACTCTAGTTGATTTTCAAATAGTTTCAATCCCGGTGGTGGAAGAATCATATCAGATAAACTAATTAATGAAGGTTCGGATGTTATTATGCCAGTTGCTGGTGCACAGGTAAATGACTTGCTAAGTGTTATCAAAAACAAAGGTGACTCTACAAAAGTTAAAGTTGTTGGGGTAGATATAGATCAAGCAGAAGTATACGATACCCACAAAGGTTTATTTATAACATCTGCAGAAAAAGATATTGTCTCATCAACAGTATTAGCTATGTCTCATCAAGACAGTTATATTAGTAATGATAATCTTTTCAATGCAGCAAATGAAAAATATAAAGATATCAGTGTAACTGAGGACGCTGATAAAGGGTATGAAAAAGTAAATATAACTGAAAAGAAATCATGAGCTGGAACCACTAAATGATTTGGTGGGAAATTCTCTTCAGGAAATAGCAATCTCTTATCTTCAGATTTACACGACGCTATAAAAAAACTTTTTGATGAAAACAACCTATTAGAAGCTTCTAAAAATTATTTCAAAGAATACGCTAATAAAGGTGCAAAAGAGTTGCTTTCAAAAGTCGCAATAAAAGAGTTTTCAGAAAAAGTATTAGAAGCAAAACAAAGTACAAAATAAAATTTAATAATGACCGTCTTATAACCGGTCATTTTATTACGAAAAAAGGAGTTAAAGATGGAACAAAATTATGCCGTTGAAATGGAGAATATATCGATGGTTTTTAATGGCAATATTGTTGCCAATAAAAATGTTAATTTTAAAGTCAAAAAAGGTGAAATACATGCATTAGTCGGAGAAAATGGTGCCGGTAAATCAACTCTTATGTCAATCTTATTCGGTATTTACGAACCCACTTCTGGACTTATTAAAATTAATGGTAAAGTTGAAACTATTTCCAATCCTGTGAAAGCATCTAAGTTAGGAATAGGTATGGTTCACCAACACTTTAAGCTAGTTGATATTTTCCCTTTATGAAGAAATATTGCTTTAGGTAATGAAGAAACTTTTTTTAATATGTTCGTATGACAAAATAAAATAAAAAAAGATATCAAAAATATTATGGAAAAATATAATTTTCATATCGATTTGAATAAACCTGCTGGTAGTGTTAGTGTTGGAATGCAACAAAGAACAGAAATATTGAAAATTCTTTATAGAGAAGCAGATATTTTGGTTTTTGATGAACCAACAGCTGTACTTACACCTCAAGAGATTGAAGAACTTATGAAAGTTATGAAGGAATTACAACAGGCTGGAAAGACCATAATATTCATTACTCACAAAATGGCCGAAATCTGAGAAGTCGCAAACAGAGCAACTGTAATTAGAAAAGGTGAGGTTGTAGACACATTTAATATCAAGGATACTCGTATAGAAGATCTTGCCACAGCTATGGTTGGTCGTAAATTAGTTGAGGTTAAAAATAATTACACAAAACCATCACCTGAGGTAGTTTTGGAAATGCAAGATATCAGTGTGAAAAAACACACCAATCACAAAGTACTTGGTCTAAAAAACTTCAATCTAAAAGTACACGCAGGAGAAATAGTGGCGATTGCGGGTGTTGAAGGAAACGGGCAACACGAAATAGTGAACGCAATAACTGGTATGACAAAAATAACAAAAGGGAAAATTCTTATAAACGGTGTAAATATTACAAACTCTTCAATCAAAAAACGATATGAAACTTATAAAATTAGACACATTCCCGAGGACAGACATAAACATGGTTTGGTTCTTGATTTTAATCTTTTAGACAACCTAGTTTTGCAAGATATCTCAAATAAAAAATTTAGCAAGTTCGGAATTTTGAACTTCTCTTCAATTCAATCCGATGGCCAAAAAATTTTATCAATGTATGATGTTAGAAATGCTCAATCTGGTTTTGCAATCGCAAGACAACTTTCTGGGGGTAATCAACAGAAAGCCATAGTAGGTAGGGAGCTATCAAGAGAAAGTGATCTAATAGTGATTTTCCAACCTACGAGAGGTTTGGATGTAGGCTCTATAGAATATATACATAAACAAATATTAAAGGCAAAAGAAAAAGGTAAGGCTATTTTATTAATATCATATGAATTGTCAGAAGTTATGGCATTGGCTGATAAAATAATGGTAATAAATTCTGGGTCATTAGTAGGAACACTTAATGGTAACGGTGTGAGAAAAGAAGATATAGGTAAAATGATGTTAGGAAAGGGTAGATAATATGGATTTTAATTTGAATAGATGAATACGAAATCAAAAGTTCAAAGCCCTTTTAGCTGGTGATAAAGTTAAGGAAAAAGCAAACTATCTAAAATCTTCAATAATCGCAATAAGTATTGGTTTAATTATCGGTGCAATAGTTGTTTATATTAATGGATATGATGGATTAGGCTTTTTAGTTAGTTGCTTTGATTATGCAATAAGTGAATCAACTATAAACAAGACAATGAATTATTTTGCTGTTTATATGTTTATGGGTCTTGGTCTTGCGCTTGGATTTAAAGTTGGAATTTTTAATATGGGGGGTTCTGGTCAAGCTATTCTTGGACTAACATTAGCAAGTCTAGCAATCGGTTTAAAAGCGAAACATGATAACATTTCTTTTTCAGAAGTAAATTCTTCATTTATGTTTACTGCGTTCCTTTTATTTATTTTTTCAGGTGTAATCGTATCATTAACCGCAGGTTTATTAAAAGTTTTATTTAATATTCATGAAGTCGTAACAACAGTTATGTTAAATTGAGTAGTATGATACTTCTCAAAATGAATATTGTCTGCGGATTTTACAAAGTCAATAGTTCCTCAAGATATTATTGGCACAACACCGTCTTTAAATTCAAGTTGGTTAAATATTGGTGATAATAATTGAGCACTTGGTGTGATATTAGCATTTTTATCTATATTAGTAATGTATTTATTAATTACATTTACAACTTTTGGTTTCAAATTCAGAGTTGTTGGTAAACAACCAGAAGCAGCCCATTATGCTGGTATAAAAAATAAACAATATATTATTCTAACAACAGCTTTACAAGGACTATTTATAGGTCTTGGAGCAATGTTTTATTGAATGAATATTAAACGAAATGAAAATATCGTAAATGAGTTACTTCCTTCAATTGGTTTTGATGCAATTCCAATTACTCTCGTAGCTTTTAATAATCTAATTGGGATAATTCCAGTGGCATTGATTTGAGCTTCTCTTCAAACGGGTAGTGAACAAGCTATCGGTATTGAATTTATGGGTCTATCTGAACAAGTTCCACAATTAATATTTGGAATCATAATATATGTTTCTGCAATTTATATACTCTTTTTGAAGATGAAACCTATCGAGTTACTCAAAGAGTTCATATACCAACTCAAAGATATTACTCTCAAACAAATAGTTACAAGTTATCGAAGTAAAATTGCAGAATTAAATGTTAGCAAAAAAACTGTTAAATTGTTGTGCAATTTATCTATTTTAAAATTACACTCAAGCAAAACAAAAGAGAGTGACTTGATAAGAAACCTACAAGAAGTGGTAGACTTATTTACTAGTTATAATCTCAAGAAAGAAGATCAATCATTTTTAATTAGAAATAAGTATAATTCTATTAAAGAATCCATCAAAAAAATTAAATCTTATAAAGATATTGATGGAGAGAAACCTTTAGATCAAGATCACACAACTTTAAACGCTTTAAAAAAAATCGAAGAAAATTATTTTGATTTTGCTAATGCACAAATCAAAAGAGTACAAGACGAAATAAAAGCGGTTAGACATGAACGCTATCAAGAATTTTTAAAAGATTCATATAAGAGTATAGCAATGGACTTTAAAAAGATGCGTAATCTTAACTGATATCTTTTAATGGACGAATTGATAATTGAAAAAAATAATTCTATTGAAGTTATTAAAAACCTTAAAGCTACTAATAGTCCTAATGATTTCTTGAGATTAAAAAACGATATTCAAGAAGAACTTAACTTAAAAAGTCTAAATAAAATTTTAACTTTTAAACAACAAGTAAAAGAGATGAAAAGTGAATGTCTTGAAAAACAAATAAGAGCAAAAGTCTTTTTAAAAGAACTTTGATATGAAAGAAATAATCAAATCAAAATGCTCAAGAATGACAGAAGATCAGCTATAAAAAGTATAAAAGATGGTATTAACATTTTAGAAGACAGTAAAGTTATATCCATAAAGGAATCAAAAATTTTGGCTTCTAACAAAAACAATGTTATGATAGAACCAGAAAAAAACCTTCTGATGGTTAAATATAACAACACCTACAAAAAAAGTTTAGAAGAAATTAAAGCAATCGCTTTTGATAAAGAAAGGGAGGTTAATAAAACTCATGATTTCTAGTTTATTGGAAAACTTCTCTATGTTTTTAGTAATATTCACCTTGGCATCGATTGCGGGAATGATTTCAGAAAGAGCCGGAGTTGTTAATGTCGGAATAGAAGGATTTATGATAATCGGTGGATTAGTAACGGCGTTAGTTGGTGCTGATTGTTATTCAAGTATGGGTAATATTTCTCAAATATTAGCATTGCTTGGAGCAGCCTGCGCAGGTGCAACTATTTCATTGTTACACTCATTTGCTTCTATTAAATTAAAGGCCGACCAAATCATATCTGGTACTGCTATAAATTTATTGGCACAAGGTATCGGATTATATGTTGCAACCACAGGGAAAACATATATTTATGCTGAATACACCCCGATCTCTTTCGAGAGTAAGAATTTTTTAACATTTTACTTTCTAATTGCAATTTTAATTACTTCTATTACTGGTTTGTACTTTACTTTCACTAAAACAGGTATGAGACACATTTCTGCTGGGGAAAACCCAAATGCATTAGATGCAGCAGGTGTTAATGTCATAAAGTATAGATATGTAGCAGTTATTGTTTCGGGAGCAATCGCTTCAGTTGCAGGAGGAATTTTTACAATAACTGTAAAAGGGTCCTTTTTCTATGGAACAGCTGATGGATATGGATTTTTAGCTTTAGCAATTATGATAGTTGGACAATGAAGAGTTAAGTATATAGCCTTAGGAGCGTCTCTGTTCTCTTTATTTTTCACAATATCAAAATTAATTCCTCTATATGGTGGAATTAAAGACACCTATCGTGATTTATTTTTAGTATTACCATTTGTACTTTCACTTTTAACTATGATAGTACTTTCAAAATGGTCAAAAGTGCCAAAAGCAATTGGTAAGCCTTTTGAGAAGTCTAAAAGATAATCATAAAAACAAGACAAAGTCTTGTTTTTAGTTTAAATATGATTTATTTATTAACAATAGAATGTACATGGAATGTTAAAATATTTAAGTACATTAAAGGAGATTATAAAATGACACCACATATAAATGCAAAAAAAGAAGATATAGCAAAAATAGTTCTTATGCCAGGAGACCCATTGAGAGCTGAAAAAATAGCTAAAACTTACTTAAAAGATTATAAACTTGTAAACGAAGTAAGAAATATGTTCATGTATACAGGTTTTTATAACGGGATTAAAGTAACCATTGCTGGAAGTGGTATGGGATGTCCAAGCATAGGTATATATTCTTACGAACTGTTTAAGTTCTATGATGTAGATTGTATTATAAGAGTTGGTTCTGCTGGAAGTTATAACGCAGATATCAATGTTTATGATATATATAATGTTAAAGAAGCATTAGGAGAAAGTAATTATGCTAAAATAGCAGCAAATATTGACAATAACATAGTTCCTTCTACTAAAGAAGTGTATGATTTAATAAATGTTGTTGCAGAAGAAAGAAAAATGAGTTTACATAGTGGTAGAGCTCACTCATCTGACGTATTTTATAGATATGATGACTCTTTAGAGTTTGCAGCTAAAAATAATTTAGATGTTGTTGAAATGGAATCTTTTGCATTATTTGCTAACGCTTTAGTAACAAACAAACAAGCGGCTTGTCTATTAACAATTTCTGATAGTTTCATCACTAAAAAAGCAACAACACCTGAGGAACGTCAAAATAACTTTATGAATATGATTGAGTTAGCTTTAGAAACAGCTAAAAGACTAACAGTTTAGTTGCAGACTTATTTATGATAATATTGGCAGTTGAGTCAAGTTGTGATGAATTTTCAGTCTCAATAATGGTGGATGGAACAATTAAATCAAATATAATATCATCCCAAATAAAAGACCACTCAGTTTATGGCGGCGTTGTTCCAGAGTTAGCCTCTAGACTTCATGTTAAAAATTTTTCGTGAGTAGTCAAGGAAGCAATCAAGGAAGCAAAAATTAAGATTGATGATATAAACTATATTGCATATACAGCAAAACCAGGTCTTATTGGAAGCTTGATAATTGGTAAACTTGTAGCGCAAACTATCGCCCTTTATTTGAATAAACCTATCTTAGGTTTAGATCATATTCAGGGACACATTTATGGAGCTAATATAGAGGAAAAGTTCACTTTTCCTGTTTTGGCCTTAGTTGTTAGTGGTGGTCATACACAAATACAATACTTAAAAAGTCCACTAAATTTTGAAATCATTGGTACAACTCAGGATGATGCTATAGGTGAATGTTATGATAAAGTAGCTAGAGCCTTAGGTTTGGGATATCCTGGAGGACCTATCATTGATCAAATAGCGGCTAATGGAGATCCTGATTTTTATAAACTTCCTTTAATTAAAAATGACAAAACGCTTGATTTCTCCTATTCAGGACTAAAAACAGCCTCTTTAAATTTATTAAATAAATTAAAACAAAATAATGAACCTCTCAATTTGGAAAATTTTTGTGCTAGCTTTCAGAAAGCGGCTATTGATGCATTAATTATCAAGTTAGAATCGGCAATTAAAGCATATAAACCAACCACTTTAACTGTTGCGGGGGGAGTCTCTGCTAATAAAATGTTAAGAAAGAGAATAATTTCCATTGGTTCATTGTATAATATACATAGATTGATATTACCGAAACTTGAATATTGTACCGATAATGCAGCAATGATAGCAGAACTCTGTAAAGAATATCTAGCAAATAAAAGTAGAAAAACGGAGGGTTAATTATGAGATCATTTCTAAGTAAACTAACTACTATTGACGATAAAGACCTAACTAGTAAAGAAAAAAAAATAGTAGAATATATCAAGTCTCACTTGAAAGAAATCGTTGAAACTAATATGAAAATTGAAAGAATGGCACAAGAGGCTGGAACTGGTTATAGTGCCATCTATGGATTATTGAAAAAACTTAATATCAAAGGTTTCCGAGACTTTGCAATTTCATTAGCTAATGACGCGGAAAATCAAGAGATCAATATCGCCAAGAACGATGAGAATGTAGTTGCTGGATATATAAATATAATTAAGCAGAACTATGCACTAATTGAGAAAAGGTCTATATTTGAAACACTAAATTTAATAAAGGGCACAACAGGAGCTAGGATATTTTTCTGTTATTGAGAAAACTTATTGTCAGGTCCTGTACAAGAATTAGCAAACTTTTTTTATAAAGAAGGATATAATGCAATATTATTAGATAGTGATCAAGAAATACTAAAAGATAGAATCAATTCTTCTAATAGTCAAGACTTATTTATTTTCTTCACTAGATACGGAAATTCATCAAGGCTAAATAGTTTTATTGAAAACCTTGGAGAAGCTAATCGAAAGATAATATATATATCGGGTAAAATTGCGTCAAGCGACATAACCCAGCATCTATCTTCAATCCATACCTTAATTGTAGATAATCCAGATCAAACGATTTATAAAGGACACATATCAAATTCAGTACCATTTAATTATTTCAACGATTTATTAATTTATCACTATTTGAATTCTAATGAATAAAGAGGTAAATAAATGAGTAAGATTTTTAAAATAAAACCATACTTCTCAAAAAAAATTTGAGGAGGAAATAAATTAGAAAATTTTGGTTTCGAACTGCCAAATGATTCTATTGGAGAAGCATGATTGATTTCAGCACATAAAAATGGTATGTCTTTTTTAGAAAGTAATGGCTCACGCATCAGTTTAAAAGACTTTTATGATAAATATAAAAGTCTTTTTAATTTGTCTGAAAGAGAGTTTCCTTTACTTACCAAAATTATTACTTCAAATGATTTTTTGTCTGTACAAGTTCACCCTAATGATGAATATGCTTTAAAAAAACACAACTCCTTAGGGAAACCTGAGGCTTGGTATGTACTCGATTGCCCACCAAACAGTAGTCTAATATATGGACATACAGCAAAAACCTTGGAAGATTTTAAAAATAAGGTTATGAATAATCAGTGAGATAGTTTACTTGTAAATGTACCTATTAACATAGGGGATTTTCTATATGTAGAACCAGGTAAGGTTCATGCAATATCACCGGGGTTAACAGTATTTGAATTACAAAGATCAAGTGATATAACTTACAGACTGTATGACTATGATAGAATTGATAACAATGGTAAAAAAAGAGATCTTCATTTAATAGAATCATTTGAAACTGTTTTGATTCCTGATTCGAAACCAGTCATCATCAAAAATAAAACTAAATTAATATTTGAATCTTCATTTTTTTCTTTGTATTTATTAGATACTTCTGTCGAAAACAAGTTTAAAATTAAGGAAAGCATAAAATGATTTCAAATAACCGTCATTGAAGGTCAAGGTCTAATTAATGACGTATTCTTTAAAAAAGGTGAGTCTGCATTAGTACTAGAAAATGGAGGCGAATATTCTTTAGAGGGAGAATTTAAAATGCTTATTTCATGAGTAGAGAGTTAAAGAAATGAGAGCGAAAAAGTTTAAACCAAACTTCATAACAAAAATTCGTAGAGTATTTTATGCACTTTATTTAAGCGCCGAAAAAGCATTTAGAGCATCTAAAAAAGAAAAGAAACAAGTGGAGAAAAAGTTTGCATGGTTGTTAACAACAAACAAAGTATGTGAAAAATATTACAAGAGAGAAGAATTAAAAATACTAGATCTTAATAATTTAAGCTTTATAGACTTCAATTCTCGAGATGGTATTTCTCTTAAAGGTGTTGTTTATGAACCGAATAAGACTTCAAATAAGTGGGTGATTGCATCGCATTGGTTTGCAGGCCACAAACTATGAAGTTTACACCACTCTAAAGTTTTAAGTGAAATGGGATACAATATTTTAGCATATGATTTTAGAGGTCACGCAGACTCAAAAAAAGCAGAAACTTATATGGGCGCTATAGAATTTAATGATTTGATGGGAGCGTTTGATTGGTTAAAATCTAATAAAAAAATTGATAAACTCATACTTCACGGAACAAGTATGGGCGCTTATGTGTCCAATTTTTGTGCAATTAAATATTATCACGAGTTAATTATGCATAATTTAATTGCAGTGATATCAGATTGCACATATGGAAGTGTTTATAATTTATTTTTACATGTAAGAAATGTTTATCTAAAAATAATTCCGAAACGCAAAATTAAAAAACTAATACAGAAAAACCTAACTAAATATGAACGGTTAAATGAGGATATCAACTTAACAGCGGCAGATATTTTTAAATTAATGGATGAGTCAGATAATGATTTAGTGCCAACATTATTTATACATAGTAAAGATGATAAAGTTACACCACCTGCTGATACATATGAGTTGTTGTTAAAAAGAAGTAAAATATGTAACCAAGATGAACATTTAGTATTTAATTATGCTATGCATACCCAAAGTCTTAGAAATCATTTTAAAAAATTTAACTACAAAATAATTGAATTTATATCTAAAATAGAAAACTTGAATGAAGATTACTCATCCCTTATAGACAAGTGGAGATTACTTGAAGAAGAGGAAAAAGACAAAAAGTCAGTCTTGCTTTTTTAATAAAATTTCCACTTTTTTTATAATATTTGAAAAAAGTACCATTTTTTTCGTTTACAATCTTTTTGTGAGGAGATTAAAAAAATGGAAAAAGCTTACGAAAATATTAATGTTTTTTTGGACGTTGAACTTAGCACAAGGAACGACGTTTTAGAGTACATATCAAGCAAAGCTGTAGAACTAAATATTTATAGTAATAAAGATGATCTTTTGTTAGGCTTCCTAAGCAGAGAAAAAGAAGCATCCACGGGCTTTGAGGACGGTTTTGCTATACCGCATTCAAAAGTCAAAGGAATTCAAGAACCAAGTATAATTTGTGTAAGATTAAAAAATGGTGTTGACTGGGAATCACTAGATAAAAAACCAACAAATATCGCAATTGCGTTGATCATTCCCGATAAAGCTAATGAAGACCACATAAATCTTTTGAGCAGTATTGCAATTAAGCTTATGAACAAAAACACCAGAGAGTCTTTAAAAAAAGCGACTACCAACGCAAAATTTATTAGTATTCTTTGTAAAGAGAAAGATAAACCCAAAGAAAGAGTACAAAAATTAGACCCTAAGGGACTTAATATTGTAGCTGTAACGGCATGTATTATAGGTGTTGCTCATACTTATATGGCTGAAGAAAGGTTATTAGATTCACTTACTAAGGCTGGACATAACATAAGAGTGGAAACCCAAGGTAGCAAAGGGGTAGGAACTCCTTTGACAAGCTCTGAAATAGAAAAAGCAGATATAGTAATTCTTGCAGCCGATACAAATGTTGAAAAATCAAGATTCAATGGTAAAAAAGTTTATGAAACACACGTTTCAAGAGCTATTAAAGAACCGCTAAAAGTTCTAAATGATGCTCTTGATAAAGGAAAGGTATTACAAGATTCAGTAAGTTTTGGTGATGCTAGTTCTCAATACCACGAGAAACAAGGTGTTTTAAAACATATTCTTGCTGGTATAAGTTATATGATACCAATTATAATTATGGGTGGTATTTGTCTAGCGGCCTCACTAGGAATAGCGAAAGCAATATGAGGACCAACTGCATCTACAACTGGTCTAAATAACGAGCATCCTTGAAATCCATTGGCTATAATGGAAAAAATTGGGGGTGCAGCCTTTACATTGATGATTCCAATACTAGCTGCTTTTATAGCTAATTCAATTGCAGGAAGGGCAGCCATTGCCCCTGCACTAGTTGGTGGTTTTATTGGAAATGATGCAAAAAACTTTATGCCTTTACCAGGAATGCCTGAAGCTTCCGCACCAATGGGTTTCATTGGAGCAATTATTGCAGGACTACTAGTTGGGTATTTTGTGAGATGAGTTAATACTTGAAATGTTCCAAAGGCTTTACGAGCAGCGATGCCAATTTTCTTTATACCGATCATTGGTGGTGTTGGGATTTCAATACTATTTATATATATAATTGGTGGACCAATTGGATATGTTGTAGGAGAGTTTGGAGAAGCAATTAAAAAAGGATATAAATCAGAATCATTTGGTGTTGGTTTAGGAATGGCATTAGGTATATTATTAGGAGCAATGGCTTCATTTGATATGGGTGGACCAATTAATAAAGTTGCCTTTGTTACATGTGTTGCGTTAATTGATCAACAAGTATACTATCCAATGGGTGCTATGGCCACTGCAATACCAATAGCCCCTCTAGGAATGGGTTTAACCTCAGTTCTATTCAAAAGATTTTTTTCTAAAGATGAACAAGCGATGGGTGCTAGTGCCATAATTATGGGTACAATAGGTATTTCCGAAGGAGCTATACCCTTTGCTATAAGAGACCCTAAAAGAGCTATTCCTTGCAATATTTTAGGTGGAATGGTTGCAGGTGGAATAGCAGGAGCATTTAAAATAGAAGATAGTGCTGGACATGGTGGACCAATTGTCGCATTCCTCGGTGCTATACCTTATGGAGAACAAACTTTAATTTACTTCGTAGCAGTAGCTGCCGGTGTTTTTGTAACAAGCTCTTTATATGGATTATGATTAGTTTCTTCTCTTGGTAAAGTAGGATCTGTAAAGGAAGCAAAAGTTAAAAGAATAGAAGTTTTATTAGAGGAAAGAAAACAAAAAGAGTACGAAGTAACTAGAAAAATAAAAAACCTAAAACAACTTATAAAAAATGCAAATAACGAGGACGAAGTCTCTGCTTTAAAAATTAAAATAGAGGACTTACGATCACAATATCTACCAATAAAAACAGAATTTATAGAAAGAAAAGAAAAAACTAATAAATCCTATCTAGAGGTAAAAAACTCAGAAAAATCATTTGTAGCATCTAATAGAAAAAATATTAAAGATGCTAAAAATAAGATTATTAAAAATAAAAAAGAGGAGCTTGAAAAACTACATAAAGCAAAAGCCGAAAGTTTTAAAACACTGGATAAGTTCGCTAAAAGAGACTTTAACAAAAACTATTTTAAAAATATTGAAGAAGTTAAAAATACGGCTAGTCAAGAGCTTTTAGATAACTTGATTAATGTGCGCAAACCTTTTGTTTCAAAGTTTGTAAAAAATTGCTAATTTAAAAAAAGTATGTAAATACTTTTTTTAATTGTACGTTTAATTAGGAGTTCAATTATAATAAAAATGGTGAGATAATATGGAAACTTGTATTTTAAAAGGTTACGAAAATAAAGATCTACAGTTATATATTTGAAAAGATGTTTCTTCCCCAAAGGGTGTTTTACAATTGGTACACGGAAGTTGTGAGCATTCTCTTCGCTACAATGATTTTGCAAAGTATTTAAATAGTATTGGATGAATTGTAATAGCTAACGATCATAGGGGTCATGGCAAAACAGCAAATGTAGAAGATAATGAGTTGGGTTATTTCTCAGATGATGAAGGTTGAAACATAATCATAGAAGATTTAAAGTATGTTAATAATTATATAAAGAGTAATTATGCAAATTTAGATATCGTAATGTTTGGACATTCTATGGGAAGCTTTATGAGTAGAACATTTATTATAAAATATCCCACTCTGTTGGAGGGAGTAATTTTATCAGGAACCGGTTGACAAAATAATTTTCTTTTAAATATTGCAATCAGGTTGGCTAAACGTAACCAAAAAAAGTATGGTTCTAAAAATATTGATAAAAAAATTTGAAACCTAAGTTATAAAAAATTAAATAAGCGTTACAGTAAATCAAACAGCAACGGTGTAGAATGGTTAAGCTCGGTTGAAGATGTACAATCAAACTTTTTAAATGATCCACTATGTGGTCAAATATTTACATCAAGTGCTTTTAAAGATATGTTTGAAGGAATAAAGTTCATACAAAATACAACAAACATCTCTAAAGTATCTAAAAATCTACCTATTTTGTTGTTGTCAGGTAAGGATGACCCAGTAGGAAACTACACTAAATCTGTCAATAAAACATATAAAGTGTTTATTAACAACTCTTTAAAAGTTGAAATGAAATTGTACGACAAAATGAGACATGAAATATTAAACGAAGTGAACAAAGAACAAGTGTATGAAGATATAAATAATTTTTTAAGTAAAATCAAAAATACTAGTTTAAAATAAAAAATAGAATTATACAAAAAATAATAATAGATAGTCTAAGAGGGAAAAAACATGGATCTAAAATTTATTTATAAAAACCACAAGGAATATGAAGGTAAGGAAGTGTCTTTCATAGCTCGTATTAGAAGTCACAGACAGGGTAAAAATATAAATTTTCTTGTGATGAATGATGGAACTACTATTAATGACATTCAAGTAGTCTACACTAGCGATTTAAAAAACATTAATAGTATCTCTGAAGCAAGAGTTAGTGCAATTCTCGAAGTAAAAGGGATAATCGCTTTAACCCCCGGGAAACAACAGGAGTTCGAAATTAAGGCAACAAATATAGAATTATTAGATCAAGCAGTTGAAAACTATCCTTTACAAAAAAAAGAACACTCACCAGAATTTTTAAGGGAAATTGCGCATCTAAGAGCAAGAACAAAAACTTTTCAATCGATTTTTAGAATAAGGTCAGCTGCCGCATTTGCAATACATAAGTTCTTTAATGAAAACGATTTTATTTACGTGCATACTCCAATAATCACTGAGAATGATGCAGAAGGTGCTGGAGAATCATTTATAGTGACAAACAGAGCAGATGATAAATATGAAGAAGACTTTTTTGCTAAAAAAGCTACATTGACTGTCTCTGGGCAATTGAATGCAGAAGCATATGCACAGGCATTTAAAAAAGTTTATACTTTTGGTCCAACATTTAGAGCAGAAAACTCTAATACTTCAAGACATGCCGCTGAATTTTGAATGATTGAGCCTGAAGTAGCTTTTGCTGACTTAAATGATAATATAGAGTTAATAGAATCAATGGTTAAATATGTAATCAATTATTTGTTTGAGCACAATAAAGAAGAATTATTATTTTGTGAGCAAAACCTTGAAAAAGGTTTAATTGATAAACTGCAGAATGTAAAAGATTCTAACTTTGTAATCAATGATTACAGGGAAGTCATTGAGATACTTAAAGAAGCCGTTAAAAACGGACATGTATTTGAAGACTCAAGAATAGAGTTCGGAATGGACTTGGGTACAGAACACGAAAGATACATTTGTGAAGTTGTAAATAACTGTCCTACTTTCGTAAAAAACTACCCAAAAGAAATCAAGGCTTTTTACATGAAACAAAACGATGATCAAAAAACTGTAGCTGCAGTAGACTTGTTGGTTCCAGGAATTGGTGAATTAGTTGGTGGAAGTCAGAGGGAAGATGATTATGATAAGCTAATCTCTAGGTGCCTTGAAATGGGAATTAAACAAGAAGATTTATGGTGATACAATGACCTAAGAAAGTTTGGTTATTATAAATCAGCAGGATTTGGATTAGGGTTTGAAAGACTTATAATGTATGTAACTGGTGCAACTAATATCAGAGATGTTCTTCCGTTTCCTAGAACTCCAAGAAACTTATTGTTTTAATCAAATTACTTGATACCATATCATTTGAACTTTTATAAGTAAAAATGTAAGTATGGAATTATAAATAAAATTGTCTCGATTAACCACTCGAGACAATTTTGTTCTTAGACTTCAAAATCTTTTTAGTCAAGTATTTATAATATAGAAATTATCAAATATATAAATCTGAAAAAATGTATTTTAGTTGCGATAAAGATGGTATATTTCTCAAATGAGAAAGGTTTATTTTATATATAAAACTAAGCTCTAGTTAATTGAAACTTAATATAGTTTTCTATCCTGTTTACTTTAAAAAATGAGTGTGTGGTAGATTTAAAGGGGGCATTATGTTTTTTTAACCATTGCGAAACTATGATATCAAGTCAAGATTTTTAGTGTAAAATTATTATATAGTGATTCAGGGGGAATAATATGCTTCTTTCATTTGTGGTTGTTACTCAGGAAGGGTTACAAGACTTCGAAAAAACAATAAATAGTATCAATAATCAAAGCTTGCAAGATTATGAAATAATAATAGTGATGGACAGACCATCTCATGACGATAATAATGATTCATTAGTAAAAAAACTTTTCACAGAAAAAGACAATGTCAAAGTAGTTTTCAATAGTTCTATTCAAGGTTCATCACTTTCTTGAAATTTAGCTTTGGATTTAGCTGAAGGAAAGTATATAAAGTTCTTTAAAGAAGGTGATTTTATAGCACCAAACTTTGTAGAAGTTATAAGCGAAAACTTAGAAAAAAATAAAGATAAAGAGTTAGATATTATTGAATATAAAATTCAATTCACAGGTAATGTGGAAAGTGAAATTTTAACATATTTGGACAAAGGAAAAGTATACGAAATTAGTAAAGATTTTGATCCCTATGCGTACACTAATCCCTTACTTTTTAACAAAATTTTTAGAACAAAGTTAATAAAGGACTTTGGGTTTAAATTCAGGAATTTTGTAAGATACGATATGCTGTTCGTATACAAGGTTTTGGGACAAACTGAATATTATTTATTCATTGACTCTGAATCAATTGAAAAATCTAACATCCAACCAATACCTTACTCTGTTTTTGATCAAGTAAATCAGTGAACACACATTTTAAACTATTATAGAAGAATCGGAAAGTATAAACATCTTAAGGATTATTTGAATTACAGCTATTACAAAACTTTAGTTTATATTTGACTATGAGAAATTAAAAAATACGATAATAAGTTATTGATAAAAAAAGCAACAAATTTTGCTATAAGAAAATTTAAAGATAAAAGAGTAGAGTTCACTACTGATAACACCGTTTTTTTAGAAAAAAGAGACGAAAGATTTACTGAAATTTGTGTTAATTTTGATGATTATATAAAAGAGATTTACAAAGTCGTTAAATAACTCAGGGGTGCAAATTATGGGTAAATTACCTAAAACTATCGAAAATTTTAATTCAGACTCTTCACAAAATTGAGTGCCTGCTCATCTAGGAAGAGTCTTTTTTGCACGGTTTTTCGATATCGTGATTAGTTCAGTTCCGATGTTGATAGTTTTCATTTTTTATAGAGTGGTGGATAGTAAAACAGCCTTAATTGCTGTGAGTTCAGGTTTGTTAACTATTTTTCTTTACTTCAACATAGTACCCTTATTTTTCAAAGGAAAAACTTTAGCAAAGTTGATGTTTGGATTAAAAATTATACATTTAGAAAACAAAAAAATAACATTTAAAATATTATTTATTAGGGAGCTTTATTTTTTATATATCCCGTTGCTTTTTCAGTTATTATGTCAAATTGCAGCCGTATCTATTTTTTTACTATTCACAAGTGATGGTGAAGAAAATGCTAACCTAATGGCCTCCACAACAAGCTTTATTTTGCAAAGGATTGGTTATGCGTTCTATGTAGGCTGATTTTTGTATTTACTCATCACCATATATTTACAAGTTGATCATATAGCTGCAATAGATTTAAAATTAAAAATAAGAGTTTTGCACACAATAAAGGTGTACAATGAACCTAACATAAAAAAAGAGACACATATTCATTTGGAGAATAAAAAACCAGGAATTATTAACCTAGAAGAGTTGAATGTTATACAAGGGGCAAATATGTTTAAAAATAGTTGTAATGCAATAGAAACAATGATAGAAGAGAAATACTTTAGTGGTGCTGTTTTTTGTGTGTCAAAAAACAAAGAGCAGGTTTTTTTAAAGTCATTTGGAATAAATGATGTCAAAGAAAACACACCAATGAACGAAAATTTAATTTTTAGAGCTTATTCAATGACTAAACCAGTTACTGTTATCGCGTTTCTAAGATTAGTCGATGCAGGTATAGTTAGTATCGACGATGAAATTTCAAAATTTTTACCGGTATTCAAAAGTCTTAATGTACTCCAAACTAAAACAAGTGATAATGTAGTTCCTCTATCTAATCCAATAACTTTTAAACATTTACTTACAATGACGGCCGGTTTTACATATCATGGTAATAAAAATAAAACACAAATATTGACTTCTGAGTTCCTAAAAAACTATGTTGTTGGTGAAAATGGCAAATATTGGAATTACGATGATTTCTGCACTAATTTAAGTAAAATACCTCTTTTATTTCAACCAGGAACTGACTGAAATTACGGTTTAGAAATTGACGTATTGGCAGCTGCAATTGAAAAAATAACTAATCAATCGTTTAGAGATCATTTGAAAGATACATTATTCAAAGACTTAGGAATGTCAGATAGTGATTTTTATTTATTTGATAAGAGTCGAGAAGCATTTGTTAATGTATGAAATACCGGAGAAGATGGAAACACTTTAAGAAAAAGAAATAACTTCAAATATCTTTCACAAGAAATAGACAAAGTTCCTAATGCCCCTATGGGCGGAGCTGGTTTATTCACAACTGCGACCGATTACAATAAGTTTTTAAATTTTTTACTCGATGGTAAAAACTCTGAAGGTCAGCAATTAATCTCAGAAAAATTATTAAATGAAATGTGTAAAGACCAACTTGGGGCACTTAAAAAAAGTTTTATTTGAACTTTAAATGCGGATTATTCTTATGGTTACGGAGTTAGGGTTAGAATAGACAACAACGAGTCGCCTTTGACAGAGATCGGCGAGTTTGGTTGAGATGGTCTTTTAGGGTCTGCATCATTAGTAGATAAGAAAAATAATATAACAATGAATATAATGTTAAGCTCGTTTCCAGGGCATAATAAAAAAATATCAACAGAGTTTTTCGAAGCATTTTATAAAGATGTTAAGTAAAACTTTTTTTTATTTCCATTAATTTTTAAATAAATGGTATTTTTTCCAAAATATGTGATAATAGATACGAGGAGGATAAATATGAGATACAAAGAATGAGAGGGCTTTAAAAAAGGTCAATGAACGGAAGAGGTTGATGTTAGAGGATTTATTCAAGCTAACTATGAACCGTACATTGGGGATGACACCTTTTTAATGGGTCCAACAGAAGGTACCAAAATACTTTGAGATAAAATCATGGAATTAACTAAGAAAGAAAAAGAAGCTGGTGGGGTTTTGGATGTCGATAATGACGTTCCATCCACTGTAACTTCTCACGGTCCTGGTTATATCGATAAAAGTCTAGAAAAAATTGTGGGTCTTCAAACTGATAAGCCTTTCAAAAGAGCTCTAATGCCATGGGGTGGGATTAGCATGGCAGTCCAAGCCAACGAATCTTACGGTTTTGAAGTAACTGAACGAGTTAAAGAAATTTTTACCAAATATAGAAAAACACATAATCAGGGAGTATTTGATGCATATACTCCAGATATGCGTAAAATTAGAAGAAGTCATATTGTAACAGGTCTACCTGACACTTATGGAAGAGGTAGAGTTATTGGTGACTATAGAAGATTGGCTCTTTACGGAACTGATTTTCTGATACAAGAAAAAATAAGTGATGCAGCTTTAATTGATGGAGAGATGACAGAAGATAAAATTAGATTAAGAGAAGAAATTGCTGAACAAATTAATGCATTAAATGACATTGTAACTATGTCGAAGTCTTACGGTTTTGATGTAACTAAACCTGCCAAAAATGCAAAAGAAGCTTTTCAGTTCACATATTTAGCTTATTTAGCGGCGATTAAACAAAACAACGGGGCAGCCGAATCCTTTGGTAGAGTAGCTACTTTCTTAGATATTTATTTGGAAAGAGATTTAAAAAACAAAAAACTTACCGAAACCGAAGCTCAAGAGCTAGTAGATCATTTAGTAATGAAACTAAGAATTGTAAAATTTACAAGAACACCCGCCTATAATGAAGTTTTCTCAGGAGACCCTGTTTGAGCTACAGAATCAATTGGTGGAATGGGGTTAGATGGTAGAACACTAGTAACCAAAAATTGTTATAGGTTTATTCATACCTTATCTAATATGGGGCCTTCACCAGAGCCTAATTTAACTATATTATGGGCTCAAAACTTACCAAATAATTTCAAGCAGTTTTGTGCTAAATATTCAATCTTGTATTCTTCAATGCAATATGAGAATGATGACATTATGAGAACCACTCACGGAGATGATTATGCAATAGCTTGTTGTGTTAGTCCGATGCAGGTTGGTAAACAGTTGCAATTCTTTGGTGCCAGAACTAATTTAGCGAAAACACTATTATACGCAATTAACGGTGGAGTTGATGAAATATCTAAGGAACAAATTTCACCAAGATTCGAACCAGTAACTACAGGAGATGAAAGTTTAAACTTTGATGAAGTTTGAAACAAGTTTGATAATATGATGTCTTGAGTCGCTGATAAATATGTAAATACTTTAAACGTAATACATTATATGCATGATAAATATTATTATGAAAGTGCCGAAATGTGTTTTTACGACACTAAAATGCACAAATTCTTCGCTACAGGGATTGCAGGTCTGAGCGTAGTAGCAGACTCACTTTCTGCAATTAAGTATGCAAAAGTTTATCCAGTTAGAGATAAAGACGGTATTGTTGTATCCTATAAAACAGAAGGTGATTTCCCTAAATATGGAAATGATGACGATAGAGTAGATACAATTGCCAAAGATATTGTAAAAATATTTATGAATAAAGTAAGAAGTCACCAAACATATAAAGGTTCTGAACCTACAATGTCAGTGCTAACAATTACATCAAATGTTGTTTATGGAAAATCAACAGGTGATACTCCTTGTGGAAGAAAGTTCCCAGAAGCTTTTGCCCCAGGAGCTAACCCTATGCACGGAAGAGACTGCACTGGTGCAGTAGCTTCATTAAAATCAGTGTCTAAAATTCCATTCAAACATGCATCAGATGGAATTTCTAATACATTTTCTGTAATACCTAACGCCTTAGGTAAAGACGAAGATTTAGTTATAGCAGGAGATTTCAAAGTATCTGGAGAAATACCAGAAGAAGCAAAAATAAAATAAATCGTATTAAGACGTAAAGGAGATAAATATATGTCAAAACAACAACAAGAAAACTTAGTCAACATGCTTGACGGTTATATGAAAAACGGAGGATTCCATCTAAATGTAAACGTTTTAGATCGTCATATCCTAAAGGATGCTCAAATGAATCCTGACAAGTATCCACAATTAACTATTAGAGTATCTGGTTATGCAGTTAACTTTGTTAAACTAACCAAACAGCAACAAGATGAAGTTATATCAAGAACTTTTCACCAGTCAATGTAATATAAATTTATAAAAAAGGACTAAGATTAGTCCTTTTTAAATGGAAGGTGTAATATGGTTGGTTATTATAATAGTATAGAGACTTTTGGTGCTGTTGATGGTCCTGGTATAAGACTTGTTATATTCCTGCAAGGCTGTTTACTTCGTTGTAAATATTGTCACAACCCTGAGACTCTTGAGTTTAGCAAAGAAAAAACTATTACCGTTGATGAAGTCCTAGAACTTTTTGAAAAAAATAGATCATTTTATGAAAAAGGAGGAATAACTTTGTCTGGTGGTGAAGCAACAACTCAGATGCAATTTTGTATTGAACTTTTTAAACAGGCTAAGTCTAGAAATATTCACACTTGCTTAGATACTTGTTTTGGTACTTTTCAAAGCATACCGAAAGTTGAGGCGCAATGATTGCAGCTTTTGAAGTATACGGATTTAACTTTAGCGGACTTAAAGCACATAGACAATGATAAACACATAAATTTGACTTCAAGACCAAACATTAATATTCTGGAAGCTATCAATTTTTTGGACAAAAACGGGGCAAAAATGTGAGTCAGACACGTACTAGTTCCTGGGTGGACAGACGACAAAGACGATTTATTTAAGTTAGGACAATTTGTTGGCAGATTAAAAAACATGGAAAGACTTGAGATGCTACCTTATCATAACCTGATGATTCCAAAATATGAAAACCTTAAAATGAAGTTTCATTTAAAAGATGTCATTCCACCAAGCAAAGAATATGTAAAAGAATGTCGTGACATAATAAAATTAGGAATGTTGGATACAAAGAAAAGCAATAGTTAAGAAAGACTTCGGTCTTTTTTTTGATTTTTTGATTTTTTCTATAAATAATTGTTATTATAAAAAAGTTACAAGGAGTGAGTATATGAAAAATTTATTAAACATATTAAATGATCAACAGTTAGATAGTGTTATTACAACAGACGTACCTGTAAGAATTATAGCGGGTCCAGGTAGTGGTAAAACGAGAGTAGTAACAACTAAAATTGCATATCTAGTTAAACAAGAGAATATAGCTCCTTACAAGATTTTGGCAGTGACTTTTACTAACAAAGCGGCAAACGAGATGAAAGAAAGAGTAGAAAAAATGATAGGTCCAGGCTCAGACAAGCCTTTCATAAGTACGTTTCACTCATTTTGTGTAAGAGTCCTTAGAGAAGATTTTGAACACTGTAACTTAAAAAAAGATTTCGTGATTATAGACACTTCTGACCAAGCAAAAATATTTAGAAACATTATCAAAGAACTAAATATTGATATCGATGATAAAAGTTTTACAAGAAAGTGTGCATCAAAAATTAGCGGTTGAAAAAACCATTTTATAGATTGAAAAGAGGCAAGAGAATCTTTATATACTCATCAAGAAAAACATTTTGCTACTATTTACCGAGAATACTTAAAGTACCTTGAAAATAAAAACTTGCTTGATTTTGATGATCTTATTTTGAAAGTCCACACTCTTTTTAGAACAAATACTGAAATTCGTACAAAATGAAAAAACCGCTTTGATTATATACTTGTCGATGAGTTTCAAGACACCAATGATATACAATTTAACTTAATTCAATGACTACTTGGTGATAGAAACTGTTTAACAGTTGTTGGTGACCCTGATCAAACAATTTATTCTTGAAGGGGTGCTAAGTTAAGGATTATTATGAACTTTGAACAAGTTTACCCAAAAGCACGAACAATTTTATTGACGCAAAATTATAGATCAACAAAACCCATTGTCGATTTAGCAAACAATTTTATTATAAAAAACAAAAATCGTGAAGACAAAGAAATCTACACATTAAAAACCGAGGGTAGTAGAGTATCCATCAAAGAAGCGTCTTCCACAAATTTTGAAGCTAAGTTTGTTGCTAAGAAAATTCAAGAACTTGTTAAAAGCAAGCAATACGAATATAAAGATATTTATGTGATTTTCAGAATAAATGCTTGGTCACAAGAAATTGAAAAAGAATTTGCCAATGCTAAAATACCTTTCAGTTTAGTTGGTGGTTATCAATTTAGGGAACGTAAAGTTATAAAAGATGCAACAGCGTTATTAAAAGCGATCTCAATCAAAGATGATTTATCATTTGAAAGAATATTTGATTTCACTCCAAAAGTGGGTTCGGTTACATCTGGAAAACTTTTTGCTGCGGCAAAGGAAATGAATTTGAACATGTTCGACTTTTTAACTCAACACGAGAATAAAGTAAAAGAAATAACAAAGAACTTAGACTCTTTGATAATAACTCTAAAAACAGGAAATGAGATGTTTATGGAGAACACTAAACTAGCCACTCTTGCGAAGTCAATGATAAAACTGAGTGGCTATGAAGAAAAAATAAATTCTCAATCAAAAGAAGATTTAGAAAGCCTCCAAAACTTACGAGCCTATTATGATCAGTTCCAAAAGTTTGATGAAGAGTATGATTTAGAAAAACCAGAAATTAATAGATTAATTAAATTCTTACAAGAAGAGTCGTTATCTAGCTCATCGGAGACTCCTGAAGTTCCAAATAAAGTTACTCTTCTTACTATACATGCAGCTAAAGGATTGGAAAATAAGGTTGTTTTCATCGTCGGATTAAATAAAGATATTTTCCCTTCAAAACGAGCATTTACAAGTATGGAGAATCTCGAAGAAGAGAGACGAGCCTTTTATGTGGCAATAACAAGAGCGCAAGAAATGCTCTTTATTAGCTATGTATCAGGTGGCTTTTCATATTTAGTGGGTGGTGAACTTGGAGAATCTAGGTTTATTAGAGAATTGGATCCAAGTTTATATGACTTTGAAAAAAATATTTACTTTCATTCTCCAACTGAGATGACAAGCCAAATGTATCCTACTGGTTTGGTTCATAAAGAACCAACCAAAATAGAGTCAGGTGTATTTAAAGGTGATAAAGTTGATCACATAATGTTTGGTGAAGGAATTGTCACTTCTATTACAGATAAATATCTTGTAATTGCATTTTCGAATCCATCATATGGAACCAAATCTATTCCGATAGTATCTAAATCTTGAAGCAAAAAGTAACACTTTCTTATCACAAGTATTTACTTTTCTATATAATATATTTGTTAGGAGGATATAAAAAATGACTTCATTTACAGCTAAAGTTATTGATCCAGTAGGATTACATGCAAGACCAGCTTCTGTTTTAACTAAGGAAGCTTCTAAATTTGCTTCTGAAATTAAAATAAAATCAGGAGACAAAGAGGGAAACCTTAAATCTATTATGAACGTTATGGCGCTTGCTGTTAAATCTGGTGCAGATGTTACAATCGAAGCAACTGGTGATGACGAAAAAGAAGCAATTGCAGCTATTGAACAAGCTATGAAAGATAATTCAATTATCTAAAATTAAAATGAGTAGTAACTCATTTTTTTTATTCTTAGCTATATATAAATATTTTAATTTTAAAAACTTTTTACTAGACCAATAATGATATAATTCTTTCAAGATTGGAGTAAAAATATGATTGAAATTAAAAACCTTACTAGAACTTTTAAAAACGGGACAGGTATAAAAAATGTTTCTTTTAATATAAATCAAGGTGATATTGTTGCATTTATTGGCGATAACGGAGCAGGTAAAACCACAACAATTAAAGCACTTTTTGGAGAGGTAAGACTTAAAGAAGGGAATGTTTTGCTTAATGGTGAAAATCTTCACGAGAATAACAACTTAAAAAATGTGGCTTTTTTCCCTGACACAAACAATATACCTTTAGATATGAAACTTAATGAGTACATTCACTATTTGTGTGCCGCAAATGGTATGGAAAAAAAAGACTTTATGCCTAACATTGAGCCAATTTACAATATGTTGGGTTTAGATAAGCACAAGGGTAAAAAACTAAAAGAGCTTTCGGCAGGTTGAAAGAAAAAAGCTATAATGGCAAGCGTTCTTATTAGAGGTCCGAAATATATAATTCTTGATGAGCCAACAGCAAATTTAGATGTTGAATCAAAACTTGAGTTTATATCTATATTGAAAGAATTAAACACCTATGGTGTAACAATAATGATAACTAGCCACATAATAGAGGAATTACAAGAAATTGCAAATCACTTAGTTCTAATTAAAAATGGCGAAATTGTTTTCGATAAAATTATTGATAATCAAAAAGAGAGAATTATAGATATTTATAAAAAATTTGTAGATCCCAAAAAAATAGATCTAAGTAATCTAAATAATGTTTATAAAGGAGGACAAAATGGAAAAGCAATCTAACAAATTTGGTAACAAATTTAAAACAACAAAGATCCTCCTAGGGATTAACTTAAAACAAATATTAAGATATAAACCAACAATTATTATTGGTTCAATTGTATTAGTCTTGAATATATTACTATTATTAATTGGAGCTCACACAGGAAAAACTTTCGAGTCTGTTTTAACAAATTCATTAGTAACCAAGTCAATTTATTACATTATCGTATTATTCACTTTTGGTCTTTTTATGTCATTAGTCTCTTTGTTTTTTTATAAAAAACATATAAATGAAGGAATATTGAACATTGAATTAAGGGCAGGTATTAATATTTGAAATTCTTTTTTTCTAAGATATGTATTATCAATGATAGTTATATTAATGTATGTAACTATATATGTGTTAATCTCATTACCAATTATATATACTGGAAAATTAGATAGCGACTTAGTATCTAAAATTCAAGTACCACAAATATTATTTCTTTACTTCTTTGCGATAGTTGTATACCCATTTATAACTATAATCACTTCTTTATTTACTTCAGCTATAGGTACTCTATTGAATATTGTTGTTGTCCTTGCAATTTGTTTCACACCGATGGCAATTGGGCTTTCAACAAAACTAAGTAGTACAGGTAGTTTTGAAAAATACGAGAAAACTAAAAAACTTTCTTTAATTAATAAAAGATATGAACTAGGAAGCGACTTTTATCAAAAATTTAAAACTCATTCTATCATGAAAGATGTGTTTACTGATTCAAAACCTTACGGTGAATTAGGTAACTTATTCAATCAGTTTTCTAAGGATGACGGAAGGATTTCTAATAATTTATTAGCAAGAGCCTTATTTATGGGGCAATCAAGTATAGAATCTTATACAACTAAAGATAATGTACTTAAAAATTGAAAAATTTATGATAATGTTTTAAAACCAGTTTATGAGGTTACAAAAGACTATAAATCAGACACCACAATTAAAAACTTAGACAGTAATTATTTATTTGGTTCATTTACAAATCAAACAAGTAGATCACAACTTAACTTGAAAGCTTATTCAAATTTCCTAAAAGGAAATGAAAAAACAAAAAATCTATCTGAATTATTTGATTATGCAACATCTGTTTACGATAAATATTGATATGGATTAGCAAATGAATCATACATTTCAAATTACTCAATAAGTTTTAAAGGCAATTCTTTATTACCAAGAGTTGTTGGAACAACCAACTTGATATTGGGTGAAACAGAGGATTCTTCAAGACCTTCAGAAGAAGATAAACATGATTTAGAATACAACAAAGGATTATTTAACTTTTATAATGAACACCCAGAATTAATGGTTATGAACTTTTTAGTTACACAATTATATAATGTTGCAACTAATTTTGATAACTTTAATTTCGTAGATGTATTCAAAACTTATCAAGAGGACTTAACTTTCGAAGATGCCTTAGAAAAATATAATAGTGTTTATAATAAAGCTAACCAATTCAATAACATCAACTTTTTAGGCAACTTCTCTTGAATATATAGAGGATATTCTAACGACCCCTTTTATATGGATTATTTTTATTCAGATCTTAGCACAACAATTATCACTCCTTATGAAGGGATCAAATATATAACACCAGCTGATATTCAATATGCTAAAGAAAAATCAGCAAGCAATCAGCTTTCAAAAAATTTCGAGCCTATATTTGAATCTAAATTAAAAGCAAAAGGTGGAATAAATTATTGATTATCTGTTTCATGTTGAATCGTAGCAACAGGAATATTCATATTATTCTCTGCTTTAATATTTAAAAGAAAATCTAAAATCTAAAACAAATAACCCTAACTTGGGTTATTTTTTTAATAAAAAAAACTAAAAATATAGGGGTAATAATTTTGTATAATAAGTATGTTTAATAAATTAGGAGGAATACGTAATAATGTCAACAAAATTAAATGGTATTGGTGCCAGCAACGGTATAGCTTTGGCTAAGGTTTATTTATTGGATGAACAACCAATCATAATACCTCAAAATAATATTACTAACACAGAAGAAGAATTAAATAATGTCAATCTAGCAATCATAAATGCAAAAAAAGATTTAGAAAATCTTCAAGTTATTGCAAAAGAGAAGTTAGGTGAAGAAAAGGCTGCTATATTCGAAGCACATGCGTCAATTTTAGAAGACCCTGCTATGGCTGAAGAGTTCACAGAATTAATAAAATCTAAAAATTATAACGGAGCAAAAGCAATCAGTGAAGTGGCAAACAAGTTTATTGAGATGTTTAATGCAATGGAAGATGAATATTTTAAAGAAAGAGCAGCAGACATTAAGGATGTTACAGATAGATTGATAAGATACGTTCTAAAATTGCCTGTAGTTGATCTTGCTACCATTTCAGAAGAAGTTGTAATTGTAGCAGAAGATTTAACACCTAGCCAAACAGCACAATTAAATCCAAAATATGTAAAAGGATTTGCATGTAATATTGGTGGTAGAACAAGCCACGCAGCAATAATGGCAAGAAGTTTGGAAATACCAGCGGTTCTTGGTCTGAAAACAATATTGGAAGAAGCTAAAAACGGTGATATCCTTGCGATTGACGGTAACTCAGGAGAAGTAGAAATAAACCCAGTAAGTAAAGAAGAATGAATCAAGAAAGCTGAAAACTTCTTGAAGGAAAAAGCTGAGCTAGAACAATTTAAAACAAAAAAAACATTAACAAAAGACGGGTATGATAAATTTGTTTTAGAAGGTAACATTGGTAGTCCCAAAGATGTTAGTGCTGTCCTAGAAAATGGTGGAGAAGGAATAGGTTTATTTAGATCTGAATTTTTGTATATGGATAACGATCACTTCCCTACAGAAGAAGAACAATTTGAGGCATACAAAAAAGTTGTCTCAGATATGAATGGTAAAATAACTATTATACGTACACTAGATATTGGTGGCGATAAAAAATTATCTTACTTCGAATTCCCTCATGAAATGAACCCATTTTTAGGATACAGAGCAATAAGATTTACACTTGATAGAAAAGATATTTTCAGAGACCAAATTAGAGCATTACTTAGAGCAAGTGCTTTCGGTCCTGTTGGAATTATGTTCCCTATGATAGCAACAGTTGATGAGTTCTTAGCGGCTAAAAACTTTACTTTAGAATGTAAAAAACAACTTGAGAGTGAAGGTGTAAGTGTCGGAAAAGACCTACAAATTGGTATGATGGTTGAAATACCAGCAGCAGCAATTCATGCTGAACAATTTGCTAAATACTCTGACTTTTTCAGTGTTGGAACAAATGATCTTATTCAATATTCAATGGCTGCAGATAGAATGAGTGAGCATGTAACCTACTTATATCAACCTTTTAACCCTTGTATTTTAAAGTTGTTGAAACTTACAATAGACGGAGCACATAAACACGGGAAATGAGCTGGAATGTGTGGAGAAATGGCTGGAGAACCAGACGCTATACCACTATTGATGGGTCTTGGGCTTGATGCTTATTCTATGTCTGCAACTAGTATTTTGAAAGCAAGAAGCATAATGTCAAAACTAACTACTCAAGAAACAAAAGATTTGGCTTCAAAAGCATTAGAGTGTGATACTTCGGAACAAGTATTAGAACTAGTGAAAAATTTGATGAAAAATAAATAAACTATTAAACTAATGTAATGTATTACGATATCATATTAATGAAAGAGGAGAGTGCTTAAATATGGGTTTATTTACAAAAAATAAAAGTATTGAAATTTTTTCACCAGTTGATGGTGAAATAATAGACTTAGCAAAAGTAGAAGACGAGGTCTTTGCAGAAGGAATGATGGGTGATGGTTTAGCCTTCGTACCATCTAATGGTGATTTTGTTGCACCAATGGCTGGAAAGTTAGTAACTGTTTTCCCAACTGGACATGCTTATGGAATAGAAAGTAAAAATGGAGTAGAAATTCTTTTACACATAGGTTTAGATACAGTTACTCTAGAAGGTGAAGGTTTTGATGTAAAAGTTAAACAAGGTCAAACAGTATCTGCAGGTGACCAGTTAGTTGTTGTTGACTTAGAAGAAGTGGCTAAAAAAGTTCCTTCTATACAATCACCTTTAATATTTACTATTGACTCTATGGAAGGCAAAAAGTTAGAAATAGTAAAAAAAGGAAAAGTAGCAAAAGGCGACTTGGTTGCAATCGTAAAATAAATTAATAAAATCTCAAAAATAATTTTGGTGAACTTTAACCACAATTATAAAAAGAGATTTTTTTTATTTTTTTATTTCTTGCAGAGTTCTCGTTATAATTTAGATAGTGACAAAAAGGTGGCTTATTGTGAGTAATGTGAAAATTCATCCAAAAAATAAAAAAAACAAACAACTTGATTTTAAAAGTTGACAAGATAAACATTTTTCTACTAACCATAATTTTAAGTTTGATATATTAAACTGAAAAACTGACGGTATGATTTTTGCAAGTTCTGCATTATTTGTACCTTTATTGTTATCGATAATTTTCACAATTTTTTTCAATTTACAAAGTTCGGTAAATGTACAAGCAACACTCCAAATACTAACTCTTATATCTGTTGGTGTTGGTTTTATATTCAATTATATGCGAAACGGTTCGGGCTTTTGAAAAAATGGTTATGGATGATTTTACATTTATACATTCTTACAACCTGTATTAGCTCTTCTATTAAGTATCTTTTTATTGAGTATACCGAACTCAGACGATATAAAAAGTTTTTTAACCATAGGATTATATATTGTGTCAACCACCATCCTTGTTATCTTGGTCATGACTAAGGACCGTACTATATTTAAAAGAATTAAAGAAACTTTAAAGACTCAAAAAGTAAAGTTATTACTTGTTACATTTGTTGGTATAGTGCTTATTTTGGCTATCTGTCAAGGTATATTTGTATATTTGTATAACTGAATATTTAATATAAAAGGCGAATCTAATAATCAAGAAAGTTTAATAGGACCGTTAAAAAATAAAAACACACCAACCATAACAAAAGTTATTTACTTGTCTATTTTATTTATATATGTTGTTTTATTAGCACCTATATGTGAAGAAATAGTAACTCGTAATTGCTGATTCTTGAATGTTTCTAATAAGTGGTTCGCATACATTACAAGCTCAATTTACTTTGGTTTTCTACACTTTGGTTTTACAGGTGATTATATTCATTCACTGAGCTACATATCAAGTGGTTTTATTTTGGGTGGTGCTTTTATTTTAACCAAAGGGAATGTAACTTACTCATGAATGTTACACCTAACTAACAATTTAATATCGTTCATACTAATATTAGTATCAATATTCATATAGGAGAAATAATGACAATTTTAAACGTAAATCAAAATGATGAGAATCAAACAATTTTTAACTTCATTAAAAAGAATTTTAAAACAACTAAACTATCTATAATTTATAAATGATTTAGAACTAACAAAATCAAATTAAACAATAAGAAAGTAAAAGATCAAAAACTTAAATTAAAAGCCGGGGATGAGATTAAGGTATACGACTCATCACAAAGTGTTTTGAGAGATGAATTCGTAATGTGTGATTTCTCTAGTTTAGATATTATTTTTGAAGATGAAAACATTCTTATTATTGATAAAAACCACAATGTAGAAATGCACTCGCAAATAAATCCTTGTCTAGATAACATGGTTAAGACATACTTAATAAGAACAAAACAATATAGTCCAGAAGAAGAAAATAGTTTTGTTGTTAGTCATGTTCATAGGTTAGATAAGCTGACAGCAGGTCTGGTAATTTATGCAAAAAATAAAAAGACTTTAGATGTTATGCTTCTCGCAATACAAAATAAATTGCAAATACAAAAATACTACCAGGCAACTTTGGAAAATGATAGTCTTCCCGAGGGCCTTGTTGAGGGATTTATATTATATGATAGTGAAAAGCAAAAATCTGTTTATTCCGAAATAGAAAAACCCGGTTATAAGAGTTGCCAACAAATTAATAAATTAGTTGATAAACTTAAGTATACTTATGAGATTCAACTCTTATCAGGCAGAAAACATCAGATAAGAGCAATATGTAGCTTTTTTAAAGCACCAATAGTTGGTGACTTTAGATATGGTGCTGAAAGAACGGGTGTTAAAGCAATTGGCTTAGTTGCAAGCAAGTTACGTTTCGAGAACTTTGAAAATGATTTAGCATACTTAAACGGAAAGGAATTCCTATCTAAAAAAAGAGTTTAAATGATAAAATATTATTTATATAAGGAGGAGGACTAAATGGTATCTACAAAACAGGGTATTTTCAGTATTATTATTGGTACTACTATATCGCTTTTTAATGCCATAATTCAATTTTTAACTATTTATTGGGTTTTGGAAAAGTTTGGATCACAATTTAACGGGTTTATCAGGTTGGTTAGTTCCTTTTCGGCATTGATTGCAACTGCCGAAGGTTCTCTTGGTTTAGCAACAACGATTTTATTGGTTAAACCCATTGTTCAAAATGATTGAATAACCGCTAACGAAATTTATTCTACCTCAAAAAAAGCTTATAAAAAATCTGCTTTAACTAGTATAATTCTTGTCTTGTTACTAGCATTTATTTATCCTCTATATGTTGGTGTTTCTGCAAATGGTAGCATATTTGATACTTCTAGTTGAAAGCAAATTGGGTTGAATATCACTCAAAACGGCGAGACTACACTTTTAGGTTATTGAGCGCTACTGATTATTACCCTTATATTTGGTTTCAAAAACTTTGTAGGTTCTTATTGATTTAATGTCTACGAAAACTTAATCGCAGCAGATAATAAAAACTCAATTAGACGCTTAGTAATATTATTCACAGATATTGCAGTATATTGGATACTATTCTATTTGCTTAGTTTAAAAAATGTGAATGCCATAATTCCATTTATATCCATATTACTTTATTCGCCAATTAAAGGTGCAATGATTTATTTATATGCAAAAAAGAAATACCTTTGATTGAAATATTACAAGGATTTTAATAGTTTCAAACTAAATACTACCAAGCGAAAAATTGTAGTTTCTTCAATTGGTACATCATTATTATTAAATACTGACGTTATAATAGCATCACTTGTTCTTGGTCTTGGAGTATCTTCTACTCTTTCGCTATATCTTGTAATTGCGGTTAACACGCGTCTAATTATGACAAATTTTATTACATCATTTAGAGAGTTCTTTGTAGTTCTAGTTGCCAAACGGGGTAGAATTCAGTGAGAAAGCTACGCAAAATATGAGCTTTATATTTATTTAGTGGCTGGGTTTACTTTTATAAATATGTCAATATTATCACCTTATTTTGCAAGTGCATTGTATGGTGATATTGCTCAAAAGTCTCTGGAAACATTGAGCGGTGAAGATGAAGCATTGAGATTCATGTTTTATAATCCGTACTTTTCTATACTATACGCTAGTTCAACAGCTTTAATAATTTTGTGCGAAGCACAAATAACCCTTATTCATGCAAAGGGTAGGTATGGGGAAGTATCGAAGTTTCAAAACTATTTAGGTTCTATTTATATAGTGTTAAGTTTCGCAATAAGCTATATATGTAAGATAACCAATGCAGGTGGGGAAAACTTCGCATTGGTGTCAGGTATCATTGCCCTTTACACAATTAAAATGATCTTTTTAGTAGCTAGATATGCTTATTTATGGTTTTATGTTTGAAAATACGCAACTTACAATTCAACTAAAAAACACGTTTTGAATAATTTTTTAATACTTATAGTACCGGCTATAACTATGAGTTTGATAAATTGATTCGTGATAAAAAATAAGTTTGATGTAGAATCATCAGCAAGAGGTAATGCACCTATTCAACCTTTAATCGGATTATTCTTTGGAGTTATTTTTGTTTCTGGTGTTGTGCTAGTATTGTTCGCTTATTTATTTTCTCCAAAAATGATGAACGGGATCATGATTAATATGCCATTGATTAACAAAATAGTAACAAAAAAACTCGCTGAGGAACGTCAAAAGCGATTTGAAGAGAATGGTATAGATGTAAATGATATTGTCGACAATACAGAACAACTATCACAAGCTCTTTATGGAATTAAAGACGACAGTGCAGCTGCCCATATTTCTTTAGAAACATTAGATATAAATGTCAGCTCAAATAACGAAAAAATTTATATTATAAAAGGGAAATAACACTCCTTTTTTTATTTTTTTCTAGGCTTATTGTTGGTATGTTGGGAATGGTATAATAAATTTGGTGAAAAGAAATGACGAGTTTATCAATTTGATTCCCTATTGTGTTAACAATACCTATTATCTTTATGTTTTACACATCAGGGACTATTATATTAGAACTTTTAAAGTTTAAAATAAAGAATAGTTTTTCAGCAATTGCAGCTGGTTTTTTTACTTATTTCACATTTATATCAGTACTAACATTTCCATTACAACTTATTTCTGTACTACCTTATATATTCTTTATATATTTCATATGAGCATTGACAATTTTGTTTATCGCTTTTTGTTTTGTTTTCTCAAAGTACTGACTATCAACAAACGTTTTCTCATTGAACACAATCATCTACATGGGAATAGTTGCTTTGATTGTAGGTATTAATTTTTTTGGTATCCAATTCGTGAATAACGTTAGTTTTGCACGACACAAAAATACATTATCAATATTGAACTGATTAAAAGATAATCCTGTTTCATTTTTCAATAACGCAACATTATTTAATTTTTTAGGTTTCAAACCATTTCAAGGGTGATATACTTTTCAATTATCTTTGATAATATTGGGTAATATTGAAACCTACCAGTATCAAGATTTCATAAAACCTTTTTGTTTTATTATTGATGCATTTCTTTTCTCTTCAATATTCATAACTATGTTTGAGGCTTTAAAGAAAAAAACTAAAAGCATAAATACTTGTGCTTTGTTCGCCATATCTCTAATTATATTCTCAATAAGTAAATTATTGATAGCTTACTTTGACGCATCGTTCTGGGGAGGAGAGTCAATATTCATTTACTTAGTATTTTATTCAATAATGTTATTATTGAAGTACACCACTTCTGAGTATAGAGAAAGAAATAACACATTTTTTAATGGAATGGTTTTAGGTGGTTATATTTGTTTTTCTTGAGATAGTTCTTACCAAGTATTATTTCTTCTTTATGGATTTATATTTGTAATTCAAAAAACGTACTCTAGAAACTTTACTAAAGATTTACTAAAACTTTCTATATTCTCATTGATTGATATATTTTTCTTTAACATTGTCTTGGGTTATTATATACAAAGTCTTCTTTTCGGAATACTTACTGTCTTCTTGATATTGACTGCTTTTTGAATGTCTCGTAATTATTCGGTTGTATCAAAGTTTGAAATATTTATTGACCAAAAGACAAATTTCACAATATTGCTACTTCCTATAAGTTTTATGTTAATTTCCATCGCTATAACACTAGGTATGGAGCAGCCGTTTGTATCTACAAACGATAACTACCTTAACTTTCTTTACGTTTGAACTTCAATATTTAAAAATAAAAATGTTAACTTTTGAACAACTTTTATTCTCGCAATGGTTATTTTAGCCTTATCATTTTTTTGAATATTCATTAGGAAAAAAATTAGAACTACAGGGCTTACAGGAATTATTGATTTGATATTGATTAGTTATTTAACTTTCTACAATCCGATAGTTGTTAAGTTTATAAACTTCATATACCCAGATATGACAAAAACAAATGGTGTTGTTATGATAGTAATGGGTATAGTATTATTAAATGTTGTTGTTTATTGATTGTTCGACTTCATCAAAAGACGAAAAGTAAGCACAAATGAACCAGTTATTATTAAAAAATATACTTGATTAAGTTTATAGGAGATATTATTATGAGCAATATAAAGGAAAAGTTAGATAGCTTGAAAAAAAAGCTTAATGAGTGAAACCACGCATACTACGTTTTAGATGCGCCTTTGGTTTCAGATGCTGAATATGATTCACTTTTGAAAGAACTTATCGAACTAGAAAGTTTAAATCCAGAACTAGTTACATCAGATTCTCCAACTCAAAAGGTTGGGGGACTCGTACTAGATAAGTTTGCCAAACACAAACATCAGGTGCCTATGCTAAGTCTTAGCAACGCTTTTAACGAACGTGATTTGATTAATTTCGATGATCAAATATTTAAAAGTATAGGTAATAAAAATTATAATTACTTTGTTGAACCAAAAATTGATGGGTTATCTATATCTCTTCTTTATAAGTTCGGCGTTTTACAAAAAGGTGTCACAAGAGGAGATGGTTACTATGGGGAGGATGTAACTAATAATGTTAAGACAATAAAAAGTATTCCCTTAAAAATAGAAAATTCAGATGAATATTTTGAAGTTAGAGGTGAAGTTTTTCTTTCTAAAAAAGAGTTTGACAAAATAAATGAAAAAAGAAAAGACAACGATGAACCTCTTTTTGCCAACCCCCGAAATGCCGCTGCTGGAACACTAAGACAATTAGACTCATCAATAGCAGCAAGCAGAAATTTAGATGCTTTTTTATATTATTATATGAATAGAACCAAATATCACAAACACTCTGAATCATTAGATTTTATTAACTCTGTTGGTTTTAAAGTAAATAAGTTAGGTAAATTATGCGAAAATATTAATGATGTCTTGGAACATATTAACTATATCAACAATATAAGAAGCGAACTTGATTACGAAATTGATGGAGTTGTTATCAAACTAGATAATTTTGATTTATATGATCAAGTTGGTTATACATCTAAATCACCAAAGTGAGCAATAGCATATAAGTTTCCCGCAGAAATAAAAGAAACTTTATTGAAAGACATTTTTGCCACTGTTGGTAGAACAGGGAAAATAACTTATAATGCAGTTTTAGAACCTGTTCAGCTTGCTGGTACTACTGTTCAAGCAGCCACTTTACATAATTCTGACTTTATCCACAATAGAAAAATAAAAGTTGGATCAAAAGTCAAGGTAAAAAAAGCGGGTGATATAATACCAGAGGTTATAGAAGTTGTTAAAGATGATAATTATAATAACCTTGAAAATTGAAAAGAAACTCTTGAGTGTCCAGAATGTAAGTCAAAACTTGAAAGATTTGAAGATGAAGTAGACCAATATTGTATCAACAATTTATGTCCAAGAAAAAGAATCAGAAGTATTGAGCATTTTGTCTCTCGTGACGCAATGAATATCGAAGGTCTAAGTATAAAAATTATTGAAAAACTTTATGACAACGGTCTAATCAAAAAAGTTTCTGATTTGTATACATTGAAAACTAGCAAAGAGAAAATTTTAACACTCGACAAAATGGGCGATAAGTCTGTCTCAAATTTACTTACAGCCATCGAAAGTTCTAAAAAAAACTCTTTGGAAAAAATATTCTTTGGACTAGGTATTAGACATGTTGGTAAAAAAACAGCCCAAACTTTGGCTATTAATTTTCAAAATATTGACAATATCCTAAAAGCTAGTTTCGAAGATTTTAGTAAAATATATGATATCGGTCCAATTGTTGCAAAATCAATAATAGATTGAAGAGAAGTAACTCAAAATATAGATTTAATAAACGACTTAAAAGCAAACGGTGTTAATTTAATTTACTTAGGAAATATTGGAAGCGTTTTCAACGAAACCATTAGCAACAAAAACTTTGTCATAACTGGAACGCTATCTAAACCAAGAAATCATTTCAAAGATATTTTAGAAAGCTACGGTGCTAAAGTTATAGATAGTGTTAGCAAAAAAACAGATTATCTTTTAGCAGGTAAAGATGCAGGAAGTAAATTAGAGAAAGCAATAAAATTAAACATTAAAATATTAAGTGAAGAAGAGTTCAACAATATGATAGGAGACATAAATTAATGAAAATCACAAAGAATTTGATAAAAGAGCTAGCAGCCGATGTTATGCTGGACTTGGATGAAAATGAGGTAAATGAAATTACAAACTTGGAAAATGATATTTTAAATAAGTTTGAAAAAGTGCTTTTAATAAATACTGAGGGTGTTGAGGAAGCACATTACCCTTTTGATTTAACAAATAGTTATTTAAGAGAAGATGAGGTTTCAAAAACAACACCAAAAGAAAAAGTTTTAAGAAATGCACCACAAACATCAGAAGGTTATGTGGTAATTGAAAAGGTAGTGAACTAATGGAAATAAAGTTTTTAAGTATTAAAGAACTAAACGAAAAATTAAAAAATCAAGAAATCACTATCTCCCAACTAACAAATTTAACTATTAAAAACCTAAAAGAAGAAATGAGCTCAAACTTTCTTGTGACTTTAACCGAAGATCATTCCCTTGAAAGAGCAAAGGAGTTGGAAAAAACAAAAAATTTTGATAATCCCCTTTATGGAATTCCTTATGTAACAAAAGACAACATATCGACAAAAGACATTCTAACAACTGGTAGCTCAAGAATTTTATCAAATTACTATCCTACTTTTGACGCAACAATAACAGAAACCCTTGATAAGTCTGGTGCTATCCTTTGTGGTAAGGCCACTTTGGATGAACTAGGTATGGGGGGTACTGGACTTTTTGCGTTCAACGGAGAAGTTCGTAACCCTTTAGATAAAGAAAGAATAATTGGTGGAAGTTCAAGCGGAAGTGCTTTTGCAGTGGCTACTGGTTTAGTTCCTTACTCAACAGGGACAGACACTGGTGATTCAATTCGTAAACCAGCAAGCTATACAGGTATTGTTGGTTTTAAACCAACTTACGGAAGTATTTCTAGATATGGTGTGATACCATATTCTCCAAGCTTAGACCATGTTGGTTTTTTTACTAGAAGTGTAGAAGATATGGCTATATTGTGCGATGCTTCTTTCGGTTTAGACCACAATGACTTTACATCAATAGATAACAAACAAAGTTTTTCTGCAAACTTAAATGAAAAAAAAGAAAAAATCAAGTTTGGTTTTTTAACATCTGTAGAAAAATATATGGATAAAAGTTTGCTTGGAAGCTACGAAAAACTTTTCGATAAGGTTAAAAAAGACGGCCATGAAGTTATTTTTGTAGACTTCAAAAAAGAGCTACTCGATGCTATAACTGCCGCATATATGATGATATCTTTCTCAGAAGGTGCAACCACACACGCGAACCTGGATGGTATTAATTTTGGTAAAAGGGAAAAAGGACAAGATTACCTTGAAATTATGCGAAACTCAAGATCAAAAAACTTTGGATCCACAGTGAAAAGAAGATTTGTTATTGGAAGTTTTCAGTTAAAAAAAGAAAATCAAGAGAGACTTCTTGCAAAATCTAAAAAGGTACGACGATTAATTAATGAAGAGTTATCAAGAGTATACGAAGAGATAGATATTTTAATTTTGCCACCAAGTTTGAATGTGGCACCTAAAGTTTCTGAAGTTCTAGGTACTGATGTAGAAGAAAGAGATAATGATGAAAAAGTATTTCTTGAAGATCTTTTAATTTTAGCTAACTTCAACGGTATGCCTTCAATAACTTTGCCTTTTATTAAATCCAACGGTCTTCCAATAGGTATAAATTTAAATGCCAGACCAAAAAATGACTTGGAATTATTACAAGTATCTAAGTATATAGAAGAAGTAGTTGCAAAACAAAAAAATGGGGGTGAGACAAATGACTAATTTTGAAGTAATAATTGGTATTGAAAATCACGTAGAGTTGAAATCAAATACAAAGATATTTTCACCCGCACCAGTTAATTTCGGCCTTGAACATAATACTCAGGTTTCCGAGGTTGATCTTGGTTATCCTGGAGCTTTACCAAGTGTTAATAAAGAATGTGTTCGTCTTGCGTTACTTGCGTGTAATGCATTAAATTTGAAAATAGACCCCTTACTAAGATTTGATCGCAAAAACTATTTTTACCCTGATCTAGTCAAAGGGTTTCAAATAACTCAACAATTCTTTCCAATAGGGAAAGATGGCTTTTTAGAAATAGAACTAGATAATAATACTTCTAAAAAAATAGAGATAGAAAGACTTCATATCGAAGAAGACACAGCCAAACAGATACACAAAGATAATTTGACATTTATCGATTATAACAGAAGTGGTATAGGGCTGATAGAAATCGTTACTAAACCAGTAATTAGATCATCTGATGAGGCTGTTGCTTATGTAAATGGTTTAAGAGAGATTTTGCTATTCCTAGGTGTAAGTGATGTTAAAATGAACGAAGGGTCATTAAGATGTGATGTAAACATTTCTTTACGTCCATTTGGATATGACGGCTATGGTTCCAAAGTAGAAGTTAAAAATTTAAACTCGCTAAACAATGTAAAAAAAGCTATTGAGTTTGAAATCAAAAGACAATCAGACTTATTACTTAACGGGCACAAAATTCAACAAGAAACTAGACGTTTTGATGAAAACAAACAAGAAACTGTCTTAATGAGAGTTAAAAACGATGCGGTTGATTATAAATATACACGCGAGCCAAATATTTTTCCGATAAAACTAAATGAACAATGAATAAATGAAACTATAATTAATGCACCTGAGTTACCATCAGTAAAAAGAAAAAGATACTTTGGTGATTATAAATTATCAATGGATGATATAAATTATATTCTTTCAGACTTAAACTTGACATTATTTTTTGAAGAGACAATAAGTTATGGTGCTGACCCTAAAAAAGTGGCGAACCTTTTAATAACAGAAATAAAAGCAATATTAAATAAGGATAATATAACTCTGAAGGGGTCAAATTTAAAACCAAAAGACTTATTTGAAATCATCTCACTCACAGATAAAGGAGTTATTTCTTCAAAACATGTAAAAATGATCATGCCAGTAAAAATCAAAAGTAATGAAAACGTGCTTTCAATTATAGAGAAAAATAATTGAAAACTTATAAGTGACACAGACGAAATCAAAAGATTAGTAATGCCTATTGTTGAAAAAAATACTTCGTTGATAAAAGAACAATTTATAAACAGACCTGAAAGGGTAGAAAAGACAATAATGGGTGAGTTGATGAAATGTACTGGTGGAAATGTTAATCCAGATATTGCAATCAATATAATCAAAGAACTTGCAGATGCAGCTTTTAAAAATTAATAATTGTACAAAATAAACTAAAAAAAGAACCTTGGTTCTTTTTTTAGTTAATGCTTTTATTCATACTCATCTTCACCACGTATTTTAAGAACTAAGTCATTTATCATATGATTCTTAGCGAAAACGACTAATACATCGTCTTCTTTGAGAGTAGTATATTCATCGGGTATGACAATTTTACCATTTCTTTTAATTTGAACAATGTTGAAGTCTTTATTTGAGCTCAACCCAGCGTCTCCGATTGTTTTATTAATTACGTTTTCTTCTGCTACTTTGATGCTTGTAAAGACATATTCTCCATCGGTTGATTGAACCTCACTTTCAATATCAAAAAGCGACTTAGTTGCAACCATTTTTCCTGTTATTACATCAGGTATAATTACCTTGTCCTCGTCTAATCCAAGTGCTAATAAAATTCGTTTATGATGTTTGTCTCTTGCCTTAACGATTATATTTTCAACACCTAGATCAATTAAATTTAGAACAGTAAGTATACTTGCTTCCATATTTGTTCCAAAACAAACAATTACTCCATCAAATTGTGATATTCCATTTTTCTCTAGTGCTGCTTTGTTGGTAGTATCTAATACAACAGCTTCAATAGAGTCAAACTCAGACATATATAAATTTAATTTTTCAACATTTAGATCAAATATTTTTATATGTTGTTTTTTTTCTTCTAAAGTCTGGGCTACAGATAATCCAAAATAATTCGCTCCCATAATAGCGAAACTTTTCTTTCTAGCCATATTTTGCCCCTCATTTCTTTACTCATTTTATTATATAACTCTTTTAAAGTTTGTTGTATAATTTAAGGTAGTTTTATTAATTAGGAGATGATTTTGTGGATAATTCTAATAATAACTCACTTACAACTGGTGAACCTAAGTCTGGAAAAAAGAAAAGGTCAAAAAGAAAATACTCAACTGAAAAATCTGAGAAAACCTTTTTTGCAAAACCAAAAAATTGATGGCCGTTTTCTAGGGTTAGCGGTAGGATTATATCCGTTTACCTGCTTACCATTGTAATTGGTGGTTTTTTATTGAGCATTCCTGGTGTTGTAAAAGAGGAGTCTAATTTTTGAAACTTTATAACTGGTATGTTTACCGCCTCAAGTGCATTTTCTGACACAGGTATTACAATGATACAAACTAACACTGGATATAGCTTTTTTGGCCAGTTTTTAATATTGCTTCTTATACAAATGGGTGGGATCGGTATTCTAACTGTTAAAATTGTATTTTTAGTATTTTTAAATAAAAAAATTTCATTAGACGACCAAAGTGTTGCAAACACCGAAAGAGGAAGTAACTCTCTTGCAAACACTGTTGAAATGATTAAAGATGCGTTCTTCTTTCTCCTTTCTGTAGAAATTATCGGAGCATTTATTCTGTTTTTTGGGTTTTATTTCACTCCAATGTCAAAGAGTTATTTGCAAGAGAATCCAAACACTACTACAAATCCATATCATAATTTTGGAACATCATTGTGAGCGTCTATTTTTCATTCAGTGAGTGCTGTTAATAATGCGGGTTTTGATATCTTGAGTGGAAACTCATTGCAGCCTTATAATCAAGATGACTCAAGAGGTTACATCCTACAATTTACATTTTTAGCTCAATGAATTATTGGTGGTCTTGGTTATCCAACATACCATGATATTAAAAGAAAATTTCGTGCTAGAAAATTAGGTAAAACAGTTAAGTTTTCTTTATTCACAAAACTTAACTTTATAGTGTATGTAACTTTATTTATATTGGGTCCAGTTTTAGTGTTTCTTTCTGAATATTTAACGATCGAGAATAGTGCTATCTTACTTAATAAAGATAGTAACGGGGAGCACTCAGAAAAAATATGAAAACCAGCCTATGTTTGAATAATTGATATATTATTCAATGTTTCTTCTTGTAGAAATGCTGGTTTTGCGAGTGTGGATATTAATAATTTTACTGCTGGATCAAAGTTCATTTTATCAATTTGAATGTTTATTGGTGCAGCGCCTTCTTCAACGGCTGGTGGTATTAGAACAACGACTCTAGCAATTTGTTTTATAGCAATTTTCTCAATAATGAGAAATAAATCTTCTACAGAAGCGTTTAAGAAACGTATCCCAGACGAAACAGTTAAAAGAAGTTTTGCTGTTGTATTACTTTCCTTCATGATTGTATTGGTCAGCATATATGTTGTTTATTTAGACTCTAACGAGATGTTGTTTAACACTGATGACTCAAAAAATACCGAGTCCACAATCATTAAACTAATTGTTTATGTTTGTAGTGCTTTTGGAACCGTTGGTTTTCAACCATTTACTAATGGTCAGATTATTCAAATGGGTGTCATAAGTAAAATTATGCTAGTAATAACAATGTTTATAGGTCAATTAGGTATATCTAATACTTTGTTGGCTTTCGTTAAACCTAAAAACAAACAGAATTACGGATATTTAGAAGAAGATGTAACAATCGGATAAAAATTAGTGTATATATTAAATAAAATCTACACCTTCAAAAGTGTAGATTTTTTAACATGATTAAGCCGCTTGCAATTGATCTCAATATCAATTATGAGCAATGTAAGTGGTATAAGATGTCATAAATCGCTCATATAGCTTAGATTAATAATAAAAAAACTCGTTCTTTTAATCTAATAGCGTCTTTAGTTAGTGTATTAAGACTTTAAAACAATGTGAAAACTTTGCATTATTATAGGGTGCAATTGTAGGCAAGTATAATCAAAAGCTTGTTCTTGAAAGCCTTTTTATGAAAAAAAATCAGAAGGAGTTTATTGAAACACTTTTATTTTCTTGAGTAAACAACAAAAAGTTTGTCATTGAACACCAAGTTATAGATTTTTATCCAAAGAGTGATATTATTAACAAGTTCATAGATAGAGTTCTATTAAAAATAAAAAAAGAAAAAAAATTCAAAATTTTGTTGCTTTTATTTATATTTATATGCTATTATGAATAAGTAGATTTTGCTCTATGGCTTTTTAGCTCAGTTGGTAGAGCAACCGGCTGTTAACCGGTTGGTCGCAGGTTCGAGTCCTGCAAAAGCCGCCATTTTTTATGGCCTGTTGGTGAAGCGGTGAACACACACGGTTTTCATCCGTGCATACACGGGTTCGATCCCCGTACAGGCTACCATTATTTTATTGTTGGAGTGCTAGCTCAGTTGGGAGAGCTCCTGCCTTACAAGCAGGCGGTCGGCGGTTCGAGCCCGTCGCACTCCACCATTTTTTTATGCTGATGTGGCTCAATTGGCAGAGCAACTGACTTGTAATCAGTAGGTTGTAGGTTCAAGTCCTATCATCAGCACCATCAAAAGAATTTAAAACAATCTTACAAGAAGATTGTTTTTTTATTAAGTGAAATATTGTATCATTAAAGAAATATGGGGTACATAATGAAGAAATGAGTTTTTATTTTAATTATTATAGGGTCAACATTTTTGCTCTTAAACCAACTTTTGACACTTATATTCTATAAGACGGTTTCAACAGCCCTTGGTTCTTTCAATTTACTTGGTTATGGCATGGTAATTGGTTATTTGGTGGTTAACATTATATGGATAAGCACCTACACAATATTAACTTTACTAAAAGGTAAATTAACAAAAAACTACACAGGAGCAATACTAGGTCTAGTTTTCTCTGTAACTACAATTTTGTTATCTTGACTTTTTGTAACTTGAATTTTTTGGGCATTGAATCTTATATTTTCTATATTAATTACAATAGCAATGTCAGTTATCATTAAAGATAATAGAGAAAATTTATAATAATATATTTTATATCTTGTAAAAAATCCTAGTTAGATTTAAATAGGAATTTCTGTAGTTATATAATTGTAATTAATATAGGATTACGATAAAAATAATAATTTTTAGAGTTTTAGTTACACCTTACTTAAAAATATGTTATTATAATTTTGTTCAATTTTCGTCTCGTTAGCTCAGTCGGTAGAGCAACTGGCTTTTAACCAGTGGGTCATAAGTTCAAGTCTTATACGGGACACCATTTTTCCGGAATTGGCGGAATTGGCAGACGCACCAGACTTAGGATCTGGCGTTGTAAAACGTGGGGGTTCAAGTCCCTTATTCCGGACCATAAAAGATTTTAAATCATTCTTAAGAATGATTTTTTTTATTAAAAATTGGTAGAAAAACTATAATATAATTAAAAAAGGTGATAACGTGAGAAATGAATTTAAAGAAAAATTATTAATATTCTCTGACTTGGATGGGACTGCACTAAATTCTAATCATGAGTTTAGCGAACGAACGAAGAATACAGTAAGAAAAGCTTATGAAAACGGTCATTATTTTATTCCAATAACCGCAAGAAGTACTAAAGATGGAATTTTCACACAAGCTATAAATATCGGAATTGATAAGTTGGGTGGAATAGCCGTATCAAATAATGGTACTCATATTTATGATTTTGAATCAGGAACTTGGTTACGTGAGATATATGTAAGTCAAAAATTAATAAAAAAAATATTTAACAAAACATTTGGCAAGGTTGGCAAATATAAAGTTCACTATTTTGCCAACGACATAACTTATGTATATGGTCCAGGGGAAAATTCAAGATATTGAAGCGATATAATGAAGGTTGATTATAAGGTAATTGAGTCACTTGAAGAGATAACAAAACCGATATCACATTTAACAATAATCTTACCCGATAATGCTGGTGAAGTTGAGGAAAAAGAACTTCATAAAGACTTCAACTTTGCCAAAAGAGGTTTAGACATAATCAAATATACAAACAGAGTTTATGAGATAATACCCAAAAATATTAATAAAGGAGAAGCTGCACAATTTATTTCAAAACATTTTGCTAAAAAGAATAAATCTTTCCAATCAATATGTTTCGGGGATAATTTCAATGATATTCCTTTATTTGAAAAAACTGATTATTCAGTTGCTATGGATAATGCAATTGATACTTTAAAAAAAATAGCTACACACAAAACTCTTTCTAATAACGAAGATGGTGTAGCGCACTTTATAGAAAAAGAAATACTTTAAGGAGAAAAAGAAAATGGCAAAAATTATTACTAGTAAAGAAGAATTTAAAAACGAAATATCAAAATCAAACACTGTAGTTGATTTCTATGCAGACTGATGTGGACCTTGCAAAATGCTTGCACCCGTATTTGATGAGGTAGCAAAGGAACAAACTGAAATAAACTTTATAAAAGTTAATACAGATGACTTGAAAGAAATAGCAAACGAATATGGAATAATGTCAATTCCAACTTTAATTAAATTTGAAAATGGTGAAGAAAAACAAAGACATTCAGGTTTTATAGGAAAAGACCAACTAATTCACTTTGCAAAGTAGGCACAACCAAAAATATAAAATGATAGCATTGGACCTTGACGGTACCTTGATTGGTAAGGGGAGAAAGGTTTCAAAAGAAAATATAAAAGCTATCAACATGGCTAGAGAAGCCGGAATGAAAATTTGTATAGCCACCGGGAGAAGCATAAGTAGAGTATTAAGCATTGCAAAAGAAATCGGAAGTTTCGAGTTTGAAGAATTTGTAATTTGTTTAAACGGCGGAGGAATATATAAATTAAAAAAAGATTTTTCTTACGAAATAATTAAAGAAGTGTTTTTCGAGATTGAAGATGTAAATTCTATCTATGAAAAATCTAAGGAACTAAAAATAAATTGTTTTTCTTATATAGAAGACCCTAAGATATCTTATGTGATAAAAAAGGGCGGACTTTTTATTTGGTTCATGAAGAAAATAACAAATAGGAAACTTATCATTTTTAACAATAAAAACATAAAACATAGAGCATATAAAGTAATAGCCTGTGGAAAAAAGAACAACATACAATATCTTAAAAAGTTTATTGAAAATAAAAACTACGAGAGTTATGCTTGAAGTTATGTCTCAAAAAAAACTATGAATATAGAAATTAGTCCACCGAATGTCGATAAGGTAAATGCCTTAAAAATTGTTTCAGATATTTATAATATTGTTAAAGAAGAAGTTATTTATTTTGGTGATGGTGAAAATGATAGACGCTCAATAGAATGGGCTGGTGTGGGTGTTGCAATGGAAAATGCCTCACATTCTATCAAAAGTTCTGCAAACGAAATAGCACCACATCATAAAAAAAACGGTGTATCATATAAAATTCACCGATTTATTGATTAAACTTGATTTGATACAATAAGTTGTTTAAAATAAATAAAAATAATAAAGGGGCTAAAAAAATGAAAAAATTATTAATTGGATTGTTGACAGTATCTATGTCAACAGCTGTTGCTTCAAATGCAGTAGCGTGTACAAACTTTAAAGTAAATGAGTTAAACGAACCTTTAAAGATAGAAAATCCAAATGCCGATGGGGGCACAAAGCAAGGTGAACAATTACTCAAAACTTATAACAAATCAAAATCAATGAAGTGAGGAGAAGTTTTAACAAAAGATTATAGTTCATCAAGTGAAAAAGGTCCTCAAGCTAGATCTGCAAATTTATCTAACTCTATTACAAAGTCAACATTAGCAAAGAAACAAATTCTTAATATAACTGATAATTTATCATTTACACCTTATACAGATATCGGTATAGTTAAAGATACTGCTGAATACCTTTTAAAAGAGAAAGGTGTTAGTTCAAACCATCACGGTGATGCTGAAAAAAGTCTAATTGACAAGAATAACGAGTATAATAACCTAGGTAAATTAATTAACAACAAAGAAATTTTTAGTGATAATGACGGCATAACATTAGGTTTTATGCAAAATGCTAGCGACGAAGATAACTTAGTACCTATGTGAGACGCCGCACCAAATAGGAGTTCAAATAATTCAGCTAAATGATTTGAAAAAAGATTTGAAGAATGAACAAACAACGGTCTAAAAACTGAAAAATTAACCATATCATTTGGACCGTTTGCAAATTCCCTTTGACATGAAGCATATAAAAATAATTTAACAGAAGAAGAATTAGCAGATAAGTTACAAAAGATTTCAGAGAATTACTCAACAAAAAAATTCGACTTTTACTTTGCAGCACCTTATTTGTCAAATAAAGGTAGCTATGCGGATTCTCAAAGACTTTTAGCAGGGGCTTTAAAAATACTTCTAGAAAAACATAATGATTTTGATATAAGATTGTCCCTTGTTGTCTCAACAGAAGATGGAATCTCAAGTGTCGCTGGACAAGAAAGTTGAAATGGAGATATTTCATTATTATCAGATGAGGAGTTTCCTTTATTCATGTTCACCAAGTACTTGGGTACGAATTTTAGATTAAATCTAGTATTACCATATTTGACATATACTGATAAGCACTCTTCAAATGAAGATTGAGAATTACCAATCATGAAAAAAGCAATTGAGAATACAAAAAATACTTGAAAGATTATGAATCAAAATGTTAATGAAAATAATCAGACAAGAGATGACAAATTTTATTTTAAACATATGGGAGTTACTCCTTGAATTGGTAGACGTGCAGAAAAAGCGGTTTATAATTTTACTGCTAAGGATGCATTGGAATTGAGAAAATTTGCAGTGGAAAAAGGGTTAGGACAAATCTCGATGTTCTACTTAACAAGAGACTATCCGTCTAAGTTTGAAAGTAATAATGAAAGTAAGGAGGCTTTAGCTGATAAAAATCCACTAGACCAAAACATAAGATCTGGTGCAGGGTTTGAAAAACTTACTTTTGCTAAGATATTATCAGGTCATTTAAATGAAGCCAAAGACGAAGTAACAAAAGCTGAGGATTTAGAAAAATTAGATGGATATATTGACTACGATAAGAATATTAAAAATAATAAAGAGCTAGACAAAATTATTCAAAAGGAGCCTAATCAATGAGATGGTGTATCAGGAAGTACGCCAGGTGACGGTAATGTTGTAGCACCATCTACACCAAGTACTTCTTCTAAATCTAATTACATATCTTGAAAAGACGCTAACCCGAACCGTAGCTCTAAAATAAACCAAAAAGCAACTCCAAATGGTAGCACTTATTTTTCTCCTTACCTAGATGCCGGTCTATATGAAGGAAATGATATATCAAAAATAAGAGAGGTTTCTGGTTTAGATCACTTAACACTAGCGTTTGTTCAACAAGTAAATAGTCATAGTAATTATCTTGATTTATCAATAGCAGGTATTGAAAATAAAGGAGAAGGATTCGATTGGTGAGAAAAAAGTCAGTTATATGAAAAAGATTTAAAACCATTAATTGAATCAAATAACTTTAAAAATATTAAAGTAGCATATGGTGGAGCAACAACAGGGGGATATATTGAAAAAAACCCTTGAAATGTGGCTTATAAACAAGCAAATGGGGATATTAATAAAGCTGCAGAACTATTGGAAGAAGCCTTAATCAAGTTCAACCAAAGTCTTGTAGATTTAGCAAAAAGAAAAAATCATAATGTTGAAATGCCAAAAAACATAGACTTTGATATTGAAGGTCAAGCTCAAAATGATGAAACAGGTAATGCTGTTTTGGCTAAAACATTAGCAAATATGAAGAAAAAAGACAGCTCATGAAACTTTTCTATAACACTTCCAGTACTTCCAACAGGGTTAACCAGCGTTGGATACAATGTTATGGACAAGTTTACTAAGGCATACAAAAATGCTGGAATTTCATACAAGGATTTACCAGTAACAAACTTAATGTTGATGGATTATGGTAATCCAATATACGAAGAGGCAATACGCCAAGGTAAAACAAACTTTGACTTAGCTAAGGAAGCTGTTGATAACACAAGAGACAATATAGCAAAATCAATTATGAACAATTACAAAGTATCTGATTTATTGAAAAAGGACATCTATAAACTTATTGGTGCGACTCCTATGATTGGAGTTAATGACACTGTTTCTGGAGTGTTCACTTTAGAAGATGCAAAAGAACTTTATAATTGAGCACAAAATGTCGGATTGGCTTATCTTTCAATGTGATCTGTTAACGACGACCGTGGAAAAAATGCAAATGGCGTTGGGGTAGCAAAATCATTAGTTAATCATGGACTTAGTTATTTAAGAGAATATGATTTCTCAAAAGCATTTAATGGTTCATGGGATGATGGTGTTAAAAATCCTAGCGATAAAGCTTAAATATATATAAATTAAAGAGTGTTTAAACTCTTTTTTATTTTCAAAAATGTTTTAAGTGTTATAATAAATTTTGAACGAATTATTTTATAGGAGGTAAAGCAATGAAACTAATAGATACAATAAATATTTCTCAATATATTATATCTGAATGATTAGATGTTGTTATTACAAGAACAGAATGATTCGAAAAGATATTAGAAACTGAATGACTCTCCCTGAATGCGTAATAACTTAGATTACGCGATCACAATTAAATACTTTACTTAAAGGGAGAAAACACAATGAAAAATAATAAAAACATTTTGGAAATTCGTAACTTGACTAAAAGTTACGATGGAAAAGTTGTTTTAAGAGGTGTTAGTTTTAATGTCCACGAAGGAGAGTTCATAACTCTTTTAGGTCCTTCTGGTTGTGGAAAAACCACAACCCTAAACATAATCGGTGGACGTGAAAAACAAGACTTTGGGGATTTGCTTTTTGAATCAAAAAACTTAACTCCAATACCCAGCAATAAGCGCCAGATTAACACAATTTTTCAAAATTATGCCTTGTTTCCTCACTATGATGTTTATGACAACATAGCTTATGGTCTAAGAATCAAAAAAATGAAAGAAGACCTTATAGAACAAGAAGTAATGAAATATATCAAAAAGTTCTCTTTAGAAGGTCATGAAAATAAAAGAGTTCATGAACTTAGTGGTGGTCAAAAACAAAGGGTGGCAATCGCCAGAGCCTTAGTTTTAAAACCTAGAATATTGTTACTTGATGAACCAATGTCGGCTCTTGACGTACAATTAAGAAAAAGAATGCAAAACGAGTTAAAAGATTTGCAAGAAGAAATTGGAATAACATTTATCTTAGTAACACATGACCAAGAAGAAGCACTAACACTAAGTGATAGAGTTGTCGTTATGAATGAAGGTAACATACAACAAATAGGAACACCAGAAGAAATTTACAATGAACCAGAAAATAGATGAGTTGCAAACTTCATCGGAGTTTCAAATGTCATTGACAATGGTGTTATGATAAAAGACTTAAGACTTAAATTTGATGGAAAAGAGTTTGATTGTATAGACAAAGGTTTTGGTGAAAACGAAACTAATATTGACATAGTTATCAGACCTGAGGATATCAAGATTTCAGAACCCGGAAAAGGTTACTTTGATGGTATCGTTGAAAATGTTATTTTCAAAGGTGTTCATTATGAGATAACTATCAAAACTGAGTATAGAACATTTGTTGCACATACAACCGAGTTCCACGATTTTGACAAGAAAGTTTCTATAAAATGATTTGACAATGATCTTCATGTAATGTGAAAAGAAATTGACGATTAATGATTAATCAAGATACTACAAATGTTTTAAATGACAATCTTGACTTAGATCAAGAAGTTGAACATGAATTAGAAGATATTGAAATAATCGAATCGGAAGGTGAAAATCAAGAATTCGTCTATCCTAAAAAAAGTCTTAAGGAAAGAATCGGCAATTTCAAAGTTGTCAAAGCAATGAAGGGGAAAATATGACCAGTTTTATTACCCTTCATACTTACAATGGTAATTTTAGTAATATTACCATTATTAGGAATCATAATATTTGCAATAGTTAAGCCAACTGGAAATAGTCTTAAGTTTTCTGTAAACTTAGATAATTTTTGAAAATTGTTTAGCTCATCAGGAATAATGTCTGTTATGGGATTATCACTTTTATATGCTTTTATAGCAAGTATTATTTGCGTTATAATGGCCTACCCAATAGCGCTGATTCTATCTCAATTAAAAAGTAAATGAGTAGCTAAAAACGTATGAATATTATTAACTTTACCAATATGAATTAGTATGCTACTAAAAATACTTGGTTTGAGAAGTTTATTTTACTTAATGGGTTCAACAACAATAGGAACTCCGTTTGCAGTTATAATTGGAATGGTTTATATGTTTATACCATTCTCAATTTCTCCAATATATAATGCTCTAGAAAACCAAGACCCAAATTATTATCAAGCTGCGCTTGATTTAAAAGCCAGTAAAGCAAAAGCCTTTTGACATATAACTTTTAGGCAATCTTTACCTGGTATTTTCACAGCATTTACATTAGTGATTGTTCAAGCAGCAACTTCACTACTTATTGTGAGATATATGGGTGACGGTAAAATTAATTTAATTACCACAATTATTGAAAACTACTTTTTCAAAGGATCAGACTTTGGATTTGGAGCTACAGTAGCTGTTGTCCTTGCTGCCCTACTATTTATAATAATGGGGTTAATGAAATTAATTTCAAATAAATTTGAGGTAAGGGGGTCTAAAAAATGAAAAAATTCATTAAATCAAGTTACTTCGCAATAATACTATTATTTATTTATGTACCAATTGCAGTTATGATGTTTTTTTCATTTAACTCTGGAAAAACTCTTAGCTCATTTGAAGGTTATAGCACTGAATGATATAGTTACTTTCTAAGTTACTCACCATTCGTTAAATCAATTATCGTATCACTATTTGTTGCAATGGTATCGACAATTATATCTGTTGTAATTGGTGTTATGGCTTGTGTTGGTTTAGCGAGAATCAAAAGAAGACAATCTAACAACTGAGTGCGTGTAGCAAATATACCACTAGTAAATGCAGATGTTATTACAGCTGTTGGACTGATGCTATTATTTGTTATAGCAGGTTTAAAGTTTGGAGCTTTTACTCTAATTGCAGCACACGTTTCATTTAACGTGCCTTATGTAATAATTACTGTTCTTCCATTTATGCTAAGATTAGATAAAAATATTTTGGAAGCATCTAAAGATCTTGGTGGAACACCTACAAAAACATTTTTTAAAGTTGTATTACCAATTCTTACACCTTGTATAATAACTGCATCAGCAATTTGTTTTGCTATGAGTTTTGACGACTTTATAATTTCATATTTCACAGGTGGTGGACAAACTAACGTATCAACATTTATTTATACTGCTAAAAAAATGCAACCATATATAAACGCTTTTGGTACAGTGCTTGTAGCAGTTATATTATTTGTAATCATCATCTGAAATGCAGTTCATCTTTCATTTCAAAAAGCAAATGAAACAAAGAATCAAATTAAAAAAGGTGAATATAAAATAAAAAAAATAAGTCAGTTAAAAAAGAAAATTGCTTATTACAATAAATGTGTTGAAACAAATACAGTTCTTAGAAGAAGTATGAATATATTCAAATGAATTAATTATGGAATTATTTCATTAGAAGTAAAAAGGTTAAATGCAATTAACCACAACGCAAAAATTAGTAAACTGGAGTGAAAACTTGATAGAATCTCAAATGAAATAAAAGAAGAGAGTAGATTGCAAACAATTCATGCAAAATTAACTCTTAAGAAAAGTCAATTGAGTTCTAAACTTGCGTTATCAAAAAATGAAAAGAGAAATAAAAAACTATCTTCATTATTGTCTAAGTTAGATAAAAAAATTAGTTATTATGAAAAAGAACTTGATTGAATCAAAGAAAGAGACTCTTACGATAAAGAGTTAGCTAATGATTTAATTAAACAAATTAACAATTTAAAAGAAGAAAAAAATGGTTTGCAAAACCCAAGTCAAAGTCTTATTACATGATATGATAAAAAAATTGCAAAACTAACTATAAAAAAAGATCAATTGATTGAAGGAAGAAATAACTTTAAGCTTCGCTCAACAATCGAAAAAATACAAGCAGTTAAATTAAAAACTGATGAGAAAATAGCTAAAAAATATCAAATGCTAGAAGAAGCTAAATGAAAAGTATTCAAAAAAGTTTCGTTCTCAAATGCATTAGATAAAGCAATTATCAAGCTAGAAGCATCAAAAAACAAGCTTTCAAATTATCAAGAGAAATTAGCATCATATGAAGAAAGAAAATCAAAAGTAGTTGATTCAAAGTTAGCAAAAATATTATCAAATATCAAAAAGAACAATGAAAAACTAGAAAATATTAAGATTGATACAGAAAAGAAAAAAGCAAAATACTTTCCTGATGTATTGTCTGCAGATTACGTTTCAACAAGAAACAGATGATTCAAAAGAAACTGAAAACAACTTTCAATGGGAACTATTCTTTTGGGTTCATTCTCATTAGTTACAACAGCATACATTATGAACAATATCTATGATTTGGTTATTGGTAACTGAGGAAGTTATATTGATCCAAAATTACTAGCGCAATTTGAATCTGAAAATAATGTTAAAATAAACTATCAACAGTATGACTCTAACGAAAGTTTATATAACAAAAACTACACTTTCAATTATGACATCATGGTTCCAAGTGACTATATGGTTAAAAAAATGGCCGAAGAAAATATGTTACAAGAAATTGATTGATGTAAAATAGAAAATATCAAAACTCCTAATGAGTTATTGAATAAAAAAGAATGCTCTGATAAAAAAGATGAAAATGCAACTGAGGCTATAAATGATGCCCTGCAAGAAACTATGAAATTAACAACAGTTGGAAAAAATGAAGATTTAAATATACTTTCATATTCAGTGCCTTATGTTTGAGGAGATGTTCGAATAGTTTTCAACTTAGAAAATGAAAATGTCTTAGAGTTTTTGAAAAGTCATAATGAGGGAGAAGATATTTCATCTCCAGAAAATAACCTGATTTATCAAAATACGGATACTCAACCAGAAGCTGATGGTTGAATACTAAATGAAAAAAATTTAAGTTGAAATATTTTATGAGAAGCAGCTCAAGAAAATCTTAACGTTGCACTTAATGAAGACCCAAAAAACGTATTTATGTATGCGTTTGAAAAATTATATGGAAATGTCGAATCTGTACCGAATAAAGATGATAACAAGACATTACCTTCAAGAATGGAACAAATTGACAAAGCAGCCGAAGCTGTAATAGAACTATTAAAACCTAGAAATGTTGGGGTATACGGAGATCAATTAATGGATAAAGTTCATGATGGTGATTATGATATTGCTGTTATGTATAATGGTGATGTTTTATGATCACTATCACCTGATTATGAATCAGAAGGCGGAGAAGAAGACAGTCTTTCAAAACAAGAAGCTAGTGCAGAAGGTGATGAAGAAGAAAATGCTGAAACTCCAAAAGTTATTACTGGTGTACCTGGTGCAAAATCAGAACTTAATAAAGACAAAAAACAAAAAACAAATATTTTTAGTGACGACTTAGTTATCAGTAAAAGTAACCGTAATATTGACTTAACATACAAATTTATCAACTTTATCTATTCTCACGAAAGTCAAATGGCTATCGTAGAAGAAACAAGCCAAACTTCTCCTTTGCAAAGTGTTATTGATAAAATACAAGAAGGCTATGGAAAAGACTCATTATATGCTAAATGATTTTTACCTTCAAAAGAAGGTGAACCATTTGGATTCAATGAAGAGTTAGATAATTATTTAGTTGATAGATACAACAACATAATAGCAACAAAAATTTAAAGTTAGAATTTTCTAACTTTTTTTAATTTAGAGTTCAAATTTGTTATAATATTTTTTGTAATGGTACCATAGCCAAGAGGCTAAGGCATGGGACTGCAACTCCCTGATCGTCGGTTCGACTCCGACTGGTACCTCCAAAATGAAATAAATAATCAAAACCCACCTCGGTGGGTTTTAAAGTACTTGTAAATGTAAAAGTTGCAACTATTTAACAAAAATTGAAAAAAATATATACATTAAAAATATATTTGTTATAATAAATATTGTCGATTTTATAACAAATCGCAATAATTATTAAAAATTGTATTATAATATTTTTGGTTGTTTTTATTATTATTTGCGCCCTTAGATCAATTGGATAGATCGTTTGACTACGGATCAAAAGGTTAGGGGTTCGAGTCCCTTAGGGCGCGCCATTTTAGGAACAACTAATGAATATTCAAAATTAATATTCATTACTTCGGGAAGTGGCTCAGCTTGGTAGAGCATTCGGTTTGGGACCGAAGGGTCGCAGGTTCGAATCCTGTCTTCCCGACCATTAATTTAATATTTATTTTATATATGGGCCCGTAGCTCAGCTGGGAGAGCACCTGCCTTGCACGCAGGGGGTCGACGGTTCGATCCCGTTCGGGTCCACCATATATATGGCGGGGTAGCTCAGCTGGTTAGAGCGCTCGGCTCATACCCGGGAGGTCAAGAGTTCAAGTCTCTTCCCCGCTACCATATATTTATCAATTTTATATTATGGACCTTTAGCTCAGTTGGTTAGAGCATCCGGCTCATAACCGGATGGTCATTGGTTCGAGTCCAATAAGGTCCACCATAATTTGACTCTAGATAAATTCGCGAATTATGTGGAACGAAATAAATACGGAAGATTACCCAAGTCTGGCTGAAGGGGTCGGTCTTGAAAACCGAGAGTCGGGGAAACCCGAGCGGGGGTTCGAATCCCTCATCTTCCGCCATTTTATATCGCGGGGTGGAGCAGTTGGTAGCTCGTCGGGCTCATAACCCGAAGGTCGTAGGTTCAAGTCCTGCCCCCGCAACCATTTTGGCCCCATAGCGAAGTTGGTTATCGCGCCTCCCTGTCACGGAGGAGATCACGGGTTCGAGTCCCGTTGGGGTCGCCATTATTAATGGTTTTGTAGCTCAGTTGGTAGAGCAGTTGACTGAAGCTCAACGTGTCGGCGGTTCAATTCCGTCCAAAACCACCATTATTGAAACTGCGACATCTTAAATAAAGATGTTTTTTTTATTGATTGATAAAAAATCATAATTAATAATTTATTTTTATAAAAAAAGTTTGCAAATTATGAATGATTATCTTATAATTAATATTGTTTTACGGAGCATAGCTCAGCTGGTTAGAGCGCACCCCTGATAAGGGTGAGGTCGGTGGTTCAAGTCCACTTGTTCCGACCATTTAGAATCAAATAAGGCACTTCATGTATTTTAGGGAAGTGTCTTTTCTTATTAAACATTGAAAATAGAAGGGGTAATCATGAAAGAAGACAACTACATCTTGAAAGAAAAAAGTCTTGATACTACAACTATTCATAAAAAGAATAAAGTTAAAAAAAGATTTTTTGCAGAAAAACAATGATATAAACTGACGTTGACAATAATTTTATGATCAGTACTCCAAGAAGTTATTATGGCTTCTACAGATTTGGTCGACAATATTTTTGTTAACCATCTTAGGCCAGAACATATAAATGGGTTTCAAGAATTGTTAAACTACATTAAAGACTCTGGTTGAAAGGAATTATCAACAAACCCTGATTTTTTGAAGCTACTTGAACAAAACGGATTATTAGGTTACGCTGGTGATGGTATGTTTTATGAAGCGGGTCAAATAGGTGTTAATGCGGTTTCAGCAAGTAATCAGCTATATATAATTATGTTTTGTATGGTTTCTGGTTTCTGTTATGGTGCTGGAATATTTTCAGCACAATATTTCGGTGCGGGTGAGTATCAAAAACTAAAACAAGTAACAGCCTTGAAAATGTATTTGACATTATCAATAACAGTATTATTTATGCTGTTTGCTATACCAGGAATTACTGAGAAGATGATAGGATTCACCACTCATCCTTTAAATGTATCTAAACCAACTGACCAACTTGTAGCTGAAAAAGACTCAATTATGTCTTATTTTAGTTACTTTCAAAACGAAGCAGCAAAGCTAGCAACGCAAGAAGGTGTCAGATATTATAGAATAGTTTCAATGAGTTACATCTTATTAACAATTAATCAAGTGACTGTAACTGTTTTAAGAGAAACAAGAAGACCATTTTATTCTTTATTTATGGCGTCAATATCACTTGTAGCTAATTCAACTTGTAATATATTCTTAACATCTCCAACATTTATCCCAGGATTTATAGGGTTTGGAGTTGAAGGTTCTGCATATGGAACAGTTGCTTCTAGAATAATGCAAACTATATTCATTTTTTGCTTATTATCAATTAAAAGATTCGAATTCATTCCTAGAATCAAACATTTTTTGATAAATAGAATCATTGTAAAACTTGTTCTTTTGAAGTCTATTCCGATTTTATTTAATGAAACACTTTATGCATTTGCACAAGTATTACAAGTTAAATTGAGAGCTTTATACTCCGTAGAGTCACTAACGGCTAATGCAATGTATGAAACCATGTTAATGGCCTTCTTCTCGCCAATGTATCATGGTTTAAATGCCGGTATATCAACCCTGGTTGGAAATGAGCTAGGAGCACAAAGGTTTGATAAAGCTAAATACAACGCTACTCATTTAATGAGACTAAGTTTTGTTATAGGTATATGTTTTACAGCATTATTATCTGGTCTTTCATTTGTAATTCCAAACTTGATATTCCCTAATGCTCTTCCTGAAGCAAACAGGATTGGTATATGAATGATTTTTATATATACTATGACTTATCCAGTTATTATGATTAATAATTGTTGTTACTCCGTTCTAAGAGCGGGTGGTAGTGTTATAAGTTCATTCTTGATGGATTCTGGATTTAATTGAACTATTCAAATTCCAACTCTAGCATTTCTTATATTAGCTAACAAACACATTTTCCCAGAGTCAGGGCTATTCACCTTAGACATCGTATGAGTTCATTTAATTACATGTCTATGCGAAACATTTAAGTTGATACCTGCATTAATTTTATACTTCAAGAAAACATGGGTTAGAAGTTTAATTGAACCTAAAGAAGAAGATCCAACATATATTTTAACAGCAGACGGAAAATCAAAAATTGACGATCTCAAAGAAGTAAAATCAACTAATTAAAGTTGATTTTTTATATTAAGATAAGTTATAATTAATAAGCATTAGAAAGAGGTGGTAATATGAGCATTCCTTCCGCCAAAATGGAACTTATCAATAAAAATAGAAATAAAGGGAGTGCCATATTATGCACCAATTTTTCAGTAGTATAAAACGAGCACTCTCTTTAAAGGAGAGAGGTTATGAAAAACGAAATTAAAAATAATAATAAAAAAAATACAGCTAAAAATATGAGCAATGAACTAGCTGTTTTCTCAAATGTATCTTCTAAAGAGGTTTTAAAAAAGTTTAACATTTCAAGATTTGGTTTAAATGACGACGAAGTTGAAGAACTTGCAACTAAATATGGGGAAAACAAACTTGATGCTAAACGTTTTAATGTTTTCAACGCATTTGTTAAATCTTTTTTAAGCCCTTTTAACTTAATTTTAATAGTTATTGACTCGTTTAGCTTTTATCAATATTTTTCAGATAGTGGGTCAGAAATATTCGATCTTTTCGGAGCTTTATTGGTACTATTTATGATTGTTCTAAGTGGAACAATCACATTTTTTCAAGAAGTTAGATCATTTCTTGTCATTAAAAAAATGAAATACGATAGTAAGCAAACATGTAAAGTAATAAGAAATACAGAGTTTAATGTGCAAACAATTGATAATGCCAACTCTATCAAGTTGATCAAAGAAGCACATAATATCATTACAGAAGAACTTGTCCCTGGTGATTTGATTTATCTATCAAACGGTGACTTAATACCAGCAGATGTAAGAATTGTTTGATCTAATAACTTATATCTTAATCAAGCTGCATTAACAGGAGAATCATTTCCTGTGCAAAAAAAAGATACAAATATCAACACAAATTATTTGGAGTATGAAAATATTTGTTATACAGGAACAGATGTAGTTTCAGGTTCAGCATTAGCGATCGTTGTGGCGACAGCAAAAAACACATACTTTTCTACAATAAATGACAAAATAACAGAAAAAAGACCAAAGAGTTCATTTGATAAAGGTATTCGTAAAATAACATTTTTATTGATTGCTTTTATGCTTGCAGTTACTCCAATTGTTTTATTAGTTTTTGGTCTAAGACCTATTGGAGATGGCAAATGATTAAATGCAGCATTATTCTCTTTATCGATAGCAGTTGGACTTACTCCAGAAATGTTACCCATTATTGTTACCTCAAATCTTACTAGAGGTTACTCTAAAATCAAAAAACACAATGTTTTAGTTAAAAACTTAAATGCTGTACAAAACATGGGTGCCATTGATATACTTTGTACCGATAAAACAGGTACTATAACAAATGGTGAAATCATATTGGAAAAAGTATTGGATGTTACAAATCAACGTAATGAAAAATTAAATAGAATTTTGTATTTAAATAGCTACTTCCAATCTGGATTTCAAAATCCAACAGATAATGCTGTATTATTATCAAACTTAATCGATAAACCCAATGTTGAAGAGTATGTTAAAGAATGAGAAGTTCCATTTGACTTTAAAAGAAAAATGTTATCTGTAATTCTTTCTAAAAAAGAACAAAAGGAAATATTCACTAAGGGCGCAATTGAAGAAGTTTTAAAAATTTGTGACAGAATAGCTGTGAATGGTGTAATTGAACCATTAACAGATGATTACAGAGAAAAAATAGTAAGTAAAGCAAAGGCTTTAAATGAAGATGGATTTAGAGTTATAGGTGTAGCTCACAATGAGTTAGAGGACGAAGACATAGAAGAAGATTTGATATTTTATGGTTTCGCTACTTTCTTCGATGAACCAAAAACCACTTCAAAAAAAATTATAAAAAACTTAAAAAATAAAGGAATCGATGCAAAAGTTCTTACTGGTGATAGTGAAGTTATCACAAGAGCAATTTGTAAAAAGGTCGACTTTAAAATAACAAAACTTTTCTCTGGAAAAGAAATTGAAGAAATGAATGAATCTCAACTTGCTAAGGCGGCACGAGAAGGAAACGTTTTCGTCAAACTGAGTCCTTTACACAAGTCTATGATAATCAAAGCATTAAAAGATCAAGGTCACGTAGTTGGTTTCATGGGTGATGGGATAAATGATGCGCCTGTTCTTAGAGAGTCTGATGTTGCAATATCATTTGCAAATGCTTCAAACATTGCTCAAGATGCAGCAGACATCATATTGATGGATGACTCTTTATTACCAATAGAAATAGCAGTTCATGAAGGAAGAGTTTCGCTAGCTAACATTCTAAAATACATAAAAGTTACAATTGCTTCAAATTTTGGAAATGTTCTAAGTGTATTGGTGGCATTATTCATAACTGTTGTTTCACCAATGCAACCAATTCACTTACTTCTTCAAAATCTTTTATATGATATAGTTATGTTTGCATTTATTTTTGATAAAGTAGACAAAAAGTTTACTGATAATCCACGACCACTTAGAACAAAAAATATCATATGGTTTACTTTAATAAACGGTCCGGTAAGTTCTATATTTGATATACTAACGTTCATTGTTTTACTTTACGGATTCCAAAGTTATATTGGAATAAAACCTGGAATAAATGTTGACCCAGATAGTTTTGATGCCAGCTCTACTAGTCGCTTTAATGCATCTTGGTTCGTAGTCGGTTTAATGACGCAAACTGCAGTTATGCAAATGTATCGAACAGAGAAATTACCATTTATTCAATCGAATGCATCATGACAAGTGAATGCATCTACAATATTTGTTTGTGGTATGGCTATATTAGTCCCATACTCACCAATAAATAGACTTGTTAAAATGGAACAACCACCATTGGTATTTTTACCGGTTGCTTTGTCATTTGTCTTATGTTACATAATGCTAGCACAATTGGTAAAAACACTTTATATAAAAAGATTTAAAGAATGATTATAACAAAAGCACCTATTGGTGTTTTTTCTATTGTAAAATACAATTAGATTTAATTTATAGATATAGAGGTAAAAAATGGAATACTCACATAAAAAAATAGAAAAAAAATGACAAAAGTTCTGAGAAGATAATCAAACATATGTAACGACAAATCATAATGATAAAAAAGCTTACATTTTAGATATGTTTCCTTATCCTAGTGGTTCAGGATTACATGTTGGACATCCCAAAGGTTATACAGCTACTGATGCATTTGCTCGCTTAAGAAGACTACAAGGTTATGATGTATTACATCCAATCGGTTGAGACGCTTTTGGTTTACCTGCAGAACAATATGCATTGAAGACAGGAAATGATCCAAGAGAATTTACAGAAAAAAATATTATAATATTTAGAAATCAATTGAAAAAATTAGGTTTTAGTTACGATTATAATAAAGAAGTTAATACTAGTCATCCAAACTATTATAAGGTTACCCAATGAATCTTCCAACAATTATATAAAAAGGGCCTAGCAGAGATTAAAGATGCAAATGTAAACTGATGTGAAGGCCTTGGAACTGTTCTTGCTAATGAAGAAGTATTATTAGAGAACGGTAAGATGATATCTGAAGTTGGCGGATTTGAAGTAGTCAAAAGACCTATGAAGCAATGAGTTCTAAAAATAACCAAGTATGCTGATAGGCTACTTGAAGGCCTAGACGAATTGGATTGACCGAATTCAGTAAAAGAATTACAAAAAAATTGAATAGGAAAATCTAATGGAACAATAATAAATTTCCCTGTGGTTGGTTTGAACAAAACAATATCTGTATTTACAACAAGAGCAGACACTATTTTTGGTGTTTCGTATATTGTTTTAGCTCCTGAAAATAAAATAGTTTTAGATGTAACAACAGATGATAACTTAGAAATAGTTCAAGATTACATCAAAAGCACTCAAATGAAAACTGATGTGGAAAGACAAGATGATTCAAAAGAAAAAAATGGTGTCTTTACAGGAAGTTACGCAATAAACCCTATTACAAAAGAAAATGTTCCAATCTGAATAGCTGATTATGTGTTGAACGATTATGCAACAGGTTCAGTAATGGCAGTTCCTGCCCATGATGAGAGAGACTGAAAATTTGCAACAAAATATGATTTACCTATTAAATTTGTTTTAGAGACTAAGGATATGTCTAAACCTTTTGTTGGCGAGTCTATTCATATTAACTCGGAATTTTTAAATGGAATGAACAGAATCAAGGCACTTGAATGCATAAATGAAAAAATAACAAATCAAAACATGGGAACTCTAACAACTAACTATAAATTGCGAGATTGATTATTTTCTAGACAAAGATTTTATGGAGAACCTTTTCCTTTAGTATTTTTGGAAAATGGTGATGTTGCATTGATTGACGAAAAAGATTTACCTTTAACACTTCCTAAGACAGATTATATTAAACCTTCTAAAACGGGTGAGTCACCATTGGCAAATCTGAGTGAATGAGTTAATATAGAGTACAATGGAATGAAAGCTAAACGAGAGACAAATACAATGCCTCAATGAGCTGGTTCTTGTTGATACTATTTGGCATACATTTTAACTTCTAGTCCAAATAACCTAGTGGATATTACTAGTGAAGAAGCTATGAATTTATTTAAAAAATGATTACCTGTAGATCTTTACATTGGTGGACAAGAACATGCAGTACTTCACTTACTTTACGCTAGATTTTGACATCAAGTATTATTCGACCTAAATATAGTACCAACTAAAGAACCTTTTCATAAACTTATTAATCAAGGTATGATCTTGGCCGATAATGGCGAAAAGATGAGTAAATCGAAAGGAAATGTCATCAATCCAGACGATATTATTGAATCTCATGGTGCAGATACATTAAGACTTTATGAATTATTTATGGGGCCACTTGAAGCTTCCTTACCTTGAAGTTTCAAAGGCTTAGATGGTTCTAGAAAGTGATTAGATAGAGTTTATCGTATGATAGAAAAAGTGGTTTTAGTAGATAACCACGAAAATCAGAATTTAGATTTCGTATATAATGATGTTGTTAAAAAGGTCACACAAATGGTTGAAGAATGCAAATTCAACACTGCTATCTCGCAACTGATGGTGTTTGTTAATGCGGTTTATAAAGAAGAAAAACCCGTCTATAAGAAGTATGTAGAAGGGTTCTTGATTATGTTATCTCTATTTGCTCCTCATTTAGCTGAAGAGTTATGGGAAAAAATCGGGAATTCACCATCTGTGTGTTTGCAAAAATGACCAACATATGATGAGACCAAACTTGTATCATCAACAGTTGTGATTGCAATACAAGTCAATGGTAAACTTAAAACTACAATGGAGGTTTCTAAAGGAACTGCAAAAGATGAAGTTCTAAAAAGAGCAAAAGAATTAGAACAAGTTGCTAAAAACCTAAACGGGAAAACTATTTTAAAAGAAATAGTAGTTTTAGATAAAATAGTTAACTTCGTAATTAAATAAAAAAGAGTAATAAAAGTTAAAACAAACACATTTAGAAAAACACCTTTGTGGTGTTTTTTCTTTTCTGAGTTTTATAATTAACGAAATAACAGGATAAATACTTTGTTGTATAACTGCTTTTATATTAAAATACTTTGCGATCATTTATTTTTTTTATATAAACTAGAAAATACTCTCCCGCACTAAAACCTGTGAAATTTGTTATTTTTTTTGGCATAAAGATAATTAAACTCAAGGTGTTATAATTTATTTATATATTTAATTCGAGGTTAGATTATGCAAAATATGATAAAGAATAATGAAAATAAAGAGATATTTTTAGACTTTTCTTTTATGCAAAATGTACGCTTTAAAGAAAATCACAGCTCCTTGGATGAGATTATTGAAAAGCTTGAAATACAAAATGTAAAAACATATCAAGAGTTTTTATCTTTCTTGCGTAATTCAATAATGAAACAAGGTTTTATTTGTTTAGTGAATGATACTACAAGAAAAGTAAACTCAAAATCAAATGAAGATTATGTTTATGATGCGATAATCAGAATGGAACTAAATACAACTAGTCAAGAAAAGTTACCTAAGGAAACATACCTAGGTTTTTTTGTAAATATTAATCCAAAGGCACCTGTATTAACTATAACTTCTATATTTCAAACTAGACTTTCAAATAAAGCCCAAGACTTTGAAACTACAATCGACGAAGCATCGATAGAACTCATAAAATATAAAAACCAGTTTCAAACAGATGAACTACTAAGAAGGAATTTGTTAAACTCTAGCACTATAGAAAATATAGGTGTACTTGTTTCCAAGTTTATCGAAACTAAAAATAAATGATCAAATTATTTAAATTTCTTGACTGATTTATTAAGCGTTCAAAGAAAAGTGGCACTTCCATTTTTAAATTTAAGTTGAAGTAGAGTTGTTAAAGTTGAGAAAAAAGAATTTACTGATGACCTAAATTCTTTCATAGTATCTAAAACGAAAAACAAAAATTATTTTTATTTAAGTTTAGATTCTATGACGTTACTTGAGAATAAAAATATTTATTTTGATGTGGTTGATCTTGTTACAATAGATTTATTAACAAATAATTTAGATAAAGTGAATAATTTTAAAGTTATGGAAAGTTTAGCTCTTATACCCTTGGTTAATAATAGAGCTCTTCCTTCTTTGTCAGAGTTTCAAAGAGACCCAGAAGTTTTGTTTGATTTCGAGTTAGATAAAAATAAGGATAGTAAGGAACTTCTTTCGCTCTCAGAGTTGGTTGCAATAGATGAAAAACAAATAAATTTTGTTTCCTATTGAGAAGAAAAGCAAAATATTTTTTTAGGCACAAGAAAAGATTTGAAAAGTATTCTAACTAAGCATGCAAATAAATTATCTGAGTGATTTGTTTTAAAAGTAACTTTTGAAACTGATTATTTTATAGAGACTACAAACATTAATGAGAAAAACATTATTGATACATACAAAACAGGTTATTTAGCTTACTCTGGTGTAGGAGAAGAGGTTTTAATTGAGAGAAGTAAACAAGTATTAAAAAGAATAGCAGAGGGAAATACCAAGAACCCTTACTTGATAAATTACTTGTTTAACACAAAATTATTAGAGCTAACAGAGAGTACTAATTTACAAGAATTAGAAAATTACAAATATGAGCTTAACCAAGAACAAAAAGAAGCTGTTAACAAAGCCTTAAACTCTAAAGATGTTTTCATTTTACAAGGTCCGCCAGGTACTGGTAAAACCCAAGTTATATGTGAAATAATTTATCAATTATCCCAAAAAAATAGAAAAGTTTTGATTTCAAGTCAAAATCATGAAGCTATTAAGAATGTAGTTGATCGCCTGCCATATGAACCAAATGTGAATAGATTAAGACTTACTAATAGATTAAATACTTCATCTAAGGCGCAAAATAATTTCTCCCCAGAGAGAGTTGTGTACAACTATTATAAATCTATAGCAAACTCAGTTTTTGAATACTTGAGAACAGAAAGTTTCTCGATCGAAGAATTTAATAATACTATTATGGAGTTGGAAAAACTTATAAATAATAGTAAAGGTTTTCACCAATTAAATAATAGTATAAGAGCCTTAGATATAGAAATTACTACAATGAAATCTAATGTGCAAACATTTAAGTCTAAACGTAATGACTTGTTTAGAAAAAAAGATAAACTAAAAGATGAATTATTAAATTTAAAAAATTTTATAGAATTGCTGAGCACAAAAGATTTTAGTATGGCAATTGTAATAAGTGATAAATTAAAAAGTTTATATGAAATGAAGTATCAAAACTTATTCGATGACTTTAAGTGAAATAATAATTTAAGCTTTATGATTAGCGAGAATTTTGTTAGAACTTTAGAAAACATTTGTGAAGAAGTTTTATTTAGTAATGACATCTATAAAGAGATTGCAGCATTAAAAAGAGACATATACCAAAATAAAAAAATGGGTAATTTAGAGAATGTTTTAAAATTAGAAAGTCAGATATCCACACTTGAGAAAACTTTGGATGAAGTATCGTTAATAAAAGAATTTAATAACTTTCTTTTCTCCTTGAGCAAAGATTTAGATTTCTTAAAAACAGATCTAGAACATGAACTGTATGAAGTTGAATATTCTTTGGCTGATGATAGTATCATAAACAATCAAGAAGTTGAAATAAACAATTTAGAAGTAAAACTTCAAAAACTATATAAGTCACGAACTGAGAATAATAAAGAACTCACAAGTTTATTGAAAAAAATAAATAACAAGTTCAACTTGAACCTAGATTTAAAAAATATCGATTTAGAAGAAATTCTTAGAGAAGAGTTGAATAGTTTTTCTAGTGAGTTGGAAGCAAAACAAAGTAAAAGAGAAGAACTGAATGAGTTTTATTCCTTGATAACAAGTTATCTTAAAGATAATTACAAGATAGAAGATGATTTTGACAGTGAAGTGGCAACAAATAACTTTACAGTACAAATGATACAAGAATCAAAAAAATATATGCCTACGCTTATTAAAAATATTATAAATGTTTATGCGATGACTCTTACCTCATCAAACCTTTTCAAGTTTAATAAAAACGAGCAGGCAAATAAGTTAGGATTAGAAGAAATTAGTTTAAAGTCAATAGATGTGGATGTTGTTATTATTGATGAAGCTTCAAAAGCAACTTTATTAGAAATACTTATGCCATTAATTTATGGGAAAACATTAATACTTGTAGGTGATTATAAACAGTTACCTCCAATTTTTAAACTTCAACCAAGTGATGTTAAAACAGTTAATGAGCAACTGGGAAAAGATTACGATTATTATGAGTTGATGGAATTACTAGATCAATCCGCATTTAAAAACTTAGTTGGTGTTAATAAAAAAGAAATTACTACTCTATTAAGAACACAATATAGAAGTCATCGTAAAATTATGGATATTGTTAATAAATTTTATGACGGCTTTCTTAAAGTAGAACAAAATGTTAGTGACCAAAAAGAACACAATCTTATAGTACTGGGTAATAAAAACAAAGAGATTATTAATCAAAATAGCTCTGTGTATTGAATAGACTCAACATATGATGAAAATGATGAAATATTCTTTGAACAGAGAGAAGATAATTCAACAAGTATTTATAATGACTTAGAAGTTGAAATAACCATTAACATGGTATCTAAACTAAATGAGTCTGTTAAAAATTTATCTCTAGATAAAAAACCAACACTAGCAATAATTAGTTTTTATGGTTTACATGTTAAAAAAATAAAAAACAAATTACGAAATCACAAGTTTAAAAATATAGAAATTGTTGTAAATACAGTCGATGATTTTCAAGGGAAAGAGGCAGACTACGTAATAGTTAATATTGTCCGTAATCCTGCCAAGTTATCATCAAAGAGTGGCAGAGAGTTTTTAAAAAAATATGAGCGTATAAATGTCGCCTTTAGTAGAGCGCGAGAGCTTTTAATTATCGTTGGTTCAAAAAGAGCGGTTAATGATATCACAGTTAAAATACCGAAAACTTCAGACCCTAATATCATAAACACACACGAAATATACTCATCAATAATAGACAAAATTGAATATGATGGAAGTTTTTTAACTTTAAAAGATATTTAAGAAGGAGGATAAGATGGTTTTTGAAAAAATTGAAATTTTATATAACAAGAAAGTTTTACAACTAAAAATCAAGTACTCAGAAATAAGAAAACCAACTTTTCCTGAATTTGTGATTTTAGCAACTTTGATTACTCATCCGAATAAGAATCTCTCCATAAGAGAAATTCTTGAAAGAGACCTAAAGATAACAAACGCATATATTTTTGAACGAGCGCTTAAAGATTTAATTGACTTTGATATTGTTGAAACAAATAAGTCAAATGACATTTGAAGTATCTTAGATATGGATTTAAAAACCAAAGATATGTGGGTAAACGAAAAAATAAAAGAAAACTTTTTAAAAAAAATATACAGTATTTCACAATATAATAAATACCAAGATTTTAAACTTAGTTTTGATCCTATTAAAAAAACTTATGAAAGAATTAGGGAAGTCAATTGAGATAAAAGAGTTTCAGGTGTTAAGTATAGTAGCTTAATCGAAGTAACAGAAAAACCTAACTTTTTTTATAACAATCATTTCTTAGAAGATGAAGCTATTGAGTTTATGGAAAAGAACAAAGAATTATTTGGTGAAAACTCTAAATTCATTCAGGTTGAACTTAAAGGTAAAAATGATACATTAGATCCTACATTTGTAGAACAAAATATTGATAATGTGCAAAAAGCAGTAGAAGGAAAACTTATAATAGAAAACAATTGATTCAAAATTGAGACAAAAGAAAAAGTTATAGATAACTATCTTAAAAATAATGATGTTGCTCAGGTAGAAATAGCTAAGGGAGTTTTGAAAAAGTATACAAATAAATTGAAAGAGATTTTTATTCCCAAAACAAATGTTGGTATAGAAGGCACACATTATGACAATTTCTTTTCTTTGAATGATATTTCTAATCACTATAATTGGTCACTTCTACTAATTAATGGTGAAGATATTTACTCAGTTGACAAACTTCTTAAAACTAAAGAGGTAACATCATGTTCGGACACTATAATTATTTACAATTCTAAAATTAACAATAAATTGCTAGAAGTTTCAAACAACAAAAATATTGTTTATTTTGAAAACATGAATAATGAGTTTTTAAATGAGAGCTCATTGATTTATGTTGACTCTGAAAACAAAGTTAAAGCATATACTTTGTTAGATAAATATTTGAATTACTTAGATTTCAAGACACCGGTTTTAGTTGAAAGTAAAAAATTAAAAGTTTTAAATTTAGATACTACTTTCAAAGACTCTTTTGTAAAAACACTAGAAAACTATCGTTGAGAACTAACACAAAAAGTTTTTACCAATTCTGAGCTGATTTACACAGTGTCAAAAAAACTTGGTTTGGAGTTAGAACTTCAAAAAGTTCTTATCGCTTTTTTAAAGGAATGTTTAAAAAGTAATAATGATATAAAGGAGATCAAAACAAGTTATGTTTTTGAAAATGACTCAGAAGGAATAAACTTTTTTGAAAAGTGCTTGTGTAAATGTATCATAGAGCTTACTAATGACGACACTAGTTTTAATACATTGGAGTGAATTGAAAACTACAGTTTCAAAAAGTCTAAAAACCTATTTAGAGTATTGCAATCATTCTATAAAAATACTTCAATAGAAAATATATTTTTGATTAACTCTATTTTAGAAAAAAATAACTTCGATGGCTGGTTGGAAAATCATAATGATTCGCTAGTAAATTTGTTATTGTATGCAAAAGATAATCTAAAAAAAGACTTAGTCGATGAAAATATGTTTGACTCTAAAACATGGCAACAGCATTCATTGTTGATAAACAAAGTAGGTGAGTTACTAAAAGATTTATATAACAATAACCTTGAAGAGGTTGAAGTTAACTACGAAAGCATCCTGAAAATAATTAGGGTTGTAACTAAAGAAAACTTAAGTATGCAAAACTACAGTTCATATTTACAGGCCTTGGCGCTTTTATTGAACGAATTATACCCTTATTATTATGATGTAAAAAGAAAAGCATTGAGTGTAGAGGACCATGATACAATAAACTATAAAGTTCAGCTATTAGCAGGAAATTATTTAAGCAAATGCGAAAAGGTTTTAGATTCGAATATTAAAGAAAACATATCTAGCTTTCCAATAGAGTTGAAACTAGCATGAAACAAGTATGTCGAAAATACAGATACAAAAAAAGAAAAATGAATTAATAAAAACGAAACAAATATATTTAAAGCATTATGTATTATATTTGGTAAACAAAAAAACTTTAATAAGAAAGATCTGGACCATTATCAACAAGTCTTTGGAGGAAATTAATATGAGTATGTCAGCACAACAAGTATTACTTAATTGTAAAAAACATTTTGAGTTAATCAAAAAAGATTTAAAACTTTTACTAAGTTACATAAAAGAAGAAATAGAGAAGTGCAAAATGATTGACGCCTCAAATTTTCATCAAGAGGAGATTAATAAACTATATAAGGAAGTAGAAAAAGAACTTTTAGATATGAGCATTGCAGATGAAATGGCTAAGGAAGTTCAAAAAGACGAACACATAGCAATAGAACAATATAATAAAATTAATAATTATTTAGAAAGAAAAAGAGAAACTATTGCAGATTTAAAAACTAAAGTTTTTATTTATAAAAAAGATATTGTCAATACAGAACAAAAGTTTATTTCCAATGCCCTTATAAATAAGAGTTATGCTAGTTTTCAAGAACTTGTACAAGGAATTATTCAAAGCCAAGTATCGACAGATGATAAGATACTTGTAAAAAAGTTTCTAATAGATAACGAAGTTAGATTAATAAATTTACCTAAAAACGATGTTATAGAGGAAGCTAAAAACTACATTTTTAATCAAAAACAAAAACCAGAGTACATTATTAATGATGTTGTAAAAAGTTCGATTGAATATATTAAAGATGAAGAAGGTATGGAAGATTATCTTAAAGATGAAGTCTCAACTTTTAAAGAAGTTACGAATGAACAAAACTTATTCAAAAACGTTAAAAGTTATTTTATAAACGCATCTAAGAGTACAGAGAGTGAGTTAGTAAGAAGAGACAACGTAATAAAAATAGTGAATGCAATAAGAAGCATAGGATACGTAGTCAATCCCGAGAATATCATTAATAAAAAAGAAAAAAATGTCATCTTCATTCATGGGGAAAAACCATCTGGTGAGACTGCTGACTTTGCAGTAAGATTGGATGGAAGCTTCATATATAACTATGAAGGCTTTGAAAATCACGATCATGATGAAGATGCAAACGACTTTATGAAAAAGTTGAAAGAGTTTGGTTTGTCCTCAAGTGAGGCTTATAAAAAAGTATACAGAGAGCCAAAATATGTGGCAGATGTAAAAAAACTTCATAAAAAGAAGTACAATTCAAGTAAGTAGGTGTAAATATGAGTGTTAAAAAACAGTTGGAACAATTAAAAAATATTATAGGGATAAAAAAAGTCATCATATTAGAGGGAAATGTTGACGATATTTATGAGTTGGAAGGTAGATATGTAAATGTCCATGAGTACTTAAAAACAGTATTCAATGAGAAAAATTTCTCTGACATATTCATTTATGACACAAACTCTGGTCTAAGAGGAAGCAAAATGAGCTCATTGATATTGACAAATGAAGATAAGAAAGCGGCTTCCAATACAAGTTATAATGAGTTTGAAGAACTTTTTGAAAACAATAAACAAACAGATGATAGTTCTTCAGAAGTGAGAAAGCCAATCGATTTTTTTAAAGTGTTGAATAAAAACTTGAATAGGGAAGATGATAAAACAATCGGTTTCATTGCCGACTACACTAACTTTGTTTTTAATGAACAATCAATGGATATCGAAGATCGATTTGTCCTAACGGAGTTCTCTAAAACTTTAAAAGAGTTTAAGTTTGTTATATCAAGAATAGATGAGTTAACAAGTTGTGTTATATTTATCACAAAAAAAATTAATCAACTTCCGCCAAGTTTTTATTTAGACAATCCAGAAATTTTAATAAGTACTTTACCAAAGCCTAGTAGAGAAGAACGCAAACAGTTTTTAAGTACTGTAAAAGTTAGAATATCATTAATTGATGTCAATGAAGAGTTTGAAAATATAGTAGATGCTACAGAGGGATGAACAATCAAAGAGTTGTCTCACTTTGTAAAATTTACTTGCAATTTCAGACAAACGCTAACATTTGCTAATATGATGAACATATATAAATATGGTGACAAGGTATCTCCTTGGGAAGAATTGAATTATGAGAAAATGTTATCTATCAAAAGTGAGTTGAGCAAACGAGTTATAGGACAAGATGACGCAATTGAAAAAGTTACCAGAGTTATTTACAAAGCTTTCACCGGTTTAACTGGAATAACTTACTCTGCTAGTCGTTCAAAACCTAAGGGAACGTTATTTTTTGTGGGTCCAACAGGTACGGGTAAGACTGAGTTAGCGAAAGCAATAACAAAGTTTTTATTTAATGATGAAGCTAACTTAATTAGATTTGATATGTCTGAGTATGGCCAAGACAACGCAGATCAAAAGTTGATAGGAGCGCCCCCTGGATATGTTGGGTTTGAAGGTGGTGGACAGCTAACAAATGCTGTTAAAGAAAAGCCTTTTAGTGTAGTTTTATTTGATGAGATTGAAAAAGCTAGTCCTAAAATTTTTGATAAGTTTTTACAAATCCTTGAGGATGGTAGACTTACAGATAACACTGGACAAACTATAAGTTTTAGTGAAACATTTATAATATTCACATCAAATATAGGTGCAGCAGACGTATCACCAAATCAGAGCAAAGAGGAAATATTTAAAGACTTCATCAAAAAAGTACACAATCATTTCACAAACGAGTTAAATAGACCCGAGTTATTAGGGAGATTTGGAAATAACATCGTTCCATTCAACTTTATTAAAGATGTTTCAATGAAAGCGGCAATTATAAAACAAAAAATTAGACCACTTCAGATGGCTATATATGAAAAATACAAAGTGGAGCTTCACATAGATCTTTCAAATCCAACAATATTATCAATTTTGTTAAAAGATGCAGATGAAAGAAGAGGTGGGCGTGATGTGGTTAACTCTTTAGAATCAAACCTTGTCGACCCTCTCTCAGAGTTTATTTTTGAGAATTTACCTTCAATGAAACCGGGAAGTAAAATAAAAACAATTGATACTACCAATAAATTAGGTTTCCAATTTTATGGCGAATATTAATGTAGGCAAATTTTTAATGAACAGTGATATTGAGGGACCAGGAACAAGATTTGTTTTATGATTTCAAGGATGTAACATTGGGTGTAATGGTTGTTCCAATCAAGAACTTTTACCATTAGAACCAAAGTTTTTCATGCCTACAAGTTATATTTTTGAAAAGATTGTTGAAGCCAAAGAAAAATTTAATATAGAAGGAGTAACCTTAATCGGAGGCGAACCCTTCTTACAACCCGACGGTCTAAAAGAAATAGTAGACTTTTGTTACAACAAAGATTTAACTGTAATATGTTTCACTGGTTATATATACGAGAAACTTTTAGAGGAACACCAAGATATTCTCTCGAAAATAGATATTTTAATTGATGGGCCATTCATTATGAAACTTTTAGATAGAAAAAGAAGACTTATAGGAAGTAAAAATCAAAGAGTTCATAAATTATCGGAGAAATACAAAAATTGTGATTATTTTGAGCAACCACACTCTGAGGTTGAAATTCAACTTTATAATAATAGGCTAGCTATAAATGGCGATGGAGTTGTATTTGATGATGAAAATGGCAAGTTTAATTTTAAAATCGAGTAATACATAACTAAAAAAGTTATACTTTATAAGTACCTAACCAGGTATAAATTTATTAATATTATTTAAGTTTAAATTATAGGAGATTGTTATGACAAAAAGTTTAGAATTTGTATCAAAAAGAAGATCAGCTAAAAAGTTCATAGAAAATTATAATTTATCAGACACAGAAATTAATGAAATATTAGAATCAATTAGAATGGCACCAACTTCTTTTGGAATGGAACCTTTTAGGGTAATTTACCTAGAAAATAAAGAGATTAGAGATGAATTATTTGAGACATGATGAAATCAAATAGGAGTAAATAAATCGTCAGCTCTGTTGTTATGATACATTCCTACTAACGAAGTTATAATCAATAAATGAATTGATGAACAAAACAACAGAAATATACCAGATGGTTTTGAACACATAAAAACCTATCGTAAAAGTGGTTTGGATTTAGTTTTAAAAACACACAGTTTAGATGTTGGTGAGTGAGCGGCAAGACAAGTATATTTAAGTCTTGGTGTATTATTAAATACAGTGCAAGAACTAAATCTTGACATTTGTCCGTCAGAAGGCTTTGATCCAAAAAAAGCTGAGGCTGTACTGGAAAAAAATGGTTTAATTGATCTCTCTAAAGAAAGATTGGTCTTGGGTGCGTTTCTTGGTAAAGTTGATAAATCAAAAGAAAACCATCACGCGTTTGAAAAGATAAGAAGACCCTTGACTGAAATGTCTAAAATAATTAAATAATAAGATTCACAAGGGTAATAGCTCTTGTTTTTTAATTGGAGTACCTCAATGCGCAATATATCTATATAATTAATTAGAGTTAGGGGATAATGATTATGCATTTTATTTACAAAAGTATGAATGATTTTAACTCCAAGAGCCTTTTTTTAATTTATTAAAGAAAGGAGAACTTATGAATTCACAAACTAAAAAAACACAAGCTATTATTAAAATTTGTGTAATTGCACTAATTAGTGCCTTAAGTGTTTGTTTAAATATTTTTTTTGTTTGAGTTCCTGGCTTAGATTTCGGTTTATTTGTAGTTGTACTTTGTTGTTTGGTTTTTACTTGAGAATCATCTCTAACAATAAGTTTGGCAATAAGCTTTTTGATGTTTTTTATAAAACCAACCATCATTGAAGGTCTAGCATATTTAGCAACTAATATTACCGTTTGACTTGTAATGTTAGTAATAAGAAAACAAAGTTTCAAATATAGGATAATAATTTATATTGCTTTTTTAGTCTTTTCAACATTCAACGATTTCTATATTTTGTTTTTTTGAACGGCAATAACAGATTGAAAAAATGGTATGGCAATTTACTTGGCACGTGTTGTTCACATACATGTAATGTTTGCACTTTATTGTTTTTTACCGATTATTTTTCTCAAGAGAGTAGAAAAACTATTCAACAAGTTACTCGGTAAAAATGATTTCTTATTTAATAAGAATTTTAAGCAGTACACAGAAGATAAGGAGAATATAATAAACATGAAATATTATGATGATAAAAAATACTATATAATTCAAATGCTATCTTTAATAGTTTCATTAATGTTGATGGTGAACTTTTTGGCATTCATACCTTATAAAATTGTAGTTTCATTTAATATACATTATTTAGCAGCGATCTTAATTGTGCCGGTGTTGATGTTAATAATTACACCGAATTGAATGAAACTTAAGAAAAAAGTCGGGAACAAGAATTTGTTACAATTTAATAGTTTTGGATTATTGATTGCAACAGTTGTTACTACTCTGGCTTTCTCTTTTAGCAATAATATCGTGGCCCATATTTTGCTTTTTTTAGGATTAATTCTTTTTGGAATATTCATTGCAGGATTTGTGCCAATTAATATAGAAATGATTAAAAGCCATGATTTAAGAAATGGTAACGCCCACATTACAAATAAAATTACAAGCCTTACAATTTTTTGGACTATTCCTATACCGTTCATAATAAACGAATATTCAAAAAATACTTTTAATGTTATCTTTCTAGGTATGTTGGCAGTAACTATAATAATTTTGTTATTTACAAATAAAAACATAATGGATAAAGGTAATGTTCTGGATGTAGATAAAAGCCAATTTAAATCTTTAAAATCTAATAAGATATTCTTTATATCTATATTCTCTCAAAACTTATTTGTAGGTATCATTAAGTTTCTTGAAATTGCATTATGTTTATTCTTTTTTGTACGATTAGAAAACAAAGAATTATATTACTCTTTCAATGAGAGTAATACATATATCTATCTTGTATTAGGTTTTCTTTCTAAGTTTATTGCTCAAGCAATACTTAGACAAGTCAGCTTAAAAGAAAAATATCATAGTCAACTCAACATGATTGGAATGTTATTAATAGTTTTTGGGTTTATGTCTCTTTTTGCTTATATATTAGCTTATAAGTTTCTAGGTTTTAATAATCCAAATACTCTTTATTATGCTCTTTTAATTGCTGTACAGTTTCTTTTTGGTGCAGGTTATATTCTTATAGAAAGAACAAAAGCAAGTTATTATAAAACATTAGTGAGTAAAGATGAATTTAAAATGGCTATGATTATAGATCATGTTCTTGGTAATGCGTTTTTTTCACTGCTAGTAAATATTTTATTTTTAATAACAATGGTTTTCTTGAGTCCAACAATATTTAAGTTTATCTTAATATTAGGAGTTGTATTCTCAATGACATTAATTTCTATGATTGTTAATGTTGCCATTAGGCACAAAAACAAAACAAAAGTTATGAATGAGGAACACAAAATTATAAATAAAATCTAAAAAAACAACACAAAAACAAAACCCCTTATTGCTTTATAAGGGGTTTTGTTATATATATATTAATTATTTTAGTTTATTCAAGTATAAGTTCACTAAATTTTCAAGTAAACAAACTATTGTCATCGGACCGACTCCACCAGGAACAGGTGTGATTAAACTAACCTTGCTTATAACATCATCGAAATTTACATCTCCACAATATTTACCTTGAACAAAATTTGCACCCACATCTATAACAATGCTATCTTTTTTTACAAAATCTTTTGTTACCAAACCAGGGGAACCTGCGGCACTTACTAATATATCTGCTTTTGAGCATATTTCGCTAAGATTTTTAGTCTTTGTATTACAAATCGTTACAGTTGCAGATTCGTTTATAAGTATATTTGCTAAAGGTTTACCCACAATGTTGCTTCTTCCAATTATTACAACATTAGAACCTACCAAGTTAACTTTTTTCCATTTTAGTAACTTCAATATTCCTGATGGTGTTGCAGGAAATATATTGGTATTATTTAAAATTAGACTTCCCATGCTATTTGGAGTAAAACCATCAGCATCCTTAGTTGGTGAAATTAAATTGTTTATTTTGCTTCCATCAATATGATTGGGCAGTGGTAGTTGCACAATAATCCCATCAACTTCATCATCATCGTTCAAATTGCTTATTTTTTTACTCAAAGCTTCTTGGTTTATATTTTCTTCTAATCTAAGGTGTCGCCCTATAATTCCCACAGTTTCGCAAGCCTTTAATTTATTTTTTATGTATTTGTTACTTGCTAAATTATTTCCGACTTGAACAATCACTAAAACTGGGGGTCTTTGTAAACAACATTTTTCAATTTTGCTCTTCAAATTACTTAAAAGTTCCAATGATAGTTGTTTACCATCAATTATTTTGTTATCCATATTTAATTCCTGACTCTTTGCTTTCCAATACATATTATAATAAAAAAAATACAATAATGTTTTAATAGTTTCTTATCTATGTTTTAATTAAAAAGTAATTAAGGAGAATAAAATGAAAATTTTGAAATATTTCGTTTATAGTTTTATGATATTAACGCTTTTATTCTTATTTGGAACATTAGTTTACAATTCGATTAATGACAAAAACTCATACGTAATAAATAGGATAGCAACTAAAGAGAAGGTGGTTATGTTAACTTTCGATGACGGACCAAACAAAGTTAATGATAAAGAGATCATTGATATATTGGAATCTAATGGCGCAACAGGTACTTTCTTTTTTACCGGAAGTAATATAAAAAAATATGCTGATGAAAATAGTGAAAAAGAATTATTTAAGAAAATAAAAGAGTCAGATATGTCCGTAGGTAATCATTCATATTCGCATTCTAAATATCAAAACAATAAACAAAAACTAATAGATGAAATATTAGAAACTGACAATTTAATTAGAGAGAACTTTGAGTTAGACCAAAACTATGAAATTCCAATGAGAATGCCTTATCTTCAATTTTATAATGGTTTGAAAAAAGTTTTAGAAACAACAAAGAGAACTTATTTTACAGGTGGCTACCTAAGTGGAGACTGAGATTATGAAAAACACGGTCATGATAAAATTATTAAAAGATATCTTGACAACCTAAAACCTGGTGAAATATTCATTATGCATTCAACACATTATGCAAAACTATTTTTGAACGATTTGATAAAGGAAATCAAAAACAGAGGATATGAGTTTGCGAATTTCAATCCTAGCAGTCAAAGGTATTACAAAAAGTTTGGAGAACTAGTATGGTAAATTTAAGTATGTTATCAGATTTCATAGATGTGACAGGAATAGCTACAACATTGGTGTCAGCCGTTTTTATAGTTGCAACAGTATACTTTATAATTAAAAGATTTGAAGTGAAGAAAAACAAAAAAGCGTTTAAGTTACTTGTGACGTTTGATTGTTTAGCATTATTTATTTGTGGATATTTTTTTGTTTTGAGTATTATGAACTTTTATTTTCTTACAAACAGTTACAAGTATATAATAATTAATAGAATTATGTGTTTGGTTACCCTTACATTGATATTTGGATATTTTTTAATAGTAGAAATTTATTTTTTAAAAAAAAATAAAAAGAGGTTTAAATGAATAAAATAACTGAAGTTTTAAAAACACTTAACTTGAAAGAAGACGAGTACGAACTCTACGGAAATGACATTGCAAAAGTTAATTTTAAAAATTTCGCTTCCTTGGAAAGAAAAGCAAAATTAGTATTAATGACTTCGATAAATCCAACCCCAGCAGGAGAAGGTAAAACAACAACTGCAATTGGTTTAACTGATGGTCTTAACTACATCGGAAAGAAAGCAATTTTAGCTTTAAGAGAACCAAGCTTAGGTCCTGTCTTTGGTAGAAAAGGTACTGCAACTGGAGGCGGTGAAAGTGAAGTTATACCCATGGATAAAATTAATCTTCATTTTACAGGAGATATTCATGCAATAACAACTGCAAATAATTTAATATCTGCTTCTATTGATTCCGAATTATATTGAGGAAATAAATTGAATATCGACCCAGAAAATATAATTTGAAAAAGATGTTTAGACTTAAATGATAGAGCTTTGAGAAAAGTTGACTTACAAATATCAAAAACCTTATCAAGAAAAGAAGAGTTTACGATTACTGCAGCAAGTAATATGATGACTATTTTGTCTTTATCTAAAAACGAGGAAGATTTGAGATGCAGACTTAACGAAAGTATAGTGGCCTATGATTTAAACGGAGAAGAAGTTTTATTAGAAAAATTGGGAATTACAGGTTCATTAATGGCTCTTTTGAAGGATGCTATAAAACCAAACTTTGTTTTAACAAAACATAACTCACCAACTTTTGTACACTGTGGACCTTTTGCAAATATCGCCACTGGGACAAACTCAGTTATTTCAACAGATCTTGCCTTAAAGTTAGGGGAGTATGCTATAGTGGAATCAGGGTTCGGGAGCGACTTAGGTTTTGAAAAGTTTATGAATGTTGTAAACGAACAAAATAGTTTTATTCCTCATTGTGTAGTTATGGTGGTTACTTTAAGAGCATTGAATTTGCATAAAGATTTCGAAAACAATTTTGAGCATTTAGAAAAACACATCTCACACATAAAGAACTATGATTTAAATTTTTTAGTGGCTATAAACTTTATAGAGGGCGATGATGAAAATCAATTAACATATTTAAAAGAATGGCTGGATGAGAAAAATTATCCGTGAGAAATAAATGAAGCATATGTTAAGGGCCCCAAAGGTGCCGAAAAACTTGCTAAAAAAGTTGTAGAGATTTCCAACACAAACTTTACTTTTAGAAAGTTAATAAACCCAATGGATAAAATAGAAAACAAAATTAGTAAAATAACTGAAAACTTTTATTTCTTGAAAGATTTCTCAATTACAGATGAGGCAAAAAAAGAAATTGAAAAAATAGAGAACTCAAAATATAGAAACTTGCCGCTTTGTATGGTTAAGTCTCACAGTGCAATTGACGGTAATGAAACCAAAGACAAAAACTATTTATTGAAAATCAAAAACGTTAGAATAAATAGTGGAGCCAAATTTATTTTAGTTTTTACAAATGCAATAATGAGCATGCCTGGTTTAAATAAAGAACCAAATTCAAAAAGTATTGACGTTGAAAACGATCGTATAACTGGTTTAAAATAATTAAAAAAATGTAGATTACTCTACATTTTTTTATTTAAGATTAAGCGAAACATAATTAATTTGTTATCAATTGGATTATTGAGTCATCTATATTTTCTACTAATTTTTTTATTATGTAATCTAAAGATTTGTTCTCTTGTAACAAACTTTGAATAATAGTTCCATCCTCATCATTAGTATTGTTATATGAAAAAGCATTTTTAATTGTTTCTTTCAACTTCACAAAGCTTATATCATTTTTTTTAGCTATTAAAAAAGGTTTCATTATTCTTTCATCTAATTGCAATTTTTTAATAGTGTTTCTAGCAACTCTCTCAAAATCATCTTTAATATAATTATTGGTGAATCTCTTGATAATGGTTTCTATAAAATCCTCTAGTTTTTCTTTGTCATAATTAAATTCAACTGAAACTATTTCAGATATTTCCTTTAAATAATCTTGTAAAAAATAAAGAAGAGTGTGGTCCTTAGCGTCGTTTAACGTTATGTTTATGTATTTCTTCTCGAACTTTGTAAGTGTTCATTCCTTTCAAGCTATAGCTGCATGAGCTCCATTTAGCATTCATACTTTTTTACAAATCTCTGCATCAATGTTATTTGTATATGTTATTGTTTCAAATTTATTAGTTTGTTCTGGTCAAGCATCTTCATTCGCTACTCAAGAATAATAAGGTTCAACTTTGATACTCAAGTCATCAGATACTTCATTTGGAACGATCCTGTCCACCATAACATCTACAAATTTTATTAAATCATTATTTATAACGTGATGCTCCTCAATTTGATTTTTGAAGAATGAAGATACTTTTTCACCATTCTCACAACACATTATAATTAATGGTGTGTTTGATTTTTGTTTAGCCTCTATTATACTTATAACTTGACTTATGATATGCTTTAAATTTCCTGAGCCAATTGAGGTTGTTATCACATCAATGGTTTCTAAGCTCAAATTGCTCTCTAGTTCATTAGATAACAATGCTTTATAACCTTTAACGGTATCAACTTTATTGCTTTCATCTAAATATTTTATTTTATACTCTTTGCTGTTTTTAAGTTTGTTTATAAGTTCTTTATTGTTGTCGATGAAATAAAATTCTGTTACAAAACCACTATTTAATAATATCGGAGCAATGAAACCACGACCAATATTACCAGCACCATAATGTAAAATTTTCATTAAAAGTTGAACTCCTTTAGTATTCTATCTTTTGAAGGATTTTTGATTAAATCCTCGACAAAGTCAATATCCATCATCTTTTCAGCAATATTTGATAATATATCTACATGATTGTCAGATTTAGCTGCTATTCCTATAAAAAAGTGCACAGGATTTGAATCATAATCTACTGGTTCATCGTAATGGACAATAACTATTCCATCTTTTATTACTCCATCATCGTTTATTCCATGAGGAATGGCTAAATAGTTACCAATGTACACGGAGAACTTTTTTTCTCTTTCTATCATTGAGTTCACATAGTCCTCTGTAATATAACCTTGTTCTATAAGTAAATTACCACATTGTTTTATGGCATCAATTTTGCTTTTTGCTTTTTGCTTTATTAATATATTTTCTGCTTTTAAAATTTGTGTCTCCATTTTCTCACCTATTAAATTTCTATATATTTTTTCACTTATTATTTTATGTATGTCATTTTTCTTACTTAGAATTAAAATAATTGGCATAGCTAAAATGTTTGGTAATTTGTATTCACTTAAGTCAATTGAAGAAATAACTAAATCGTATTTCATTAGAAGTTTTTTATTAACCGATGAGTAAGGTAAATTCTCAACATCTGCATTTCGGTAAATTGATTTTAAGTGGTTTTTAATCATAACACTCTGACCAAACCCCCCAATACAGATAGTTAAGAGCTTTAGTTTTTCATTATATATGTATGTATCAAACCATACAAGCACATGTATAAATATTTCATATGCAAGAACCTCAAATGATTTTAGATCTCTAAAGTATAAAGCTAAATTTTTTTCAATTTCTTCTCATAGTTCAACAAACTTCATTTTGTATGGTTGTAAACTTCTTGAGTATTCTTTGATAACAAACTCATCCACATTCTGAATATAAATATTTGATGCCAAGTGATTTACAATTCTTTCTTTTATATTGTTATCTAGACATAATTTTTCATTGAATAGCTTGAATAATCCTTTATCCAGATTGTTTACAAATTCGATAACACTATTTTTATTTTTATCTATTGAGATCTTTTTACTTAAAAAGTGATTAATATCATCACTACAATATAACCCACCAATATTATCAATGAACTCGTTATAATAAGCTGAGTCTTTAAGTTTTTCTAATAGTATAGAGTTCTTTGAATGATTTAATCAGTACGTAATTTTGATCGATAGCAAAATGGCATTTAAGTTAGATATATTAATGTGGTTTGATGTGTACTCAATTATTCAATGAAATATCTTATTATAAATATCAATATTATATTTTTTCTTTAGTGTTGTATAAATGTAACTAGAAAAAAGTTTTTCTATTTTGTTTAATTTCAAAATCGAGTAAACTTTTTTAAATAACAAACATTTAGTTGTAAGTTCTACAACAGCTTCAATCTCATTTTCTTCAGTGACATCTGCAATTTTCAATCCTTGTTTGCTAATTGTTAAATTTATTTTTTGTTTATTACAAATATTTCTTAACTCATCAATATCATCTTCAATGATATTTAAAGAAATATCTAGATCGTCTGCTAGTTGTAATTTTGTAGTTTTTTTATCTCTCAGTAAGATTAAGAAAATATATAATAATCATTCTTCTTTCATTAAAAAATTATCATCTAGCTGCAACTTTTGAAGAATGTTTTCCGTATTTCCTTTGAACTCAATGTTGTTATCATTATCTAAAATAATGAAATCTCCTAAGCCCTTTAAAAAAATGTTGATTTCTTCAAAATCTCTATTTAGAGTTTTTTGGCTAATATCGAAATAACTAATCAACATTTCTTTTTCTACGTTTTTATAATTTATTAGTATATTTAAAATTCTAAATTGTCTTTCTTTTTTCATCTGTCATCTATATTTTTTTATTAAAATCTAGGATGATTTTATCATAAAAGTTTTTATCTAAAAAGTTAGTGATACTTTTATGTATAGCGTTTGGCGCTTTTTGTTTAGCGAAGTCTGTTAACTGTTCTTGTGTAATTACAAACATTGCATCACTTGGAAGTTCTTTTACAGGTAGATTAATTACTTCAACTTCTATTTTATTTTCCTTAAGTTTTTTTCTCAAAACAGAAGCACCCATTGCACTTGAACCCATACCTGCTTCACAGGCGAATATGATAGTTTTAACATCTTCGATATTTGGTAAACTGACCCCATGTTCACTGTTGGGTTTTAGATATTTACTTTCTTTACCTTTAAGATCATTAACTTTATCAACTGCTTCTTCATAAGAAAGTTCTTTACTTTTGTATTTACGTCTCATAATAATATGAATTAATGACCCAACTAAAAGGGTAGTTGCACATGCTGCAAATACTCCCAGAAATACTCCAACATAATTCATAGCACCAGAAGCTATAAATATAGAAATAGCTATTATTGAACCTGGTGAAGCGGGCGCGATTAATCCTGCATCAAATATTTGGAATATTGCATCACCAACAAGTCCACCTGCTATTAAAGCTATTAACATTTCAATTTTCATTAGGATGAATGGGAAGTATACTTCATGCACACCACCAAAGAAATGTATTACTGAAGCTCCGGCTGCATTTCCTCTTTGTTTTTTATCAAATATAATTATTGTTAATAAGGCTCCTAGACCTGGTCCTGGATTAGCCTCCAATAAGTACAATATTGATTTTCCGTATTGTCTATATAAGTCTTGTGAAAGCGCTGTGAATACCCCATGGTTAATTGCATTGTTTAGGAAAAATATTTTAGCTGGCTCTACAATCAAAGCACTTAGAAAAATTAATTTGTTATTTATCAATAGTCTTACTAGTTCTCCAAGCGCTCATGTGATTGAATTAAATACATAAGGCATCCCATAAAAGGCTCCTATACCTAACCCGAATGCTAAAAATCCCATTACAAAGTTATTTACAAGCATTTCGAAACCTTGTTTAACTTTTCCATCTAGCAGTTTGTCTATTCCCAGAAGGATACCGGCTGAAGCAGGTCCAACAATCATTGCTGATAGGAATTGTGGTGAAGATGTTGAGTTTTCTGCAAAACCTGGATTATATTCATTCCCAAGCACTACAGCGAAAACAACAAATGCTGCTATAAAACCACCACGATCTTTGTGAACTATTCTACCCGCATTGAATCCAATTAAGACTGGTATCAAATACTTTATTACGTTGCCAACAATATATTCTTCTATTATTGCAACTGGTGTCCATCCTTTTTCTATGAAAAAGGCAGTTAATAATCCTCATGCTATCATCAACCCAATTATTGGCATGATCATCGAGCTGAGTCATCCACCAAACTTTTGTACTCTTCGCATTGCGATTCTTTTGTTAAAGTTATTCTTTAAAAAAAGCGAGAACTTATTATTGGTTTCTTTCTTATTTAAATCTTTTATAATTTCGTCCATTATATCGACTCCTTTCAAGCATATTGTCTATTTTTTTGTCGTACTATAAAAGTGTCATGTTCATTTTTTTTGTCAAAATAAAGGACAAAAAATACTTTTGTTATTTATATAGATTTATAACTAAATCGATACAAAAAAACTCCTTGAAAGGAGTTTTTAAATGACTTGATTGAACTTATTTCTTAAAATAGTTTAAGCCTAGTACTTCTAACCCTGCAAGAGTTACAAAGTTGTAAGGTTTATTGAAGTGAGGTAAGAAGAATATATCAACAAGTGGTAATTCATCAATAGTTAATCCTTTTTGTATTGCTAAAGCAAACATATACATTACCTCAGTGTGATTATTTTGCGATGCAACTTGAGCACCAACGATTTTTCTTGATTTTTTATCTCAAACTATTTTAATTATTACTTCTTTATATGAAGACATGAACTCTGGTCTATCTGAGTCTTTGAAAAGTTTTTCTTCAACATCAAATCCAAGTTTATTAGCTGCGTTTATTGATAGACCAACAGCAGCCATTTTTCATCCAAATACTTCGATACCATTAGCGCCTGTGAAACCTAGACCTGTTAATGAATCACCATTAACTATATTTACTGCTGCCATAATGCCAGTTCTAACAGCTGTTGTAGCTAATGCTATTTGACTATTCTTATTCATAGAAATATTATATACTTGCGCACAATCACCAACAGCATAAATGTCTTTTACAGAAGTTTGCATAAACTCGTTTGTAATAATTGCTCCTTTTGCATCAAGCTCTAGAGTGTTTTTTAATAGATCTGTTTGTGGTTTAACACCAACTGAAAATACAACATAATCAACTTCTATTTCACCTTTATCAGTGATCACTTTATTCACTTTACCATTTGTACCGACAAACTTTACAACCTTTTGATTTAGTGCTAAATTTACACCTTGATTTCTCATTTCACTTTCGATATTTTCAGTAAATTCGCTGTCATAATATACAGGCATAATTCTGTTTTCGATATCCACTAAACTTACTTCTTTACCAGCTGCCACAAAAGCATCCACCAACTCAACACCTATGTATCCAGCACCAATAACTGCAACCTTTTTAATCTTTGGATCATTATTTGCAGCTTTTATTGCTTGCGCATGATGGTAGTTTTTGCAAATTTGTACACCTTCCAAAGTTATCCCTTCTATTGGTGGGAAAACTGGTCAAGTTCCAGTTGCTATTACTAATTTGTCATAATTATCATCAAATTCTTCACCTGTTTTAAGATTTCTAACTCTAACTACTTTTTTATTTGTATCTAGAGAAACTCATTCATGTTCCATCTTAATGTTAATATTTTCTTCTTTTAATATCTCTGGTGATGCGTAAAATAATCCCGCGGGATCTTTGACCTCACCTTTAACTCACAAAGCAATACCACATCCTAAGAAAGATATGTTATCATTTCTGTCATAAGTTGTTATTTCCATATTTTTGTCTAATCTTCGTAATGTTCTTACTGCAGTGGTACCTGCATGATTTGTTCCAATAACGATAGTTTTCATTTATATTCCTCCAATTTACAAGGTTATAATAATACAAATATAGAAGTTTAATGAAAAAAGTTTATTTATGAATTCTTTTTTCATTAAAGAGACTATTTTTAAAAATATTTCCATTAAAAAATTCTTTAAGATTTTTTTTATTGTAAAATAGTTTTATAAGAGGAGTGTAATTATGTTTTTGCGAGCAAACATGGATGTAGATTATTTTTTTAAGCGAGTTAAATGAATAAAGTATTTAGACGAGGATAATATTTCAAGAAAATCAAAATTTTATGTTAAAAGAATTTCAAAAAAAATTAATGATAAAACTACATTTGCTCAATTCAAGTACTGAGTTTTGTGGAGGTGAGTTAATAAGAATTTCGAATTATCTGAGCATTTCGTAAATCAAGTCAAGAGAAATATCAAAAAACTAGATCTTACATTAAGTTCAAAAGAAGAACGATTTTTAGATGACTTAGATGAGCTAATCTTTAACTCATGAAGACCATTAAAATTAGTGCCTGTGAAGTTTGAATTAGAAAAAAAAGAAAAAATCAATCTACTTCAAACTAGTGTTAATGTGCACCACCTCTTTGAAGAAACTTCGGAAAAAAAACTGAAGATGATTGGCAAGTTTGATGTATATTTCTCAAATAAAAAAGTTTATTTGACATCTAATAAACAAGTTTCTGTGTTTGATATTTCATACAAAGATATCGTTGATGTTATACCTAAAAGTTATGGAACTATAATAAAAACTAAGGAGAAAAGCTATTTATTTAGAGGTAAAAATAGATTATTAACATACGTGCTATTACAAAGAATGATTCCAGATTTAGGTCTTAATATTCAAAAAATACAAAATCTATATGAGTATTTTGATTATTGGAATTCATTTCTTGCACGAATAAATTAAAGGAGAACTTATGAAACAATTAATATTAAAAACAACCGAGGAGATCGGTAAAACAGCTGGAGATATTATCATTACAAAAATTACAAAGAAACCAGATGCAATACTTGGGTTAGCTACAGGAAGTTCACCTTTGTCTACATACAAGTATCTAGTTGAAAGAACTAAAAAGAACAATATAGATTGGTCAAATATTACAACTTTTAACCTAGATGAATATAAAGGATTAAGCTCAGATCACGAACAATCATATAGATACTTCATGAATGAGAACTTATTCAAACACGTAAATATAAAAATGGAACAAACACATGTTCCGTCTGGATTAATAAATTCTAATTCAGAAGCAGCAACTTATGACCAAGAAATACAAGAAGCAGGCGGAATAGATTTACAAATTTTAGGATTAGGAATAAATGGGCATATCGGTTTTAATGAACCTGGTACAAGTTTTGATTCAATAACCTCAGTAGTTGATTTGCAAAAATCAACTATAGAAGCTAACTCAAGATTCTTTGAAAATATTGAGGAAGTTCCAACTCAAGCAATATCAATGGGTCTAAAGACTATCATGAAAGCTAAGGAAATTTTGTTAATTGCTACAGGTTCAAGTAAAGCAAATGCAGTAAAACATCTAGTTGAAGGACCTGTTACCACTGAATGACCTTGTTCAATTTTACAACAACATCCCAATGTAACCTTGTTATTGGATGAGGATTCTGCCAGTTTATTAAGTAAGTAATAATTTTCAACATTTTTAATAATTTTAAAATAATGTCTGTGGACATTATTTTTTATAGTTTTTATTATTTTTTATAATCGCAAAATGTTAAAATTTAAATTAGATAGTAGGAGTAAATATATGAGAAAACAAATTATTATAGGTAACTGAAAAATGTTTAAGACTAATTCAGAAGCGGTAAAATTTATACAAAATATAGAATCAAAATTAACAATTAAAGAAAACTTAATAGCAGGGATTGCTGCACCAGCAATAATGCTAGCGGATATTAAAAAAAGCTCAAAAAACTTAGTTATAGCAGCACAAAATTGCTATTTCGAAAAAGAAGGTGCATTTACTGGAGAAATATCAATTCCAATGTTGAAAGATATAAACGTGGACTACGTTGTTATCGGTCACTCAGAAAGAAGAGACATATTTGGAGAAACAGATGAGCTTATTAATTCAAAAGTAAAAGCCTTGTTAGATTCAAATTTGACTCCAATATTATGTTGTGGTGAAAGTCTTGAAACTTACGAAAGTGGTAAAACTATTGAGTGGGTTAAATCACAAATTGAAAAAAACTTGAAAGACGTTACAGCTGAGCAAGCTAAAAAAGTTGTAATTGCTTATGAACCAATTTGAGCAATTGGTACAGGAAAAGTTGCAACACCAGAAATTGCTCAAAACGTATGTAAAGAAATAAGACAAATTATAAAAAATATTTATAATGAAGAGGTTGCGAATGAAGTTCTAATTCAATACGGTGGAAGTGTAAAACCAGAAAATATTAAGGAAATATTAGCCCAAGAAGATATTGACGGTGCACTTGTTGGTGGTGCTTCACTTGTTGAAGACTCTTATCTAGGACTTTTGAAATAGTTTATGGGTAAATTTAAGTTAGTAGCTCTCGATATGGATGGAACAACATATGCAAACCTAGGCAATTACATTGAACCAAATGTTGATGTTATAAATAATGTTATTAGAAAAGGTGTTAAAGTAGTTTTTGTAACTGGTAGACCTGTATTAGCAAAAGTAAACAAATTTGAAATTTACGATTTTGATAAACAAGAAGCGCTTGTTGCTGGGTTTAATGGTGCTTTGATATACGATTTAAAAAATGACAAGGTAATTGATGCAAACCCAATACCTAAGGATATTGTAAAAAAAGCTTTTGATTTAATATCAAGCGGAAAGTTTGCTGATCAAGAAATATGAGCTTATTCAACAGATATGTCTAAGTGTTTTGTTTCTAAACCAATAGAGCTGTCAAAAGGATTGTTTTTTGAAACAAACTTTTTTGAAGGAAATCTCATGGTTTTTAACGAAGATATAGCTACTAATTGCTACAAATTACTTATATTCAATGTTGTACCTAGCTTTGTCGAGGAACTAAGAAACCTTGGTTTAGAAGTAGCTTGACATCCAGAATCACTTGGTGGTGAAGTTACTCTTAAGGGTATTAATAAAAAATATGCGGTGGAGTTTTTAAAAAATTACTATGCGATTGAGATTGACGAAATTTTAGCAATGGGTGACGGTGCTAATGACATACCAATGCTTGAGTACGCGGGTCTATCTATAGCTCCAGCCAATGCTAACGATGAAGTAAAAAAACATGCTAAGGTTGTTTCTAAATTTACACATTTAGAAGGTTCAGTAGCAAAAGAATTAAAAAATTATGTTTTAGGAGACAATTAATTATGAAAACAAAAAATCCTGTTATTCTTGCAATCCTAGATGGATGAGGATTAGCCGAACAAAATAAAGGTAATGCTGTTTACGAAGCAAATATGGAATTCGTAGAATCTTTAAAAAAAGAATATCCTTGAGTATCAGCTCACGCAAGTGGCGAATGAGTGGGTCTACCAGAAGGTCAAATGGGAAACTCTGAAGTTGGACACATACACTTAGGTGCAGGGAGAATTAAATATGAATCACTTTCTCTTATCAATAAGGCTATAAAAAATAATGAGTTTGAAAATAATGAGGAAATTGTAAAAGCAATAGAAAACTGTAAAAAATATAATAGCGCATTACATATTATGGGTTTATTCTCTGATGGTGGTGTTCACTCTCATATGTTACATATGTTTGCAACATTTGAAGCTGCTGCTAAGGCTGGACTTAAAGAAATATACGTTCATTTATTCACAGATGGTAGAGATACCAAACCCACAGTAGCAATTAATTATCTTAAAGATTTATTTACTTTATTTGATAAATATAAAGTTGGACAGGTCGGTTCAATATCAGGAAGATTTTATTCTATGGATAGGGATAAAAGAATGGAAAGAACCGCCGAAGCATATAGTGCTATGGTAAATAGAACTTCAAAAAATAGTTTCACAAACCCGGTAAAATATATCGAAGAACAATATTCACTTGGGAAAGATGATGAAGCAATTCTACCAGCTTATAATACTGACGCACCAAACGGTTTTATAAAAGAAAATGACTCTGTTATTTTCACAAACTTTAGACCAGATAGAGCTATTCAATTAGCAAGTGCATTTACAAATAAAAATTATGATTCTTGAAAAGATGAGAACTTTTCTAATCTTGCATTTTTAGGTGATAAAATCCATTTCGTATGTATGATGGAATATTCTGCATCAGTATTGAGCAATAATATTGCTTTTAAATCAATCGAAGTTATTAATGGCCTTGGTGAATGACTAAGTAAAAAAGGTTATCGCCAATTAAGAATAGCAGAGACTGAAAAAATCGCACACGTTACATTCTTTTTTGACGGTGGAAAAGACTACTTTAAAAATGGATTAGCTAACCAAGATGAAATCACGCTTCAAGGAGCATCAATAGATTTAATACCATCTCCAAAAGTAGCAACTTATGACCTTAAACCAGAAATGTCGGCTGTAGAAATCACTGATAAATTAATTGAAGAAATTAACAAAGATGAGTTCGATTTGATCGTTCTTAACTATGCAAACTGTGATATGGTAGGACACACTGGCGATTTAGAAGCAGCTATTAAGGGTGTTAAAACCTTGGATGAACAATTGAAAAGAGTTTATGAGGCTGCAAAATCACACAATTCCACTATGATAATAACAGCTGATCACGGAAATGCTGAGGTTATGATTGATGCAGAAGGTGGTCCTAATAAGAAACATACAAGCCAACCGGTACCAATCATCATTACTAATAAATCTTATAAATTGAGACAACAAGATCCTGCAATTGCTGATGTTGCTCCAACAATATTGGAAATTTTAGGAGAAGAAGTTCCAAAAGAAATGACTCAAAAAAGTCTTATTGTTAAATAAAAAAAACGCCATTTAAAGTGCGTTTTTTCTTTTTTGTAAAGAAACAGTAATCACCTATTTCACAAGATAAAGCCTGTTTAAAATTTCTTTGTTAGTTGTATCATTTCTCTTAAAACATTATTTACTCTCGTAAACAATTTCATAAAAAGGAATATGTATTTTAGTCTCTCAATTTAACATGTAATCATGAAATTTCAAAATAACCTATCAACCGTTATTAAGAATTTTTCTTTGATGTACCGTCTTTTCAATATTAAAAACAGAGTGCATTGCTTCATAAAAACCACTTAAAAGGTTTCTAATCTTTGTTTCATATCAACAACAATCCCCAGCAGCATAAATTCCCTTAACTGAGGTTTCCATATTATAATTTACTAAAAATTTATTTACTCTATTTATCTCGATTTCTAAATTTTTATGTATGTCTTTTTGAATAGATTGACCGAATTGAACTATTATATAGTCAAAATCTAAATGTAATGAATTTTGATCATCAACTCTTTTAACTTCTATTGATAATGCTTTGTTATTTTCTTCTTTTGTTATATTCACAAATTCATAAGACTTCAATATTTTAACGCCTGATGAGATTGCCTTTTCTAAATTACCTGGCTTCGCTCTAAATTCATCTCTTCTATGTATTATTGTAACTGAAGAAGCTATTTCTACAAGTTCGTTAGCTCAGTCCACAGCTGAGTCTCCACCACCAAAAACAATAATATTTTTATCTTTTAATAGTCTTAAGTCGTTAACATTATAAAAGATATTTTCATATTCTTTTTCACATAACGGGATTGGTTTGAATGTACCAATACCATCAGATATTAATATTCTTTTATATACTTCTTTAGACTTATCGTCAAATTCCACTTCAAACCAGTTTTCGTAAAGTTGAATTTCTTCTAAAGGTTGTATTGCTTTGATTTGCTTAACACTTTTATTAAATAATAGATCGATTTTAGAGATGTCTTTATTTACTGCATCGAACATACTATGCATAGCATCTTTTCCAATTATCTTAGGAATTGCTGGGAAATTATAGATGTATTTTTCAGGATACATTGACATTACTTGCCCACCATAAGTAGATTTGGCTTCTACGATAGTACCGGTTAGACCTAAGTCTACTGCCATTTTCCAAGCATAAAGGCCCGTTGGTCCACAACCAATTATTAAAATATCTTTAACCATAATATTGCCACTCCTACAAAAAAAATTATATCATATATATGAGATAGGAAGTTGAGATTAGATATATGAAGGTTAGCTCACTATCAGAATTACAAAAGGTTTTTGATGCATTAGACTTAAGAGAACCAAAAAACACTTGCATATTATTGAATGGACCAATGGGTGCAGGTAAAACAACATTTACGAAATTACTTTTAAAAGAAATGGGTGTTACTGATGTAGTAACCTCACCAACTTATGTGATAATGAATCAATTTATAGGTCGTAATAATTTACACATAAATCATGTTGATGCTTATAGAATGAGCAAAGGTGAGGAAATAGATATGTACACCGACTATTTTTATGACTCACTAAATGTTATTGAGTGAAGTGAAAATATGAATTATGACTTCAAAAAAAACTTCAAGATTATAATAATAAACATTAGTATCATTGATGAGACAACAAGAGAATTCATCATAGAATAAGAGAGATTTAAATGAATTTATTTATGGATACAAGTAACAATACTTTGATACTTATTTTAGAACAAGAAAATAAGATTGTCGATTCCTTATATCTACAAAACCAAAATAAAATAAGTGATATAGCTTTAGAGGAGTTACAAAAAATTTTACAAAAAAATGGACTAAACCTTAAAGATATAACCAATATATATTTAACTAAAGGTCCTGGTAGTTACACTGGAGTTAGGGTTGCAGTTACAATTGCAAAAACTTTAAAAACAATAAACAACTCTTTTAAGGTATATCTGATATCATCACTTTTTTTTCAAGCTGGTTTGGATTCAGTGGTTAGCATTTTAGATGCTAAAGGAGGAAAAGTTTATATCGGAATTTATGATAATGGAATTTGCATAATCCAAGACCAATTAATACCTTTAGAGATTCTAGAAGATTTTATAGAGAATTTTCAAAAGTTTGTTATTAAAAAAGATTATCTAGATTTGGATTATGTATCTAGTTATTTAAAACTAAAGCATTTGTTTGAGGAAGCTACTGATGTGGAACAGATAGAACCTTTATATATTAAATCTTTTATTTAACTTGTTTTTTCGTATAATGTTGAGTGCTATAATAATTAAATACAAGGAGAGATAAAATGAGCAAAACACAAATATTAATTCTAGATTACGGAAGCCAATATACGCAGTTATTAGCAAGGAGAGTTCGAGAATTAAATGTTTTTACAGAAGTTGTTGATTTTGATATCACCGCTGAACAATTGAAACAATATAGCAATCTTAAAGGTATTATTCTTTCAGGTGGTCCTTCAAGCGTTTATGCTCAGGATGCTTATACAATAGATAAAAATATTTTTGGTCTCAATTTACCGATTTTAGGAGTTTGTTATGGTATGCAACTAATAACAGAACTTTTTGAAGGTAAAGTCGAGTTAGCTGACTCACAGGAGTTTGGAAAAGCAGATTTAATTATTGACCAAACAGAAAACCCATTATTTAAAGACATAGATAAACAAACACAAGTGTGGATGAGTCACGCCGACCACTTAACAGTAATGCCAAAGGATTTCATACAATTAGCTCATACAAACTCAAGTGTAGCAGCAATAGGGAACCTAAAAAATAAGATTTTTGGAATTCAGTTTCATGCTGAGGTAACACATTCAACACAAGGTACACAGATAATCAAAAACTTCTTATATGATATTTGCAACTGTAACAAAGATTGGTCGATGAGCAGATACATAGACCAACAAGTTGATGAAATTAAAAAAATAGTAAAAGATGATCGTGTAATTTTAGGGCTTAGTGGTGGAGTGGATTCAAGTGTAGCTGCTGCTTTAATTTCAAAAGCGATTGGTAAACAGTTAACTTGTATCTTTGTTGATACTGGTTTATTAAGAAAAGACGAAGCCAAAAAAGTTATGGATACTTATACCAGTCAATTTGACATGGAAATAAAACTAGTGGATGCAAGTGAGAAGTTTTATGATGCTTTAAGAGGAATAAGTGACCCTGAAGAGAAACGAAAAATAATAGGACACACATTCGTTGAGGTATTTAATGAGGAAGCGAGTTTATTTAAAAACGCAAAATATTTAGCGCAAGGTACAATCTACCCTGATGTTATAGAATCTTCATTAAAATCTCATAGTTCTAAAACCATTAAATCACATCATAATGTTGGAGGACTTCCAGATGATCTCAAGTTTACCTTATTAGAACCGCTTAGAACTTTATTTAAAGATGAAGTTAGAAAGGTTGGAATAGAACTTGGTTTAGATCCTTTGATTGTCAACCGTCACCCATTCCCAGGACCTGGTCTTGGAGTTAGAATTATTGGCGAGGTTTCTAAGGAAAAAGCGAATATATTAAGAGAAGTTGATGATATATTTATACAAAATCTTATCGATGCTGGACTTTATAATAAAGTTAGTCAAGCATTTGCAACAATCCTTCCGGTTAAAACTGTTGGGGTTATGGGAGATAATAGAACATATGATTGAGTCGTAGCGTTAAGAAGCGTTAACACTGTAGATTTTATGACAGCTACATCAACCCACCTACCTTGAGAGTTTTTAGATAAGGTTGTTAATGAAATTATCAATAAAGTCGATGGTGTTAATAGGGTGGTTTACGATATAACTTCTAAGCCCCCAGGAACTATTGAATGGGAATAAGGAGATAAAATGGCAAATAACGATCTAAATGGAAAAATAATAGGAGATGCAGTTACCTTCGATGATGTACTCATAGTTCCTAATTACTCTGAAAGTTTACCTTCAGAAGTTAATTTAAAAACCAAGTTAACAAAAAATATTGAGTTGAACATACCTCTACTAAGTGCCGCTATGGATACAGTTACTGAGTCTGCAATGGCGATAGAGTTGGCTAGAGCGGGTGGCATAGGTATTATTCACAAAAACTTATCAATCGACGCACAAGCACTTGAAGTGCAAAAAGTTAAAAGAAATGAATCTGGTTTTATAACTGATCCAATTACTGTTTCAAAAGATACCAAAGTAAAAGAAGCTAATGAAATAATGGCCACATATAAAATATCAGGTCTACCAGTTGTTGATGATGAAAATAATTTAATAGGGATTGTAACTAATAGAGATTTAAAATATTTTGAAGACTTTGACTCTAGTGTTGATGTTGTAATGACCAAAAACAATATAATTACCGGGACAAGGAGTACTACTTTAGAGCAAGCTAAACATATTATGTTAAAACATAAAATTGAAAAACTTCCAATAGTAGATGATAACAATAAATTAGCAGGGTTAATCACTACCAAAGATATTGACAAAGCAATAGATAATCCTAGTGCTTGTAAAGATAAACAAGGTAGATTGAGAGTTGGTGCTGCAGTTGGTGTCAGTGAAGATGTTATGGAACGTGTAAAGGCTTTGGTTAAAGCTGAAACTGATGTATTGGTTGTTGATTCTGCTCATGGACACAGCAAAGGCATTTTAGAAGTTGTTAAAAAAATAAAAGAGATATATCCAAAGATAGATGTTATTGCAGGTAATATTTGTACCGCAGATGCAGCAAAGGCTTTATTTGAAGCGGGCGCAGATTGTGTAAAGGTTGGGGTAGGACCTGGTAGCATATGTACAACTAGGGTAGTTGCTGGAATTGGAGTACCTCAAATCACCGCTATTAACGATGTTTACCAATGAGCACACAAAAATAACTTACCTATAATCGCTGATGGAGGTATTAAATATTCTGGAGATATCACTAAAGCAATAGCGGCTGGTGCAAATGCTGTAATGTTAGGAAGTGTTTTTGCCGGTACTGTAGAATCTCCTGGTGAAGAAATAATAGTTAATGGAAAAAAATATAAAACTTATGTTGGCATGGGTTCAATGATAGCAATGAAACGTGGAAGTAGTGACCGCTACTTTCAAAAAGGTTCAAAAAAATTAGTTCCAGAAGGAATAGAAGCACGTGTTCCCTTTAAAGGTAAAACAAAAGACGTTATATTCCAACTTATGGGTGGTTTAAAAAGTGGTATGGGATACACAGGTAGCCCAAATATAGAACATCTAAGAGATGAAACAAAGTTTGTTAGAATATCAAATGCTAGTTTGAAAGAATCTCATCCTCACGATGTTGAGTTGACAAAAGAAGCACCAAACTACAATAACTAAATATAGAAATAGTTTAACTCCTAATTTAAGCTCGGATTGATTTGTCTGAGTTTTTCTTTTTTTATGTTTCATAATACTTACATATTTTTTAAGAAATTTTCGTACTATCTTTGAAGAAAAAATTTTATATCAACTCAAAATTTGATATTATTATTCTATAAGTCTTATTAAGAACTACTGAGAGAAAAAACTCGACGAAGTAGTAGCAACCTTTTAAGTTAGGTGCTTAAATTCAGGGGAAACCAACGATGAGAAGAAGATAACTTTAAATGTGTCCCTTCTTAGTGGGACTTTTTTAATGAGGAGAGATTATATGAAAAAATATTTTACAAGTGAATCTGTATCTGAAGGTCACCCAGATAAGTTATGTGATCAAATATCGGATGCAATCCTAGATGCTTGTTTAGAACAAGACAAAGAATCTAGAGTTGCATGTGAAACTCTAGCAACTGCGAACTTTATTATTGTTACTGGAGAGATTACAACTAAAGCAGTTGTAAATTACGAAGAAGAGGTTCGAAAGATATTAAGACGTATTAATTATAAAAGTGCAACAACTGGAATTGATGCAGAAAAATGTGAAGTTGTTATAAAGCTAAAGGAGCAATCGCCAGATATAGCTCAAGGAGTGGATGGTGATGAACAAGGTGCTGGCGATCAAGGAATTATGTTTGGTTATGCAATTAAGGAAACCGAAACTTTTATGCCTTACTCAATTCAACTAGCTCATGATTTAGTTCACATGGCTTCAAAGTTAAGAAAAGCGGGCATATTCAAATATGCACAGCCAGATATGAAATCACAAGTTACTATGGACTATACAAACCCAAATAATCCATCTATTTCAACTATTTTAATGTCAGTTCAACATGATGAAGATTATAACAAAGAGGAGTTTGAAACATTCATTAAAGAAAACATTATGAATGTGATAGCTAAGCGACATGGATTGAATACAGATTTTACAGTTTTGATAAATCCAACTGGTAAATTTGTTATTGGTGGACCTTTGGGAGATGTTGGTTTGACAGGTAGAAAAATTATTGTCGACACATACGGAGGTTTTGCTAGACACGGTGGTGGGGCTTTCTCTGGAAAGGATCCTTCAAAAGTAGATAGAAGTGCAGCTTACATGTGTAGGTACGCAGCTAAAAACTTAGTTGCTGCTGGGTTAGCTAATCAAGTTGAAATACAAGTTAGTTATGCAATTGGTAAACCAAACCCGATTTCAATCCACATAGAAGCTTTCGGAACTAATAATGTTTCAATGCCAGTGTTGTATAAAGCTTTGTTGGAAAATTTTGACTTTAAAGTAAAACACATAATAGACCACTTAGATTTAAAAAAACCTATTTATTTTAGAACATCTAAGTATGGGCATTTTGGGAAAAAAGAATTCTCTTGAGAAAAACTGGATAAAGTTAGAGAGCTTGAGGCATATTTATAAATGTTTCTAGAAGTTATTGCTCAAAACTTAGAAGATGTTATTTTAATCAATAAAACTAAAGCAAGTAGAATTGAACTTTGTGCAAATTTAGAACAAGATGGGTTCACTCCTTCGTACGAAATAATTAAAGAGGTTTGTGATTATTCTAAACTACCTGTTAATGTAATTGTGAGACATAAAAATAATAACTTTGTTTCTGAAAAAGAAGAAGTGTCCTTGATACTAAAAGATATTGAATATATTAAAAGTACTAAAGCTAACGGTATAGTAATCGGGTTGCTTAATGAAAACCTTTCTGTAGATGTAGAATTTCTCAAGAAGGTGATAGAAATAAAAGAACATTTGACAATAACTTTTCATAAAGCCTTCGATCATGTGAAAGACTTTTTAAAAGAATATAAAATTCTAAATGACCTAGGCATAGATTTCGTTTTGACTTCTGGTGGTCCAACACTAAATATAAACATCATAAAAGAAATGAAAAAATTGAATTTAAAAACTAAAATTTTAATTGGTGGAGGTGTAACTTTGAATAATGTTAAAGATTTAAAAAAAATCTCGAAATATATCCATATAGGTACTGCGGCAAGAGTAAACAATAGTTTTAATAATGATATTAGTATAGAAAATATTAACTCTATAACAGGTGTTGTTCAATAATGGGAGTCATTATTGTAGGAGCTGGACTTGCGGGGTGTGAAGCAGCATTACAACTAGCTAATAGAGGAATTAAAGTTAAACTTTATGAAAAGAAAAAAACAAAGAAAAATGAAATACAAAAAAGTGATTTTTTTGCAGAGTTAGTTTGTTCAAATACATTTAGAAGTATGTCAACTCAAAACGCGGTTGGGATTTTAAAAAAAGAGTTAGAATTATTTAACTCCTTTATTTTAGATTGTGCATACAAAACTGCAATACCTTCTGACGATGCTTTGGCAGTTGATAGAGAAGCATTCTCTTTATTAGTTGAAAAACTAATCAGAGAAAATGAAAATATTGATATCATAGAAGAAGAGTTTAAAGAGTTTGATGAAAAAATCATTACTCTAGTAACTTGCGGTCCTTTGATAACTCCTGAGTTTCAAAATAAGATAAATGAGTTAATTGGTAATCAAAAACTATTCTACTTAGATGCTTCTTCACCAATCATAGAAAAAAACTCTATCGATTTTTCAAAAGTTTATTACAAATCAAGACATGGTGATGATAAAAGTTATATTTGTATACCATTAGATGAGAAAGAGTTTGAAGCATTCCATTCAAAGTTAGTTGATGCAGATGTAGTAAAACTAAAAGACTTTGAAAAAGAGATCTATTTTACTGGTTGTCAACCAATTGAACAATTAGCAAAAGTATCAAAAAAAAATTTATTGAATGGTCCGATGTCGCCAAATAATTTAGAAAATAATAAAGGTGTTAAACCATACGCAGTAGTTCAATTAAGAAAAGATGATGCAATGGATAATCTTTATAATATGGTTGGATTTCAAACTAACATAACATGATCAGAACAACAAAGAATATTCTCATCTTTACCGGGATTAGAAAATGCTTCTTTCAAAAGATTCGGAGTCATGCATAAAAATAATTATATTAATTCACCAAAAATTTTAAATAAAAAACTACAAGTTATGAGAAGAAAAAATATATTCTTTGCAGGTCAAATAACAGGTGTTGAAGGTTATATAGAATCCTTTTCATCTGCAATTGTAGCATCGTTGGGCATTATTAGTACGATTAAAAAAACTAAGTTTTTAGAAATACCGAGCGAAACTATTTTAGGTTCATTAATAAATTATATTACTAACCCAAAGATAAAAAAGTTAAAACCAATGAAAGCAAATTTAGGAATAATAAAACAAGATTTCGGTATCTTCCCTACTAAAGAAGAAAAAATTAACTTTATTTATGACAGAAGTATAAAAGTCTTAAAACAATATTTAAAACAAGTTGAAGTAAATTTAAAAGTATAAGGTTATTTCTTTTGTTCTTAGCGAAACTTACATAAAATTCGAACACTATTTAATTTATATATAAACTATATTGTAAGTCGAAGAGATAAAATATTTGATTATTATCTAAACTATAAAATGTGCAATAAGAGTTTTGTAAACTTTTCACCCGATTATCTTAAGTCTCAATTTTGCAAAAAAATTAAACTTTCATTTTTTTTAAAATATGACTTATCTAAAAACACAAACCACCCTGTTATGACGATCGTTTTACAACTTATAAGTTAACGAAATTATTGTTATTAATGTGGCAATAAAAAATGAGCATTTTTCATAATTTTATAGCAATATAAAAAAATTTGTTATAATCTTTTTGTATGGATTGATACTCAAGTTGGTGAAGAGGGCACCCTGCTAAGGTGTTAGGTCGGGCAACCGGCGCGAGAGTTCGAGTCTCTCTCAATCCGCCATTTAGAAAATACAATTCTCCGTAGTTGCTAATTCGCAAAACGGAGTTTTTTTATGAAAACAATTAAGAAATATATATATTTTATTTAAACTATTTTTTATAAAGTAAAATATTTATAGTTAAAGGGGTAATAGTATGGCTAAAAAAGAACTTAAAGAGAATAAAAAGAAAAACACAAAAAAGAAAACTAAAGACGAGAAAGGCCCGATTATCGACTTAAAAGAAGGAGCACCTAAAAAAGGTTTATTTAAAAAAATTGTTGCTGGGAAAAATGAACAAAAAAAAGTATTACAAATAATAAAAAATAAAAAAATTGCAAATTTATACTTTTATACTGATGTTAATAATATACTTCTAATCCTAGAAAATGGAATTAGACTTGTTAAAGACCAACAACTTAAATCTAATGAGGAGTATGTTGTTTGAACTTATCTTGAAAATAATAATTCTGTAGGTATGGAGTTTGATTCTTCATCAAGAGCTCATTTTTGAAAATGGGCTAGTGAAGCAAACGTAGATGTTGAAAAAATATCTGTAGTAGGTATAAACCCACAAACCCTAGCTAAATTAACAAAAAAAGATTGAGCATATGATCAAGTAGCAAACATAGTGTACGTTTATGAAAAAATACCTGTGGAAGCAATTGATTTTATAATGATTAAAGATAAGGCTAATCTAAAGCGTATTCAAACATATGTCCAAGCTAATGAAATTGAAATTGATGTTTACTTTGGTGAAACAGGAAACATAGAAAAAAAGAATGAGGCAAGTTAAAATGACCCAAAAAATTGAAAAAATAACCCCAAGAGATGAAAACTTCTCCCAATGATATACTGATGTAGTAAGAAATGCTGGTTTGATAGACTATGGACCAGTTAAAGGAACCATGATATTCAAACCTTATGGTTACGCAATTTGAGAAAACATACAAAATATATTAGATAAAGAATTTAAAAAAGTAGGAGTAAATAATGTTTACTTCCCATTATTGATACCAGCTAGTTTATTTAACAAAGAAAAAGACCACATTGATGGTTTTGCTCCTGAGGTTGCTACCGTAACTAAAGTAGGGGACAAACAATTAGCAGAAGATTTATATATCAGACCAACAAGTGAAGTTTTAATGGCAGAACATTTTGCTAAAGAAGTAAAATCTTATCGTGATCTTCCATTGATTTATAATCAATGAGTAAATGTTATGCGCTGAGAAAAAACTACAAGACCTTTTCTAAGAACTAGTGAGTTTTTATGACAAGAAGGACATACTGTTCACTCAAGTAGTGATGAAGCAAGAGATTTCACATTAAAGATTCTTGATATATATAAAAAGTTTGCGACAGAGGTTTTGTTATTGCCAGTTATAAGTGGTAGAAAAACAGAGAAAGAAAAGTTCGCGGGTGCTAAAGAAACGTATACTATTGAATCTCTTATGCACGATGGGCAATCACTTCAGGCTGGTACTAGTCATTTTTTTGCAGATAACTTTGCAAAAGCATTTGACATTAAATTCCAAAACAAAAATCAAGAAGAAGAGTTTGCATATTCATCAAGTTGAGGAGTTTCAACAAGACTTATAGGTGCAATAATAATGACACACTCAGATGACTATGGTCTTGTTATTCCGTCAAAAATATCTCCTGTACAAGTACAAATAATAAATATAAATAACTCTGAGGAAGTTGAATCTAGATCAAACGCTATATTTGAAGAGTTATCACAAAGCTATCGTGTTTATATTGACAGGTCAGAAAAAAGTTTTGGTTACAAAATCTCTGAGGCAGAAATTAGGGGTGTGCCAATAAGAATTGAAGTTGGTCCAAGAGATTTAGCAAATGGAGTAGTGACAGTTTCAAGAAGAGATATTAAATCAAAAGTGAGTATTAAGTTTGATGACATCAAAAGTTATATTGATGAACAAATTGTGGAGTTTGACAGAAACATTTATCAAATAGCTTTAGATAATAGAATCAATAGAACATCAAAAGCAGATTCTATTACAGAGTATCAAGATATTTTAAATACAAAACAAGGTTTTGTGTTAGTTCCGTTTTGCGGTGATATCACTTGTGAAAATGATATTAAAGAAAAAACACAAACCAACTCAAGATGTATACCCGATGATGTTGAACAAGTTAAATCAAATTGCTTTAACTGTAAAAAGGAATCAAATTATATGGTTTATTTTGCGAGGTCATATTAAAAATAACTACTAAGGTTTAAAAAATTTGAAAAAAGTTTTTTTAAAAGCCTTAGTTTTTTTTTATTTTTTGGTATGAATAGAAAGGTTAGGAGTTTTATATTAAAAGTAATAACAAAAAAAGAAAAGCGAAAGAAATGAGGTAGAAAAATGTTAGTTGCACATAGAGGTTTTAGATCAATAAATGGTGAGAATCGAATGGTTGATTTCGAAAACGCATTGAAGTATTGCAAGGCTGTTGAGTTCGATATTCGCATCACAAAAGATAAAAAAATAATAATATTTCATGATCACAATTTTTCAAGAATAGGAGATTGTAAAGAAAGGGTAAAGTCGTTAACCTATGAAGAAATAAAAAATATAGACTTTTTTAAAAATAATAAAGAATTTTTACCACCATTATTTATAGAAGATTTTGTTGATAAATTAGCTTTCAAGTATTCAATGATTAATGTTGAAATAAAACCTGATAGGTATAGCATTCAAGACTTTCACATAATAAATGAAGCTCTTTTGATTTTGAGAAAAAAAACACAAGCAGAAATTATCGTATCGTCTTTTGGAGTTTCTTGTTTGGAGTTTATAAATAAACTTCCAGTCGAATTTAAAAAAGCTTATTTAGCGGTAGGCTTAGGAAATATTGATTACTCCCTTTTAAAAAATTTTGATTATCTTAATTTGTGTATAACAACATTAAAACAAAAGAAAAATATCTCAATCATAAAACAAATTAATATGCCATTGAATATATGAACTTTTAAAAATAATGAGGAAGTTAAGCTGATGATTAGTTATTATGGTTTAGATCTTATTCATAGTTTTATTAGCGATGTATCAGACTTAGATGTTGATATTTAATTTTACTTAAAAGGAGGGAGTATTTATGAAAAACAAAGTAATTAATAATACAAATAAAATTAGTAGAAAAACAGTTGGTATAATATCCATTCTAGCCCTTGCGGATGTTTTGGTTATGGCTGCACCTTTCTATTTGAAAAACGTTATGTCCTCTGTGTTGATCGCACAGTCCTTAGGGATTCAAGCTTCGGAGTTTTCACAGGCAACATCGATTTATGGTTACGTATCATTACTTAGTTATTTTGTAGGTGGTTATTTCGCGGATAAAATAAGTTTGAAAAAGTTAACCTTAATAGGTCTTTTCACGAGTGGACTTGTTGGTATTTGATACGGATTTATACCCTTTATAAGTTCTGGAAAACTAGTACAGGTATATGTTATTTTCTCCTTATGAAGTTTTATAACTTGTTTTATATTTTGAAGTGCTTTATGAAAGTTGTTATCTGAACAAGGAACACCAGAACAAAATGGAAAGCTTAATGGTGTACATGGTAGCTTAAACGGTTTAATTGGTTGTTTTGTTATTGGTTTAGCATATCTATTATTTTGACTATTTAGCTCAGTTTGAAAAGATAGCTTAGGAAGTTGAGCATTCTCGGGTTTAGTATTTGTACTTTGTGTTTTAATATTTATGAATTGTATATTATTGTACTTTTTTGTGCCTGAAATAAAAAAGGATAAGATTGCTCAAAGTAACCAATTTGATATAAAAAGTTTTTCGAGTGTTTTGAAAAATTACAAAATTTGACTAGTGACACTTCTTATTATGGGTGTCTATATGTATCAATCTGGTTTAAGTGTGTTTGTAACCTTCATTCAAGATGCACTAGGTGTGACAGCGATAATAGTAATAATTCTTGGGGTTTGTAGAACCTACTTGTTTAGATTTCTTTTCTCAACATCCGCTGGTAAAATTGCTGACAAAAGTCAAAAATACATTCTATTTATCATCATAGGATTAATAATTGCATCGATATTATGTATTACAGCAACATTACTTCCCGGTTTTACATCAGAGTCCTTTAATAATATGTCTAAAGGAATCAAAATTGCTATACAAGTAATTGTAAGTGGTCTTTATTTAATGCTTGGGATAACTTGTTGAGCATTAGTAACAAATAGATGAGCTACAATTTATGAGATAAACATAGATCATAAACATTACGCTCTTTCTGTTGGATTTATATCATTTATAGCTTTCTCACCTGATGCTTGGTTTTGACAACTAGACTCAATTATGCTTAAAAATTTAGGGACTGAGGCTGGTTACTCAACTAATAAACTAGCTAATCAGGCAAGTCTATTAATAATCACAATTATTGGTTTGATTGCCACATTAGCTGGTGTCTTACTTCTAATATGTTTGAAAAAAGAGAGAAAAAAAATCAATGATACTCAAAGACAACAATCAAATGTCAAATTAGATTTATAGAAATCCTATAAATTTGATTTCGATAATAAAAAACAGATTTTTAAAATCTGTTTTTTTATATTTAAATATAAGGTTTTATGAACACAAAACCTTTTAAATTTAATTTTGTGAATCTTATATCAGAGTATTGAAAGCATCTTACATAATATAATATATATAATCAATCTAGCCACTTCGATTCATAATTTTAGGAAATATTTATTAGATGCCTTATTTTTTATAATATTTCTACAGACTTTATAAAACAAACAAACGTAAGTCTTTAATGAATTTTCTAAAAACTAAAAAGCTAAGTATAAAATATTTAAAGTAAAAATCCGCACTTTTGTTTATTATGTAAAAATAGAATAATGTTATATAATAATTTTGTGCCTAATTTAAAGTATTGTATTTTTAAATAAATAATTATAAAGAATAAGAATGAAAGGGGGGTTTTACCTATGAATAAAGTAAAACCAGGACAATCAGTTCTTGTTCATGCATATAAGCATAATGGAAGTTTATATAGATGTTGGGAGAGTGTAAAAGTTCTCGAAGCCAATGATGACCGTATTATTTTAATTAACGAAGAAGTTTTAATTACTGAGTTAAGTGGTAGGAAATGAAAAACAAACGAACCAGCAATTTGAGTTTTCTATAAAAAAAATTGGTACAATGTAATATGTATGTTTAAAGAGCGCGGAATTAATTACTACTGTAATTTAGCATCACCGTATATTATCGAAGAAAATACAATTAAGTACATTGATTATGACTTAGATATAAAAGTTTTTAATGATGGAAGTTTTAAAATTTTAGATTTAAAGGAATTCAATAGAAATCGTTTAGCATTTAACTATTCACGTTCTATTATAGAAGTGGTTTGAGAAACAGTTGATGTTCTTAAGAAAAAAATCAAAGCTAAAAAAGATGAATTTGATCACGATTATGTCAAAGGATTGTGATCAGAGTACGAAAATAAATGAAAAAAATAAAAACCGATTTTTATTAAAAACTGTATCAAAAATAAAAGCGAAAGATGCACTCTTCATATGATATTCGTATGAAGTTTTTTTTATTCATTTAATATAATTTTTTTGATAATGTCTAAAGCGTATTTAATCAAAAAAACAAGCTATGAAAATTGATAGATATCAATAAATAGTTTTATCTAAAGGTGTTTTGCTATAATTCATATTAGTTAGACGACTTAAAACTTTTAGTAATTTTTTATCATTTAGGAGCTAAGTTTGATGATTTCATTGTAACGGGATCGCATTAATGAATAACTTAGCCTTTATGTTTATTAGTAAGTCAGTTTTCAAAAAACCCAGTTAATGGTGATTATTTAATTTCTTTCAACTGAAAGAGTATTTTTCTTTTGAGTATGATTATAACGAAAATATAAGGTCAACGCATTGGACTTATCAAAACTTTATATAATCTAGTTACCAACCTTTTATTTGATAATTTTCTAAACTGATTTTTTTAGTTATTCTAAACTCTTATATTACTAATTAGTGTATTGCAAATAAAAAGTCTTATTGTTTTATAAAAACATATTCTATACTTTAAAGGGTCACCCCAAACTACACAAAAATTATGTATATAATTTTTATAAGAGGGTTCTTTTTTTATGGCTAAAACAAAACTATTTACTGCAGATGAAAAAATGAAAATAGTAAATGAATTTTTATCATCTGATATAAGTGCAAAAAAATAGCAGAAAAATATAATATTAAACAACCATGTACTATTTATCAATGACAGAATAGGTATATAACTAGTGGGATCTCTGGTTTATTTGTCAAAAAAGAGGCAGAAAATCCAGTATTGATAAACAAAAAAACTTCGAAAACATAAAACAAGAGTTAAATTTTTTAAGAAAAGAGATGCAAAATAAAAATAAGGTAAATAGAGAGTTAATTAATAAGGTCAAAATTATGGAAAAGTTCACAGCATCTCTGGTAAAGGATTTAAAAAACAAAAAATAAACATTGAATTTTATAAAATAATAAGTAAATACTTGCAAAAAAATATAAAACTTTCATGATTATTAAATATATTAAACATTAACTTTAAAACTTATAAAAGTTGAGTTAATAATGGTTCAAAAGATTATAAAACAAAAAGAAATACTTCTTATGATTTATTCATAAAACTAGTATTTAATGATTGTGACTTAAAATATGGTACACACCGTAAATGAGGGCATAAAAAAATAGCTTTAAAATTCGGTATTGGTAGAAAAACAGTTTTAAGTTCAATGAAAAGTCAAGGACTTTTTCCTGATAATTGTGAAAAAAGTAGAAAGTGAAAATCTTATGTTAGTGACAAAAAAGAACCTGTAAATACTGCTCCAAATTTATTGAAAAATCCAATTACTGGTAAAGTAGATTTTTTTGCTTCAAGACCATTGGAAAAATATGTTTAGATATACCAGAATTTAAGTTTAGTAACTCTAAATTATATATGTTTGCATATATTGATGTTTATTCTAGATTACCTTTAAAAACTTATTTTCAAGTAATCAAACTACAAAAGAATTAATAAAATCACTATATATATATTAAAAGATAACTACAATATAAATAATTCAATTATCCATACAGATAGAGGAGCCCAGTTTAGAAGTATTAATATGATGAATTTTTGTAAAGCAAATAAAATAAAACAAAGTATGACGGATGGTTATGCTTTATGACAAAACGCAATAGTAGAAACATTCTTTAATAGTTACAAACAATAGAATAGTAAATAAATTAAAAATTACTCCTATAGAAATGTACAAGAGTAATTTGTTAAAATAATTGTAGTTTGGGGTGACCCTTTACTTGACAGAATATGCTTTTTTATCTAATGATTTTTTAATAATAGCTATTGATATTTTGATACTTCGATATGTAAAAAACATTGGAGCAATCCTAATGTCGTCATAGAAGTCATTCTTTGTTTTTTTAAAAAATTAAATTTTTGTATCATTATATATCAGAAGTAAACTTTCTTATATTTTTTAAATTATTTTTTATAATTTAAAAAATATATATATAACTATTTAGAGATTAGTTTTTTTGTTTTTTTTGATAAAATGCTAATAAGTTTTTAAAAAACAAAAGAGGAGTAAATATGTTTTCAAAAAAAATAACAAATTTAAGTGATTTGGAACAATCTTACTATTATTATCATCTGTAATTTTTTTATTTTTGCAACTAAAAATAAAATTGAATTTACCAAAAAAGTAGAATCAAATATATCAATTAAATCTAAATTGAGTGACGAGTCACAAAAATTAGATTATCTTTTTCAAAAGAATTCTAGTTCTAGATCATTAAACGTTTTTAATTCAGATGTTGCTTACAGTTATATTGTTTATGATAAAGAAAGCCGTCGTTTATTTTTTGATATTAATTCGTTAATAAAAGAAGGAGCAACAAGTGAATTTATTGATATATTCACATCGGAATCATTTTTAAAAGAATTAAATTATTCATTCAAGCAAGGAATTTTTACAGTTAATTCCGATGGAACTGTTCATAATGAATTACAAGAATATGTTTATACTCAAAATAATGCATTGTTATCCAGAAGTGTATCAAATTACAGTTGAGGTAGTATTGAGTACAGATGATATTGGTTTATTAAATATAATTTAACTTTAACTTCAGAAAGTCTAAATAAGGTTACAATATCACTAGTGTCTGCAACAAGCCTTGCTGGTGTTGTGTCATGAGTTTTAAGTGGTGTACCATATGCTGGTATAATTTTAAAAATTGTTTTAATAGTTATTTCTTACATAATTGGAAATGTAGCTACAGCTTTAGCTATTGATAAAGGTAGAGGTGTTAAATTTACTGTAATAGGAATATTTGTAGTAAATAAAGAAGCTTTATAATTACATACTAAATAATGGAAAGGAATTTTTATGAAAAATTCAAAAAGAAAGCCATCAGCTAAATTTTATTTATCTTCAATTTTATTTTTAGATATTTTCGGGTTTGGAATATTTATAGCTGGAATTTTTCAAATTATCAACGAAAATACAATTTATGGACAAAAATTGAATGTTGGACTCATATTTTTAGACTCTTTTGTGCCTTTTATTTCAACTTATGTCTTAAGTGTATACATAAGAATAAAATATAAATCCTATTTTATAAGTAGTACAGATAAATCGGAAAGAAAAAAATACATGATTTTTTCTTTTATTTTTATAATAAATTTTTTTGCAATAATTTATTTTTACATTAAAAATAAAAACAAACACGAAGTTAAATAGTGTTAGTTATCTAACATTTATAATGAATAAACAACTTTTAAAAACGTTTTTAGGAGAAAAAATGTGAAAAAAATTATTAAGTGTATTAGGAGCAGTAGGATTATTGCCTTAAACTAGGAGTGTTATTGCATGTAATACAAAAAGTGAAGATAACAATGAAAAATCTGAAACATATGACGATTTACTTAAAAAATACAAATTATTAGACTGATGAAAATATTTTGTTAAGTATAGATTATAAAAATATTCTGTCAAATATATAGTAGGATTATACTCACTTTGCTTTTAAATGTGTTTTTTATTATAAATCAAAAACAAATCTTAGAAGTTTTAATGACACAAAATATTTTATTATTTACTTTTGTTTATAGTTAACCATAAACAACTTTTATTTTAATAAAGACTTTTTATGAAGTATAGGAATATAATTAAAATATCATTATGTTTCAAAATGTTACTATATTTTTTTATATGTGTGTTGTTCTAGAGGAAAAGTTATGATTAAAAAAAGTTTATTATATTTTATAAGTTTATTTCCCTTGTTTGTAAATAATAATCTTAACAGTTTTGAAAGATATATTTGTTTAACTAATAAAGATTCCAACGAATTTTTATCATCTTATGAACAAGAAGAATTACATTTGAGTTATGCTGTCCCGATTGCTGAAGGCGATTATTCTAGAAATGGAAAAATAGCAGAGCATGATTTAACAACAAGGTCAAAGTATGCATATGCTAATAACTACTCAAGTAATAGGGAATTAATTGAAAATTTTAGACAAATTAGAATAAAATTTGATGTTAGAGTCGGAATAAATGAAAATTCGGGATCAGATTACAATTACTACGATTCATATTTATGGCTAATTGTAGACCTAAGTTCCGCAATCAATGGAGACACAAACAAACTTTCTGAATCGGGGAAGAAAACAAATAGAGAAATGTTGGTCCCTGGCTGGAAAAACAAGGAAGCTGGTTACTATACAGGTGATGATTATTATGTAACTTATGTTTTTGAGCATACAACAGGAAATTATGATAAATGAGTTTTTCTGAACACCTGCGTAGTTTTAGGAAAGTCCTTAAATTTTGAAATTAGATATAACGGTGCTTATAGATTCAGAAGTGCTAGTTTTTCTAAAAATATATAAATATATATGTAGACCCTATTATGGCATTTTTGTCTAAATAAACACAATTAAAATTTATGAATGAAATTTTAGTATTGGTACGAAAGGTTTTTTATGAATAAAATAAATTTTTATATTTTTAAAGTTAACTTCAAAAACATCATTTTCAATAAAGTGTTTATAACAATGTTTTTCATTTTTATTTCATTATCGATGGTTATGGAACTAATATCATTTGCCAATTATTTTGACCTTAGTAATAAATATATAACAGATGTTGACCATTTATTTAATTCTGTATTCTTTTTCAAAAAGATATTTGACGTAGTATTTTTATCTGTAATTTTTATTTATATAACGTCATTACTTTTTTCGAGAGATATAAAAGAAGGAAAAACCGACTTGGAGATGAAGGGTGGAATCGGGGTTTTTCAAACTTTCATTCAAAGATGTACAATAATTTTATTTTGTATTGTTATTGTTGTTGTATCTAATTTTATCTTGCAAAGTATCTTGACATTCACAATAAGTAATTTATTTATTGAGTCAAAACTAAAACTAATAAGTTTTCTAGGTTATCAGTTTTTGATTGTATTTTTAATCTCAACTTTCACATTCTTGACATTAATGATTATGGATAATAAGTTTGCACTTTGTTTGATGGGAATAATAGCATGTGTAGTTTCAGTATCACATGTTATAGGAAGTACTGTTTATACAAAAAATAGCGAGCTGTATAACTATGAAACAAATTATTTTACTCTTTATAAACGTAATGATTTTTATAAAAAAATTACACAAGATGAAAACTTTAAAGACATTTTCACTAGGTTTGAAGAAGTTTATGATTACACTAAACAAGATGAAAAAATTAAGCAATATCAGTTTGGTAATTATGAATATATTTTAAATAATGAGCGCAAATTATCAGAAAGACTTTTTGGAAAAAACTATATAGATTTCATTGATTATCTTAATCAAGTATTTTCTGAACATTATAAAGAGTTCAGAAACTATGATGATAGAGGTTTTAAAATTGATGATACCTATGTTTATAATTATAGAAGGGGTTATAACCCACTTTATATAAGAACTAGAAATCCATTATATGTAATACTAAATAAAATAATTAAATTATCTAGTGATGTTAAATATCTGAACTTTTTAAATATTCTAAAAGATTACTCGAATGATTATTTAGCTTTTATGGACTTTTATAGTAGTAATGGGTCATATGACTCTCGTAGCGACTTCGACCATTTCATAAAAACAAGATATTTCGAAAGTACATTGAAAAGCTATAAGACTCCTGATCAATTGGATCTTTATTATTTTATTTCATCTATTTTTTTCACCATAACAAATAGTAATATCAATTTTCGAAAAAACTTTGAAGAAGGTAAAATAGAAGAATTGACACCTCCAAAAGAGTCATTAGAACTATTGAAAAAGGTTGCTAAATACAACCCTTTCAATCAGTTATCACAATTACAGTTTGGTAATTATTACAGTCAAAATTATAAATACTACTATGATACATTTTCGTTTTCATCAAAACAAAAAAACTTTGAAAGTCCTATTATGCCATTGCAATATAAATATTTGAAGAAATCATCAAATACAGAGGGTCCCTATAAAATAGGAGAACTTGAGGAAGTTACAGTCGAACCAATAAACTATACATACCTATATTTTATGTATCTATTGATTCTTACAATCGTTTGAACTTTAACATACTTTAGATATAAAAGAATATTTAAAAATTAATTTAAAAAAAGGATTTAACTTATGAAAAAAAGAACTCACAAGATTGATATCAATTTATACTTGCTCAAATTTTTGTTTAAGAGAGTAGTTAAAAAATATTTATTCATGACTTTATTCTTTATGATAATTTTACTTTCATTGATTTTTGAGATAATCATTATGAAATATATCTCAAGTGAAAAATATTTTGATTATAACCCTGTCAGCATGTTTTTTAAGTTGCTATTATATAAAACAATTTTATGTTCAGTTTTTGTGATTCTGTTTTCATTTATGATAACTCAACATTTTTTATTTGACGATAGGCAAAAATCAATTTTAAGTTTAGAGATAAAATCTGGTGTTGGTTTGAATAATAGTTTGTTATTGAGGTGTATTGTAATTTTTTCTTTTATATTTTTTTTAATAATTAGTATGTTGGTCGTTGACTCTATATCATTGATATGAATACCTCACAATCTTAGATATATTCAAAAAGCAATATTAACAAAGTATAGTTTTTACATATTATTAGCAATAATGACAGTTGCTGTTACTTTCTTTTTGTTAAACTTTGTAAATGAGTATTTAGTTTATATTTTAGTCGGTGTACTTTCTTTTTTCACACCTTTGTCATCTTTCTTTAATTCTTTAATTTTAGATTCTAACTCTAATTTACAAAATATACAATCTAACTCAACTTCATTAAATAATAATTCATTAATATATAAAAAACTATATAAATTAGCTAACAACTTGAATGAAGATGAAAACTTTAATAAGCTTTTCTCAATAGATTTTGATATAAAAAATTTAAAAAACTTTTCTATCTTGCAAGGCAATCTTTTAAATGATGATTTTATGAATCTAGTTGAAAAAAAAGCGCCGGAGTTTAAAGAGTTTTTATCCTACGCACATGAATATTATTTGACAAAAGAACAGCACTTAATTAAAAATATAGATTTTAGTAACTTTATATTTAATAAAAATGATAATATTATTAATTATGATTTTTCTTATTTTTTTAACATACTAAATAGTTTTGAAAACAACATTGACAATATTAAATACAAAAAATTCATAAACTATTTTATACCGTTTTCAAAAGAGTTTTTAGTGTTAAATTCATTCTCTAAAGATATTTTTGTAGATTCAAGTGGAACAGCTAAACTTACACCCTATATTTGAAAAAGTGATATCAACAAATACGCGAACCTTGATGAGATCTCGTTATATTATTTTATATCAATGACTTTTAATTTACTTTATAATTACTCTAACAATGAAATTATAGAAACGATGTTACCTCAAAATCAAAAAGGTTTAGTTAACCAAATTAAAACTCATTTATATTTAAATCCAATGCTTTTGTATAATAACATAACATACGGTGGAATGTATAATTTAGAAAATGAGCAAATTTCAATTATCAATAATAACACTAATGAATTCTTAATATTAAGAAATTATTATGAGTTCAATCTCAAAACAAATTATGAAAACAAAACAAATTATAATATACTAAATCACAATATCAAGAACATCACAATATTTAGTTATGAAGGATTTTATTTATTTATTGTTTTAATAGCCACAGCAATTTTATATTTAAATTATTTTAGACTTAAAAGAATATTAATCGAGTAAAGGGAGAAACAGTTATGATTGAAATAAAAAACTTAAGTAAAAAATACAAATTCAATAAAAAATCAGCCTTAGAGAATATCAGCTTTAAAATCAATGAGAAAGAAGTTTGCTTATTTTGCGGACCTAACGGAGCGGGTAAAACAACCACTATAAAAGCGCTTTTTCAAGAGTTAAATTATAAAGAGGGTGAAATTAAATACAATAATGAGATAATGTCTAACAAAGACTTGAGAGATTTTGCGTTTTTCCCAGATAGCAATAATATCCCGTTATCATTAACGGTTAGACAATATATCGAGTATATTGGTAATATACATAGGATAAATAAAAGTAAGTTAGAAGAAAAATTGTCTTTCTTAGTAGATTTTTTTGGATTAGAAGAACACATCAATAAAAAGTTGAAACAACTAAGTGGTGGATGAAAAAAAAGAGCTATCTTTGCCGGTACATTGGTCAATGAACCAAAATACATCTTTATGGATGAACCAACTGCTAATTTAGATATTGGCTCAAAAGAATATTTTGTTAGAATTGTGGAGGAACTAAATAAAAAAGGAGTAACGTTTTTTATTACCACACATCAAATCGAGGATTTCTCAGAGATAACTGATCACTTGATTTTAATTAACAATGGAAAAATATTATATGATGAGTTTTTAGATTCTAATAAGGCTGACGCTAAAAAAATTTATTTAAAATATATCAAAGATGAGTCTAAGGATGTAAAGAATATTGATAATCTATATAAATAAAATGTTCTTTCTATTTCATGAATAATCTGATTTAATGAAGAACAAGTGGGTTAGTTATAATAAATAACCTAACTAAAATTTGAGATACAGATAGTAATATAGAATCTCTATGGTCAATTTAAAATCTTTGAGGCATGACTTGAAATTACTCTATTGCATTACAAGCGTTAGTTAAATATTTATTCAATTTGAAGTTTTCTAAATGTTTTTCTAAACTCGTATTCTTTGTTTTTAAATATTAGATCATAAATACTCTTTATTTTTGTTCTATCTTCTCATATAAAGTATTGTCCATTTTTTTAAGAATATAAGACATATGGTTCCACGCTTCTAGTTAAGGTTTTTTATTCATTTCCATTTTTTTTGCGTTTATGTATGACGAGATTTTTAAACACATCATGTCTTTATCTTGTTATTCATACTATATAAAAAAACACCTTACTATAAATCCGAATAAAAAATATCTTTTTTTAGTTGATTTATTTCAGATGTTTATATAGGGTTCTTATTGTGAAACACATCCTAAGAGAGTTGCGTTTGTTAAATCTTTTGAGAATTCGAACTTAGTTTGGTAATTGATGTCATATGTTACTCGTAATGTTCGTTTAAATATATTTTCAAAAAATCTTTTATTATTTTCTGCAACACTACCGCCCACAACAATCAACTCAGGATTGAAAAAATAGATAGCAGTTGCAAATAATTGTACTAATTTATTTTCTATTTCTTTAAAAAAATCATTAACAATTGGATTGCTATTTTGATCTAAAAGCTCAAAAGCTTGTTTTGCTGATGAGACATTAACTCCTCTTAAACTTAGCTGCTTAACTATATTATTTCCGCTTGCAAAATACTCAATACCAACTCTATCTGTGTCTTCTTTTGAATTATTAAGGTCAGGTATTGCGTTTGCAATCTCACAAGCCATTGATTTGTATCCGTTAAATATTGCACCCTTGTATATGAATCCAGATCCGATACCGGTAGAAATTGTGAAATATAGAAGGCTTTCGTTGTTTTTGTTACCTCTAACTACTCATTGACCTAATGCTGCAATATTTGCATCATTATTTATTGATATTTTGTTAATGTCTAAATTCAATTTTTTTGCAAGAGTAACTTTAATGTTTTTTCCATTTCAATCGGGAAGGTTTGGTGAATTTAAAATCAAACCAGTTTGTATATCTAATGGTCCCGGAGAACAAATTCCTACAAATGATATATCTTCCTCAATTTTTCAAGAAGTAATTACTTCGTAAATTTCTTGAATTGATTGGTTAAAATCATTTGGTTTTGTTTCAAATGTTTGTACAGACTCGATAACATTATTTTGAATCAACCCAACTCTTATGGTAGTACCACCAATATCTATTGCTATTTTCATATGTGACTCCTTTTAAAAAAATTTTACCAAAAATTGATAGGTGTTTAGGGTATTAAATCAAAAAAATATATTATCAAAATATCTACAAATAACAAGATATTTCTAGTAAAATGGATTAGTGTTATAAAACATTGGGGGGCAATAATAGTGGATAAAACAAAAATAAGAAACTTTAGTATAATTGCTCATATCGATCATGGTAAATCAACTTTGGCAGATAGGATTCTAGAATTAACTGGAGCTGTAGACAAACGTGATATGCAAGCGCAATTACTTGATTCCATGGATATAGAGCGTGAAAGAGGAATCACTATAAAATTGAATTCAATTCAGTTGAGGTATAAGGCAAAAGATGGTAACGAGTATATATTCCATTTAATTGATACTCCTGGACATGTTGATTTTACATACGAAGTATCTAGAAGTTTGGCTGCATGTGAAGGAGCCTTATTGGTTGTTGATGCTAGTCAAGGTATTGAAGCCCAAACACTTGCTAATGTTTATTTAGCTATAGATAATAATCTAGAAATAATACCAATTATAAATAAAGTTGATTTACCAGCTGCAGAACCAGATAGGGTAAAAGAAGAGATTGAATCAGTTATTGGTATAGATTGTTCTAATGCTCCAATGATAAGTGCAAAAACAGGACTAAATGTTAGCGATGTTTTAGAAGCTATAGTAAACTTTATTCCGTTTCCACTAGATGCAGATGACAAAAAACCTTTGAAAGCTCTAATATTTGATTCTTATTATGATAAGTACCGTGGAGTTATGGCTTCTATAAGAATAGTTGAAGGAACAGTTAAAGTAGGACAAGAAATTAAAATGATGCAAAGTGGTGCTGTATATGAAGTAACTGAGCTAGGTGTTAAAACTCCTTTTGAAATTAAAAAAACAAGTCTTGAAGCTGGTGAAGTTGGTTGATTAGCGGCTTCTATCAAGACTGTTAGAGATGTTCATGTTGGTGATACGATCACCACCAAAGAAAATGGCGCAACAGAACCATTGCCAGGCTATAAAAAAATGAACCCAATGGTTTATTGCGGTATTTACCCAATTGATACAGCGAAATATAAAGATTTAAAAGATGCTCTTGAGAAAATTTCTTTAAGTGACGCTAGCCTTGTTTATGAAGCGGAAAGTTCACAATCACTTGGCTTTGGATTTAGATGTGGATTTTTGGGATTGCTTCATATGGATGTAATTCAAGAAAGGCTCGAGAGAGAATATGATTTAACATTGATTGCAACTGCGCCATCAGTCGTTTACAAGATTACTCAAACTGACGGAAACATTATTGAGATCGATAATCCCGCACACTTACCAGATCCCCAAAAAATTAGCACTATAGAAGAACCTTATGTAAAAGTGTCAATAATGACACCAGACCAATATTTAGGTGATTTGATGGGATTATGTCAAGATAAAAGGGGTATATATGTAGATATAGATTACATTGATGACAACCGAAGAACCTTATTCTATGAAATGCCATTAAATGAAATTGTATTTGATTTTTTCAATAAGTTAAAGTCAATTTCAAAAGGATATGCATCCTTTGACTATGAACTAATCGGTTATAAAGTCTCTAAACTTGTTAAAATGGACATTCTTCTGAATAGTGAAGTCGTAGATGCATTATCTACTATTGTCCACAAGGATTTCGCTTATCACAGAGGAAAAGTTCTTACTGAAAAACTTAAAGAAATAATACCACGTCAAAATTTTGAAGTTCCAGTACAAGCGGCAATTGGAAGTAAAATTATTGCTCGTGAAACCATTAAGGCAATGAGAAAAAATGTCCTAGCAAAATGTTATGGAGGGGATATATCACGTAAGAAAAAATTATTAGAAAAACAAAAAGAAGGTAAGAAGAGAATGAAAGCAATTGGTTCAGTAGAAGTTCCTCAAGAAGCTTTTATTGCGGTTTTGAAACTCGATGACTAATATCAATGATAGATATACTTATAATTGAAAGTAACAACCTTATAATTTAAACTTCTAATTAGGTAGAATTTTATTGCTATTGCTTATTCCTTAACTAAAATATATAATTAAATCAACAAGAAAGGGTATAAAGAATGAAGAAGTTTAGTTTAGTAAAAATTGTTATAACTTTATTGTCAACAGTTTTTTGTGTAATATTATTGCCCTTTTTTAGCATAAATAGTTCTCTTCAATTAGTAGTTAATAACTCAAGTATCTCAAAGTTGACTTATTTTATATTAGCATTTGGCTCATTAAATTTTATATTGTCACTTTTAATTATTTTATTACAAAAGAAAAACACAATTATATTAAAATGATTTGGTTTTCTTAATTTATTAGCTTTAATATTAGCTTTGGCTTTTCAATTGACATTTGCACCTACATTTTTTTCTATGGTCTCAATAATTTTAATTGCTGTTGACTTTGTTGTTCTTACAAGCTCTATTTATTTAAATTTTGATAACAATGTTGTTAGTCAAAAAGTTAGCAATGAACAGTTTTTACAACAAGAAACTACCCAACCTAACCCTAACCAAGGTAATTTAAGAGTTCAAAATCAAAACGACGAGGATTTAAAAACAAAAATAAACAACTTGAAGTCTAGTTTGATAAAAAGTTATGACGAAGCTATTGAAGAAATTGAAAAAACTGGTTCATTAAATGGTATGGACCTTGGGGATGTTGAGATTAATAATCAAAATGAAGTTCCCAAAATAGAGCCTTTTGTCCTAACAGAAAGCCAAGAAGTAGAAGTCAAAAAAGACACAATCTCTAAAAGGGAAGTTTACGAAGATGACGTCATTTGAGACAGTTTTAAAAATGACGATTATGAAAGTATTAGTTCAACTTCTTTAGCTAGAAAAGATCCTTTATCAGATGGATACAAGTTTATTTCTAGAAGAGTTCGTGAAGAAAGCGACAAGCATTAAAAGAATTTGGCAAACAACCCAAATTCTTTTTTTAAAGTTGTAGAAAAAATAGATGGGAGTAATGATTATGGAAAATGCACTAAATCTGAACTTAAAAAATTCAAAGCAAGTAAAAAAAGAAAAAAAACTTGCCAAGAAAAATGAAAAAAAGGCAATTAGATATAAACCTACAAAAAGTATCACAATAACTTTTATTTATTTATTCAGGCTTTGTATGATCGCTTATTGAATTATTGTTCCAATCTTTTTCGCACTTATCTTCTATTATGACCCCGGTGTTAAACCACTATTTAAGTATGTAGTTATGGTATTATTTGCGAAAATATCTATCGTAGATGGAGAATATATAATTACAAATGATGTAGAGAAACTTGCCTCTTTGTTAATATGAATTATCACTCCGTCGATATGATTTGTTAGTTTTCTCTTAATTTATTTATTTGTTTATAAACCATTTTTCAAGAAAAAAACCTATGGTAAGAGAGCGTATTTAGCTTTTAGATTCTTTTTTTGGTCAATTTTATTAACTGCATCGATATACATAATTTGATTCTCTATCGATTTTTTACCTCACAAACCTTCCGAGGGTATTGGTAATGGTTTTATAAATCCGAGCGATAAATATTGAAGTGCCGCAAAAGAGAATTTCTCACCATGAAATGGATGGATGATATTTTTCCAATGTATACAAGCTATATTACTATTTTTTGGAATATATACAGCTATAGAAGCAGATCTGATTAGAAGAAGAAAACTAGATTTTAATGAATTATTCAAGTCTGATATTAATGATAGAAGTATTGTTAATCAAGTTTTAGAAGGTAGACTTGAGTTTGGGCAATATGATTCTGCTTCTTTGAAAAAAGATTTGAAAGAACTAAAAACCAAAATGAAAGAAGAAGAGGTTGAGCGAAAAATCAAACAATATGAAAAGGAAGATGCTTTAAAGGCAACTTATAAGCTTAATAAAAAGAATGGCAAAGCTAAAAAAAATACTAAGTTATAAAGGTGAAAAAATAGCATATTATTTGGTTTTGCGTCAACAAAAATACATTAGACTTAAAATAGAAAATGAACAAATAATAATTTCTGCCCCATTAGGTGCTCATGATTGAGAAATTGAACATTTAATATATAAAAATATCTCAAAAATCATGAAGATTATTGAGTTAAACAAAAATCATAGAAACATACAAATAGAACACCCAAGTTTTGTCAAAATATTAGGAGAAAGAAAAGAAGTAACCTTTGTGAATGATAAAAAACTTCTTGATAACAACTCATTTATGTTATATGAAACGAGTGAAGAAACCATTAAAAAGATGTATAAAAAGTTAGCTATACAGAAATATAATTATTTTTTGAGCAGACTTCATCATTGAAAAACCATAATGGGCTTAGAGTTTGAAAACTTTACCTTGAAAGAGATGAAAGGTAAGTGAGGAATTTGTTATCCTTCGCAATCTAAAATAGTTTTAAACATAAGATTGATTCACTATCCACAAATTGCGATTGATTATGTTGTAATACATGAGTTAAGTCACTTGGTACATAAGAATCACTCAAAAGACTTTTGATATTTAATTGAAAAATATCTACCAAATTATAAAAGTGTTAGTGAACTATTAAAAGTGAATGTTTTATAAAGTATAATTTAATAAAGATGGGAGATATATTTCGATGGTATGGAAGAAAAATTTCAAAAAAATAAAGAAAGAAAAGCCCAAAAAAAAGTTTGTTTATGAATTCTCGGAAGGAGAATCTAGTTTTATTGAATGAAACAGATCATTGGAAGAGGTAAATCACTGAAATGTTGAAAATCTTGTTGGTTTAATTGAGAATTATAATTTAGAGCTAAAAAATGTTCTTAGTTCTCAAACAATACCAACAGTTAAGGAAAATGGTTTCAAATGAGATTTCAAGAAATACTCAATTTCAGAAAGCTTTTTTTCATATCCAGCAACCAGTCTCTTTAAAAACGTTTTCGACTTTCTAAAACAAAAAGTTGGAGTATTTGGAGCTACTCTTGGTATAACATCTCTTTCAAAATTTAATTACTATGTTACTCTTAGATTTTGGAAGGTTTTTAATTATACATTCACCAATAATGATTTGAACGATAATAACATACTTAGGGTATTTGATGTAATGCAAAGAACCACACTTGATGCTTATGAAGGGATAATTGAAAAAATCTTAATACTTTTAGAAGGTATTGAAGTCTCTCCATATAGGCATCACTTATTGATAGAGGAAGTTTTGGAATTAGGTCAAGATTTCACATATCATTGAAGCAGAATGTTGGATCAGGTGATTGATTTGACTTTAGAAACATTTGTTTTTCAAAAAGAATACGGCAAGACGAGTTCATCTACTTATACTTACGAAGAACCAGAAGAAGAAAATTTTGAAGACTTTTTTGAAAAAACAAAAACAATGGTTTTCAATGACGAAGTTAATGATGCTTTTGCTTACTTTGATTTATCGAAAATGGACCCGCCAAACGAGTTTAAAAGAGTTTATAGAAAACTTGCAAAAAAATACCATCCAGATGTTAATCCTGACCCAAGCGCAGCTAATGAAATGAAAAAAATTAATATGTTCAAAACTATAATTGAGCAGTACTACGAAAAGTACGATATTTTTTAATGTAATTAGAAATTTAATTAAATGTATTATGGATGATAATTCAATTAATAAAAAAATATATCTAAATTTTCATTTTGATAAACTCCGCAAGAAAATTTTTTTTAACTTTATAAATACAATTTAAAACTAATAAATTGTTGGTCAAAAAATATATAATAGAGTGAGTAATTTATTATTGGTTATAAAATAGGTACTATGTTTATCAAAGCAACTATAAAAAGTTTACTAAGTAAATTTTCATAATAGTTTATTTAAAATGACCTTGCTGATAATATGATATTCAACTTATGAACCATATTAACAGTGTATATAAGTTATTGTGTTTACATAATTACTTATTGAAAGGATTAAAGTTATGAGTTATAGAGAGTGGGAATATTATAGTTTCATTCCTTATGAAACTATAAATAAAGAAGTTTTTATATTATTGTCTCTCTTCGGAGAAGATAATAAGTTTTTACAAGCCATACAAAAAAATTGATTCAAATATAAAGATGTGGCAATGTTTAGAAATTATATAGAAACAGCATTTGAACAAATAGAGGTAGAAAATAAAGCTGAAGTTGACCGTGATAGTCTTAGTTGTCTCTTGAGAATGATGTCGATATGCGATACGTTTACAGATTATGAATATATTTATGGCATAACAAGAGATTATTATATAGAAACTAAAAAAAATCAACAAAAAGAGTTGCGTCTCTATGATTACTCATTCAAACAATATTTTGATTTATTAATTAAAGGCTTCAAAGAAGAGTTAAAAGATATCAAAGTTCCATCTCGTTATGTAACAAAAACAGGCGAAATTTCTAGAACTATGGAAGGTATAAAAGGTATAAAAGATTTTAAAAAAGTTATTAAAGAAAATTACAAAATAAATGACTTAATAAGTGACTTACTTGATGACCTTGAGGATGATAGTGACGGTAACTCAGAGTTTGAAAGTGACCACGAAGTTGTCTTATATAATTTTGCAATATATTACTCAACTAAATTCTACTTTGGTTTACTTTTAAGAGAAAAAATAATTTTAGTTGAAGAAAAAAATACAAATTGTATAATCGAAGAATACAAACCACTTATCGAAGAAGATGATATGAGGCTAACCGAAACACAAATGTTGACGGATCAATCATTGGAAATATTTTATAAAACGTTGAAAAACTAAACACTAGGAGTCTTGATATGAGAAAACATCTGAAATTTCCGTTTTGTTGCAAAGAAGACTCAATTTTCTTTTCTACACTGTTTGAAAACTATATAAGCCAAAGGGAAGATAATAATGGATTTTCAATAATCAATGAAGATTATAAATTATACAGTATATTAAGTGATAGTGATCTAGAATTGCTTTTTGCAAGACAAGAAGAAAAAATATCTAAACTAAAAGCCAACATCTTAGAAGAAGTTGAAAAAAAGTTTAGAAATGTAGCAGGCTTACTATTTATTTATTACATAAAGTTACTTTTCAATAAGTTACCTTCAAAGCTAGATAAATCAGCTTTTTTAAACTTTATCGAAGGTCAAAGTATTTATTTACACACAAGTTTAATTTCAAGCGAAGCCGAAAGACTTATTGAGTTTATAAAAATATTAATTAAGGATATCAGTGTTTATGAAGCGGCAAATATATAGAATTTATTTGTAAAATAATCTAGTTTTGTATATATTAGTTGCACATAATTTGATATGATTTTTTTGTTATACGATTTTTAGGAGAACCAGATTATGAATAAAAAAATTATAAACATTGCTGTTATTGCCCATGTAGACGCAGGTAAATCAACCTTGGTTGATGCTTTCTTAAGTCAATCAGGAGTATTTAGAGCAAATGAAGAAGTTAAAGAGCAAGTTATGGACAGTAATGATCAAGAAAGAGAACGAGGAATTACTATTTATTCTAAAAACTGTGCTATTGAATATAATGAATACAAAATTAATATTGTGGATACACCAGGTCATGCCGATTTTTCTAGTGAAGTTGAAAGAATTATGAAAACTGTTGATACAGTAATTTTGTTAGTAGACTCAGCAGAAGGTCCAATGCCACAAACAAGATTTGTTTTATCAAAAGCATTAGAACTTGGTTTAAGACCAATTTTATTAATTAATAAGATAGATAAAAAAGACCAAAGAGCTATGGAAGTTGTTGATGAAGTTCTAGAGTTGTTTATGGAACTAAATGCAAATGATGAGCAAATTGAATTCCCAACTTTATTTGGAGTTGCTAGAGAAGGAAAAGTACAATATTCATTGGATGAACCTAGTGAAGATTTATCTCCATTGTTTGAAACTATTATCAAACAAGTAGGTAATTATCCCTTAGAACTTAGTCAAGAACCAGTGCAATTGCAAATTTCTTCTCTTGCTTATGACTCATTTATTGGGAGATTGGGAATTGGAAGACTTTTCAAAGGAGTACTTAAAGAAGGACAACAAGTATCAATATCAAAAAACGATGGATCAGTTATAAAAGGTAAACTATCAGGTTTATTTATATATCAAGGAATGAAAAGAGTCGCTGTTAAAGAAGCGCAAGCTGGAGAAATAGTTGTTGTTTCGGGTATAAGTGATTTGACCATTGGTGATACTATCTGTGACCCTAATAACATTGTTCCTCTTCCACCAATCATCATTGAAGAACCTACAATGAGTATGAATTTCTTAGTAAATACTTCACCTTTTGCTGGACGAGTTGGTAAATATGTTACAACTAGAAACATAAAAGAAAGATTAGATAAAGAACTTGAAGTCAACGTTGGTTTAAGGGTTGAACCACTAAGTGATTCATCTGCTGATGGGTTTAAAGTTTTGGGTAGAGGTGAACTTCACCTATCAGTCTTAATCGAAACTATGAGAAGAGAAGGTTTTGAACTAGGTATCTCAAGACCTGAAGTTGTTTTTAGAAAAGACGAAAATGGAAACAAACTTGAACCTATGGAAAAGGTAATAATTGATGTACCAACTGAATACGCTGGAACAGTAATAAATAAATTGAATATCAGAAAAGGTTTAATGTTAGACATGGACAGTGATGGAGTTAGAGATAAAGTAACTTATATAGTTCCAACAAGGGGTCTAATAGGTTTTAAATCTGAATTTACAAATGACACTAGAGGAGAAGGTGTTATGGTTAAATCTTTAATGGGGTATGAACCATATAAAGGAAAAATCGAGGGAAGAGTTAATGGTACATTAGTTTCAATGGCCAATGGTGTAACATTACCTTATGCATTGAATAACTTGGAAGAAAGAGGTATATTGTTTGTCGGACCACAAGTAGAGGTATACGATGGAATGATTGTTGGTCTTCACTCAAGAGATAATGACCTTAATGTTAATCCTACAACAGGAAAAAAACTAACAAATACAAGAGCATCAGGAAGTGATGATTCTGTTAAGTTAACTCCACCAAAAAAATTCACTCTTGAAGAAGCGCTTGAATTTATTGAGTGAGACGAATTAGTTGAAGTTACCCCAGATGACATTAGATTAAGAAAAAAATGACTATCAGAAAACGAAAGAAAACAACATAGAAACGATCCTCATTAGGGGATTTTTCTATTTTTTATAAGAATTCTGAAAAATATTCTAATGATTCTCACAAAAATCTTTTCATTTCAGTATTTTTTAGGGTTATTATAAAAAGGTAAGGAGAAAAAAATATGTCAAAAATAGTTAATATAGTTGCACGTGAAGTATTAGATTCACGTGGATTTCCAACAGTTCAAGTTGATGTAACAACAGAATTTGGTGGATTTGGATCAGCTAAGGTACCATCAGGTGCATCAACTGGTTCAAGAGAAGCATTAGAATTAAGAGATGGAGATAAAAAACGCTACAATGGAAAAGGTGTTTTAAAGGCCGTTGACAATGTAAATAAAAAAATAGCAAACGAAATTATAGGTATGGAAGTTACAGACCAAATAGCAATTGATAATGCAATGTGTAAATTAGATGGTGATGACTTTAAGAAAAACTTGGGAGCCAATGCAATTCTTGGAGTTTCTCTTGCGGTTGCAAAAGCAGCTGCTTCTGAATTAGAATTGCCTCTATACAGATACATTGGTGGAGTTAACGCAAGAAGATTACCTGTTCCAATGTTAAACGTAATAAACGGTGGTGAACACGCTGACAGTGCAATCGACTTCCAAGAATTTATGGTAATGCCTGTTGGGGCACCAACATTTAGTGAAGCATTAAGATGAGCTTCAGAAACTTTCCAAGCATTGAAATCATTACTACACGAAAAAAATGATATTACTGCAGTTGGTGATGAAGGGGGATTTGCTCCAAACTTTGCATGAGCTTATCCAGAAGAATCATTAGAAGCTTTCAAAAGTAAAACACCTGCTGAGGTTGCTTTAGATCTTTTAGTAGAAGCAATAGAAAAAGCAGGATATAAAACTGGAAAAGAAGGAATTATGATCGCAATGGATTGTGCGAACTCAGAATTATACATTGATGGTAAATACCACTTCAAAAAAATTGAAAAAGTTACAGGTAAAGAATGAGCAATGACTACTGACGAAATGATTGCTTACCTAGATAAACTTGTGGATACTTACCCAATAATTTCAATAGAAGATGGTTTAGCAGAGTCTGATTGAGAAGGATTCCAAAAACAAGTTAAAACTATGGGACATAAAATTCAAATCGTTGGTGACGACTTATTTGTAACAAATCCTAAAATAACTGCTGAAGGAATTGAAAAAAGAGCCGCTAATTCAGTTTTAATTAAACTAAATCAAATAGGTTCATTAACTGAAACAATTGAAACAATTCAAATGGCGCAAAAAGCAGGTTGAACAGCAGTTACTTCACACCGTTCTGGTGAAACTGAAGATACAACAATTGCCGATTTAGCAGTTGCATTAAATACAGGTCAAATTAAAACAGGTTCAATGTCAAGATCTGATAGAATCGCTAAATATAATAGGTTGTTAGAAATTGAAGCAGAACTTGGTGATGCTGCAATATATGATGGAATGAAATCTTTCTATAACTTAACAAAATAAAATACTTAAACAACTAGTAAAGTAGTATGTTAATTTAGCTCCGCACACAAATGTGCGGAGTTTTTTTCGCCTGAACTCTATTGGTATTTAACTATCAATGACAAAAAATTCTTTATTAAAAGATTCGGTATATAAAAGTTCCTATAAATAGGTTACAATTTAAATGGTGAGAATTTTGAAGCTAAAAAAAGAAATAAATAAAAAAGTTGTGTACTGGGTTTTGGGTGTGGGTATCTTTATACCATTTTTTATTACCTTAGGAATTTATGATTTTAAAATTGCTGAGATTATAAAGACTAATATATATTCTCAATGAAATTGATTTAAGTATTCGTTTGATGTTGTTGGGAAAACTATTATCGCAATACCGATTTACTTAACTTTGTTCGTTTCTATTTTATGTTTTTTGAATTACTATCCTATTAGCAAAAGTTGGGGTAAAACTATCTTTGTTATTTTTCATCTGATAGTGATTTTAGGATTATTATCATATAGCATTGACAAAAGTTGATTCAACAACAAGTTTGACGAAAAAATCTTAATAGAAGTAATTGCCATTTCAATTATGTACTTAATAATATTCACATTTATACTAATAATAAACATAATAGTATTTAGAAAGAAACTGCATAAAGACAATTATTTTTTGTTTAATATGTCTCGAAAAACTACACATTTAGTTGTTTTTTTATTCCTATCATTCGTTACTGTTCAATTTCTTAAATATTTCTTTGGAAGACCAAGACCTTATCAAATATTTGAAAAAGAAGATCCTTTCATTTCTTTTAAGTATGTATTCGAAGTTTATTTTGGTGCTTCAAGAGGTAATAGCTTTCCCTCAGGTCATACGCAATCAACATTATCATTAATGGGATTACTGTTTTATTTAAACAAAAAAACAAAAAAACAAAAAAATATATATAAAGTTTTTTTCGTTGGAATAATATTTGTTACCATACTTGTTGCTATTTCAAGAATTCTAATTTTAGCTCACTTCGCAACTGATACTTTATTCTCAATAGGGCTAGTCTTGATTTATTTTTATACTACCCCTTTAATAATTGAAAGTTTTAAAAAGAGGTTTAGAAAAAATGGCTAAGTTTTATGGTTTGGATGTTGGGAGTAAGACTATTGGTGTAGCATATAGTGAAGGGTATTTTGCAAATGTTCACTCTACTATAAGATTTAAAGAGGATGACTTTTCAGAAGCGGTTGAACAATTTATGAAAATTGTAAATCAAGAAAACTTTGAAAAAATAATAATAGGTTATCCTAAAAATATGAACGGAAGTTTAGGTCACAGAGTTGAAATGGTAGACTTATTCATTGATACCTTAGTAGAAGAAGGCGGTATCCAAAAAGACAAAATTGTACTGATTGATGAAAGGCTAACAACAAGGATGGCAAAAGCCTTGATGATTGAAGCTAATTTATCAAGGAAAAAGCAAAAGGTAAATAAAGATCAAATCGCCGCAAAACTTATCTTAGAGACTTTCTTGCAACAAAATAAGTAGTATAATAAATAAGTATTTTGGAGGTACAAATGAAGCATCCATTAGTAAAAAAAATAATATTTACAAATGAACAAATTGAAGCTAGGACAAAGCAATTAGGAGAAGAGATTACTAATTATTATAAAAACTCAAAAGTTAAGGAAAACACTGTTATTTTGATTGGTTTATTAAAAGGCTGTGTTCCTTTTTTATCAACATTTATGAAGTATTTCGACTTTCAATGTCAAAGTGAGTATATGGCGGTGTCATCTTATTTAGGGGGAACCAAAACCTCTGGCGAACCTAAAATTAACCTAGATTTGAACTTATCTTTAAAAGATAAACATGTCTTGATAGTAGAGGACATAGTTGATTCTGGAATCACATTAAATTATATAAAACAATATTTGTCTCTTAAAGGGGCAAAAGAAGTTAAAATAGTTTGTCTGTTAGATAAACCCGAAGGAAGAAAAATCGACATAAAACCCGATTGGTTTGGTTTTGAAGTAGAAAATCAATTTCTAATAGGATATGGACTAGACTATCAAGAAAGATTACGTAACTTGCCTTATGTAGCCGTATGTGATATTGAAAAACTTGAAGATTGAAAATGATAACTAACGTTATCATTTTTTTAAACAAAATTTTAGGCCACAAAGAACAAAAAGTTATATAATGTTAGAGAATATGGAGGCAAAATAATGATTAAAAAAATCGGAGTTTTAACTTCTGGAGGTGACGCTCCGGGAATGAATGCTGCAATTGCAGCAGTAATTAAGTCGTCAATTGCCAAAGGGATCGAGCCTTATGTAATAAAAGACGGTTATAAAGGCTTGGTTGAAAATTGGATCGAAAAAGTAGACCTTGAATTCGCAGACAATATTATCGCCAAAGGTGGTACCGTAATTGGTTCTGCCAGATTACCTGAATTTAAAGAAGAAAACGTTAGAGCTAAAGCTGTAGAAAATCTTAAAAACAAAGGTATTGAAGCTTTAGTAGTTATTGGTGGAGATGGTAGTTACCAAGGTGCAGAAAAACTTACTAAAATGGGTATAAATTGCATAGGATTGCCAGGTACCATAGATAATGATATCGTTTCTTCTGACTTTACAATTGGATTTGATACTGCTTTGAACACAGTTGTAAGGTCTATTGATGCCATTAGAGATACAATGCAATCACACAATAGATGTAGTGTTGTTGAAATAATGGGAAATGGATGTGGTGATTTAACTTTATTTGCCGCAACAGCAACGGGTGCAGAAGTTTTTTCAACAACAGAAAGTACTTTGACTGAAGAAGAAGTCATTAATCAAGTACTGGATTTAGCAAAGAAGAAAAAAAGAAGCGTAATAGTGGCTGTAGCAGAAAAAGTTTACAAAGATGTTCACATGTTGGCTGAAAAAATAGAGAAAGCAACAGGATATGTAACAAGAGCGACAGTATTAGGACATGTACAAAGAGGTGGAGTTCCATCTGCAATGGATAGATATTTAGCAACTAATGCAGGTATCTTTGCAGTAGAACAGTTAGTTGCAGGTAAAGGTGGTTTATATATCGGAATGAGTGAAAATAAATTAGTAGCTAGAAATATTGAGTCAACCTTAAATATGCCAAAAGTAGATAAAACTGAAGAATATCAAAAAATAAGACAAATAAATAAAGCATTATAAACTATAGCGAGGAAATAAATAATGAATACAAAAAATATAGAGTTTTATGAACCTAGCAAACTAAAAAGTAAAATTAAAAGAACTAAAATAGTAACAACAATAGGTCCTAGCACAGGAACAAAAGACGACATGAGAAAGTTATTTGAATGTGGTATGAACGTTGTTAGACTTAACTTCTCACACGGAAGTCAAGATGAACACATTTTAAAAATCAATGCAGCAAAAGAATTGCGCGAAGAATTAGACAAACCAATTTCAATATTACTAGACACCAAAGGTCCTGAAATTAGAGTAGGAAGAATGGTTGAAGGATCACAAAAAATAAAAGCTGGAACTGATATTCGAATTTATACTACTGAAAATGAATTCAAAACAAGAGAATGTAAAGCTGGAGAAATGACTGTTTCTTATGATATGAGTATTGATTTGAAGTCTGGTGACATTATTTTAGTAGATGATGGGAAGTTAACATTAAATGTTTTGAATGTTGAACCTGGAATCGTAAATTGTCGAGCTTTCAATTCTCATGTAATTAAGACAAATAAGCGTATAAATTTACCAGGTGTAGATTTCTCATTACCATTTTTAAGTGATAAAGATATTTCTGACATAAGATTTGGGGCAAATTTAGGAATAGACTATATTGCAGCAAGTTTTGTAAACACACCAGAAAATGTAAATGATATAAGAAAAATACTTAAAGAAGAAAATGCCGAACATATTCAAATTATTTCAAAAATAGAATCAAAAATTGGGATATTTAATATCGATGAAATCATTGATGCAAGTGACGGGATAATGGTAGCTAGGGGAGACCTTGGTTTAGAAATACCTTATTACGAAGTTCCTTATTGAGAAAAACAAATGATTAGAAAATGTCGTGAAAAAGGAAAGCTTGTGATAGTCGCTACTCAAATGTTGGAATCAATGACTGATAACCCACAACCAACAAGAGCAGAAGTTACCGATGTTTACTATGCTACTGAACTAGGTACAGATGCCACAATGTTGAGTGGAGAATCAGCTGCTGGTATCTATCCTTTTATTACAACTGAAACTATGGCAACAATTAATAAACGTGCTGAGCTTGGTTATTATGGAAAAGTTTATTACGACAGAGCTTTAGAAATTGCAAGAAGCACAACTCAAGGACCAAGAGCAAAAATCGCAGATGAATTAGCTAATATTACTCGAAATGGTAAGTATGAGTTTGCAATTGTCTTATCTAGAACTGGAGAATTATTGAAAACCATTTCTAAGTTTAGACCGAATGTTACTATTCTAGGTATTTGTGAAAATGAAAAATTATGAACAGCGTTTGGTTCATGACATTCAATTTTTATGAATAGAGTAGAAAACATTGATGAAGCAGTGGCAAACCCAAGCCTTTTAAGCGAGATTGCCAGATCATGAGGTGCCAAAAAAGGCGAAGAAATTTTAATCGTAAGATCAGAAAACATAAAAGTTCATACTGTTTAAAAAAAATTACTTCGGTAATTTTTTTTAAAATATAATACGGGTCCTGTTCGATGTAGCAATTGTACCAATTTGTAATATAATTAATTAATATATAAAAGAGGTTATTAAAATGTCTTATAAAAAAAGTTACAAAAAATTAAGAAAATATCAATACAACTGATTTGCTTTATCTTGTACTTTATTTCTTTTTCCTATTGTGATTATCTTTGTTACAATCTTTTCAATAGCCTTTGTTCCATATTTGTTCAAATATAAAAGAAGCGGAATTGGAAAAGGGGGTCAAGAGTTAAATACCCTTAGTGACTTAGAATATGATGGTCAAGTCAAAAAAATGCCAAAATATAATATTAAAGAAAACTCTTACAAAGAGTTTTTTATAGGAAATGAAGAAGAGAAAATTAGTGTTCTAACGATGGAACACGAGAACAGCGATAAATGAGTTATCGGTGTTCATGGTTTTAAACGAAATAAATATATTGGTGTAAGGAATGTATTTCATTTTTATAAAGAGGGTTATAATATATTAACTTTCGATGCCTATGCACATGGGAAAACATATGGAAAGAAATCAGATTTTGGTTTAACTAATTCAAAAATTCTTGATGTGTTAGTAGAGTGAATTAAAAAAACTAAAAAAACAAGTAAAATAGGAATTTTAGGGGTTAGTATGGGAGCGACAACATCGCTTATGTTTGCTAAGAACTATTATCTAAAAAATAAAGTTGATTGAATTATTGCTGATTGCCCATTTATGCAAGCAATTCCGCAAATTAGATTCTTTTTACAAAAATATACTAAATTACCTTGATGATTAGGTACATTATGAATTAATTTTTTATTTAGACTACATAGTAAAACTAACATAAAAGAAGTTAACTTATTTTGAGGATATGAAAAAATCAAAGATTTACCAATATTATATATTCATGGTAAAATAGATGACTTCATTATGTATGATAACTCAGTAGTTATGCATTATAAAAAAAGTCTTTTCGATAACAATAAAGAGAACTTGATTATATATGATAATGCCAAACATAGTCAGTCTATTGTTAATAATTATAAGGACTATACCACTAGAACACTAAATTTTGCATCAAAATATAATAATACAAAAACAAAGTAAAATATTATTTACTTTGTTTGTCTAAAACATTGTTTAGAATTGTAGTGTGTTTTTATTTATATCGATTGTTAGAGCCGAAGGCTCTAATTTTTTTTCTCACTTCATTTTTGACCTCATCGATTGAAGATCTACCATACTTACGAGCGTCATACTCATTAGGGTGATCTGTTAATCAATTTCTGATTCCATTACAAGCAGCAATTTTTAGATCTGTACCAATATTTATTTTAGTTATACCCAAACTGATTGCTTTTTGTAGGTCGCTCAATGAAACTTGGCTTGCCCCATGTAATACAAGAGGTGCCTTTATTTTTTCGCTTAATTCTTTTAGTAGCTGAAATTGTAGTTCGATTTTACTCTTGTTTAAACCGTGACTTGTTCCTATCGCTATCGCGAGTGCGTCTATTTGAGTCTTATTTTCAAAGGCAATTGCATCTTCTAAAGAAGTATATTTTTTATTTGATGTATCTCTATCATCTTCTTTTCCACCAACATGGCCAATTTCTGACTCAACATCCACATTTCTAGTTCTTGCATATTCAACAACTTCCTTTGTTTCCTTTACATTCTCTTCGAACGGTTTAAGTGATGCGTCTAGCATCACACTTGAAAAACCCACATCACATGCTCGTTTAATTAATTTAATATCGAAGCCATGATCTCAATGTAACACAACTGGTATTCGAGCTTCTTCTGCTGCTTTTAATGAAAGAGCAAATACATTCTCAATTCCGATATATTTAGCTGCACTTTCAGTAACCATTAATATTACAGGTGATTTTTCTTCCTCTGAAGCTTCAATAATTCCTTTCATCATCTCGAGGTTATCAAAGTTAAAGGCTGGAACTGCGTAGCCTTCTCTTTTCGCTTTTGCTAGTTCTAATTTTAATTTGGCTTTCATAATTGATACCTCCTTTTGTGATAAACTATACACATAAGTATTTTACATTGTTTTAAACTTTTTTAAACTTTTTTAAACTTTTTTAAACTTTTTTAAACTTTTTTAATAAATAACAACGAGGAGAATTTGAATGTTAAAAGAAGAGAGATGAGCTAAAATATTAGAATTAGTAGACACAAGGGGCTTTGTAAAAAATAATGAACTTGCTAGATTAACTGATTCAACTATTCAAACTATAATAAGCGACATAAATTCACTAGATAAGGAAAATAGAGTTATAAAAGTTTATGGTGGCGCTAAGTCTATATTCGAACATAAAACTAATAGAGAATCTTTTGATGAGGAAAAAATAAATTTAAATAGTTTTGAAAAAGATTTGATAGCTAAAACAGCTGCGGACTTAGTTGAAGAGAAAGATTATATTTTTTTAGATACAGGAACAAGCACAAAAAAATTAATAAAATATTTAGCAGATAAGGATATAAAAATAGTAACTAACGGGTACTCAATAGCACTGGAACTAATGGAGCAAGATATTGAAGTTTGTTTAGTTGGTGGAACAATAATCCCATCAACCCATGCTACTGCGGGTGTTTTATCTTTGAAGTTTTTAGAAAACTTTTATTTTGATAAGGCATTTATTGGTATCAATAACGTTGACAAAGAGGGAATGTACACCACTAACATAGAAGAAGCTATGATAAAAGAAAAAGTAATCAAATGTTCAAAAAAGGCTTTTATTTTGTGTGATTCTAGTAAATATGGTAAAAAAAATAGTGTCAAAGTGGTTACTCAGGAAAACACAACTATAATTAGTGAAAAAGCACCCAAGTTTGATTTAAATAATATAATAATTGCAAAAACTGAGTAAAATAGATTTTCTACTCTTTTTTATTGACAATTAACCTTTTGAAGGTAAAATATATATCTATGAAAACTAATGTTTATAAAGACTATAATTTTTAAGCAGAAATAATGAAAGGAAATGATTATTTTAATCTACCAAACTTTTTTTGGTGTTAAAATTTCACATTGAAAATGGAGAAAAAAATTTACATTACTTCCCTGAACCCTTCAATTGAATACAAACTATATTTCGATGAGTTAGTTAAACATAAAAAAAATCAATCTTATAAATCTAAAATGAAGCCATTTACTAAAGTTCTTCATATCGGAAGAATATTTAAGAAGATGGATTGAGATGTTATACCTATATTGTTCATTCCTCCTCATTTTGGATCACTTTTTAAGAACGAAATGGAAAAAGAGAATATGAACTTAAAATGATTTCAAGCGAAGGGAGATATTAGAATAAGTGTTAAGTTGGCGGATAATGATATAACTGAATGTAACACTTTTGGTGCTCCTGTATCCCAACTTGAACTCAGAAAGATGAAATCATATTTTTATGATGTTTTGCAAGAAAACGACATTGTAGTTTCTACTGGAACAGTTCCACCAAATGTAGATAATTCTATCATAAGAGATATTTGCGAAATAGCTAACATTAATAAAGCGAGATTTGTGACAGATGTTTTTGGTGAGCCCTTAAGAAAATTATTGGGAAACAAAGTTTTTTTATACAAGACAAACATTGAAGAACTTGAATTAACAATGGGAAAAAAAATAAACAATCAAAATGATTTAATTATTTCTATGTCCGTTTTACTTAATAAAGGGATAGAAAATATTTTAGTATGTAAAAATAACAACCTCATCTTAGCAAATAACCAAAATATCTTAGAAGCCTCTTTTGAAAATCTGAATTTACAAAATAAAGAAGTTATTGATCTTAATTATGGAGTTTTGGCAGGGTTCTTAGATACATTTATTAAAACTAATGATTTCGAATCAGCACTCAAGAGCTCATTATTAGTTGGCAATGCAATTATAATTTGAAAACATAGTATTACAAAAGAAAAAATTAGTACTATTTTAAAACAAACCGATCAAATAAAAATAAGAGTAGTGCGTTAGTATAAAAAATTCCAAAATTTGAATAAATTATTTCAATATTCTCCAAATTATTTCATATTGATATAAAATAGGCAATGGGAGGATATTATGCACAAAATTAAAAGAAAGGAATTGTTTCTAGAAAAACTTAAAAAATCAAAATTTATAACATCTAGAGATTTTATTAAGTTTGCTAATGAACTAGGAATTAATGAAACTACAGCGAGGAGAGACCTTAAGGAGTTAGAACTTGAAGAAGCTATTAGTTTATCTTTTGGAGGTATATCGTTAAAAATTAATGATGACTTCGAAGAAAGCAGGGTTAAAAAATTAACTATCGAGATAGATAAAAAATGCTTGATAGCAAAAACCGCTGTAAAACTATTGTGTGATCAAGACATTATTTTTTGTTCAGCAGGTACTACAATGGAAAAGTTTGTCTCTAAGATAAAAAAAACTATTAAGATGGTAGTTACTAACTCATTAACTGTTTTTAATGAGTCCAGAAAAAATCGCTTTATTAAAGATGTAGTTTTATTAGGTGGACTTTTTAGAGAGAAAAGTCAAGTCTTTTCCTCGAAAAATCAAGCAAATCATTTTAATGAGATGCGCCTTTCAAAGACGTTTTTTAGTGCCTTAAGTATTGATGATAAAGGAAATGTATATGATGATTTTGACCCTGAAATCGATGTGATTTTAAAAGCCATGAATAATTGTCAAAGTTCTTATTTACTAATAGATTCTTCAAAGTTCATAAATATTGGTGCTAATAAAATAACTAATATCAATAGTATTAAATATATAATTACAGACAATTGTAGCGAACAAATGAAAGAATTGCTAAAAGATAAACTTATTTTAGCGAAGAGGGAGAATAATGATTAGTTTTGAAAATATAGAAACAATAAAAGAAATACGCCAACAACCCATCATATTTAAAAAAATTTACGAAACGTTCGTAAATAATATTAATCACTATAAAGAATTTGCCCAAAAATATAAGAATTACAAAATCCTATTGGTAGGGGCAGGAACCAGTGAATTCATAGGAAATGCAATCCAACCTTATTGATATAGTAAAGGTTTGAATATAATATCTGTTTCATCAACAGAGTTAATTTTAAACCCAAAATATTACGTACGTAAAAATGAAAAAGTGGTTTTAGTTTCGTTTGCTAGAAGCGGTAATTCTCCAGAATCGGTTGCTTCACTTGATGTAATGAACAAATATATGAAAAGTTATTTTAATTTAATTATAACTTGTAACAAAAACGGAGAGTTAGCAAAGCAAGTGAACTTTTTAGAAAATATAGAATTAATACTATTACCCGATGAGTCGAATGACAAAGGTTTTGCAATGACATCAAGTTACTCTGGAATGATGATGGCTGCCAATTTGATATTTTCTTTAATGACTGACAGCTTATTTTTTTTAAACTTTGAAGATAATTTGAGCAAATATTCAGATGCTGTGCATCATATCGAACAAAATATACATATGTTAGAAGAACTTTCATTCAAAAGAATAATTTATTTAGGAAGTGGTGTTATGAAAGGTATTGCCCAAGAGTCTAGTTTAAAATTCCTCGAACTAACACAGGGGATAATCCCTACATTTTTTAATGATATTTTAGGTTTTAGACATGGCCCGAAATCAATTTTAAATAAAGAAAGCGCCGTTTTAGTTTTGAGATCATCGAACTCACACTCTAGAAAATATGAACAAGATCTTATAGAAGAGCTAAAAAATGAAAATAGAATAAAATTAATTTTAGAGTTAGATTATAAAGGTATCAATAAAAATCAAAATCTTAAATTGTTTATAAATACTAACTTGAATGACGAAATTTGAATTGGGGTTTATTACATCTATTTTGCTCAATTATTTGCAATTATGAAATCTTTATCTTTAAATATTGATCCTGATAACCCTTGTCCTTCTGGTGAGGTTAATAGAGTTGTCAAGGGTGTACGTATTCACGAGTATAAGTAAATGACTGCAACACAAATAGGCTTATTAGTTGGATTATTTGCGGGTATTTTAGGAACAATTCTCACCATTATCTATATATTAAGAGTGAAACAAAAAAATAAACATAAAGCTAAATCATTCGATTCAGATAATCATAAAAAAGGGAGCGTTTACTCATTCTTTTACAAGTGACTAATCGTCTTTTTCTTATTTACATCAATTGTTGTTACTCTGTTTTGCATTTTTATGTTAGTTTCGTATATATAAAAATTCAAAAACAACCAATTTCTGCCATAATATTTCAGAAAAAGGTTGCTTTTTTTTATCTCTTAATAAAATTTCCAAGAAAGGAGAATTAAATAAATAAATTTCCAAGAAAGGAGAGACACTGATGAATACGGTATCTAAAAAACTACAAAAGGTTCCTAGGCAAAAAAAAGAGAAAGACAGTAAGAATCTTAATAAGGCCGGGAATACATTTTGAAATAATTTATTAACAAAACTACAGGGGTTAGGTAAATCCCTAATGTATCCAATTGCATTGCTTCCATTTGCTGCCTTACTTAATAGATTTGGGTCTTTGGGTATGGAACTAAATGCAAATAGTCAAGGGAATGTGGGTTGATGATTTGGTTTCATAATACAAAAACCAGGTGTAACAATTTTTGATCAACTTCCATTAATTTTTGCTATTGGAACTGCTTTTGGTTTATCAAAAGACCAAAGGGGGGAAGCGGCATTAGTTGGTGCAGCATTTTATCTAATTATTGTTGCATTTTTGATAGAAGGAGGGTTGCCTTCACTATTTTACAAAAACACTTTAACTTTCGATGTTCATAGTCTTGATAAGGAGGGTCATCTACAAGTAACAAAAAGTTTATCTGAATTATTTTATGTACCAAATTGAGGTAGGTTAGAAGGTTATGACGGCCTTTACCGAACAGGTGGAACTTATATATTAAATATAGGTGTACTTGGGGGGATTGTTGCTGGTTGTCTTTCTGCATACTCATACAATAAATTTAGAAATATCAAATTACCCCATTCACTAGCATTTTTTGGAGGTCGTAGATTTGTACCTATGATTGTGATGGTTGCCTCTATTCCTGTAGCATTCTCATTTGCTATTATTTGACCTTGATTCCAATATGGGTTAGTTTCATTTGGTAAAGCTATTTCAAATGATGCATTCGCTATACCGGGAGCATTTTTCTACGCATTTATAAATAGATTAGTTCAACCAACTGGGCTACATCACATTATCAACACATTTCTATGATTCCAAATGCCAATAGATGGTCATTTAGTTGATTTTAGTGGTAAGTTCATAGTTTATAATGATATATTTTTAGAAAATCATGAAATAAATAGCGAGTATTTATTTAAATTAGGAGCATTAATAAATAAAACTATTACAACCGAGAATTATCAAGAATTCATATCTGTAAGAGATCAAGCTCTCCCATCAGGTATGTTAAGTAATAGTAATGGATCTTACACAATTTTTGGAGATATTAATGCTTTCCAAAAATCAATGGTTTCAGGTAACTTCCAAACAGGTTACTTCCCTATGTTCTGAGGTGGATTACCTGGTGCTGCCTTAGCGATGATATATTGTGCTAAGAAAGAGAAACGTAAAGAGACTGCAACCTTTTTAATTGGTGTAGCCACTGTTGCTGCTCTAACTGGTATTGACGAACCGTTGATATTTGCGTTCATATTTGTAGGACCAATTCTATGAGTTGTTAATGCACTATTTACTTCAATATTTGCTGCAATAGCAATAGCAATGCATATGCACATCGGATTTGGTTTCTCTGGTGGATTTATCGATTATGTAATCTCCTTTGCAAACTCATGAGGAATGAGTAAATACGAAGGAAATGTAAACGGGGCATTTTATGGTGTTATCTCTAACCCGTTATGGATGTTTGCGTTAGCTGGATTGGCTTTCCCAACATACTTCTTTACTTTCTCATTTATAATCAAAAAAATGAACATTATGACACCTGGTCGTGAAAACAGTTCAAATAATGGAGAAGTTATTAATCAAAAACCAGTTAGCAAAGAAACTAAGTCGGATAAATACAGTAATATGGCTAAAAAAATAGTTGATATTATAGGTATAGATAACATAAAAAAAGTGGATAATTGTGCAACAAGACTTCGATTTGAAGTTATTGATAATAAGACCAACATTGACGATAAGCTTTTTAAAGAAGCTGGATGTTATGGTGTTAAAAGGCTCGGTAATTCTAATCTACAAGTGATAATTGGCACCGATGTTGAACATGTAGCAGATATTATTCACGATTTAACAGGAAAATAAAAAGGACTTTAAACACAACATATGTTGTGTTTTTTTATAAGCTAACAAAATAATCAATAACAAACTACTACTATATAACACTAAGTGATATAATGGTTTTGTTAGACAAAAGGAGAATAATAATATATGAAAATTTATAACTTAAAAGACAAAATGAAGCGCACAAAAGTTATTACTACAGTTGGACCATCAGTTCATACTAAAGAGGCAATTAAAGAACTTTACGATAAAGGTATGACTACAATACGTTTAAACTTCTCACATGCTGATTTTTCAGAACATGGTGAAAGATTTGAATGAGTCAAGGAGTTAAGAAAAGAACATAAACTTCCAATCTCAATTCTATTAGATACAAAAGGACCTGAAATCCGTGTAGGTAAAATGAAAGATGGAAAACAAGAAATTAAAGCAGGAACAGAAGTAACTGTTTATACAAACCCAGAAGACTTTAAAACAAGGGAATGTGGACCTACTGAGTTACAAATGTCTTATGATATGTCACAAGATGTTAAAGTGGGAGATGTTGTTTTAGTAGACGACGGGAAACTTACTATGCACGTTACAGATGTAAAACCTGGATTAGTGATGTGTAAAGCATTTAATAATCACGTTGTAAAAACAAACAAACGTGTTAACCTTCCGGGTGTTGATTTCACTCTTCCTTTTTTGGCTGAAAAAGACTATAACGATATCAAATTCGGTATTGAAAATAATATAGATTATATTGCAGCCTCATTCGTTAATACTGCTGATAATGTAAAAGAAATCAGAAATATTTTAAAAGAAAATAACGCAGAGCATATTCAAATTATTTCAAAAATAGAATCACAAATTGGAATTGATAATATTGATTCAATTATTGATGCAAGTGATGGAATAATGATCGCTCGTGGTGATCTAGGTTTAGAAATTCCTTATTATGAAGTTCCATTCCAAGAAAAAAGAATAATCAGAAAATGTCGTGAAAAAGGTAAACTAGTAATAGTTGCAACACAAATGTTAGAATCTATGACTGATAATCCTCAACCAACAAGAGCAGAAGTAACAGATGTTTATTATGCAACCGAATTAGGTTCAGATGCAACAATGTTAAGTGGTGAATCAGCTAATGGTGATTATCCATTCATAACAACTGAAACTATGTCCACTATTAATAAACGTGCAGAAATTGAATTTTATACAAAATTATATTATGAAAAACAATTAGAAAATGCTAGAAATACTACAAGTGGTAAACGTGCCGATATTGCAAACCAATTAGCTAATACTACTATGGATGGTAAATATGAGTACGCAGTTGTAGCATCAAGAACAGGTGAGTTACTAAAAACTATCTCTAAATTCAGACCAAATGTTACAATTTTGGGTGTAACAGATGATGAAAAATTATGAACATCATTCGGAGTATGACACTCAATATTTATGAGTAAAGTAGAAAACTTCGATGATTTCCTAAATGATGAAAAAGCAGTGTCTGAGATTGCAAAATCTTGAGGTGCAAAATCTGGGGAAAAAATTCTTTTCGTTAGAAATGAAAACATCAAAGAAATCTCAGTTTTATAATATAAAAACCTATCAAAAACTCTTTTTAAAAAAAAGAGTTTTTTTTATTATTCTTGGAAAATCTTTTTTACCAATATTTGTCTATTAGATTGCTATTTTAGTATTATTTGATACTTTAAATTTGCTTGGCACTTTGGCAAGTATGGAAAGGAATTTTTATGGAGAATTGATTTACACATTTTGGAACAGAATTATTAGGAACTTGTTTCTTAATTTTGTTGGGCAATGGAGTAGTAGCCAATGTTATTTTAAGGGATACTAAGGGTAACAAAGGTGGATTTATAGCTATAACAACGGGTTGAGCATTAGCTGTTGCATTAGCTGCAACAATTTCATCAGCTCTTGGTGGAGCAGCACATTTAAATCCAGCTGTAACGATTGCTGTTTTGACTAATGGATGAAAGGAAAATGTTGGTGATTTTTGTTTACTACCAATATTTCTAATTGGTCAATTAATTGGAGCAATATTAGGGCAAGTAATTATTGATATATTTTATATTAAACATATTTTACACACAGCAGCAAGTGGGGAAGGTGCTAATGTACTAGGAATGCACTGTACAGCACCAACTTATCGCAACGTAGCACTTAACTTTTTTGCAGAGTTTGTAGGAACCGTTGTTCTTATTGTTGCAATATTATCCATTAAAAAATTTTATTCTAATGCTGGATGAATGGGTCCATTGTTTGTTGGATTAACTGTGTTTGGTATTGGATTATCTTTAGGGGGAACAACTGGGTATGCCATAAACCCTGTAAGAGACATAGTACCAAGAATAGTTCACCAATTATTACCTATTAAAAACAAAGCGAGCTCAGATTGAAGTTATTCTTGAATACCTGTAATAGCACCGTTGGCAAGTGGGTTAGTAGTTGGAGCAGCATTTTTGATTTAAAAAATCACGTTAGATTGGATTACATATGGAAAAGTTCGAATATGATATTTGTATCATAGGCGCTGGAATAATAGGTGCCTCAGTAGCAAGAGAATTATCGAAATATAAATTAAATATTATTGTCCTTGAGTCAAATCCCAGTTATGCAATGGAGACATCAGAAGGAAATTCTGGTTTAATACATGGTGGTTTCGATGCTAAAACAGGAAAACTAAATGCATCTTTGAATATACTCGGTAAGGAAAGGTATAATGACTGATTTAGAGAGTTGGATTTTAGTCACAAGAATATAAATTCTTTAGTATTAGCTTTCAATGATAATGAGGTAGAACATTTGAATATTTTGTATAACAGAGGGATAGATAATGGTTTAAACTCAAAAGAAATGCAAATCATTAATCAAAATAAAATCTTAGAAATGGAGCCAAATATCAATAAAGATGTGAAAAAAGCTTTATTATGTAATAGTTCAGTGGTAATTGATCCAGTTGAACTAACAGGAGTTTTATTAAAAAACGCCATTAGAAATGGAGTTAAAGTTAAATTTAACAGTAAAGTTACTCATATTTCTAAAAGTGAAGATCGTTTTGAAGTTTCATTTAATGAGGAGACTGTTTCTGCAAAAAGAGTCATTAATTGTGCTGGACACTATGCGGATGTAATCTCTAAGATGGCAGGATTTGATGATTTTACTTTAAATACAAGAAGGGGCGAATATTTGGTTTTAGAGAAGTCTGTGAATAATAATGTGAATAATGTTTTATTTATGGTTCCAACAATTCACGGTAAAGGGGTTCTCGTAGCCCCTACATTGAAGGGAAAAATACTAGTTGGACCAACAGCTGAAGAAAATGTTCCAAAAGAGGAGACAAGAGTGATAACACCAGAGAAGGAACAAGAAATAATAAAAATCGGTAAACAAATATTACCTAATTTAGATATTAAGTTAACTAGTCTTCGCTTTTCTGGATCACGACCTATCTATTTAAAGACAGATGATTTTTATATCAATTACGCATCAAAGGATAAAAACTTTATTAATATCGCAGGTATTAAGAGCCCTGGAATATCTTGTGCTCCGTCAATTGCTGACTATGTAATAAATCTCTTGAAACCATTTCTAAAAATGGAAATAAACCCAAATTATCAACCAAATGAGAAAAACATATTTTATAAATAAAGATAAAATAATTAGGAAGGAATGCACGAAATGGAAGAATATATTGTAACACTAGACGAGGGGACAACAAGTGCAAGAACACTTGTTGTCAATAAAAAAGGGGAAATTGTTTCCTCAAATCAGAAAGAATTGTCTCAGTTTTATCCAAATGAGGGATGAGTTGAACAAGACCCTGTTGAGATTTGAAATACTCAACGTACAACACTTATAGGAGCCTTAAATGCAAGCGATATAAGTCCAGAACAAATAAAAGCGATTGGAATTACTAACCAAAGAGAAACAGTTATAGTATGAGACAAAGAGACTGGGAATCCTATCTATAATGCAATTGTTTGACAGGATCGAAGAACCGATGCCTTTTGTATTGATTTAGAAAAAACACATAAAGAATTTATTAAGGAAAAAACAGGTTTAGTGGTGGATGCTTATTTCTCAGCTAGTAAAGTGAAATGAATTTTAGATAATGTTAAGGGAGCAAAAGAGAAAGCAAAAAACGGAAAACTTTATTTTGGTAACGTTAATACATGATTGATATGGAGATTAACTGGAGGAGAAGCATTTGTAACAGACCACACTAATGCGTCAAGAACAATGTTATATAACATCAATACTCATGATTGAGACGATGATTTATTAAAATTATTTCAAATTCCAAAATCAATGTTACCCACAATTAAAAGCAATAGTGAAATTTATGGATATACATTTTTTGGCCTACTTTCAAAAATGTCTGATTGTAAAATACCAATTAGCTCTTCTATTGGAGATCAACAATCTGCACTATTTGGGCAAATTTGTTTAGAACCAGGTGAGATAAAAGCTACATATGGAACCGGTGCTTTCATTTTAATGAATACTGGTACTAGTAAAGTTGAGTCAAAAAACGGTCTTTTAACAACTATCGCATATAATATCGGGAAAAACTTTGTTTATGGACTTGAGGGGTCTGTAATGATGGCTGGAGCAACACTACAATGATTAAGAGATGAACTAAGAATTATTTATAAGACACAATTGAGCGAATGATACGCAGAGCAAGTGAATGACGATAGACAAGTTTATTTTGTACCAAGTTTCTCAGGTCTAGGTTCTCCATATTGAGATCCATATTCAAGGGGTGCTATTTTTGGACTTGATAGAGGTGTAACTAAAGAACATATTATAAAAGCAGGTTTAGAATCAATTGCTTTTCAAACCAACGATGTTTTTGATGCTATGGCTGAAGACTCTGGGTTAGAAATCAAAAATGTAAAAGTTGATGGTGGGGCCGCTAAAAATAATTATTTAATAAAATTTCAATCAAATATTAGTGAAACAACCATAATTAGACCTAAAAACATAGAGACAACAGCCATGGGTGCGGCTTTCTTATCTGGATTAGCTGTTGGTTTTTGAACTAGTATTGAGGAAATAAAAAGTATTTGAGCAACAGATACCAAGATTAATGCTGATACTAACTTCAACAAGGAGAAATATCTAAGGGGATGGAAAGAGGCGATTTCAAGAACAAGAAACTGACTTAAGGATACAAAATAATTCTTAGTCCATTTTTGGGATAAATAAAAAATAAAAAAAACTATAACTTTATCTATTTTCCTATATACTTATAAAGTATTTAAATAAATACCTTTTTAAGTTGAGAATGTTACGTAGATATTACCGTTTAAAAAGATGTATAAATGGCAGGAGGTAATATGTATGGGATTTGATCGTGATAATAGAAGAAGCAATGACCGTCCAAGATTTAACAATAATGGTAGATCTGGTGGCGGAAGTAACGGTCCAAGTAATGGTAGAATTGAAAATTTTGAAAAACCATTAATGGAACTATTGAAGTCAATAGATGAAAAATTAGAAGCAATTCTAAACAAATAGTTTACTAAAAAAATGTTGATAATCAACATTTTTTTATTTTTTAAAAATATTTTAAGGTTTTAAAAAAATCTCTAAATTCACACTTTTTGTGTTATAAATAAATTGAAATAAAAAGTACTATATGAGTTGAGTTACCAATGTTTATCTCTCTAATTCAGTAGGTGTATTTTTATTAATAAATTATCAAGTTACAAAGGCTGGTTAAATAAACGTTTAATTATGCTCTCAAGACTTTTTATTTCACAATTAATAAAATAAACATATCAATTAAATTGTTTTTCGCTTATTTGTTCTTATTTAAAACAAGTTTAAAAAAACAAAATATTAATTGATAGTTTTCGTAAAATATTCTTGCACCAAGAAACCTATTTGATAGCTTTCTATAAGTTTTGAACATATTTTAATGAATTGTGAACAAAATAAACTTGTAACTGAATTATAGTTACATTAAGTTTCTATCATGTTATTTCGTTAACTAAGAAACTCTTCAAATAATTGCTATATTATCATAATCGATTGATTTAGCTTAAATGTTATTTGCATTAACTTCAATATTTCATAATTTAATTATCTAAAGTATTTCTAAAATACTATGGTGCTGGTGATTATCAATTACTAATATTAATAAATTAAAAAACTATTATTTTTTATAAATAAACAAACAACATATTTTTAGATAATGTTTAGATACTATTAATCAACTTTTCTTGTTAAACATGAATATTTATTTGATGAAATTTTATACTTTCTATAATTATCGATAATTGTTCAAATTTTCTCTTCTTTTAAATAGTCATATAATTAACGGAATATCTCCTTCTGATAATTGCTCCAATAAATTTCATAATAGATCGTATATCTTTACATAAAACATCTAAATTTATTAAATTTCCGTGTTTAACAGAAATATAATTTAAAAAACAAGTTTTTTCTAATATTAGAAAAAATGTTGAGTATAAGCAATAAGAATAGAACATATTGATGCTATGTACTTTATTCATCATTATTGCTTTCGTAATACTTGAAAACCTATCATAATAAAAAAAATATAATGAGTAAACATAATTGCTAACTTCATCAAAAAAGTAAAATATATTTTATAAATTTAAATACAATGTTTAAGTAGTTCTGTGACCTATAAGTTCTACTTTCATCAATATAAAATATAAATTTAATCAAAGACACATAAATTAAATAATACTTTTTTGCTATAGTATAACTATAATCAATAATTTTAAAATAAAAAAATTTCTTATATAAGGAATTTTTTTATTTTATTAGTATTATTTATATATAGAGAAATGGAGATAAAAATGAAAGATAATGTAATATACAATGCTGGCAGTATGTTTACTGAAGCTCAATGAAATCAAAGAAAGATGGAGGGGAAGAAATTAAGAGAAATGTTTCCTAGTTTTGAAATTCATAATCCTGTTGATTTCGATTCAAATCAAGTAGAAAGACCAACTAATACATTTATTTTTGAACAAGATTATAATGGTCTTACTGATTCTAAATTTGTAATCTTTGAAATAGATGGTTGGGATTCTGGTACTCATATGGAATTTGGTTTAATGGTAGAACAAGCAATAAACAACCCAAATAAGTACCTTTTACCAATAGTTTCTGATTTTAGAGTGAAACAAGGAATACTGGAGGGTGAATTTCCAGGATTTGGCATAAATGAAATGTTTAGTGGTGCATTTCATTATGAAAAACTTAATAAGGGAGATGTACCTCAAATGATAGTTTGCGAGTCTCATGAAAAGGCTAGGGAAGCAATTAAAGCTATATGTGATAATGACACTAAAAACTTTAGGGATAGATTTGATATAAAAGATATTTACAAAAAAAATAACTAATAAAAAAACCTACATAATCTTTTGATTAAATGTAGGTTTTTTTATTTTATAAATTTTTCACAAAAATTTACAACTTTTTCATAATCAGCTATTGTATCGAGTTTTGCACCTGATGCAGTTTCGTGACCGCCACCACCAAAATGGTTTGCGATTTCTCTAACTGAGATCTTGTTAGAGCGAAATTCTACTCTACAATTATCTATATTTTCTACAAAAAATATTCAAATCTTTACGTTTTTAACTTCACCTAGTAAGTTAACTCATAATGAAACCAAATGCGGTTCACTCACTTCAAATTTCTTTAGTATATCGCTAGTAATCACAGAGTAAGCTATACCGCTTTTTGTTAAACAAAAGTTTGATAATATATATCCTTTTAATTTCATGTAATTAACTGGTAGACTATAAATATTTTCATATACCTTTTTGAAGTTTATTCCTTTTGACAGTAGAATAGAAGCCATATCAAATGTTCTTGAACTTACACTTCTATACATAAATCGATCTGTGTCTGTAACAAGCCCGTGAAACAAATAATATGCTGTTGACTCTGAAAATAACAAAGATGAACTATCGAATAGTTTTGTTAATAGTTCACAAGTTGCCGGATAGGTATCATCAACTATTTCAAATGTCCCATATTTGTCGACATTCACATGATGATCAATTTTGAATACCACGCTGGCAGAATGTAGAAAATCGAGGTTTGGAATATCAATTCTATTTAATGTAGCAGTGTCAGTTATTATTACTAGTGCTTTATCAAAATCTTGCTCTTGTAATTTATCGACTCTACCGATTGTTCGGTACTCATTTGGTAAGTTACCACCAAGAAGAACTTTTTTATCCTTGAAATTATCTTTAATAAAGCTGTAGAGAGCCATTTGTGAACCTATTGCATCATAATCTGGAAAAATATGCCTTAATAATATTATTTTATTATGTGATTCAATTTCTTTAATCAGTGTATCCAATATTTTATTCCTTCCAATTAAGCCAAGCTACTTCTTTTGTATTTTAAAATATCCTTGGCATTTTTCTTACTTTTTTTATACTCAATTTTAAAATATTTTGTATTAGTGTCGATTTTTTTATCTAGGTTTTCTTTTAATGTTGTTTTATATTGTTTTATATTCTCTTTGTAATCTAATTTGATGGAGTTCAAATAGTCTATTCTATCCTTAGTCAATTTGTATGTGATTAGTCGGTATCTTGAAGATAGCTCTTCATAAGATTCAAAGGTCGTATTTGCTAATCTAGAGAAAGCTTTAAGATAAGCTTCTTTATGACTAATACCATTTTCCTTGCGAATTTGTTTTTCTAACTCGAAAAGTTTTTTATTTATGTATGAATAAAAAGCTCTTGATTCATCATAACTATAAATTGCTTTTTTATTTATTAAATACTCGTTTGCTTTATATTTGATATACATTTTATTTTTTATTTCAATAATTAAATAATCAATAAATTTTGGGTTAACTCCTTGATTAAGTTTTGTTCTAAGTATTGTAGCTATGTACTCGATTAAAAGTGTGAATAAAGCAATACCGAATAAAAGTGCCCCAAACTCGTTGAATAATTGATCATTAAAGTAAGTTGATAACAAATAACCTAAATTACCAGCACCAACTATACCTAAAGATGAAACCTCTTTGAAATTGATGTCAAATCGGTAAATTATATATGAAATTATGCTACTTGTTGTTTGCGGAATTATTCCATATCTAAATCTCTGCAAACTATTTAAGCCTGTGGCTTGTAACTGTGATGATATCTTCAAATTAACATCTTCAAAAATTTCTCTATTATATTTTGTAAGCATTCCAGTTGTCCCCATAGCCAAAGCAATAGCACCATTGAATGGACCTAGTCCCACTAATGAAATAAAAATAATGGCATATATATATGTTGGAACTGCCCTAATAATTGAAGTTATTATTACAAATACTTTTGCTACATATATATTTACAATTGTCTCAGCACTTAATAGCCCAAGAATATAGGCCATTATTACACCAAGAACTGTTCCGACTATTGCAATAGACAAGGTTTCGAATAAAAGATATATGACAGAATAGGGTGCTACATCTGTTTTAGAAAATAATGAGTTTCAACTTATATTTAATATACTTTTTATATTAGAGTTAGTTTGCTTGATTGTTGCTTCTGACTCTAGGTGAAAATTAATTTTTGAGAATGAATATATAAATAAAGCAATGAGAACCGTATAAAGAATCGCTCTTTTAATTCATTTTTTCGGTGCACTCTTAAGAGCCTTTTCGGTTGTTAATTCCTTTAAATACTCCTCATGTTTTTTAGCGATTTCAAGTTTAGATTCTTGATATAACTTTGATTTCATTGACTCTACTTCGATGTTGAATTTGGTCAAGTAAGTTTTATCTAATCTAACATTTTGTTTCAAAATATCGTTATAAACAAATCATTTTTTACTATTTACCTCTGTTTGTTTTACAGTCTCAAAGTGAAGTACGTCTTTTTTGATATTGTTTTTATGTTGATATTTGAAATACTTGACTTCTTCTTTTTGTTTATTCTTTAGATTTTTCTTTTCTGCTTTTGACAAATGTGTAGTTTCTTTTATTTTTTTGTATTTTTGAATGATTACTTCTGAAATATAAAACTTTAAGTTTGTCTTTTTCAATCTCTTCTTAGTATTAGATAACATAGATTCTCGTTCTTTAAAATCCAATATAAAATCTTTATCCTTTAAAATGAAGTTTTTCACAAAATATATTATTATTTCCAGTATTAATACTACCATTATCAATAAGAACAGTAAGAATCCTGCACGATCTCACTGTTGAAAATCGATATTATTCTGTATTAGCTCACCAATCCCAACGGAAGACATACCACCAATAATGGCAATATATCTTATGTTTGTTTCTAATGAATAGAATGTAATTGAAAGAATATTATGCGATATTTGAGGTACAATTGCACTTCTGAATGACCTCATTTTTGAAGCACCCGTTGCTTGCATTGCACTATAAATTTTAAAGTTGACGTGTTCTATTCTCTCTAAAAACAATTTACCTGTTATTGAAAAGGTGAATATGGCGATTGCAATCGTAACAGACAAAGTAGTTTGACCAAAATAACCTATCAATATAAGCGCAAAAGTAAATGCAGGAATTGTTCTTAACAATGCCATGATTGTTTTGCATAAGTTATTTATAAACTTATTATGAATTATGTTAAACGAAGAACACATCGCTACTGGTATTGCAATTGCAACACCTATAATTGTTCCTGAGAAAGACATAATTAAAGTAGAACCCAGTGAAGTAAAGGCCTTTCCTAAAAATGTGTCTCCAAAACTATTTGGCGTTGAGAATTTTTTAAAGTCTCACTTCAACATTTCCTTAATAGTGTCTCCTAATTGGGAAAAACTACTAAAAAATTCTTCTCAACTATTCTTTAAAAACATAAATCCAAATATTGTTAATATGATTGCAATTATAATCATTAATCATGTAAACAATTTTGTTGGTGGTTGAGCATACCTATTGTTTATTTTAAAAGTTTCCCTCGTTGTTAAACTATTTAACTTTCTTTTTAACATAGTTATTCTTTACCGTAATTTTTTCCATATATTATTTCCAATTTGTTCTGAGTTAATTCCGAGGGTTTGCCATCAAAAACAATTTGTCCATTATTCAAGCCAATTATTCTAGAAGCAAACTTAATTGCTAAGTCAATATGATGTATGTTTATTATAATAGTGATATTGTCCTCCTCATTTATTTTTTTAAAGTCATTCATTACTTGATTTGCAAGTACTGGGTCTAGTGCGGAAACGGGTTCATCTGCAATTATAAGTTTTGGCTCTTGTGACAGTGTTCTGGCTAGGGCTATTCTTTGTTGTTGTCCACCACTTAGGTTTTCAACTCTAACATAAGAATAGTCTAGAAGGTTTAATTTCTCTAAATTTCTTAGAGCTATTATTTTGTCCTTTTTATTAAAAAAACCCACACAAGATCTAAGGAAGCTCATTTTAGAGACTCTTGCATTTAGAACGTTTCTTATGACTATTTGTTTTTCGATATTATTATATTCTTGTGACATTAAACCAATTTTTTTTCTAAGTTCCTTTAATTCTTTTCCCTTAATATTGTTGACCTCGTAATTTTTGTCTTCAAAATTTATTAAGATTTCTCCCGAGTTTATAGAACTAAATTTATTGATTGTTTTTAAAAGGGTAGTTTTTCCGGCTCCAGATAAGCCAACAACCGCAACAAATTCTCCTTCTTTGATTTGTAGATTAATATTATTTAAGGCATGTTTACCATTAGGTCACACCTTGTTAACATTGTTAAAATATATCATTGTACCTCCAATAAAAAAATATGTAATTTATATTACATATTTTAAACTTTTCTAAGATGTTTATGAAGTTATTTCCTTCAAAAGGTCTTGTATGATGCTTATACTTTTTAAGTTATCTGTTATTATTTGATCTTGTTCTTTCTCATATTCGATAGAAGTTTTGCTTCCAACACCAACATAACCTTTATGACTATAAATATCAAATATTTCTGAGTTTGCTTTATCAGCAACTAACTCTAAGAATGATTCTCTTAAGTTATTAGCCAAAGTTTCATCAACTGTTTCTCTAGAATACATAATTCCATCATTTGGTATTCCTCGTGAAGCACCAATTGTTTGTGTGTTCTTATATGCATCCTTCATTTTTGTTGGATCGTTAATATCGTATCTTATATCTGCATAACCTACTGCAAGTTCAACAGTACCGTTACTTACTTTTTCAGCGGCATCTGTATAACTTGCTTGTTTATATTTGTTTTCATATATATTCTTAAGTTCGTTATTGTCTAAACCAAGGTGTTCTTTCATTCATAATAATGGATATAAAACAGAAGCACTAGAAGTTGGGCTTCCTCCTAATGATAATTTTTTATCTTCGGAAGCTTTTTTAATCAATTTTTTAGCATTTTCTTTGCTTCTGAAATCTTCTTCACCCAAAGTGTCTTTTATAAATTTCTTGTTAGCATAAATGTAAGATCTATAATAACTCACTTTTTCATCTTTGTTATATAATTTCTCAGTTAATTTTTCTTTATTAAAAGAATCTTCGTCCTTTAATATATTTTCAATTATTTGATCATAATTTTTTGATAGTTTTGCTAAGTTGTCTCCATTTGATTCTGCTTTTGCCTTTGCATCATCAAATTTCCCGTTTGTTTTGAATTCTTCGAAGTTACTTTCTGCTGCAAGAGACTCTCTAGAAGAAACTAATAAGATACCAGCTTTTGAGTAGGTACCATCTTCCTTTATATCACCACGATAGCTTTCATAAGTGTTTATTGGTAAAAATGCCAAGTCTGATTTACCTTTTTTCATTGAATCCCCGGCTGCTTCGTAATTTGTTGCTGCAGTTATTTCAACATTTTTATTAAATGATGAATCTTTTTCTTTTAACTTATTTTTAAGTTTTTCCTCCAAAGGTTTAACGGTTTTTAAAATATCTGTAGCATTTCTTGATGGAACAAAAGCGATTCTAAGTGTGTTGCTTTTTCCACCACAAGATACTATTGTTGATACTGGAGTAGTAAGTATTGAGAAACTTCCTACTAAAAATAATAATTTTTTCATTTACCCTCCATATGCTTAGACTTATTATTTTATCTAAAACATTGTAATTTTGATATTGTAATTAATAGAGACACTTAATTTTAAATTGTCAATAATAGTTATATTAGTATCGGATTGGTCCGATGTAGAAACGTCCACCCAATATGTGAACTTATAAGAGTAACTATTAACTACACTATTATTATCATTGAAAATTTTAAAAAATCTTTTTTATTATTAAGTTTTTTTTGAATATTATTAACCTTTCAGAAAGTTAAATTTTAACTAATATCGGGCGGAGATAACTTAATTCCTTAATAAAGTATTTTTGATGTATAATTCTTGTGTAGAGATTTTATTTAGGTTTCTTAAGTCCTAAATAAAAAAACATATTTTTAAAAAGGAGTAACTAATGAAAATTACATTATTGGACGGACAAGTAAAGAGTTACAGTGAACCAAAAACAGTTTTAGAAATTGCTAATGACATAGCTATTAGTTTAGGAAAAAAATGTCTAGGAGCACTAATTAATGACAAAGAAGTTGTTCCAGCACAAGCGAAAATAAAAAGAGATTGTAAGCTAGAAATAATAACTGAGAGACACGAACTATTTGAACAAGTGGTAAACTACACAGCAAAACTAGCTACAAGTCTAGCTCTGAAGTTTTGCTTCCCAAAAGGTAGTGCAGTTCCACAAGATGAAAAGTCTTCTGAGTATGAGTTTTATGCATTCTTTGATTACCAAGAAGGACTTAAATTAGAAGACCTGAAAAGAGTAGAAGACAAAGTAAATGAAATAATAAAAGATTCACCTGAAATAATATTTGGAAAATATACTAAAGATGAATACATTAATATTTTGAGAAACATGGGTGTGAAGGAAGACTACATTCAAGCTACAATCGAAGAAGACAAAAAGAAATATATCGATTTTGCAATTGGTGAACTTTACAATGTTCCATTTTTATCAAGATTTGCAACTCTTACAAACGTAGGTCAATTATTTAAAGTAAGTTTGACTAATTTAACTGGTTCTTACTTTCAAGGTAATTCTAATAATCAAATGATATATAAAATTCACGGAGTTACTGCCGTTAATGAAACAGAATTTAATAGAAAAATCAATGCTTTGGAAGAAATCAAAACCAGAGACCACAAATATATTGCTAAAAATTTGGAAATATACAATTTGGATCCTATAATCGGACAAGGACTGCCGATTTGACTTCCAAATGGAACAGTTTTAAAACAAGAGATTAAAAAATTCTTAATGGAAAAAGAATTTGAATATGATTTTATTCAAATTGAAACACCTGTGATTGGTACTAGTGATTTGTATAAAAAATCAGGTCATTGAGATCATTATCGAAATGATATGTTTGCTCCAATGCAGTTACCTAAAGAAGAAATGGTTTTGAAACCAATGAGTTGTCCACATCATATTAGTGTCTACAATTATAAACAAAGAAGTTATCGTGACTTACCTTTAAGATTTGCCGAACATGCTTTACAACATCGATATGAATCATCTGGAAGTTTAACTGGATTGGAAAGAGTAAGAGCAATGGAATTAACTGATTCACACATATTTGCTCGTCCAGATCAAGTTAAAGATGAGTTCGTAAGATGTTTTAATTTGATTCAAGAAGTGTTGGCAACTTTTGATATAAAAGTTGATTACTTATCTTTATCTTTAAGAGATCCAAAAGATAAAGAAAAGTATTTTAATGATGACAAAATGTGAAATGAAGCTGAATCTCAATTAGAAGATGTTCTAAAGGAATTAAAATTAGATTATAAAAAGATGATAGGTGAAGCGGCCTTTTATGGTCCTAAACTTGATATTCAAGCTAGAACGGCTCTTGGTCATGAAATAACTGTATCAACTATTCAATTAGACTTTTTATTACCTCAAAAGTTTGACTTGTCTTATGTTGGGTTTAAGGGTGACTTATTAAGACCTATAATGATTCATAGGGGTTTAATAGGAACTTATGAAAGATTTATTTCGGTATTATTAGAGCAAACAATGGGAGTATTACCATTGTGATGTTCACCTGTTCAAGTAGAAATAATACCTGTATTGGCAACAAAAAATTCAAATTATGCAGAAAAGGTTAGAGATAAACTGAAGAACAATTTGATTAGAACGCACATAGACAACAGAGATGAAAGATTAAGTTATAAAATAAGAGATGCACAAATTAAAAAAATACCATACCAATTAGTGTTAGGTGATAATGAAGAAAAAGATAATACAGTTACATACCGTGAATATAGTAGTAGTGAACAAATAACTATACAATTAGAAGAGTTCATTAATTTATTAAATTCAAAAATCAAAGATAAGACATATGGTTAGTAAGGAAAGTATGGATACAAAAGAAAAAAAGATAAGAGCTGAAATAGAAGAGTTGAAAAAACTCGATTATAGTCTTTTAGATGAAACAGAGAGTTTTATGCTTAATGGATTATTAAACGGCTTTATATCTTCGATTAATAAAATCCGTGTAACGTTTTACAAACAAGTCTTGTTGGGAATCTTGAGCGGTATTATTCTTGGTTGTGGTTATACAGCATGTATTATTGCAAGTAATTCTTTACCTCAATTTTTAAAAGAGTCTGGTCTAGGAAATATATTAATGGGACTTATTTTTCCAGGGTGCATAATATTGATAACATTCTTGGGCGGTGGTTTATTTACTTCACACGTTGTAGCTACAATACCATGACTAAAGAAGGCGGTAACAACAAAAGAATATTTAAATGGTATTTTTGGAGTACTAATAGGAAACCTACTAGGTACATTGATTTTCGTTATTGTTTTCTTAGTTGGTGGAGGTCTGCTCCTAAAAATCGGGTCGAATAGTAGTTCTGTATCCTTTATGGATGCTGCTTATGAAAGTGGTATAAAAAAGTTATACGAATTGAGCTCATTTGTAAAATCAAACTCAAATAACTACACAAGTAAGATGATTTTCTTAAGTGTCCTTTACTCATTTGGTGGAGCAATCCTTTGTAACATAATGGTTTCTTCAACATTACAATTAACTAACTCAACTAAAAATCACGCTGCAGTATTCTTACTTATGATATTTCCAATTTTCTTTTTTGTTATTTCTGGATATCAACATGGTCCGGCCAACACTTTTTTCTTTTGGATAATAATTGCACGCAATATTTTCAATCCAGAAAACTCTCATGGAACAGAAATAATTTTATTTCTTTTTGTAAGTTTGATCCCCACATTATTTGGAAATTGGGTTGGGGGTTCATTTGTAATACCGGGTATTCTAAGTTTAGTTAATAAAAAATATACAAACTTATTGTTTAAAAAAGAAAGAATCACATTATTGAAAAATAAATTATCAAATAACAAAAACAACAAGCATTCAATCAACTAGTTTTAACTAGTTTTTTTATTAATAAATTATGATTGATATTTCAAAATACTTTAATAGAGGTGAAAGGAATAAAGTTTCTATATTCTTTTGTAATATTTTTTTAAGATATTTTGTGAATATATTTAATTCGATGATTTATCAATTCTCATTACTACTACTTAATTTTAAGAAAGTAATTATTCAAAATATATTTAATATATAATAAAAAAAGAATTAATGCATTTGGGTTCAAAATGATAAGTTTATATAAACACGAGAGTTTTATATAGGAGTACAGTTAACAAATTTACTTATATGTGTTAAATTAAAATAATATTAAATTAATATATCAATATTCAATAATTATAGAATGCGAGAGCCAAAATATGTCTAATAAAAAAGACTCTTTACCATTTACGGAGAAAAGAAAACAAAAAAAGAAAATTAAAATGCCTACATCATTCACTATAATTTTTATGGTTTTAGTAGCACTTATGCTCATATCTTGAATATTACATTATAGTGGGGTTACAACAACAGTAGAAAACTCTAGTGAACCTAGCCAAAAGGTAAGAATAGCTGCAATTGGTATTGTAGATCTTTTTGTTTCTATATTCGAAGGTTTCAAAGATAAAATCAGTATCATTGTTTTTATATTTTCAATTGGAGCTTTTATCTATGTCGTTATGAAGTCTAAATCATTAGATGCATTAACACAAACTATAGCTTGAAAATTTAAGAATAAAATAATATGAGCTATACCTATTATTGTTACTTTTTTAAGTTTCTTGGGTTCAACTTATGGATTAGCAGAGGAAGCGATTGGGTTTCACATGGTAATTATTCCTTTGATGCTTGCTGCGGGATTTGATAAATTTACAGCTATAAATACAGTATTACTTGGTGGAGGGATTGGACCGATGCTTGCAACATTTGATCCATTCCTGATTTTTGCAGCTGTTGATGCTTCTAACGGAAATGGACCAGAAATAGTTTCGCAAACGGATGGTTTAATTTTTAGATTATTAGCTTTTGTTATTGTTACAGCCTTTACTTGCTCATATATTATGATTTATGCTAACAAAGTTCATAAGGACCCAACCAAGTCATATACATTTTCAACTTTGGAAGAAGACAAAGTATTCTATTTGAGCGAGCAAACCGAACCAGTGAAATTAACAAAAAAAAGAATATGAATAAATATCATATTTTTACTAACTTTTTTCATAATGATATCTTATTTATTTGCTTGGGATAAAATTCTAGGTTATCCAAAAGATACCGGACCTTTAAAAGACTTTGGAGATTGAATAAATAATAACATGCCATTTTTAGCTAGTTTTGTACCCGGTCTTGGAGTTGGAGATATGGAACATGTAGCAGCTTTTTTCTTAATATCATCTTTAATTATCTCTTTTCTAATATGAGAAGATGAAGAAACAATGGTAAAAGATTTATTGAATGGTGTAAAGGATATGGTTGGTGTAGCATTTATTATTGGAGTAGCAGGAGCTATAACAGTTTTACTTAAAAAATCTTATATGAGTAATTTGTTGAGCGATGGTATTAATTTAGTAGGTGTGAATATTAATCCCTTTGTATTTATAATCATAACATTCTTATTATTTCTGCCTATATCATTGGCAATACCTTCCACAACGGCATTCGCAACAGCTATTTTCCCAAATTGGGGGAAATTAGCTTCTAAAGTTACTACAGGAACAGGTGTTTCTATGGTGAGTGGTAGCATAACTGCATTTGCGTTCGCAAATGGATTTTGTAATATGATTTCTCCTGCTTCAGGAATCGTTGTTGGTGCAGCACAAGTGGGTAGAATGGACTATGCATCTCTTGTCAAAGGTAATCTTAAATTCTATGCAATTTTATTTATTCTATTATTTATCTTGCTTTTGATAGGAACATCATTCAATTATATTAACGAAACCGTATTTTTTTAAAACTTGTAAAAGTTTTTTTTATTTTCCAAAAACTGATAAATAATTAATAAATTGATATATAAAAATTGATAATAATTATAAATTAAGCAACAATGAGTGGTTTTAGAAATTAATCTAACATTGATTCTTACTATACAACTTGTTTCTTGAATAATTCATATTATTTGTTATATTATTATAAAAAGAGGTTAATTATGAAGAAGTTATATATTATATTTTCAACATTATTTTTATCAACCCCAATTATCATTTCTTCTGCGAACTCAGTTTCTTGCGCAGAGACTTATTCTTCCAAAATTAAAGAAATTTTGGAGTTGGATAGAGAAAATATAACTAAAAAAAACGAATACAAGATAGAATATGATTTTGAAAATAAATTTGATCTATCTAAGGATACCAATTTTACTTCAAATGAAATTGTAGATATTGTTCGTAAATCCTTAATTTTATTCAAAGAATACAAAGTATTCTGAAATACTTTTATAAGCAAAACAGATGATGATGGAAATAATAGGTTTTCTAAATGAATCACTTATTTGTTAATGGATTATTCCTCATATGGTGTATCTAAAGTTATGAACTATGAATCAGAAGTTAATTTTTTAACTTATTTAGAAGATTTTATTTTAGAACCATCATTTCAACTTTTAACCACTGCATTTGCGGTCCTTAGAAAAAATTTAAATATCATTTCAAGTTGTTATGAAAGCGTAATGAATAAAAATAAAGAGGATTTACAATCCTATGATTTTACAAATTCAGAACTATATGAAATTGATAGTTTGATAAAAACAATAAAAGTAGGACAATTTGTGCCGTTTTTTAAAGTTATTTATTTAAAAGTAGTCAAATCTATGGGTGCAAGCAATACACAAATCAAGTTCGACGAAAACCTTTATAACTATATAAATGTAGGTAATTTCGATATGAATGATTTATTAAAAAAATACGATATTGATCGTAGTTGTCTTGATTGCATTAAATGTAATAAAAGTATCAAGTACTTAGAAAGATTTAATGTATCTTCAACTAATTCTCTTTATTTTTATGATATCGAGGCAATTAAAAAAGACTGATACCATGATTAATTAATAGAAGGGAGATATTAAATAATGGATCGATATGTCAAATATCCCAAAGTTAGCTATGTTTATGGAACGATAAACAAACTTGAAAAGAATATTAAAAAAAACAAAGTCGAACTTAGAGAGACTAACGACCTCATTTTAGATAAAAAACATGACTTAAGAAGTATCAAAAGCAGATTCACAAAAATAAAAAAAGATAAACTGAAAGAGATACAAGATGAGTTTAATGTTCAATTATTAAATGCAAAATATCAAAAACAAAATATCAAAAAAATGTTTTTAGATTACGAGATAAAAAAAGCCAAATTAATCAAAGAGTACCAAGAGAAAATTATAAATCGTTCAAACACATTAACAAATGAAATAAACTCTATTACATCCGCAAATAAGTCTTTAAAAGATAAAAATAAAGAGATGAAATTGAAACTCAAAGCGAGTAAACGTTTATTGAAAGAATGCTGAAACGAAACCAAAGGTGAACGAGAGGTTAACGAAAAACAATTGTTAGAATCTCTTCGTGAAAGCAAGAAAAGCTCAAAAGAGAATATTTTAAAGTTCAAACTTGAGTTTAAAGAACAGTATAAAAACTTAATAGATGAGTTCAAAGCAAATAATCCGGAATTAAAATTAAGTTGATGAAAGATCCGTAAGTTCGCTTCAAAAAGAGTCTCAAATTTTAAAAGTGAGGCCGAAGAAAGTCTATATGACCTAACCGTAAAAATTAATACTCTTAAAATAGTTCTTCGAAATAAAACTTTATTCCAAAAATCGAAAATTAACAATATCAAATTAGAATTGAGATACAACAAAGGAAAAACTGGGGCTATTACATTTAAAACTTTTGTTGATAAGACTACATTATTTTCTGGAAAAATCTCAAATTGAAAGATACTTGTAGCACTTAGAAATGGTTTTTTTTCTTTAATGCCCTTAGTTATAATAGGTGCTTTATTTATATTGATTAATAACATTTTGCTAAGCGCATCTAATGGTGGTTTATTTAGTCTATTTTCATTATCGATAGACCAACTTCAAGTTTTGAAAAATTTACAAGATATTGGTAACAATATTTGAAATGGTACCTATGCATTCTTTGCGTTTATGTTAGCAGGTTCAATTGCCTATCATCTTGCACCATTTTATAAGGTTAATCAATGATCTAGTGCTGTTGTTGGTATGGGATCATTTCTAGCAATGAATCCATTATTTGTTAAAGATTTATCTAGTTTCGGTACTACTGGTATGTTCACTTCTATCGTGGTTTCTATTTTATCAACTATCATTTTTGGAAAGATATCAAAGAATAAGAAACTAAAAATAAAAATGCCAAAATCTGTTCCTGAGGGTGTTTCTAAGTCATTTAACGTATTGATTCCGTATGCTTTTACAATGATGACATTTGGTTTTACAGCATTTGTAATTACTCAAGTGGGTATCTTTGTTGGACCTGTTTATGTAATTCAAGGCAAACCCCCAATATCATTTTCGACAATAAATGAATTGATTGTAATTTTGATACAAAAACCATTAGTTCATGCAGTATCTGGTCTTGGAGGCATGATAGTTATCGTTCTTTTATGACAAGTGTTATGATTCTTAGGGATACATGCTGGTGGAGTTTTATCACCAATAATTGAGCCAATCCAATTAGCAGGTATAAGTGAAAATCAGAATGCTGTTGCCTCTGGAGGTATTCCTTCTTATGTTTTTACAAACCCATTCATGAATAATTTTATTCATATTGGTGGAACTGGTGGAACTTTCGGTCTTATATTAGCAATTTTTATTTTTTCAAAAAGAGTGGATTATCGTTTTATGGCTAAAGTAACGCTTGTGCCATCAATATTTTGTGTGAACGAACCTCTGTTATTTGGTTTACCAGTTGTTTTAAATCCTGTTTTATTTATACCATTCATTTTGGCGCCATTATTAGCTGGTTTAATTGCATATATATCTACTGTGACAGGTATTATGAATTATTCTTCGGTAATTGTTCCGTGAACGACACCACCAGTTTTAGGTGGCTTGTTAGCAACCAAAGACTTATGAGGTGCTGTTGTAGCTTTTGTTAATATAGGAGTATTGTTTGGAGTATACTCTCCATTTGTTATCTTAGCTAACCTTGTTGAAAAAAAATCAGTTTTAAATAAATTTGGTTCACTTGAATCTCAAAAAGTAGTAATACCAGATAGAAAAAATATTGAATATTCATAAATAGGAAATAGGAGTACATAATATTAAAAAAGTTTTATTAGCTTGCACAGCTGGAATGAGTACTTCGATTCTTTTAAAAAAGGTCGAAGATGCTGCTTATGATAGTGATTATAAAATTGATATTAAAGCAACTTCGGTTGATGAAGCTAAAATTATTGGAGAAAATTATGATTTGATACTATTAGGTCCACAGGTTAGTTATGAAAAAGAAGCTTTACAAAAAATATTAACAATACCAGTTTTGGTTATAGATGCAGAAACTTACTCTATTGGAAGTGGAGAAAAAATAATAAACTTAATTATAAATACAATTGGAAAATAATTATAAAATCTCTTGAATAAAGAGATTTTTTTCTTGTTAAAATTAGTTTATGAAAGAGGTTACATATGAAAAGAAGGTTAGGTATATCAATTTATCCTGAACAATCATCTTTTGAAGAAGATAAACAATATTTAGAAAGGGCAAAAGAGTATGGTTTTGAAGTATTATTTACAAGTGTCCTTCACTTTGCTAATGACGAGGAATTTAATAATAAAGCCCAAAAAGTTTTGAGAAGTTTAAAATATGCTAAGTCACTTGGCTTTTATACAATATTAGATGTTGAATATAAATCAATGAGACTTCTCAATTTACAAATGGATAATTTAGGAAAGTGCAAACAATATGGAATTGACTGTTTGAGATTAGATTCTCCTAGTCTACCGTTTGAAATTGCAACAGTAACACATAACAATGAACATATCGATATACAACTAAATATGTCAAATAACGATCATTTGATAGATAATGTTTTAGATTTTCAACCAGTTAAAAGTAGGATAAGTGGTTGCCATAATTTTTATCCTATGAGATTTACAGGACTTCCTTTTGAGTTCTTTAAAAAAGCGAATAAGAAATTTTTAAAACATGGTTTAGAAACAGCTGCTTTTGTTGGTAGCCATTTTGGTAAGATGACAACTGCTTTTGATTGTAAAGAATTACCAACCTTAGAAGAACAAAGAGACCTAAGTATAAAGGAACAAGCCAAAATTTTATTTTATAGCAATCAGATTGATACTGTATTGATTGGTAATGCTTATGCATCTGAAGAAGAACTAAAAGAATTAAGTTCACTTGAACGTTACGAAATTACTTTTGATTTAAAAATACTAACAAATATATCGGAAGTTGAAAAAGGAGTTCTAAACTTTGAACACTTTCGAAGAGGAGATATTAATGAATACTTTATAAGATCAACTTTTAGCAGAGTAAAATATAAAGACTCGTCAATTGAACCAAATAATCTCAATAAGCTGTACACATACGGTGATGTTGTAATTGTAAACAACAATGATAAAAAATATAAAGGTGAACTTCACATAATACTCAAGGATAACTTAGAAGACACTGAAAATAAATATAATTATATAGGAAGGATCAAAGAATCGGAATTTAGGTTATTTGACTTTATCAAACCTTGAAGCCATTTTAGATTTTCGAGTGAGGAATTATAATGATAATATTAGCAAAATTAACTACTAATCAAGCATGAATTGTTTTAGCTATTGGAATTGGTTTGCTAGTACTTGGATTACTAGCAACTTTTTTCTTTGTCTGATTCAAAAGAAGAAAAAAAGAAGAAAAGGATACATTTAAAACCTTAACTAGTAAACAATCCTTTTTTAGGTTTTGACAATATTATGGAATAGTTATTGTTATGTTAGTTGGATATGTTGGTTCCTTAGTTACATTGGGGATAGCAATTGGAGAATTTATAGGATAATAGTATAGAAAATATTCCAAAAAAAGCAAGAAAAAAACGAGAAATATTCAAAAAAATATATTATTATAATATAGACAATAATAGTCATAGAAAAGGAGAGCTATATGGCTGAACAACAAATATTTGCGAGCAAAAAAGAAAAAAGACTTGCAAAGAAAACAAAAAGTTCGTCAGGTGGTTCGGGGTCGTGGAACAACTTTTTAACAATGTTGCAAGAACTCGGTAAAGCATTGCAATTCCCAATTGCAGTTCTACCATTTGCGGCAATATTAAATCGTTTTGGTGCATTGGGTTTACAATACACATCTGAGATATTAGATAATGGTAGTGTATTAATCACAAATAAAGTGGGATATTGAATATCAACACTAATACAAAAACCAGGTGCGGTACCATTTGAGAATTTGCCTCTTCTATTTGCAATCGGAACTGCATTTGGATTAGCTAAAGATCATCGTGGAGAAGTTGCTCTAGTGGCATTAATCTTTTATATGTCACTGGCTGCATTAACAGCTGAGCATACTTTGCCTGAGATGTTTTATAAAGGCGTATTTACTTTCGAGGACAATAAAGGAGACATGTGGTCAAGATTATTTTATGTTCCTTTGTACAAAGAAGGTACTGAGGCATCGGTTGAAAATATAAGTGGGGGTAAATACATTCTTGATATAGGTGTATTAGGAGGTATTGTTTCTGGTTGTATGTCTGCATTTTTCTACAACAAGTTTAAAGATATTAAACTACCCACAGCTTTATCATTTTTTGGAGGTCGTAGATTTGTACCGATGGTTGCATTAGTTGCTGCTATACCAGTTGCATTATTATTTTCAATCATTTGACCTTGAATACAATATGGTTTAGTGTCATTTGGTGGGTTGGTAGCTAATCCTAATAATCCAATTGTTGCTGTACCTGGAACTGCAATTTATGGAGTATTAAATCGTTTATTACTACCTTTTGGTTTACACCAAATACTAAATACTTTCTTCTGGTTCCAACTACCTGTTGGTGACTTTAAAGTAGGTCCAATCAATGGAAATGTGATAGGAGATCCTACTTTTGTAAACGGAGATATTAATGCATTTGCCAACGGAATGTCAAATTCAGGATTATTCCAGTCTGGTTTCTTCCCAATTATGATGGGTGGAATGCCTTGTGCTGCTTTAGCCATGATAATGTCTTCAAGAAAAGAAAATAGAAAAGAAGTGGCAGGATTTCTTGGTGGGGTAGCAGCAGTTTCCTTTTTATCAGGAATAACTGAACCACTTGAGTTCTCATTCGTATTTATATCACCATTATTATTGTTATTACATGCTTTAATGACAGGTGTGTTTGTTGCAATAACTACTGGAATGCATATACAAATAGGATTCGGATTTAGTGCTGGTTTCATAGATTATTTGATCTCTTTTGCACAATCTTGAGGTATTGCAAAATATCACGATAGTCTAGTGTTGAGCAATCCCTTATGAATCTTGGTATTATCAGTTGGTGCTGGTTTAGCATATTATTTAGTTTTCTATATAACAATAACTAAAATGAATTTGGCAACACCTGGACGAGAAATAAAAGATGATGCCTCAATCAATTCTAACGACTTACTTGACAAAGAATTATCTAATAATTCTAATATTACTAACAAATATGATTTGATGGCAGCAAAAATTATAAAAGCTGTTGGTGAAGATAACTTTGTAAGTATCGATAATTGTGCAACAAGACTAAGACTTATTTTGAAAGATAATTCATTAATAGATGATAAAATGGTCAAATTAGCAGGAGCCTTTGGAACAAAAAGATTGGGTGCAGAGGGTGCTCAAATTGTAATTGGTCCAGATGTTGAACATGTTGCTAATTCTATTAAAAAACAACTTGGTATAGAGTGAACCCATAAATTTGACAGTTAAATAAAAACTCCAGTAATTTAATATTATTATATAAAAAATTATCAATTTTTGTAACTTAATTTAAATTGTGAATTTTTATACCAATTGTATCAAGCATTTCAATCTTTTAAATCTTCTATATATTCATTCAAATTGGAGTAACTATTATTATGAATAGTTCCTTTTTTAAGGAGGGAGTGAAATGATTCAATTACAATATTGTCTGCACATGTATATGCACGACCTTGTGATATAATTAAATTATCAGCTTCACAAACTTCTTTAAATTCATAGCTTGTGTACTGGTGACCGTGGTCCGAGTGGATTATAATTCCACTCGGACTTTTTATTTTCTTAATTTTAGCGATTGCGTCTCGTAGATTACTCATTACTAATTTGTTATTATTTGCAAAGCTAATTTTATAATCAATAATTTCTTTTGTGGCAGCATCAATTATTGTTGACTGGTATGCTTTTGATTTTCCATGAACCAAATATGTAACATCAGTATATAAAACTGTTAAAGGCTTATCAATTTGTTTAAAACGACGTTTAATCAAATCTGGGTATGGTGATAGTTTGCCTACTTTTCTTACTCTTTTATTGAAAGCATTTCTAACTCATTTGGCGCGTAAATTATACTTTTTCATTAAGCGTTGTATACGTTTGTGATTAAATCTAATTCCCATCTTTTTGAGTTCTGTTTCTATTCGACGATATCCAAATTGTGATCTATGCTTTTCAAAAATTTTTTTAATTTCTTTGAATGCTACTTGATCTAATTTTTCTCTTTTTGATTTTTTTATTTGATACAAAAATGTAGTTCTTTTTAATCCAAGAACCTCCAATGCTAAAGATTGTGTTGTACCTTTTTCGATTAGTGTCATTGCTATTAATGCTTTTTTAGCATTTGAGTATCTGGTAAAATTACCGTAATTTTCTAGTGTGTATTTGGTTAATTCTGCAATGTTTTTTCAGTCAATTATTTGTATTCTTCTGCCTCTCTTTTTTGAGTTCGCAGAACCTTCAAGTTTCAACTTTCTTCTTCATGTCTTTATTGTGTTTGTTGAAACCCCAAAGTTTTTAGCTGTGTTTTCTATACCAATTTCAAAAGAATTTTTTATAATTTTGTCACGATATTCATTAGAGTATTTCAAAAATTTTTGACCTAGTTTCGCCATTTTCATATCTCCTCAATAAGTCTTTCGTTAATACAATATTAACATTTATTTAAAGAGCCTGTATCGATAGAACGATAGTGCATGTTCAAATGCATTTATTACATCTAAATTATTGGCCTTTGGTCTTTCATCGCGTATTTTTTTATCAGGGTGATTGATACATTTTTCAAGTTCATTATATAAATGCCCGTACTTTTTAAAGATGATAGTTTCGCCTCTAATTTCTTTAGTAACTGTTAATTTATTGCTAAAAAATAATTTGTTTTCTGAAAGTAGACGTTTGATAACATAATGCCTATCAACAATTGGTCATCCATAATGACCTGTTGACTTAAAAATTCTCATTCCGTTACTTAAAACTACTGGATCATAATTATATTCTTCTTCTAAAAATTTAGAAATAAAATCTCTAGTTGTTCTTGAGTCTTGTCCTATTTTAAATTTTATTGATTTCTCGAATGGTTCTTTTAAATTATGCATATATTTTTTGCATCAAAAATCTATTGTTTTGGCAATATATTTAACTTTATCGACATTGCTTTTTTTAAAGCGTCTTGAATTAATTGATTCTTCTTCAAGTATATATATTGCTTTTACACTCTCATCTTTATTTAGTTCAAATCCTAACATAACAAGTGCAGTATCATCACTTATTTGACCACCATCAGCATAATCACATCCAATGGTAATTCTGTCAAATCAAAAACGTTTCTCATTCTCAAAATAAAATTCTTGTAGATCAAAAGTTTGAGTATTAGCATATAAGTCTTTTCGATATGAATAATGATCTATTTGCATTTCATTTTCATTGCCGTTGAACAATGTTTCATATTGCTCAGGGTTTGTTTTTTTTAATCCTTCGGCAAAAACTAGTAAATCATTATTTAAATTTGCTTGATTTAATTTAGTAGTACCTCGAATAACGGTTGCTCCTACACCATAAAAATCTTTATAGATTCCTGTAGAGTAACCATTAACTTTAAGTTCCTTCTTCCTTTCATCTGTTAGGGGCAACACTGCTTGCACATATAGTTGATAAATTGGGTGATCTGTTTGATGGTTGTTAAAACCAAATATAACCATTCTTTTTTTGAAAACTTGAAAATCCTCATATCTTAGCTCTTCGATATTATCAAAAGAGGTAGTCAAATCTTGGCCCCTTATTATCTGAATTAAAATATTATTTAATTGATAGATATAATCTTCTTCATCCAGTATTTTTTCTTTTAAGGGTATTACCTCATCAAGAGCGAACATTCCTCATTCACCGATTGCAGCTGCAACACCTTCCCATTTTGAAGTATTGTCAAAGCCAATTACTCAAACCTTACGTTTATTTGGAAATACAAATTCACAACGATTATCTGAATTATAAAATTTGATCTCCTTTGATTCTATTTTGTCCATAATTGTTACACCGTATTTTTGTAAAAACGTAGCTACACGAATCATCATTGCTGAATAAGTTGTTTTTGCGGATGTGAATGTATAACGCGCTAATTGCACGTTATAGTCAGTAAAATTACATATATTAAATCATGCAACCAAGCAAATAAAAAATGTTTTTCCAAATCCTTTCGCTCCCGAAAGAGCAAGGAAAAATGTAGTGTTTGTGACGTATGTTCCATACACCTCCAACATTACCTTTTTATATATGTCTACAGAAAAATTGCAGTTATCTGTGTCAAATTTTAAGTCTATATTTTCTTTTTTCATACCTTAATTGTTAGCATAAAATGGGAGAAAAAAAAAGACTTAAAATAGTCTTTGTTTTAAAAATTTCGGGCCGCTCACGTTACTCAAAATGAGTTTGGAAAAAAAATCATTGCGGCACATTCTAAAAATACGAGAGTACTCTATAATTACAAGGATACTCCCGTACCACGATGACACGCGGTACTAAAGGTATCATTTACATTCTCTCACTATTTTAAATGGGAGTCAAGGATTCTTTTTTTCAAACGAATTTCTCATAACTATTCGCGGCCCGCCGGCATTTTTTTTAAGAATAATCAAAAAAAAGAACAGCCAAAGCTATTCTTCGATATAATCTAAATTTAATAAATTTTTAAAATAACTAATATATTGATATTTATAACCTTCTCATCATTTGTTTTGTGTGTTGTCAAATGATCCATCATCAAAGTAAAAAGTTATCTTACACAATCCCTCTGCGCGTAATTCTTGCAAAGTGTATTTTTTCACCTTAGTTTTGTCTAAAGTTGTAATACCTGCTCTTTCATAATTTGTTCAAGGTTTACCAGTTCTATTATCTAAACAAAAAACTTGTACCATATTTTTATCCTTTCCACATGAAATGACATTTGTTGATATTAATATTGTTGGTATTGTTGATAATAATCCAAACGTTAATTTAAGACCTTTCATAATTTGACCCCCGTTAGAGTTATAATATCAAATTTGTAAAGTTATTTAAAGAGTCATTTTTGTCAAAAAGATTTAATTCTAAAACATGTTCTTTATCACTGATATCAATTAAGGATAATTGCCAAATTCCTGCACCATAAAAACTTGATAAAATGATTTCATTTATTTTTTGTGGTTTGTTAAATTCAAATTCTCCGTTATTTTCAATATAAGATAAATTCAACGGATTATAATTTAAGTTTGAAGATCCATAATCATTTTTAATCATATTAATTTTTGAAATTTCTTTATTAAATTGTTTAACTTGATATTTTGAATATTCTCCATTTGCTAATTGTTGGTCAATAGGCATAGAAGAAGGTATAGAAGCTGTTTCGGTATTTTTTGTCATTTCAGGAAAAACATAATGATTTATATCAAGTTTATAAATTTTATTATTCGAAACACTTTCTACAAAAGGTTCAAAATCATCATCAGTAAATTTGAAATAATTCGATTTTAATTTAACTCTCAAATCTGTGTAAGAAACAAAACCTTTTGGGTTATCAATACTGTTTTGTAGTTCAAAGTAATAAGGAAGTAAAATTTTATAATCATCGTTATCACCTTTATTTATACAAAAGTTTGATTTAAAGGCTCCTGACAACATCGCCATAGCAGATTCAATTCTTTTAATTATATGTTGATTTTTTAACACATACTTAGAATTATTAATACGTTTTCAAGCAAGTCAATTATTGGTAGTAACCGCATATCTATCTTGCTGAGCATATTTCTCCATAAGTTGGTAAATTTGCTTATCATCAATTTTTAACTCACCTGTATCTTTATCTATTATAGTTGCTCCTTGAAATTCGTAATCTTTTCAAAAGCTTTCAGTTACCATTTTACACAAAACTTCAAATCCTGTTGTTTTTAAATTTGAACTTGAATCATATATATTTACATCGTAGATTTGTTGGACGTTTCGATGCAAAATAACTGTACCACTATTATTTGTTCCTACACCATATCTGAAGTAACCATAAATTTGATTCTCATTTGGTTTTATAGTAATCAAATCATCCATATCAACTATTTCAACACGACCTGTTCCATCTTTTTTTTCTATCTCCTTAGTTCCTTTTGCTTTATAAGTAATTTTTTCAACATTATCAAATCTTATAGTTGTTGTACCTGTGTTTTCTCCTAACTTTAAGAAATCTCCAAGACTAAATTCTTGATTATATTTAAGTCCTTTAGACTTTAAAAAATTAAAAATATCATTAATTGGAATTATTTGATTACTAGCTCAATAATTAATTAAATTTAAAGTCGGTTGTACTTGGAACGGAAACATAAGTTTTGGGTATACCTCAGTACCTTCTTTGGGTAAAAGGTCAGGAAATTTACCATCATCATTAATAGGTTTAATATTTCCAATTAAAGCACCAGCAGGACTTATAACATTTATTCCTTTAATTTTGTCCTTAATCGGCTCATGAACAAAAACTTTTATTCCTACAGATTTATAACTATTTGTAAATTCTATTTTTGAATCAAATGTACATTCTGCTCCACCATCAATTGAGGGTGTAATTGTTTTGGAAATGTAAAATTTTTCTTTTTCTAAATTCATATCATCTTCAATTTCAAAAAATGTTAACATATATAATTCATCAAAATTTATATCTGGGAAATCTTTAGTTTTAAATATTAAACTATCTTGATTTTTTAACAATTTAGCACTTGGTGAATTTGGGTCGATTACCTCTATTAAGTCAAAGTCCATTTCCTCAGACAAGTATATTTTAATTTTTTTGCCCTTTTTTGGGGTCGTACACATTAAAGTAATCTTCTCGCTTGATATATTTAATCCAGAACTTATTTTTTGTCCTGTCAGGGTTGTGAGTGGGTATATCCAAGCTGTTTTAACTTGATCTTCACTATAAAATAAATCATCATTATAATCTAAATTATCTCGTTTTTGTCGTTTTACAGTATATGATTCTATAAAGTCGTTTTCGTCATTATATTTATTAATCATTTTTCACTTCTCCTTCTTTATCAGTACTATTTGAAGTCCCGTTACTTAAAGCATTTGCTAGTAAATTATTATAATTTTTTTCTGTATTAACATCAATTTCAACATCAATTTCATAATCGTCCAAATTTAACTTTGGAAATACTTCTTTTATATTACATGTTTCTAAAATTCTTAAAAATTTATGTGCCAAATCTACTAAAAATTCTCTCATAAATATTTTTTCGCGCTCAATTATTGGGCTTGTTAAAAATTGACGTACCATTAATTCAGCTTGAGTCTTCTGTGCTGATTTAATTTCATCAATATTAGGAATACCAATATCTGATTTAATTTCAGAAAAAATATCATTTCTTGTGTTTCTTATAGTTTGCATAGTTGAAGTAGGATTGAAAGTAGTGATTTGATCAGTTATCGATTGAGGGATTCCGTCAAAATCAATTCCTGATGATTCCACTAATCCATTAAATAAAAGATTTTTCATAAATTTATAATTTTCAATCTCAGCATCAGGTCCTTTTGATTGACTATTTTTTAAAACAGCACCTTTCTCTCACAGAGGTAAGGTTGCGGTTACTTCGTCATAAGTATTTAGCATCGCTAATCTTTCTTTCACCTTATTCATTCTTGGTATTTCATCAAAATCGTTTTTTAAAACAGATACAGGTACAAAGTTAAAAGTAAGGTTTTTTTCATTATTTTCCTCCAAATGCCTTTGAATATTAGCATCCATTAATGAAGTATCAATATTTTTATTTTTATTAAAATCTAATAAACTAGTATCTACTGAAACTTGATTTTCATTTAACTTATATTTTTTCTTGAGGATGAAAGACTCTTTTCCTACTGTTAAGGGATAATCATCATAAAGTACCTCAATCTCAAAAATATTGTTATTTATTGTATTTTTATAAGATACTCTGGCAGGTATCAAAATAGGTCTAGTTTCAGCCATATTATTAAATATTTTTCTTGTAACTTGTTTTACAACTACAAGTGCATATCTTCCATGAATACCTGATCTAAATTTTGTCACTCATCCTAAACCAGGCAAATTTGCCTCACGTAAGTATTTTTTAAATATATCTTCAAGTAACTTATTTCCTTTATTTGTAGGTCCTCTAATAATTCATTTTATATTTGTTAAATCGAAAAGATCAGCAAAGAATTCATTAAAAACTCTTGTTTTTTCTATAGCTACATTTGAGTGTTGTCTTCCATAAATCATTTCAAACAGTCCATTAACATTTTCTTGTTTATTTTTATTTAAAGAAGCTTTAATATTCTCATTCGAATATATTGCATTATTATAACGTTCAAGCAATTCTTCTTGTATATTTTTTGGCATTTTTTTCTCCTATCTAAATGTTTTTGTAACTTTTACATACAAATTTTTAGTTTCTTTAGAGTTTTAAACTTGTTATTAAAATCTAAAAAAAACCAGTTTTTTTATACTGGTCATTTTATTAAAACTTCTTAGCTAGTTTTAAATTTTTATCACGCTCTTGCGCATGATATAGTTCAATTTGTAAGTCAACTAATTCTTTTTTGATTGATTTAGTGTCTCTCACAGTGTTTAGTGTATCAGTGTTAATTATTCCGTTTGCTTTAGCAATCTTAGAAGTATCTAATGAGTTAACTTCATTTTGATATCGCCTTCTTAACTCAGCATCACGTCTATTAGCAAATGCAGATAATATTGCAACTACTAGAAATGTTAAGGTCAGCGAACCAGAACCAGTCACAATAACAGTTATATACAATGGTATGGATACTAATTTTTCTCTTAAAAAATAAGCGACTAAACCAAAAGCAGCGAGTACTAATAAATAACCTAAAAATACAATTAATAAATTTCTAGTTATTCTTTTGGGATTTTTTAGCAAAAATTTTAACATATTTTTTTTCCTTTCTGGAACAAGGCACTATGTAGTATCTTGTCCTATTATTTTTTTTAATAAATTTTGTCTTTCTATATATTTGAATTGTTTATAATTTTTTTCTGTTATTATTAAATAACCACAAAGGATTAATATCATTACTGGCAATATTTTTAACAATACATCAATTATAATCTTTACTTTTTTACTTGGCATTAATTTTGGCAATTTGTGAATAAAAGTTGAAATAGTTGCCGGAACAAGAGTTAAAGCAATTTGATTACCTCAATTAGATCATCCAAATGAAGTCATTCCTAAATTCATTCAAGATAATCAACTTGGAAGGGTTATTAAAGGGGGTAGCAAGGTTCATAAAGTTGTTAAAATAAAATAAATAAATGTGTCAGTATCATAAATAGTTTTTGCTTGTTTATGCCTTATTTTTTCGGATTCTTTCATATTAGATAAATCATAAAGTTCTCTATCTTTATAATAATCTTTAGCACCTTTATTTCAAACTTTTGAAAAAGGTAATCCAAAATACCATTTAAACTCAGGTTTTTGAATTGAATTACTCATCTTTATCACCATCTTTCCAATATTTATTATTTGGATCAATCCCTAAGGTTTTAATTCTATGTTGTTCTTTTGCATGAAGTTCTTCAACAGTTGGCTTAATAATTTGTAAATCTTTTTTTATAGGTTCTAATTCTGCTTTAGTTACTAGTGAAGTAAGTTTTGCTTCACGAGCGATTCTTTGCTGTTTTTCCTGATTTTGTTTTTCAAAAAAAGGCATAGAGAAGTTAATTGAATACTTATTAGTATTACCGTTCTCATCAATTCCAACATATTCTCATACAGAAAAAGGTACTTCAAAAAAGGTTTCGTTATCTTTATTACCGTCTATAAAAATATTATTTTTGAATCTTTTATATTTAGTCTTTTTAATATCTTCAATAGTTAATCCAAATTTAGCAGCACCCATTATTCATTCAAACAAATATCCATTGTATCCACTAATATAATTAGTATCAAAAAATCCATCTCAATTTTCAACTTTTTTTCAAATTCCCGCTGTTTTGAAACCAATAGTATGCTGATTTGTAAGGATCGAAAGGTTTTCTGTTAAAAGGTCTTCTCTAAGAAAACGTAGATTGTTTATTTTATTTGTTCCATATTCTTGAGAAAAAAGATTTGTGTCGTGAGAATATTCTTGATTTTTAATTCACCCTTGTTTCAGTTCTTTTCTTAACATCTGAACACTTTTTATCAACTCACCTTTTACAAAAAGTTTATTTATCCGTTCATTTATTTCTTTGTCTTTGTCTTTTAATTTATTAATAGTATTCTCTTGTCCATAAGCCCAAATTCTACCGATTGCATTTTTATGGTCTGTCTCACTTGGTGTTTGAAAAATTTGAGCACCTGTAATTTCTCCAAGAGATTCATTTAAATTTACTATGGCTCGTTTTTTATTATTTTGAGTATCAACTATTATAGAATCGGACTTATGACTAAGAATAAGAATTTCATCAAAGTAACCAAGTTCTTTGGGAGAATCAATAGGATTAGCATTTTCATCTAGTTCTTGTACTAATAATTTATGATCTTTTCGATTTGCTTTATTATTACTTAAGTTATCTAATTCAAGTTTAAGACTTGTAGTTTTAAAATTAGTGTATTCATGTTCATATTCAATTTTTTTATCGATTTCAGTAAAGAACTCATTTATTTGGTCTTTATTAAAAAACATATTAGGGTCAAGTAAATAATCTGGGTCAGCATCTTTAACGTAACTTATATATATTTTTTCAATTTTAGAGTTATTTCAAGCCCTTCATGCAGGAGCGCCAAGTACACTTTCTATATTCGAATATCCGGGTAACTGAGTAGAATCGGTTCTTCCATTATTATAGCTAGTTGATGATTGTCTATCTGTTTGACTCACGTGTGTATCATTTAGGCGTAAGTGATCCATTGCTCGATAAGTAAAATTTTTTAATTCTAGTTGAACTTTTGGGGGTAAATCTTTTGTTAAAAATAATCTTCCAATAGCAGACCCAATTCTATCATTAGCAAGCGATTGCGCCTGAAAGGCATTCTTATCAAAAAAATCTTTTGGTGATATATAACCCAAGCTTTTTTGATAATTTGTTAAATAAGTAAATTTGTTTGCTACAGAAGGTCAAGTTAAATAATCTTCATAGCTTGTAATTTCTCATAAATTAAACATAAAATATACGAACCCTTCTAATGCGCTTTACAACTTTTTTATTAATTGGATGATAAATATCTTGATTATTAACTTTTTTGCCTTTGATTCATTTGATTATTGATGATGTAAAAATCTTTGCACCTGGAATAACTCCTATTGTTTTTGAAATAGATCTATCAATATTTTTTCTAATCGCTTGGTCATATTTTGTTTTAAAAAGGTTTGGAGAACTTTTCAAAGTACTTATTGAAACTAGTTTTGTCAATGCTAGAGTCTTGTTATAATTTTTTTTAACTTTATCTATACTTTTTGCAAGACTTGGTGATATTAGTTTTAAAATACTGATTTTTTTTTGACTAAAACCATAGCCAAGAGCTCAATTTTCGTTATATCAAATTGATTGTTCGTCGCCAGTAGATAAAGTTGCAAATTGTTCAATTTCAAATAGATTAGTTCAAACTCTAACAAAGTTGTAATTGCTTATTTTACCAGTTTTGACCGAAATATAAGGTTTTTTGTATATAGTACAAAAACCTTCTCCCGAAATTGATGATGGTTCAAATTTAAAACCTAATAAGAATGAATCTATATGGCAAGGAATCAGATTTAATTTTTTGATCAAGTTTTGTCCTAGTTTATTTCACTTAACGAAAATATTTGAGGTATGTTTTTTTATTGTGGCAATAGTTTGATTAATAGGTTCAAAAATTTTTTTTACAATTTTGTTAATTAATTTTAAAGGATTAATTTTATCAATTTTAACTTTAATTATTTTTTTATAACTTTTAAATATGTTAAAGAATGTTTCTTGAAATTTAGACTGAATTCTAGCATTATTCATTTTTAAAATTTTTTGATAACCAAAGGAAGTTTGAGCTAAATCAACTACAAACTTAGAAGCCTCAAGATCATTCATTTTAAAAAAATCATTAATAGAAATGTTCTTGTATTTCTTTAACATAAAATCAAAATTTGTAATTTCTTTTTTAGAAACATAATTTACTAATTTGGGATTAATTCTGTGTAAAGTTTTTTGCATGTCAAGATACAAATTCATTTCTTTCAAACTTAAGTTTTTTAAGGCTTTTTTAGTTTGAGGTTGAACCAAATTTGATATCAAATTTAATATTTCAATATCAGTTACTTCTTTTTTGAAAGCAAACTTAGTTTTACCAACAAGAATGTCTTTATACATGACACTCTGTTTTAATTGATAAAAGTTCTTGAGTCTTGAGTTAATACCAATTTTTTCATAAATTTTAGCTTGATTGGTTAACTTTAATAATTTGTCATATTTTAAAGCACGACCAAATTGTCCAATATCAGAAACTGAAAATAATAAATTAAGCAAAGTGCTTTCAGTAGTTACATTTCCATACATTATATCGAATGCCTCGGTTATTCCAAAGTTGATGGTTGATTGAATTAAAAATGATGAAGTTGCTATTCCTAATTGACTAAATCCAAGAGGGGCAATTATTGCAGTTCCTATACCAGCAGTTAGTGTCCCAAGAATTGCTGCAAAAACTTGAATTGAAAGAGTTTTAAAAAATTCTTCTCAAAAACTATTCTTTGTATTTTCAGGTTTTCTTAAGGTTATCTTTTTTTTGTAAGTAACAACTTGGTTGGGTTGTATTATATTAGGCATTATTCTTTTTGCATTATTTTTTCAAAATTTTTTGCAATTTCAATTACTTCCTCAGTTGTTTTTGCGTTAGCAATAAGGTTACTAGTTTTTTTGAATTCAGGTTCAAATTTAGAATTTTGTATTCATTTTTCACGTAAATCTTCAATAGTTTTTTGTTTGAATTGATCTAAGGTTGGTGATACATATTCACCACTTGTAGATGTTTTTGTTGGTAACTTAGGTTCTTCATAACCTATAATATGTTGAGGCATAATAACTTTTGCTCCATAGAATTTATTTACAGCTGTGAATATTTGTCCTAAATATGGCCCTTGTACATATTGACCTGCCTGAAGAGGTGTTTCAACTCCGCTTGCTCAAGCGAAGGCAGAAGGCAACAAAGCCACAATTTGGTATCCCATGTCGTCAATATCAGCTTCCACTGTTGTATATTTATTAAATAATTTTCTAATAGTGATATTTGTATTTTCAATAGTACTGACTGAAGTAGAAATATTACTATTTACAATTGTTGCAACCACAGATGGAGAGATAAGAATTATACAATTTTTCAACTTAAATTTTAATTTTTTAGCTTCTTTTTCAAGTTTTTTAAATTCTATAACCAAATTATCTTTTGTGATTTTCACTGGAGATGAATATTTATTCACTATTCCATTACAAATTTTATTTAATACAAATTCATCGTAAGTTTCTGCCTCAATTGCTTCTAAAACAGTTATTTTATTTTCCGCCCAAGCTTCTGCAGCAGAATTAATTTTTGCTATCTTTGTATAAGAAGTAAATGCTTCTGTTAGCTCAACCTCAGCCTCTTTTTCTGTAGCATCATTTTCGACAAAACCGTTTTCTTGCGATCATCCTGTTTGTAGTTTTGGGGAAGTCATAATAGGGAATGAGACTTTACTTTTAAAGCCAACTTCATCTTGTGTTAATTCATTTGGAAATAAAATAGCTAGTTCAGAACCTCCCAATGCGTTTTCGTGTCTTCAATTATTTTTATATATTTGTTGTATAACTTTTAATGCTTCCATTTTATTTTCCTCCAATTATTAATTTTCCTGTTTTTAGATTTAAACCTAAATTAAGTTTCTTTTTATTTGTATCTTGTAAAGTTTCATTTTTTTGAATTGGTTTTGATACATTTGTTAGTTTTTTAATCACTTCTGATTGCTCTTCAATTTGTGATTCTAACAATTCCAATTTCTTAATGAGTTCTTCTTCTAGTTCTTTATTAGAAATTTTTATAGGTTGTTCATCCTTAATATCTGTTTTTTCTTCCATTTCTTCATAAATAAAAGAACCGTCTTCATTTTTTAAAGGTTCACCAGATTCGTCAGTCATAATATATTTTTTCATAATACCTCCTATAATAAGTGATAGTATAATTGCTAGCATAAAAAAAAAGATTGTCAATACAATTCTTTTTTTATTTTAAAACACCTAATTTTTCATATTTTAGACTCTCTGCAATTACCGATATAGAAGATTTTTGTCCCTTAAATCATTTTGCTTCAAATATGCCAGTAATTTTAACTACATCATTTATTTTTAAGTTTTTCATTTTTTTAATTAATAGGGGATTTTTTTCGTACACAAAGATTGAGTTGTTTGATCAAGTTAATCGCATATATATCATATCTGATGAATAACCGTTTTTGTCCATGCTTCTAAGTTCAATTTGTGACACTTTTGCAGTAACAGTTAAAACTGCACCAAGTAATGATTTATCTATATTTTTAGCAGGCATTTGTTTCAACTCACTTTCAATTTTCACACTTAAATTTGAGGGTTTTTTCATTAAAATGTGCTTCCAAAATAGCTCTTGCATGGATTCAATGCTCATTTTTTTTACCAAACTTGTTAATTAAATTTGTTGTTAATTCTTTATTTTTATGTGAAGGAATATGACCTTTAAATTTAGATTTAAAGTGATTTCTTAGTAATCCTACAAATTCTCTGGTCATCTTAATTTCTTTAAATAATTCTTTCCCCTTATGAGGTATTTCTACGACCACAACATCTATATCAATATTTATTTCAAAATTTTTTTTAATTTCATTAATAAAACTTAAAGTTTTATCAAATGCCTCAGAAGGGAAATTTGCTATTAATTGGGTTTTTCAAACTCTAGGGTAATTTAAAAATTTTGATTTAATATAAATACCTGTAGTTCCGCATCCGCTAGGGTCAATACCGATGCTTAACAAAGATTTTTTATGCGTCATAAATTAATCCAATCTACGACCTTTCGTTAGACTGATTTTAACATTATATAAAAGAAATGTATAAATAATAGGTATTTTTTGGTCAAATAATTAGTTAATTCGAGTAAATATTTGTAAAATTTGAGCAAATTTCATATTATTTTTAAGCATCACTTTATAAAAAACCATGTTTTTGCTGTTCAATAAGTTAATTAGTGTTATATATTGTTAAGTAATGTTTTATTTGTTAACGAATTTAAAGGATTGTCCTAATCATATGGGGAAACTATTTGCAAAGCAAAAAAAACTTTTTTAAAAGTTAACTTATTATAATTTTGCGACTTTTGGATCCTACCCATTTTTTTGTCGCATGTATCTCCTAATTTATATATTTCTAATTACAGACTAAGAACCATCTTCATAATCTTCAAGTCAGTTAAATTTTGTTAAAGATGTTAATTTTGGAGTTTCAGTAACTTCTGGCTCATGTATTCCAGCTTCACCATTTTTAATATCTTTTTCTTGTTTAATTTTTACCAAATTTAAAACTACAGATAAAATTTTTTTCTCTCTGTCATTATATGTTTTTTTATAAAGTTTGTTAGCTTCTTCAAAAAGATCGATAAAGTCTTCGAATGTAGTTCTAAATTTTTCTTCTAAAATTGGTCGTTTTTCAAAGTCAAATGGTATTCATCTAAAATGACCATATCAACTTAAATTCACACCACATGTCAAAAAATCGTTCATTTTGATTTCCTTTTTTTGAATTTTAGTGGGTCTAGGAGTAAATGTTAAGGGACCAGTTTTCTTTTGTGTCCCGTATTCATTGTCTAGTAATCTACCACCTTTGGGGAATTTTAATTCAAGTCAACGCTTGTTTCTATAATCAGGAATTAAGACAAGAATAGAATTACCATTTTTTTCTGAACGATAGTGCATGTCAATAATTCACTCTTTTTTTATTGTTATATTACTTAAAGTTTTTCAAGAAAGTTTTTGATTGATCACTCTACATTTTGTTTTATGTAAATTACCCCTTAATTTATTAATAATTTCTTTAGCTTGTTTTGTATTTAAAAAGTTTAAAGTTGAAAAAGTTGGTAGTTCAAAATCAAGTTTTATTTTAGTTTTTTTGACTTCTTCTAACATTAAATTAATGTATTTTAATTGTTTTTCAGTTATTAACTTTAAATTTTCCATAATATTTTCCTCTCGTTTCACCATTTTTTTAATCTAAATAGTACTTAATCTGGCGAAACGAAAGGCCTTATTTACATAGATAATGATTAAGTACTATTTAGATTAAAAAAACGACAGTCTTTTAAATTACTGTCGTTTTTTAAATGTGTCAAATTTATGGGTTCGCTCTAGTAAATAAAGTTTTAAATAAAATGATTTAATCATTTTATTTTTTATAAGGAGTATTTATGGCATTTATATTTGATGATGATATTAATTATATTTTTACATTTTGTAAAAGCTGTTGAGATTTTTCGAAGTTTATTTTTGAAATACCTTTAGATTTTGATAAGGAAGAACAACGTGAGGGATTATGTGCAATTTGTAATAATAAACAAAGAATCTCGCTGATAGATCCCAAGGAGTATTATGAAAAACTTAATGAGGATAATGTTTAAATATGTTTAATTTATCTAGTCTGAAATGATGAGTGATCCTCATTATAATATTATGTGTTGTAATACTATATTTTGTTATTCCATGAAAGAAACTAAGTAAAAAGAATAAACAAAAAAATAATTTAATAAATAAACCAAAGAATAAAAAAATAAAGTATAAAAATGATAACTATAAACCTATGTTTGGAATTTATAATTGGTTTGGAAAAAAAGAAGCGCTTAGACTGAAATCCTTGATATATGTTGCAGAAGTAAAGGATTGTTGTAAACTTTGTCAACCATTCGAAAATCAAGTACTTTCTCTTGAAAAGTATGATAAAAAATATATTACTATGAGTGAAGCAATCTCTAAGGGCTATCATCATGTTGGATGTAAACACAAAGATATCAATTATTTTCAAGGAGATACTATTATTCCTAAGAAAAAGTACACTACAGAAGAACAAAATAATTATCATAAGATAATTTTACATATGTATAAATTAGAAAACGAAATTAGAAATATAAAATATAAAATAGATAATGATAAAAATACAAAAAAAAGAGAATCTCAACTTTTAGAAGCGGAAAATAATTATCTTAAGTATTGCAAGGAAAACAGTTTGGTAGTTAACAAAAAAAGATTAAATCCCTCTATCAAGGACATAGAAAAATTCACAAATAACTTACAAGAGTAAGTTATTTTTTTTATGCTTAGAATAATTTCTAATTAAAATACAAATATTAGTATTTTTTTTATATTTTAGGTTTATTATGTTTATGGGAAGGGAGATAGTTAACCATATCAATGACAGGAGTTGAAGGAATATGAGTAAAATTCAAGTATTTTCCGAAATAAAAAAACTTAACACAGTCTTAGTACATAGACCAGGTAAGGAGTTAGAAAACTTAACACCGAACACCTTAGAAAGATTATTGTTTGATGACACACCATTCTTAAAAGTTGCTCAAAAAGAGCATGACGAGTTTGTTGCTAAAATGAAAGCAAATAAGATTCAAGTTTTATATATTGAAAACTTAGTAGCTGAAGCTTTAGACCAAAATCCCAAACTTAAGGACGAGTTCATCGACACTTTCATAAAAGAAGCTAAGATTGAGGGTAAATGAATTGATAAATATAAAAACTATATATGCCAAATGAGCAATATAGATATGGTTAACGAGATGATTGCAGGTACTCTAAAAATTGATTTAGAACCAACAGATAAAAGCGATTATCCATTTATTTCCGACCCACTACCAAACGTACTATTTCAAAGGGACCCATTTGCATCTGTTGGTAATGGTGTTGTTTTGAACAGAATGTGAAGCGAAACAAGGAATAGAGAAACAATATTTCCGCAATTTGTGTTTAAAAATCACAAAGATTATGCCGATAAAGTTCCTTTATTTTACGAAAGACAAAATGAGTTTAGTATAGAAGGTGGAGACGTCCTTGTTTTAAATGAAGAATCATTGATCATTGGTGTTTCCCAAAGAACTTCAATGGAAGCAATTGAATTACTTTCTAAAAAATTATTTAAAGAAGGATCATATAAAAAAATATTAGTTTTAGAACTACCAAAATCAAGAAGTTTTATGCATCTTGACACTGTTTTTACAAATGTTGATTATGACAAATTTATTGTTCACCCAATCATTTTTGATGACCCAGGAGCTTTCAAAATTTATGAAGTTACTGAATGCGGAACAAAAACTGTCTCAAAATCTCTTATTGAGGTTCTTGAGGAACTTATCGGTAAACCACCAATTTTAATTAAATGTGGTGGTGATAACCCGGTTGCAGCTGATAGAGAACAATGAAACGATGGTACAAATGTTCTAACAATTGCACCAGGAAAGGTAATTGCTTATGACAGAAACTGGGTAACAATAAATCTACTCGAAAAAGCAGGAGTAGAAGTTATTTTAATACCAAGTAGCGAACTTTCTCGTGGTAGAGGTGGGCCAAGATGTATGACAATGCCACTTCATAGAGATAAATAAGGAAGGATATATAATGCTTAATTTAAAAGGAAAGAGTTTAATAACACTTTTAGATTTTTCTCCAAGAGAGATTGAATACCTTTTGGATCTTGCAAGAGATTTAAAAAGAGCGAAATACGCTGGGAATGAAATACCTAAGTTAACAGGAAAAAATGTGGTCTTACTATTTCAAAAAGATAGTACGAGAACTAGGTGTGCATTCGAAGTTGCTGCATTGGACCAAGGAGCTCATGTAACTTATTTAGGTAGTGCTGGTTCACAAATGGGTAAAAAGGAGTCAATTCAAGATACAGCTAGAGTGTTAGGAAGAATGTATGATGCCATTGAATTTAGAGGGTTTAAAAACAGTGATGTAGAAGCACTGAGAGATTATTCTGGTGTACCTGTTTTCAATGGTTTAACAGATAAGTATCATCCAACACAAATTTTAGCTGATTTTATGACTATCATTGAAAAATTTGGTACCCTAAAAGGTAAAAAACTTGTTTTTTGCGGGGATGCAAGAAATAACGTAGCTAACTCACTAATGATTGGTTGCGCTAAAATGGGTATGCACTTTGTTGCAGCGGCACCTAAGGAATTGTGACCAGACAAAGAGCTTGTTAAACGCTGTCAAGAGATATGTGTAGAGACAGGTGCTAAAATCGAGTTTGAAGCTGACCCAATGAAAGCTGTCGATAAAGCAGATGTTTTTTATACTGATGTGTGAGTCTCTATGGGTGAACCCGATGAGGTTTGAGAAGAGAGAATTAAATTGTTGAGCCCATATCAAGTTAAAAGCGAGATGTTTAAAAATACAAATAAAGATGCTATATTCTTACATTGTCTTCCTGCATTTCACGATCTGAACACAGAAATTGGTCAAAAAGTTTTTGATAAGTTTGGTCTTACCGAGATGGAAGTAACAAATGAAGTATTTGAATCAAAAAGATCATTAGTTTTCGAAGAGGCAGAGAATAGAATTCATTCTATTAAAGCCATAATGGTAGCTATGATTGGCTTATAGATAATAAACCTTCAAAAAATTAAGGGTTTATTAAGAGGTTAAATATGGACGAAATTAATACCAAAAAAAGAAAACGAAAGTTCAGGATGCCCACTGCATTTACTATATTATTTTTTATAATATTGTTTATAGTAGTTCTTTCTTGAATATTAGGGGGTGCCGGACTTTCATATGATAAGGTACTTGAAAATGGAGATGTTGAAAAAACTAAACTGGTAGCAGTTGGGGTTTTAGATGTCTTTTATTCAGTGATGAAAGGTTTTGTAAACAAAGCCGAAGTAATAATATTCATATTAGCATTAGGTGGTTTTATTCTTGTCTTAATGGAATCAAAAGCATTAGATGCATTCACACAAAGTTTAGCTAAAAAGTTTAGTAAAAACTCAATTTGGTTGATTCCAATACTAATGACTTTCTTTAGTTTTTGTGGGTCTACTTATGGAATGGCAGAAGAGTCTTTAGGATTTTATATGATACTAATACCTTTAATGTTATCAACTGGATTTGATAAATTTACGGGATTAATGATAGTACTTTTTGGAGCTGGAACAGGAGTTTTAGCTTCTACAGTTAACCCGTTTGTTATTGCATTGGCAGAATCATCAGGTAATTTAAAATCAGGAGATGGTATGGCATTTCGTTGAATCTCTTGAATAGTATTTACAGCTGTTGGTGTTGGTTATGTAATGTGATATGCTAGCAGAGTTAAAAAAAATCCACAAAAGTCAGTGACTTTTTCAACTTATGAAGGGGACAAAGTTTTTTTCCTAGGAGAAAAACAAGAAGAAGTTCCATTTAACTGAAAAAGAATCCTTTCCCTGGTTGTATTTGCTATAACATTTATACTTATGGTTCTTTATCTTGTAGGATGGGACAGTCTTATAAAAGGTGCTGATGCTAAAGGTGCGGGGGATTGAATGAATAAACATATTCCTTGATTAACCGCATTAATACCTGGATTTGGTTCGGGTTATTTAGTTGAGGTTGCAACTTTCTTCTTAATTGCGGCATTATTTATAGGATTTCTAAATTGAAGAGGTGAAAAAGACTTTGTAGAAAGATACATTGACGGAACAAAAGACCTTTTAGGTGTTTGTTTGATCATAGCAACTGCTGCTGGTGTTGGTGTAATTTTAGAAGCTACTCAAATGAATGGTTTCATAATTAAAACTTTAAGTGATGGTATGGGTGGAATGAATAAATCAGGATTTGTTATTGTTTCCTTCTTAATTTTCCTGCCACTTTCATTCTTAATTCCGTCAACTTCCGGATTTGCAGCAGCAATCTTTCCAATATGAGGTCCTTTAGCAACAAGTGTTGGAGCAGGTTCTGGATCAATTCTAGCATTTTCATTTGCTAGTGGGGTTCTTAATCTATTTACTCCGACTTCCGGAGTTGTTATGGGGTCTCTTGGTATAGCTAGAATAGATTATGGTAAGTTCATAAAAGGTTCTTGAATATATATTGCACTAACAGCTGGTTTATCAATAATAATGTTAGGTTTGGGGTCATTGCTTCCTGCCGGAACAATATTCTAAAGGGGTAATTATGCAAAAAATAGTTGTAGCAGTTGGTGGTAATGCCTTAGGCAATAGCCCACAAGAACAAAAAGAAATAGTGAAACTTACAGCAAAAAATATAGTAAATATGTATGAAAAAGGAAATAAAATAGTGATAGTTCATGGTAATGGTCCACAGGTTGGAATGATAAATTTAGCCTTTGATTCTGCTCATAAAGTTTTGGATTCATCTCCTATGGTTGATTTTCCAGAATGTGGTAGTATGAGTCAAGGTTATATTGGTTATCATCTACAGAACGCAATCGTAAATGAATTGAAAATTAGAAAGTTAAAAGGAGAAGTTGCAACAATAATAACCCAGACAGTAGTCGATAAAAAAGATGTTGCATTTGACTACCCAAGTAAACCAATAGGAAATTTTTACTCAGAAAGCGAAGCCGCACATTTACAAGTTGAAAACAAATGAACAATGAAAGAAGATGCTGGTAGAGGATGACGTAGGGTTGTACCGTCACCAAAACCAATTGACATATTGGAAAAAACTTGTATATCCAATTTTTTAGATAATAATATTATTACCATTGCTGCTGGAGGTGGTGGGATACCTGTAATTGAGCAAGATGATCGATATCTTGGTATTCCTGCTGTTATTGATAAAGACTTTGCGGCTGCCAAAATAGCTGAAATAATAGATGCTGATAAGTTAATTATTCTAACAGCTGTTGATAATGTGATGATTAATTTCGGAAAAGAAGACCAAGAAGTATTATTCAAGACACCGTTGGCAATAGCAAAAGACTTAGTTGAACAAAAACACTTCGCTGCTGGTAGTATGCTACCAAAAGTTGAGGCAGCATTATCTTTTGTTGAAAGAACAAAAAAAGATGCTATTATTGGGTCACTTGAAAAGGCGAACCAAGTTATCGAAGGAACTAGTGGAACAACATTCACTATATAAAAAAATAGACACAAGCGTGTCTATTTTTATTACTATTTAAGATTAAAGATAAATTATATTTAATTAAGTCAATAAAACAGGCAATTTAATAAGGTATAATTTACTGTGTATCCAAAGTGAATTTAGTGTAAAAATATATACTGAGAAGGGAAGATAAACTATGAGCATTATTGTAAAAGAAATTGAAAGTATTTTCAAAGATATCATAAGTAATAATAATCTTGAGGGAGAAGTTTTAATTGAAAGACCAAGAGAAGGAAGTAACGGAGATTTTTCATCTAATTTTGCAATGATTAACTCAAAGTTAAACAACTCAAACCCAATAGAATTAGCTAATAAAATTACCACTGAATTATCTAAAAATAAAATATTTGATAAAGTTGAAGTCGCTGGCCCAGGATTTATCAATATGACTATTAATGAAAAAATTACATTTAAGGTTTTAAATGCCATAAATAAAGAAAAAGAAGCTTTTGGTTCTTCTGAAAGAAAAAATTTCAAGTACAACTTAGAATTAGTTTCTGCAAACCCGACAGGATATTTACATGTTGGTCATGCAAGAAATGGTGCAATAGGAGACTCAGTTGCACGAATATTAAGATTTGCTGGTTATGATGTTGAAACAGAATACTATACAAATGATGCGGGGAATCAAATAAATGTGTCTGCAGTAACATTGTTTTACCACTATAAATTGTTGTTAGGACAAAATATTGAAAAACCAGAAGAGATGTATGGTGGGGATATGTATATCGAAGTAGCAAAAGCTTTTTTAGAAAAGCACGGAGATAAATTTAAAGATTTAACTTTCAAGGATAATAAGATTTCTGATCCTGAAACACATGAGTTATTTAAAAAAGAATCGATCGAAATTTTTATGCGTGAAATTAAAAAACAACTTATTCAGTTTGGTGTAGAAATTCAATTGTATACGAGTGAAGCTGAAATGTACTCAAGTAATGGAATTGAACATGTTCTAAGTATATACAAAGAAAAAGGAAAGACTTATGAACTTGACGGAGCTTTATGATTAAAAACCACTGAGTATGGCGATGATAAAGATAGAGTTTTAGTCAAATCTAATGGTGACTACACATATATAACACCTGATCTTGCATGTCATCAAGTAAGAATAGAAAGATCGGGTGCTGATAAGTACGTTAACTTTTGGGGTGGTGACCATCATGGTTATATTTCAAGAATGAATGCTGGTCTATCACTTTTAGGAAACAAAAAAGACATATTAAGCATCGATATGATCCAAATGGTTAGATTGATGAAAGATGGTCAGGAATACAAAATGTCTAAAAGAAAAGGGACAGCGGTTTGGCTAATAGATCTGATTGAAATGGTTGGTAAAGATGCAGTAAGATATATGTTGCTTTCTAAAACACCTTCAAGTCATATGGATTTTGACCTAGATGTTGCTGTTCAAAAAAATGCTACTAACCCTGTATATTATGCACAGTATGCAACAGCAAGATGTAACAAAATAATTACTAAGGCAGCTGATATGGGTCTGGATATCAATGAATTAGACACTGAACTTGAAATAAATGATAAAGAAAAACAGTTGATAATTTTAATGGATTCTTTCAATAGAATTGTCGAATACTCTGCTTCTTCAAGATTACCCAATATAATATGTGAGTTTATTCAAAATTTATCAAAAAAATTCCACTCATATTATGGAGATACTAAGATTTTTGATGAGAATAATCTTGCTCTATCTAAGCAAAAAGTATTTTTAATAAAATGTATTTTACAAGTCTTGAGCAATGCATTTAATTTAATTGGTATAGAAGTTATCAAAGAAATGTAGTTTAAAAAAACCTGTAATAACTATTTAAAATAAAAAATACAAGATTTAATTGTCAATCTTGTATTTTTTATTGTTCTATTGTTTAAATTAGCACAGTAAATTTTATATGACTAATTAATATACTATTTCTTACACTTTATTCACTAAAAAAATGATTTATTGCTGTATTTCAACTTAAAGATAATCTATAAAGATTTGTAACTTTTTTATAATCTACAAAATTTTTTAAATTTAATATAAATATTTTAATAATATATCTAAAAATGTATTATAATTATTTTGGTTTAAAAGAAGAAGCACGCAGCTCACCGTCACTTTCAGGAAGCGGTAAAACTTATTTATTATTTTAAGTGAAGAAATAAATAATTTATAGTGTGCTCCTAATCTTTTAAGGCACACTTTTTTTTGGAGGAAGAATGGCAGACAATAGAAATGTGAAAACAGAATTTGTAAATCGTGAAATTAGAGCGAAACAAATTCTTATTATAAATGAAGATGGTTCAAGGGTTGGACCTATTAATAAGTTTGAGGCTTTGAAAATCGCTGAAGAAAAAGGACTTGATCTACTTCAAGTTGGTAATCAAGATAATGTAACAGCAATTGCTAAAATATTAGATTACGGTAAATTCAAATATGAACAAAAAAGAAAAACTAGAGAAAATAAAAAAAATCAAGTTAAAGTCGAAAATAAAGAAATTAGATTAACAGTTGGTATAGGTGATCATGATATTGACACCAAGGCCAGAAAAGCAAGAGAATTTTTACTAGCTGGTGACAGAGTAAAAATCTCACTCAAATTTAAGGGAAGAGAAATCGCATACCAAGATTTTGGTAAAGAAACCCTAAAGAAATTTTTTTCAAAAATAGAAGACATCGCAAAAATCGAAAGAGAGCCGAAACTAAATATTCGTTTCTTAGATATGTATGTAGTGCCTAAAAAAGGTTAAATATAGGAGGGAAATAGTTATGCCTAAAATGAAAACAAAAAGCTCTTTGGCTAAAAGAGTAAAGAAAACAGCAAGTGGAAAGCTTAAAAGAGGTCAAGCTTATAGATCTCACTTAGCACAAAATAAAACAACAAAACAAAAAAGACATCTTAAAAAAGCTCAATTTGTTTCAGCAGGAGACATGAAACGTCTAAAAGGACTATTACAAAACTAAAAGGTAGGTAAGAAAATATGGCAAGAATTAAATTTGGAAAAGTAACTAGAGCTAGAAGAAAACGTTGAATCAAAAGAGCTAAAGGTTACTATGGTACAAAAAAAGCAAATTATAAGAAAGCACACGAACAAGTAGTTCGTTCAATGCATTATGCGTTCGTTGGACGTAAACTAAGAAAACGTGATTTCAGAAAATTATGAATTATACGTATTAATGCTGCTGTTAGACCATTAGGATTAAGTTACTCAAAATTCATTAATGGACTAAAATTGGCAGGTATCGACATGAATAGAAAAATGTTATCAGAATTAGCTATTCACGAACCAAAACAGTTTGAACTTATTGTTGACGCTTCAAAAAAAGCTTTAAACGAAAAAAAATAGTTGTTTTAAAAGCCTTTTTACAAGGCTTTTTATTTTATAGAAAAGAGGTAAATTATGGCCACCTTAAAGGAAGATCACACAATTGAATTCACTAAAGAAGATATTGAGAGTGCTTGAAATAACGCACCGAAATTAATAAATAAAGATGAAAACGAAATGAGATTATGTTTTATATGTAAATTTCATATGATTAAAGAGAACTTCAACAATACTGAATACGGATACTTCGGATGAATCATTGAACTTGTTGACCTTAAAAAGATGTCGCTAGAACAAAAAAACTTTATTGCAATTCATCCATTTTGTAGAGATTATCGTCCTAAACAAAATTGTTCGAAAATATTAAAGAAAGTTAATTATTTGTTATGAAAGTTCAACGAAGAAGAATATGAGAGTTAATCATTTTCAACTATTTTATAATATTATAGTTAAGAGGAGAGTAAGTTATGGCTAAAGATTTAAATAATGTAGTTAAAATCACATCAGTTGATAAAGGAGATTTTTCACCTATTTTAAATGCCCTTGATAGTGGTAAAACTATTTTATTAGCGGTAAAAAAAGGTGAACTAACTTCAAGCTCATTAGAAAATGGACGTATAGAACTTTTAAACGCTTATTGCGAATTTAAAGAAACATCAGAAATTTGCGGAATCTGTGGATGTGGTGAGACAGCAGATACGTTGATATATATTTGAAGATAAAAAATCCGCAAGTGTTTATATAAGCAAGAAAACCTCGATAAAGTTTCGCTCATACTAATTAAATTTTAATTTATGTGCTTTGATATGTGTACAATTATTTCATTGTACAAGAACAAAAGTATAGAGCATCTTATAAATGATAATAGCTTTTACAAAGTATTTTTGTATCATAAATATAATTCGTGAAATACATAGATAAGTTTCTTGTTATTTATTGTATTTGTTTTTGCATTATACTTTTTAAGTTTATTTTAAAATACTTTGTTTTTTTGACCTTATTCATTTTAGAAAAAATCATTTGAACTTATTCAAATGATTTTTTTAAACTTATTGTTATCATTTTTATTATAAAATAATTTTAGAGAACTTAGAATGGAATCTACTTATGAATCATAATCCTAGCGAAGAACAAAAAGCCATAATAGAAAATCTCAAAAATCACTATAACATTACCGTTGAAGCTGTTGCAGGAAGCGGAAAAACAACTACTTGTTTGTTGATTGCCAAATCTTTCAAAGAGAAAGAAGTCTTGATCTTAACGTATAATAAACGATTAGCTGATGAAACAAAGGAAAAAATAAACTTATGAAATCTAAAAAATGTTAAGGTAAGAACATTTCACTCTTTTATGGGTTATTGATTTAACACTCTTTGTGATGATGACTTAAAATTGGCTAAAATTAAATCTGATAGTAAACCTATTCGAACTGATGGTGAAAAAAGCGATATTATAATCTTGGATGAAGTTCAGGATATGACACCATTAATTTATGAACCTTTGATGAAAATTTTGAAAACAAAATTTTCTCATTCATTAATTTGTGTTTTAGGAGACTCAAAGCAATCAATTTATGGGTTTAAAAACTCAAACCCTAATTTTTTGATTAATGCCGAATATGCATTCAAAGAAATAAATGATTATGAATGGAAAGAAATGAGTTTAAGTGAAAGCTTTAGAATCACTAAAGAGTGTGCAAATTTTATAAACGAAGTGTATTACAATGAGAAAATAATAAACTCAAATAAAAAAATCGATGGAAGTTTCAATTATCTTGTAACAAATGCTTTTGACACTAACTCTCTTTATAATTATTTAAAACCTATCTTTGATAAATACAACGATGAAGATATTTTTATTTTGTCTAACTCGGTTAAATCATCTAGGAATCCTTTGGGAAACTTTGCAACCTTCCTATCGAATAAAGGGCATTTGATTTATAAACCTTTTAGTGATGAAGAAAATATAGTAGATAATGAATTGATGAACAAAATTGTTTTTTCATCAATTCATCAAGCAAAAGGAAGGGAAAGAAAAGTAGCGATAATATTTGATTTTGATAATAGCTATTTTTCTCATTATGATAAATATTCAGATCACAAGAAACCAACTAATTTACATTATGTAGCTCTAACTCGGAGTTCAGAAAAAACGATAGTCATCAATCACTTTTCAAATCAAGCTTTCAAGTTCCTAAATTTTAATAATTTGAAAGAATATATACAATATAACATTTCTGAACAAGACAAAGAAACTTGAAACAAAAATAATAACCTAGAATTTGAACCATCATTCAAGAATGATGTTACGGAAAAAAGTGTGTCTACTCTTCTTAGTTTTTTACCAATTGAACATTTCAATAAGGAGTTAGAAAAATTTGATATTAAAAAAATTAAATATAATACTAGATACTCTTTAGAACATATTCCGAACTCAAAAAAATTTGTACAAAATAATAAAGAATATTACGAAAACTTAACCGTATTTAACGGGGTATATTTTCCTTTGTATTATGTATATAAAGTTAAAAAGTTAGACAATATAATCAATAATATCAAATCAATAGTAAACTCCGCTCACTCGGAATTGCCAAAATTTGACTTTTTAAAAGAGAAAAAAGAGTGGATAATGCAAGTAATCGAAGAATATGAAAAAAAGAAAATTAATATTTTAAAACTAGTATTGCTGATGTTTGCAATAGATAACCAAGATTTCTCTAGACTAAATCAAATTCAAGAAATTGATTGAATCTCGAAAAAAGATAATCAAACTGCTATGAAAATCTTTAAAGGGTTATTGAGTAATAAATGTGAGTTTGAATATAATATAAGTCTAAAACATAAAGATGGTATTACTTATTCAGGTCGAATAGATTGTGTTGATTACCAAAATAAAACTATATGAGAGTTTAAATTCATTGAAGAAATTTTACCAATTCATAGGTTGCAACTAATTTTATATAAAACAATCATTTATTTAGATGAGCAGTTAAGAGAAAAATTCAAAGATTTTAAATATTGTTTATTTAACTTGAAAAAAAGCGAAATTGAATATATTAACTACATTGAACCCAAGTTAGTAAGTTTATTTAACAAGATAATAAAAATACAAAAAAATAAAAATAGTTTAAACAATAAGCAGGATGATTTTGAAATTTATATAAATGAAGTAATCTCAAGATTACAAACAAAAGTTTTTCATAAACTAGTTAATAAAAAAACTCGTTTTGATATAAACCTCTCTTTCAGTAAACAATTTAAAAATCATAAAGAACTTATGAAAGAAATGATAAAAACGAGTGAAGATAAATATGTAATTATAGATTTTGAAACAGTCAATAATATGTACGGTGTTATACAATTTGCAATGATAGTCGTTGAAAACGGTAAAATAGTAAAAAGTTTTAACGAATGGTTGAAACCCAGTCCTTGATGGTTTGATGAGTTTATTATAAACTCAGTTAGAGATGAAGAAAACCAGTTATCTATTGAGGAAATTCAAGAATGGTCGCTACAGTTTAAAGATAAGTTAACTTTAAAACAATATTTTAAAAATATTAAGGATTATTTTAATGGAGACTATGTGGTATATGCACATAATGCAGCTTTTGATGTCTCATCAGTTATAAAAAACCAACTTCGTATCAATAAAGATTTCATATTTGTTTGCACAGTACAATTATTTAAGAAACTATTGCCAAACTTAGAAAATCATAAACTGAATACAATTGCAAATCATTTTAATATTAAATTCAATCATCATGATGCCTATGCTGACGTGATGGTTATTTATGATATATTACAAGCAAATTCAGTAAGTATGAAAGAGTGAACTATGTTAGCAATTGAAAGAGGTATGAAACTAAGGGTTTACTTGAAAGAAACGGTTTTTTTAAATGTAAACGGTCATTTAAAATACTTTCAAGATAAGTGTATTAAAAATAAAAAAAGAATAACAAAAACATAATTTTAATTATTATTTTAAACTTTCAAACAAAAAACTATCGAAATCTCGATAGTTTTTTTATTATGCTCATTATCATAAAATTATTATATTTAAAGAAATACTAATTATTTTCTTTTGTAACTTAACCCAACAAGGTTTAACACCTTATTCATTTTTCTACTTGCAATTGAAGTTGCTTTTTGAGCACCTTGTTCCAGTCATTCTTCCACTTCTTTAGAGTTAAGCAATTGTTTGTACCTGTCTTGTATATTTTTAAGTAAATCAACAACAACAGAAGTAACTTCGTTTTTCAATACACCATAATCTTTGCCTTTAAAATAGTTTTCTGTTTCTTCAATATCTTTATTTGTTAAAGATGAATATATTGTCAAAAGATTACTTACTCCGGGTTTATTTTCTGGGTCATAACGGATGATATTCTCAGAGTCAGTCACAGCTGATTTAATCTTGTTTTTAACAACTTCCAAATCATCTAACAAAGCAATATAACTTTTAGGGTTTGTGCTTGATTTAGACATTTTTTTAGTTGGATCCTGTAAATCCATTATTTTGGAACCTATTTTTGGCGTATATTCACCAGGTAATGTAAACATTTCTCCAAACTTGTTATTCATTCTTTCGGCAATGTTTCTTGTTAACTCAATATGCTGTTTTTGATCTTTACCAACTGGAACTAGTTCTGCATCATAAAGCAATATATCAGCAGCCATCAATGTTGGATATGTCAACAAACCTGTTGGAACAAACTCTGTACCATTATCTGATTTGACCTTAGAAGCTTTATCCTTGAATTGTGTCATTCTTTGTAGTTCTCCTAATGTTGTATTACAAGTCAATATTCAACCTAATTGAGTGTGTTCAAGGACATCACTTTGCAAAAATATTGTTGATTTTTCAGGATCCATACCGCAAGCAAAATAAAGCGCCACCATACTTTTAATATTATTTCTTAATGTCGCTTTGTCAATCGGTGTAGTAATACCGTGTAAATTAGCAACAAATACAAACATTTCAAACTCTTCTTGAAGATCTACAAAATTCTTCATAGCACCTATATAATTTCCTAATGTCATTTGACCGGTTGTGGTTATACCAGATATCATTCTTTTTTTATTCATTTTAATACTCCTTAAAGTTTTACATAACTAATTATACAATTTATTTATTTTTATAAAATAAATAAGTAAAATTAATGGAAAGGGCGGTATTTATGTTCAAATTCAATGTTGTTAAAAATGATTATGATTCTACTATAAAACTAAGTAAGGAACTTATCGAAAAGTTATACCTTAAAGGTTGAGTCTTAGAAGAATCAAACCCTAATTTCGTTTTTGTAATCGGGGGTGATGGTACCTTTTTGAAAGCTGTTGCCAAATATCAAAATCAATTACAGAAAACAAAGTTTATACCCTTTAAATTAGGGGGTATTGGTTTTTATACCAACAAAAATAGAGTTGATGACTTTGAACAAATACTGGAAATGATTGAGGAAGAAACTTATAGTATTTATGAATATGAAGTTTTAGAAATCAAAAACGGTCAGAATCGTTTCTATGCAACGAATGAGATAAAAATATTAAATGAGCGAACAGCACTTTATATAGATATTTTTATCAATAACGATTATTTAGAAACCTTTCATGGAACAGGTCTTGTAATATCTACTTCAAATGGAAGTACAGGGTATATAAAATCAACGGGTGGAGCTGTAATTTTACCTAAAAATCAAATGTTATATCAATTACAAGAACTTGTCCCTATAAGCACCAATAAATTCAGAACACTCAATTCTCCAATAATATTAAACAACAGTTATAAGCTTAATTTGAAATTAGAGAGTATCAATGAACTTTTGATATGCGATACTCAAGTCATAAAGTTAATCGACAAACAAATCTCGATTAAAGTAAGTGATATTAAAGTAAGTGTAATCAGCCACCAATGTGAAAAAGAACAAAGTGAAATCAAAGTTCTAAGAGATATATTTATTAAAGATAAGGAAAAAGTGATTTAATGGATCTTACAACAATTCTGATAACATTTACTTTTATAATATTAGCCTTAATGCTATTTACTTATTTATCAATTGCTAAAAGAATCAACATCAAATTTAAAAAAAATAAATTAATAAATATCGAAACAGCATTCACTTATCCAAACATAATAAAATATCTGGGTGGAATAGAAAATATTGAAGAAATTGATGATAATAACAAAATAAAACTGGTAAGTACTTCCCTAGTTAATCTTAAGAGTCTTAAAAAGCTAGGATTAAAAGTTAGCATTGAAGATGATAAAGTATCCTTATTTATAAAAGGCTTCGATCTTAGTAATTTTTATAGAAGATTAAAAAAGGATTTGGCAAATCAAATTTAATATATAACTTCATTATTAGATTACTATCTAATGATGAAGTTTTTTATTTTTTAAAAATTTTCATATACCTATAGATACCACCATCAAGGTAATCGGCGTCATACCCTTTTTCTCTTAAAAATTGTGCTGCCTGAGAGCTTCTGTTACCAGCATTACAAACAGTTATAATTTTCTTATTCTCGTGATTTTTTAAGATTTCTTCATAATTACTATGTAAATAATTCATCTCATAATTAACGGCTCAATCTAATTTAGCGAGTGTTTTCACTTCTAAAACCGTTCTTACATCTATTGTTAGAACTTGGTCCTTTATTTCATTGTAATCAGTTACATTTATTCCCATACTTAACTCCTTAGTTACTACTTATTATTATAATTCAATAAATGAACAATATGTATAGTCTCGCTGCTTAATGTTTATATACTCAAAATTAAATTAAAAATGAAGATTTTCTCTACTAAAATTTGTTTTAATTGAACAAATAAAAGCTAATATGAATATCAATTGATTCTTCCACTTATTTCTTTTAGCATATCTAAAAAACTTATAGTACTATTATTCATAAATTGATATAATAAATAAGTTGATTAACATATAAAAGGAGATATAAAATGAATAAAGAAAGTAAATTAGCAAAAATTGCCTACATATTGATGATTGTGAGTACAGTATTATCATCATTTTTCATTATACCTTTGGCATGAATGATTCCAATGACATTAGCTGTTAAAAAAAGGGTAAACGAATATTCAGATTCACTTGTTTTAGGAATTTGTTGTTTACTATTTACTGGAACATTTGGGTTCGTATCTGGTATACTGCTACTTGTTAACAAACAAGAAAGTTATGACGAAATTGATAATACAAGTGTTGAGCAAAATGTTAACTAGGTTTGAATTAAGCTATAAAATATTAGAATCTAGTTGAGATGAGAAATAAATGAAAAAATATTATTGAAGTTTTGGCATAAGTGCATCTGTTCTTAGTATTGCTATGAGTATAGTAAGCTTTTCGATGGCCTTATTATTCACAATTGAATTATTAAATGAAGGTTTTATTTTAATACCGTTAATTTATATTCTGTGTTCATTCTTCATGATATTTTTTTCTATTTCATGTCTTGTTTTGATCAGTTTTGTAAATAAACAAAATAACATATTAATTGGGTCTAAATTACTTATTGCTATTAATATTATTTGATTCTTTCTATATTTATATTTAATTATATTTAATTCTATTTTTAAAGCCGCGTTTATGATCAACTTGTTTCTATTAATCGTAGTTTTTATTATGGTTACTTTTTCAATTTTGTTTATTATTAAAACAATAAAACATAAAGGGTATGTGATCTTTACCAATAAATATAAAGAAAAATATAATACATACAATGAGAAAATTAACACCGCATACAAATTAATGTTAGCGGGAACAATCATTAACTCGTTTTTAATATTACCCTTAGCATGATTGATACCTATGACATTGAAGACTAAGAAACTTATCTATGTATATGATGAAAGTACCGCTTTAGGGTTATGCAGTATGATTTTTGGAAATATATTTAATTTCATAGCAGGACTTTTTATATTAAATAATAAACCATCTGATTACAAATTGTTGAATAACAAATCATCGCAAGCAATAAAAAATAAGAATGGGTTGGTCTATATAAATGTATTTGAAAAACAATAAAAATATTGTAGTATTTAGCAACCAAATACTAAATAAATTCGGACATATGAAAAATCCACATAGTTTTTTTGGTTTTAATAGTATTTATGATGCAACTTACATTTACCACTTTTTTGAAGTGATCTAGAAAGTGTTATAAAATTATTTTTTTTAAATACTTATTAGTGAGTTTGAATAAATTTTACCGAATTTGTAAAGATTCAATATCATACATCTTAAATAAAGATGTTTTTTTTATTTCTTATGAATGCACTTTTCTTGACTAAGAAATGTGCAAAATATGCAGGATTTTTCTTTAAAATATTATAAAATTAAATTAACGATTTAAAATATTATTTGCTTAAAGAAATACTAATAATAGAGAAATTTTAAAAATATTCACAAAAAAGTAAATATAACCTATAATTAGAGAGTTGAATTATCTGTTTGTAATCATGAACTTTTATAGAATGATTACATTATCTATAATAAAAAAATCAAATTTTATAATTTGCAAGTAAGGAGAAAATTTATGGCAGAAATAAAATTCTTGGCACTTGGTGGTCAAGACGAAAGAGGAAAAAATATTTTCATAGTTAGTGTTGATGATGATTTATTCGTTTTCGATGCAGGTATCAAATTCCCAGAAAGAAGTATATTAGGTATTGATGTTGTAATACCAAGTTTTGATTATCTAAAAGCTAACTCAAAAAGAATCAAGGGGATATTTTTATCAAACCCAAGCAGTAATAATGCAGGATCAATAAGTTATATTTTAAGAGATATTGATGTTCCTGTTTATTGCAATGAGCTAACAACAACAATATTAAAATATCGTAATCTTAAATACAGAATTAAAAATAGAGAAAATAACTTCAAAATAATCAAAGATAAAGAAATAATAAAGTTTGGTAAGAACAGTATCGAAGTTTTTAGAGCCACTGCAAGCTTCCCTGAGTCTTTTTGTTTCGCATTACATACAGAGGATGGAACAATTGTTTATGCAGGGGATTACATAATGGATGGTAATGAACAATCTTGATTCTCTACTGATATGAACCACTTATCTAAGATTTCAGAAAAAGGAGTCCTAGCTTTCATAAGTGATTCAGAATTTGCTTCAAGAATTGGATATACTGTTCCTAATCATAGAATTGAAAAATACATTACAACTCCGATGAAGGATATGAAACACAGAATAGTTTTAGGGATATTTGAAGAGGATGTATTTAAACTTTTTGAAATTATAAGACAGGCAAAAGAGCAAGGAAGAAAAATGGCCATATATGGCAAAACTTTAGTGAAAGTTGTTGAATCAAAAATCATTCAAGATTCATTGGGAATTTCTAAAAATGACATTATTTCTTTAGAAGAATATGCTAAATCTGAAGATGGTATCCTTATTTTAACAGGAGCCGGTGACTTATTATATTCAAGAATGGCGAAAATAGCTGCAGGAAACGACGACATTATAGAGTTTTCTGAAAAAGATGTAATAATATTAGCAACTCCACCAGCAGCTGGTGTTGAAAAAAGACATGCAGAGATATTAGATGAATTAGCAAGAACTAATGCAAAATTGATTGCCTTAAGTGATAAAAATATTTGATCTATGAGAGCAAGTTACGAGGATATCAAACTTATGACAAGGATAATGAACCCAAAAAGTTTTATTCCTATAAAAGGTTTGTACAAAGACTTTTTATGTGCTGAAAAAGCGGCACAAGAAGCAGGTATTAAACCTGAAAATATCCAACTAATAAACAATGGACAAGTACTTAAAATTAACAAAAATGGAAAATTAATAGTTAGTTCAGAAGTAGTTAAAACTAGCGATGTTTACGTTGATGGTATTGGAGTCGGGGATATTGGTGCTGTTGTTTTAAACGAAAGAAAACAATTAGCAACTGATGGAGCAGTTATCATCGGGGCTAATTTGGATGACAAAACTAAAGAATTAGTCTCTTTAATAGATATTCAAATGAGGGGTGTTATTTATATACAAGATGACAACCCTATATTCAAACTTCTACAAAAACAAATTATTGATATATTTGATAAACACCGAGAGGCTATGAAAATAAACCCAAACTCATACGATATGTCCTTAATTAAAAAGGAAATAATATCTCGTACCCGCTCAACTTTAAAACAAGACACAGGGAAGCAACCAATTGTTTTAGTAATAGTAAACGAAATCAATACAGGTTCTTTCTATGAACCAAGAAGAAGAGCAACCAGTTTTAACACAAGGGTTGTTAATACAAATAAAACAGTCGCTGGTAACTCAAATGATAGTACTGACTAATGATTTCACTCTAATATTTTTTTAGTGTTTTAAAAAGAATTTTACTTTAATTAAACTTATAATATAAGTGTTAAAGGGGAATAAAATAATGAAAAAATTAAGAATAGTGTTAGGTGTGTTCGGAGCCTCAGTAACAAGTTCATCTCTTGTGGTATCTTGTAGTAAAAAAACTGATGAATTTTGGAAAGAAGATTACAGTAAGCTCACTGAAAAAGAAAAAACGGATTTGATTATTTCTTTAAATAAAGAAATTGAGACTTTCAAGGAATGATTGGATGACGAAAGTTCTAAGAATAATCCACCAAAAGAAGGTAATCCGTTGATCAATTCAGATAATGTCTACAAAACTTTAGTATTTCTGGATGCTATGTATAAAATATCGCTAATTCCAGGAGCAAAAGATATTTGTACGGAGAATAAAATAGAAAATTGAAGGCCACAAGACTCCGATGATGACGAGGTCGAGACAATAAAGATTATTGTAGAGAGAGTAAGCCAAGAAAGCATTATTATAAGCAAAGAAGCTGCTTTTGAGGTTCGAGAACACACTAAAAACTGAGTTTATAAAAAAAACGTATATTAAATAAAGTTATCTTTTGATAACTTTATTCTTTTTTTACTTGAAAACTTATAACTTATCCTTTAATTATGTTAGAATTTTTTAAATATATTCTATTTTCATTTATATTAAAAATAGAGACTAAATTATATTAAAATGATAAATATAAGGGCAAATAAACAAAGGAGTTTTTATGAATAATTATAATGGTTTTCCGGGCGTACCAAATGATAATGATAGAACTAAAGCATTCACTGTTCATAAAAAACAAAGAAGGTCTGACTCTATTGGGTGGATTCTAACAGCTTTAATCTTATTTTTCTTGAATATAATGTCACTAGGTAGGATAACAATAGTTGGTCAATTATTAGATGATATAATTTTTACTTTGCCATTTGGTTGGTTTAAGTATTTTTTATACTTGCTATTTTTCATAGTGGTTTTTGCCGTGTATTTTGGTATAAAGTTTAAACCAAAAAAAAGATTTTTGGCAATGATATTCCTTACTTGAATAATGTTTTGTTGAATATTTACCTCAGTTTTATTTATATGCGCTTATCACATAAATAATCCTGGCCTAGTTATTGAACATTATTGAAGCAAAAGTATTCTTCAAGACTCTATCAAATCATATTTAGCAACTTGAAAGCTACACTCATTTTTTGGTAATGCAGAAGGTAGTTTACTTTGGTCAAGTCCAACAAGTTATTTTACCACTTGAGCTGGGGGTGGATTAATAGGGGCAACTTTGGCAGGAATTTTTTCATATACAACAATATATGGTTCTTTAATAGTGGCAACTTTCTTCTTCTTTCTTAATATGATGTGAATTTTTACAGGAAATCCTTTTTATTTCTTTAAACCTAAGCATAAAAGAGTGTTTAAAAGGTTAAGAATTCTTTCATTAAGGGGAAAGAATAATAATTCAAAGGCAAAAGTTAAAACTAAAAAAGGTATTTTTAATATTATAAGTATTGATGAAGAAATCAATCTGAATGATGTTGATATAATTTCTTCTATTAAGGACTCTGATATAACGATTGAATTACCAAGTTTTAGAAAAGAAATGACATCAGAAATTTATCAACAACCAGACGAAAAGTTTTACAGTTCAAATCTGGATATAGAAGTGCCTAAAATTAATAATCCTATCAACTTTGATGATCACAAGTATATGAAAAGAGATGAACCAATTTATGCACGCGGGGTTAAAGGGTATAGAAAAGTTGTCACTGAAAATCATGATAACGTTGAGAGTGATATAAATAGTCAAAAGGCTCCAACTCAAGTTACTAATGAGTTTGATTTTGAGAAGCAATTTTTACCAAGACGTAAACCAAAAGAAAATTTTGATTACACAATACCATTAGAGTCAAAATATGGTAACGTGTCAACTGAGGAAGCTAGACAAAAGTTTAGCAAAGAGACTTCAATTACCCCACACGGTGCTAACGGTCATACAAAAGAAATAATAAAAGAATTAGTTAAAAAACCAGTTAATAAAGAAGGACCTAGTCAAATTTCACTAGAAGACTTTATAAATAGTAGTATCGAAGAAAAAGAGAAAAAAAATAACTCTCTATACAGTATTGATGACTATACTTCTCCTATGGAAGATATTTTTACTAAGTCAATCATTAACCCTGGTAATAGTTTTGTTAACAGATCAAATAATAATCAAACAATTGAAATAAATTCAAACAAAGCGGTTGATAAAGAAATATTTGTAAATGCTGGTTATAGTTTACCAAAAACAGAATTATTAAATCCAGATACAAACACTCAAAATGAGTTGCTTGAGATTAGAGAGAAAGCTAAACTAAAAGCCAAGGCTATTAATGATACGTTCGCACAGTTTGGTGTAAAAGCAACTGTTAACAATATGAATATTGGTCCAAGTGTTACGAAGTTTGAGGTTTTACCAGGAGTAGGTACAAAAGTAAACAGTATTACAAGTTTAGAAAATGACCTAAAATTAGCATTAGCTAATCAAAATGTTAGAATTGAAGCTCCAATTCAAGGTAAGGCAGCAGTTGGTATCGAGGTACCGAACGATAAAGCAGCCATTGTCCCATTTAGAAGCGTAATTGAAAATGTTCCTTTGAAAAATATGAACTCAAAGTTACTTTTTGCAATTGGAAAAAACGTAAGTGGAGAAATGTTATTTGGAGAGCTTGATAAAATGCCCCACTTATTAGTTGCTGGTTCAACAGGTAGTGGTAAATCAGTTATGATAAATGGTATTATTTCTTCTATATTAATGAGATCTAAACCACACGAAGTAAGGTTTCTAATGATAGACCCTAAAAAAGTAGAATTATCAATTTATTCTTCAATACCTCATTTATTGGCACCAGTTATAAGTGATATGAATCTCGCAAATAGTGCCTTAAAAAAAGTAATAAATGAAATGGAAAGAAGATATGCTCTATTCACAAGTAACAGTGTCAAGAACATTGAAGGTTATAATTCTAAAATGTCAGCACCTTCAAGAAGATTACCGTACTATGTAATAATTATCGATGAGTTGGCTGATTTAATGATGACAGCTAACAAAAAAGATGTTGAGGACTCTATCATGAGACTTACTCAAATGGCAAGAGCAGCAGGTATACATTTAATTGTAGCTACTCAAAGACCATCAACAGATGTCTTGACAGGGGTAATAAAATCAAATATCCCAGCAAGAATTGCTTTCTCTGTTGCTAGTTCAATCGACTCTAGAACAATACTAGATTCTGGTGGAGCAGAAAAACTGATTGGGAGAGGTGATTTACTTTATGTGCCACCAGGAAGTTCATCTTTAATAAGGGCACAAGGTTCATTTATTAGCGATGAAGAAATAGAGAAATTAGTTTATCATTGTTCAAATCAACAACCTCAAATATTTGATGAAGAGTTTATGATTGAAGAAAACGAATATAACGAATATGGTGGTGGTTCCTCTTCTCAAAGAGATCCAATGTTTGATGAAATAAGGTCTTATGTTGTTAGAGAACAAAAAGCTTCAACCAGTTTGTTGCAAAGGAAATTCTCTATAGGATATAATAGAGCTGCCAAAATAATTGATGAACTTGAAGAATATGGTGTAATTGGCCCTCAAAACGGTTCAAAATCACGAGAAGTTTATGTAAAAAATGAAGAATTATAAAAAAACACATTAGCAATGTGTTTTTTTAATGGTATAAAATATAATATTGAAAGAGGTAACAATATGAAACTTGCATCACAATTAAAGACAATTCCAGAAAAACCAGGTTGTTATCTATACTTCAATAAAGACGATAAAGTCATTTATGTCGGAAAAGCTAAAAACTTAAAAAAAAGAGTGAACTCCTATTTTAATAAGGCACATAATTTTAAGACAACTAAGCTAGTTCGTGAGATTTTTAAACTTGAAACTATAATAACAGATAATGAGAAGGAGTCTCTTCTTTTAGAACAAAATTTAATAAAAAAATATAAACCAAGATTTAATATCGTATTAAATGATGATAAAAGTTATCCTTATATTGCAATAACAAATGAAAAAGACCCGATGTATTTGTATACACGTAATTATGATAGAAAAAACAAGATCTCTTTTGGTCCATTACCAGATGGGACAAGTGCTAGAAATATCATGAGAACATTAGAAAGAATTTATCCATTGCGTAGATGTAAAGGTAATTTAAATAAACCTTGTATACATTATCATATAAACCAATGCAGTGGTGCTTGCTTTAAAGAAGTAGATAAAGACTACTATGATAAACAAATTAAACTAGTTCAAGATTTCTTTGACGGAAAGTCAACTGATGTCAAAGAGAAATTACAACAAAAAATGTTTTTAGCTTCAGAAAACCTTCAGTTTGAAGAGGCTCAGAGAATCAAAGAAATAATAAGACATATGGAATTTACACTTATACAACAAAGTGTTGATTTAAATGACAATCTTAATAGAGATGTATTCAATTATTTTGAGTATGATAATTATATTTGCTTTACAGTTTTATTTTATCGCGGTGGAAAATTAGCCCTTAAGGATCAAGATATATTCAAATACGAAGGCCAAAACATTTTCGAAATGATGAAAAGTTTTGTGATGCAAATTTATGCAAAAAATATATTATCAGACTACATTATCCTACCTTCTGAAATAGAGTTGGATGATCTTAAACAATTATTTGGAAACAAGGTACTTGATGAAAATGACACTATATCTAAAAAACTTTTAGATCTAGCTAAAAAGAATGCTCAAGAATTTTTATATCAAAAAATTAATTATAGTGATCAAAATGTTTTAACAAAAGATGAATTGTTAACAGAATTGCAAAACACTTTAAACCTACCCAAATTCCCATCTCATATAGAAATGTACGACGTAGCAAATATTCTAGATGAGTTCGTAACTGGTGCAATGGTTGTTTTCAAACAAGGTGTTCCAAGTAAGAATGATTTTAGAAAATACAATATTGATATTGAACACCCTGACGATTATCACAGAATGCAAAATATGATAGAACGTAGATACTCTAAGGATAAAGATGATCATGGTAAGTGAGCAGACTTAATAATTATGGATGGGGGTATTATTCAAGTAAACGCAGCAAGAGAAACACTTAATAAACTTGGTATCAACATACCTATAATTGGTCTTGTTAAAAATGACCACCATAAAACAGAATATATTTTCAACCACGATAATCAGAAAATTTATCTTGAAAAAAATACACAATTATTTAAAATGTTAGAAAGTTTTCAAATGAGAGTGCATAATTTTGCAATCTCTGGATTTAGAAAAAGACAATCCAATAACCTATTGAAGGATGATTTGGTTGCTAATGTAAAAGGTCTAGGTCCAACAACTGCTAAAAAGCTTTATGAAAGTTTTCTGACTTTGAAAAATATTAAGGCTGCTAGTTTTGATGAATTATTAGCGATTATAAAAAATAAACAAACAACAAAAAACTTATTTGAATATTTAGGTAAGGAAGAAGCAAATGAAAAATAATAAAGACAAATCAAAACTTAAGACATCTAAGAATGATGTTATTGTTTTTGAAAAAATAAAAGTACCTTTTTGAAAAGTTGAAGACTTAAAAGATATAACAAAGATGGCAATTCCTATCTTTGTGCAATTATTATTCAATATAATCATTGCCCAAATAAATTTAATAGCTATAAATTGATATGATGGTGGTGTTTACTCTGAAGCTGTTTCAAAAGCAGTGTTAAGTTATAATACGTTACAGTTCATTCCAAGTTTAATCTCGACAGGAACAATCGTAGTAGCAGGTAATTTGATTGGTCAAGGCAGAAAAGACGAAGTTTCTAGAGTAGTGGTATCTGGACTAATAGTAAATTTAATGATAACTTCAATAATTTTTGTTTTTATTGAATCATTTGCAGAGCAAATTGTGAAATTAATGGAAGCAAAAGACACTCCTATAATAGGTGCTAACACATATGAAAAAAGTGAATTACACTTTGTATCAAAATATTATCGCTTTTTGAACATAAATTTAGTGTTGTTATCAGTAACCCAAGTATTTGTAGCTGGCCTTCAATCTATGAAGAAAAGCTTACACGTTACTATTGGTGCGATACTAGCAAATGTGATTGATTTGATAGTAGTAATGGTGATTCTATATGCTACTAATGTCAACCCCGTTTATAGTGCGCTTTCATTAACTGTAACTGGGATTTTTCAATCTATATATATGATGTTTATGAATTTTAAGTTTATAGATTTTAAAATTAATAAGAAAAAACAATTAAGCTGAAAATACTCAGTTGAAACTATTAAAACTGGTTTACCAATAACAATCGAAATGGGTGTTTGAAATTTATGTAACTTTGCGACAGGAATCGCAATAGCTAAACTATCAACAAATGCACCAATCAGTAATGAATTTTCATGATTAGTGTTGCATCGTGACGCGAATAATATCGGACAATATTCTGCCGCTTTTATACAAGCTATGGGAACGGTTACATCAGTGTTTGTAGCCAGAAAAATTGGTGCAAATGATCGACAAGGAGCTTATGAAACTGGTATAAATTGTTGAAAGGCAGCTATTTATGCCACAATAATATCTAATATTGTGATGATTTGTCTATCGTGGCCGATGTTAAAACTACTAAATACACCAACCGAATATATTTGACCTTGAGGAATTACATTACTTTTAATATTCTCTGTAAAACTTTTAGTTGATACTGTAAATATGACTTTATTAAGAGCTTTGTGAAGTGCTGGTGATTTATGATATCCAATAATAATATCATTTATAACTATGGGTATTGGTATGGTTGCTATACCATTTACCATTGTCTATGCTTTTAATGCTGTTGGTGGATTTGGATTAATATTTGTTTATTTAGGAATAATTGTAGACCCTCTAACAAGGTCTATAATTTACATAATAAGATGATTAAAAGGAAAATGACAAAATTATATACATATTATTGATTAAAAAATGTATAATATCATAGTTAACAAAGGGGACTAATATGACAGATAAAGATATTATATTAACTGAGGAAGGTCTTAAGGAACTTAAAGAAGAATTAACTCATTTGATTAATGTAGTAAGACCACAAGTAATCGAAGAACTAGTTGAAGCACGTGCTCAAGGAGATCTTTCTGAAAATGCAGATTATGATGCGGCAAGAAATAGACAAGCAGAAGTTGAAGCTCGTATTAAAGAAGTTGAAGCTATGCTTTCAAAGGCTAAAATCATTGAAAGTTCAGATAAAAAAACATTTGAAGTTAAAATTGGAAGCAAAGTAACTTTTATGAATACAAAAACGAAAAAAATATCAACTGTTAAAATCGTAGGTGCGATTGAGGCAGATCCTTTTGAACATAAAATTTCAAATGAATCTCCATTAGCTAAAGCAATGATTGGTAGATCAGTTGGAGATACAATGGAAATCCGTGAATTAAAAGAACCATACAAAATAACAATTGAAGAAATTTCTTAAACCTATACATTAGGTTTTTTTAAATGGGAGAATAATATGTTAAGTATTCAAAAAACATATAAGAATAGTTGACCAACGTTATTTATGGTAGGTACCCCAATAGGAAATTTAAGTGACATTTCTCACAGGGCGATAGAAGTACTTAAAAAAGTAGACATCATTTATTGTGAGGACACACGAGATAGTCAAAAATTACTAAAAAGTTTAAAGATAACCAAACCTTTAAAAGCACTTCATAAATTTAACGAACATGAAAAACTAGAAGAAATTAAAAATGACTTAATTTTGCAAAAAAATATTGCGATTATAAGTGATGCAGGGGTACCAGGTATTTCTGATCCTGGAACCCAAATAATTAATGCTCTTAAAATTGATGAAACTTTAAACTTTAATGTCACAGCTGTTAATGTAGGTCCTGCTTATATTCATGCAGCGATAATGTCAAGTTTTAACTTTTACGAAAATATTTTTTTAGGTTTTTTAGATAAAAAAAGTAAGGCGCAAGAAAGTAAAATAGTTGACTTAATAACGTTTTTAAACGACAAGAATTATAAAGCGGTGATTACAATATATGAGTCTGTACACCGTATAATTTCAACAATTAATTTTTTGAACCAAATACTGAACGGTGACACTAAAATCGCTGTCGTAAGAGAAATAACTAAGCTTAATGAAGAAGTTATTTTAGGTACCATTGATGAAGTATCCAACTATATGAACTCAAATGATTTCATATGTAAAGGAGAATTTGTAATTGTCATTGACAAAAATGCCTCATTAAGTTCAATTACTTCAAAAGAAACTGACTTTCGAGGTGAAATAATAAAATTAGTTGAACAAGGAATATCAAAAAAAGAAGCTATTAAGTCAGTATCAAAAAAATATAAACTAAATAAAACAGATTTGTATAATGATTTTCATAAAAAATAGTAATTATTCTTATATCTTTACGAAAATATATTTGGAGGTAAATATGAGAGAATTAACTATTCATGAAAAACATCAAATTAGAGGTGGTGCTGGCGTATCTGGATCTTTATTTGGAGGAATCGCTTCAATAATCAGTTCAGTAACCTCGTTCGTTGAAGATATGTATTCCGATATTGTTTCAACAGTATTTTTATTTAATCATGCTAATGACTATGATAAGTTAGATATGAAAATTGGAAAAAATACAATAAAATTGGATAATACATCTTCGAATAAGCTGAGTTTGGAACACAAAAATCAAGTTGTCGACCACACCCTTCCACTATTTTAAAAAAAGGTCTTGGACCTTTTTTTAAAATATGTTAATATAATTACACCCCTAGGGGTATAGGAGAGAGATATGGCAAAAACTAATAGAGAAGAAAAATTAAAGTTAGATTTAATTAAACAATTAAAAATTATTAACGGACAAGTAACAGGTCTTATTAATCAAATTGAAAATGATAAGTACTGCATTGATATAATCAACCAAGTTAATGCGGTTAGAGCCTCTTTACACTCTGTTTCAAAAAAATTAATCACAGATCACATTGATGGTTGTGTAAAAAGTGATAAAAATAATGAAAAATATATTGAGGAAATAAAAAATTTAATTGATAAGATTTCAAGATAAGAGGAATATATGAAAGAAATTCAAGTTACATTAACAAATATAAAATGTGAGGGTTGTGTAAAGAAAATAAAAAAATTAGTAAAAAAAGAGAAAGACTTTGTTATTACCCATGTCGATCCAGAAACAAAAGTAGCTACCATTAATTATGATGAGTCTAAAATAAGCTTAAGTGATATAAAACTAATTTTAAAGAAGATAGGTTATATGTAATTTATGAAAAGAGAATTCTCCCTCGAAGGTATGAGTTGTACTAATTGTGCAAAAACAATCAATAACTCTCTTTCTAAAAGTCAAGGCATTAAAAAAGTAAGAGTATCATTACCACTCAAATCTTTAATCGTTGAGTGTGATGAGGAAATCAATAGCGAGCACATAATAGATTTAGTTAGAAAACTAGGTTATAAAGCTGAAGAAAAAACTGGAAGTTTTGAAACAAAACTATGAGATAGGGAAGCAAAGTCCTATTTGATAAGATTCATTTTGGCTGCCACTTTAACCTTTCCTTTATTATTAGGAATGTTTTTAGGTTTATTTAAGTATGAGAGTACTTTAACTGCTATGTTAAATAATCCAATTTATCAGCTTATTACAATTATAATAATAGAGTTTTTTATTGGTTATACATTCTTTATTTCATCATATTATTCGATCATCAATAAAAAACTAAATATGAATATTTTAGTAGTATTAAGCACAACTTTAGCGATTGCATTGAGCATATATAAATCAATTAAAAATAATTGAACATATATTCATGGAGATCATTTATTCTTCGAAACTGCTGGAACAATAATTACATTAATTTTATTGGGGAAATTATTAGAAAGTCTTGCTAAGAATAAAGCAAAAAGCTCTATGGATTTGATTTCAAAGTTGGTCCCACAAAAAGTTTTGAAAAAAAAGAATAATGAAATAATTGAATGTTCTTTAAATGATTTAATATTAAATGATATAGTTATTGTTAAAAATGGTATGTTAGTTCCAATTGATGGAAAAGTAATCAATGGCGAAGGGTGAGCCGATAATTCTATTATAACTGGTGAATCTAAACCCATTCATATAGCAAATAATTATAATATTTTTGCTGGCACCACTTTGGTAGAGGGCTATATTGAAATACTATTTGAAAAAAAACAAGAAGATTTTATGATAAATAGAATAGTAGATTTATTAAAGAATGCTCAATCTAATGACATTGCCATCCAAAAGCTTGTTGATAAAATTACGGCATATTTCGTACCTTTCTTGATAATGTTAGCCATTGTAACGTTTCTTGGCTGAGTTCTATATGATAAATATGTTTCAGAGAGAGCCATTTTAAATGCAATTACCACTTTGATTATTGCTTGTCCTTGTGCACTTGGACTTGCATCGCCAATAGCTATTATAGTCGGATCTAGTAAAGCAGCACAAAATAATATTTTGTTCAAAAACGGCGATGTTATTGAAAAATTGGCAAAAGCAAATGTTTTTGTATTTGACAAAACAGGTACTTTAACTCATGGAAATATTAAAATCAACTCAATTAATATCAAAAATGACACTTTTGATAAAGACTATATTTTGAGCTTATTAAAATCCCTAGAAATGAAATCTTCACATCCTATTGCTAAAGCATTAATAAATGAGCTACCTAATTACAAGACTTTTCCTGTAGAAAATTTTACAACCCATACATCAAAGGGTTTAAGTGGGATAGTCAATGAACATAAAATAAAAGTAGGATCAAACAATTGACTATTAGATAAAGAAAAACCTTATAATAAGTCAGATAATAAATACTTCTCGATATTAAATTTAGTTATTGATGAAGTATATTGTGGATATTTAGAATTAAGTGATACTCTAAGAGAAAACTCAAGTACGTTAATTGAAAAACTTAACAAATTTAAAATAAAAACAATTTTATTATCAGGAGATGATGCAAAACCGGTTGAATATATTGCAAATATGACTAATATTAAAGAATATCACAGTAAAAAAACAGTTCTTGAAAAAGAAAAGATTATAGAGAGTTTAAAACAAGAAAAAAACACTGTAGTAATGGTTGGAGATGGAGTGAATGATGCTTTAGCATTAAAAAAGGCTGATATAGGTATTACTCTATCTAGTTCGCTAGACATTGCTTTAGAAGTTAGTGATATCATAATAACAAGTGAAGACATTTTACTAATAATTAAGGCTATCAAAATAGCTAAAAAAACACACTTTAAAATAAAAACCAACTTATTTTGAGCTTTTATTTATAATATTTTAAGTCTACCTCTTGCTGCTTTTGGTCTTTTATTGCCTCAAATAGCAGCTGCTACTATGATGTTATCGTCTTTGTCGGTGGTTATAAATTCACTTTACTTTAATACAAAAAAACTCTCGTAAAAATAGTTGTTATTAAATTTAAAGAAAAGTTAGTAATTCATTTAAAAAAAGTATAAAATAATTTAGGTTGCTAGTTTCAACCGCTCTTTTGTATGTTATAAGAAGGTAAAACTCACATACAAGGCGAGTCTAGACTGGAGGAATATATATGTTCGCAATTATTAAAACAGGTGGTAAACAAATAAAGGTTCAACCCGGTGACGAAATCTACATTGAAAAGGTTTCGGTAGAGGAAGGACAAAAAATTACTTTTAACGAAGTGTTGGCTACAGATACTGCAATAGGAACACCATTAGTAAAAGATGTTGTTGTAATGGGTACTATAGTTAAACAAGGAAAAGGTAAAAAACTTAGAGTTGTAAGATATCACCCAAAGAAAAATGTTAACAAAGTTTATGGTCATAGACAACCATTTACAAAAGTTAAAATCGATGATATATCTGTTGGGGGTAAAGTTTCAAAATCTATTGAAGCAAAACCAAGTACTAATACAACTGAAAAAGCATCATCAACTAAGGCCGTAGCTTCAACAGCTAAAACAGCTGCAACAACAAAAACATCAACAACTAAAGCGGCAGCTTCAACAACAAAAACATCAACAACTAAAGCAGCAGCTTCAACATCAAAAACATCAACACCTAAAGCAGCAGCTTCAACAACAAAAACAAAATCTGCTGAAACAAAAACTAAAAACGAGGAATAGTATGGTAGTTGCTGAGTTTTATAAAGAAAATAATAGTTTCTTTAAAATAATCATTAGTGGTCATGCTAACTCAGATAAATACGGAAAAGATTTAGTTTGTGCTGGTATAACAGCAATAGTTAATGGAAGTTTGAATGCGTTTGATAAAAAATGTGGTAAAAATGTCGAGATAATAGTAGAAGAAAATAAAATTTCTATCATCATCCTAGAGAGCGATAAATTATTACAAGAGTTTGTAGATTTTTTAAAAATACAATTAGAAACGATTCAAATTCAATATCCAAAAAATATAAAGATAAAGGAGGTGCTTTAAAATGCGTTTTTTATTAGGTTTACAATATTTTGCTTCTAAAAAGGGAGTAGGATCAACAAGAAACGGAAGAGATTCAGAATCAAAACGTTTAGGAGCTAAAAAAGCTGATGGGCAATTTGCAAATGCTGGCTCAATTATATTTAGACAAAGAGGAACTAAGATCCATCCAGGAAATAACGTTGGTAGAGGCGGGGATGATACTTTATTCGCTCTAGTCTCAGGTATAGTTAAATATCAAAGATTTGGGAAAAACAAAACACGTGCTGTAGTAGTTCCACAAGAAATAAAATAAAAAAGACTCTACAAAAGAGTCTTTTTTTTAAAAGAGGTTAAAATGAACACATTGATTGCAATTTCTATCACACTATTATTAGCCTTCTGTGCTTTAGGTTTATTTGTTTTTATTTATTTAATCAAGAATAATAACTTAAAAAAGGTCGAAAAGGAACTTGCAAATTTCAAAATGAAGTTTTCAAACGACACAGATAAAAAAATCTTTTTAAAAAACCACAACTTTTATGAGAATTTTAATATTTTCCCTTTTAAAAGTGACTTTTTAGAAACTAGAAAGAACATAAATGATAATAACTTAGTTGAGTTTTTATCAAAAACTCAAAACAGTTTTTATATTTTTTGAGCTTCAAAAGAAAGAGAATTGTTCGAATATTTAGAACAAATTTCAAAAGAAACTAAAAATAAAAATTTACCGGTGATAAAGTTATATCGTAAATTTAGTGAACAAAGCTTTCAAATTTTCAATAATACATTTATAAAAAGAATAATGGATACAACTCACTTAAACTCAGTCAAACTTATTGATGATTTTTTCAAAAATATAGTTGATAAAAGTTTTCAAACCTTCTCTAATGAATTGGATAAATTAACAAAAATAATCATTGATGAAGTACCAATAATAGAAAAATTTAACCATCAAAGTGATAGTTGAAATGAGACTGATGATAATAAAAATAGAGTAGATGAAGAAAATCTTTTAAGGTGTTACAAATTATTGGGTGTAACGAAAGAAACATCAAACGAATCTATAAAAAAGGCATATCGTAGCTTGGCAAGAAAGTATCACCCAGATAAAAATAAAACGATCGAAGCCAAAGAACTTATGGCTCAAATCAATAATGCATACGACATAATCAAAAAACACCGCAATATTTAAATAACAAGCATATAATAAAAAAGGAGGTAACAAAAATGAAAGTGGATAAAAAAGACTTATTAGATAATTATTTCCCCAAAGCATTGGATGAAATAAAAAAAGTGGTTGCTATGCCATCTTATCGTAAAAATTTAGAAAAAGGAAGCCCAGTAGACCAAGATATACGTAACGTTCTGGATCATTGTATAAATTTATGTAAAGAATTTGGATTTAAAACATTTATAGCTCCCGATTATAGATATGGTTATGCAGATTATGGAGACTCTGACAAATTATTCGGTATTATTTGTCATTTGGACGTAGTCCCAGCTGGTAATATTTCAGAATGAAATACTCCTCCATTTGAACCAATTGAAAAAGATGGTAAATTGTATGGTAGAGGTTCATTTGATGACAAAGGACCAACAATGGTAAATATTTTTGCCTTTAAGTATTTAATCGATAACGGATTTAAACCTGACTACACCGTACGATTTATATTTGGTACAAGTGAAGAAACTAATTGAGAATGTATGGAAGCATATGTAAAAAATGAAAAACTTTGTGATTTAGGTTATGTTCCTGATGGACATTTTCCAGTGGTTTATGCGGAAAAATGGATAAGCGATGTGGATTTATTAGGAAATTTTAGTTCAGACTTTGAGATAAGTGGTGGAGAAGTTTATAATGCGATAAATGACTTAGTAACATATAAAGGACCTAAATTAGAGGAAATTAACAATTACTTAAAACAAAATAGCATCGAAACTTATATAGATGAAAATAAGCTTTTTGTAAAAGGAGTATCATCACATGGTAGTCTACCGCATAAAGGAGTGGCAGCTTCATCTTGACTTTTAAAAGCAATTAATGAAGTAGGATTGAAGCATCCATTAGCACAATTTGTAAGTGAATATTTTCATTTAGACTATAATATGGAAAAACTATTTGGAGATATCTCAGATGAAACAGGTTCACTTACTGTATGTAATGGAATCATAGAAGTTACAAAAGAAGATTTTAGATTTACAATTAACTTTAGGGTGCCGTGTACACGTAATCCGCATAGAGATGTAAATGAAAAATTAAGAGATTTTTTAAAACCACTAAATATAGACTTAAAAGTGGTTGCTGTTGAAAACAGTGTTTATTTTTCTAAGGAAAGTGACGTAGTTCAAAAAATCATGTCAGTTTATCAAGAAGTTACTGGTGATTTAGAATCAGAACCAATAGCTATTGGGGGAGGAACTTTTGCAAAGTCAATGCCAAATATGATAGCTTTTGGAGCAGAGTTTGATTTAGAGGAATCAACAATGCACGCTTACAATGAATATGTTAAGATAGATGACTTAAAAAAAATGATGGAAATATATGCAAAATCAATTGCTAAATTAACAAAATTTTAAAGGAATAGATTTTCATTTTTTTTGTTATATCATTAACACAAAGGAGGAAAAAAAATATGAATAAATCAATTACTGAAAATTTACAAAATTATATAAATGAACATGCGAAAATGCAATTGACTTGTTATAACTTGAGTAATTCTTGTGATAAATTGGGTTACCCTGGATTTACACATTTCTTTCAAGTTCAAGCGCAAGATGAATTTCTTCACCAAAGAAGAATTATGAATTACCTACTAGATAGAGGAGAAAAGTTCAAAGTTTCTTCGATAAATGTTGAGGTTAAGGAATTCGATAATATAATCGATATTTTAAATTATTATAAGTCAATGCGAGAAATGTTCTCACACATGACTGATGATTACACAGAAAATGCTAAATCAGAAAAAGATTACACATCTGTGAAATTTTACGAGTGATTCTCAATTGATTTCTGTGAAGAGATTTCTGAAATTTCAGATATAATCGACTGATTGAAAATGTCTAATGGTAATCATTATTCTGTTGATAAACAAATGAAAAAAAGAGAAAACCCAGATACATTGTCTGTTGTCGATCCTTTTGCGCCGCATAATTAAAAAACTGCAAGTATCAAAATACTTACAGTATAGTTATAATAATCAAATAACATAACTTTTTTTCGAAAGTTTCATGTTATTTTTTTATTTTTGTCTTTTTTATTTTTTCTTTTCTTTTGAACAAACTTTTGAAACCTAAGTTATCTTGGTCTGGTAGGAAAAGGTTTAACATTAATCCTAAAAATGTTGCCAAGAATAAGCCTGTTATTTCAAAAGAACTTGCAATTTTTATGGTAGAACCAGTAATACTCATTCCGATACCTGTAGCAAGAACTACTGATGAAATGATTATATTTTTGGCGTTTTTGAAATCTACTTTTTCATCTATCATAATTTTTATACCGTTTGAACTTATCATTCCAAAGAGCATTAAGCTTATCCCCCCAAGCACTGGCTTTGGAATCATAATTATTATTTGATTTATTGGTGCTATGAAACTCATGATTATTGCCATACAAGCTGCAAGACCTGTAACCCATACACTAGCGACCCTTGTTATACCAACAACACTCGTATTCTCAGCATACGTTGCATTCGGTGGTCCACCAATCAATCCAGATAATCCCATTGCTACTCCATCAGCCATCAATGTTTTACTAATACCAGGATTTTCAATGTAGTTTTTATTTGTCATATTACCAATGTTTATATGATCACCAAGGTGTTCTACCATAGTTACTAATGAGATAGGTACAATAGCAACTAATGCAGGTCCTATCTTCGAACCGTCCACATTTCAAATACCTTTAAAGCTTGGATACCATTCTCAAGAAGACACATTAGTTATTAAATCAGTATCTAATAATTTATAACCATAACCTGATAATGAATAGTGTAATATCACTGTAAATACATAACCTATGACTAAAGCAATCAATATAGGTATAACTCTTAAAAATGATTTTGCTTTTAACATGAACATCGCTGCTGTTAAAAATACTATAATTCCTATCAAAATTGATAATCATTGTGGATATTGCTTAGTTGAATCTCATATAAAACCAATATCACTTAATGCACTTTTGACTGCACTAAGCCCAATTATACAAATAATAGGACCAATAACCACTGGTGAGAAGGCTTTCTTAATTCATTTAATGCCCGTTCAATGAATGATGAAACCAACTAATATATATACTAGTCCAACTGCAAATACAGCGATAAAAACTGCATTATGCCAATCCTTTCATCCTAATCCGATAACCGTCATATATGCTAAACTACTCCCTAAATAAATAGGTACTTTAGCCATCGTTAATGCAATATAAATTAATGTACCAAACCCTGAACAAAAAAGGGCCATAGATATATTGATAACTGTTTCATTTGCTAACCCGTTTATAATAATTGGTACTAATACTGTAGCGCCAAACATTGCGAATACATGTTGTAAACTTAATACTAACCATTGTCCAATATTTTTTGGTTTTTGATGGGGTTGAAGTATTAAATCATCTGTTTTATTTTCCATTTTTTCCTCCTACATCTATTTATTCATAAAAAAACCAGTCATATATAAATGACTGGTAATATTTAAAAATAAAATACAATTTGAAAAGATCTCTTTGATTTATTAGATTTGATTCCTTTATAAACTACAAATTTCTTTAAAAACATAATAACCTCGAAACTTTTCTTAAAAGTTATTATACACAATAGTAAAAGAATTTCACTTTTTTTTCAAAAAAATAAACTAATAAACTAATAAACTTTTATGACTTCTAAAAGATAACTTTCTTGATATATATAACGATTATGTTATAAAATTAGAATAACTTAGAGTAAAAGTTTACCTATTTTATATAAATATATTTAATAAATAAAATACAAGGAAGTGATTAACACTATGAACAATTTAAAAAAGAAAAATGTACTTTTTAGAGTATTTATTAGTCTAGTAATATTGCATTTAGTTTTAATTACTACTGGGGACTCTAGCGGATTAGTTTATTTAAAATATCTAAATAGAAATGTGAGCTTGTTACTACAAACACTGTTTTTAGTTATAATTTTGTTTTTAATTATATTCGAATTTATAAAGCTATTATCAAAGATAGAGTTAAAGATTTATGAGCCATCTCAATGAAAAGAATTAAAGTTTAAAAAAGAGTTAATATTAGATTTGATACAATTAACATTTTTAATTGCTCCTTTTATAATTATTTCACTATATGATAATTTCGCAAATATTATTGTTACTACTGAAATAAGATTTTTATACTTTTATATTTCATTACTATCACTTATTATAATTATGAACATAATAGTTTTTTGTCTTTTTGTATCTTATATAAATATAATAAAAAGATTACAAATTCTAAATCATAATATAGAAATTGTATATAACTTTTCAACATTGAACATTGAAACAATGTTTTTTTCGGTGCTTTATTTTAATTGATCAGTTTACGAAAAAGACTTTGACCATATAATTTCTACATATATGGTTAACAAAAATAAGGACATAATGATCAAAATAAAAGAAATGAAGTCATCGTTTTTAAATAAATATAAAAAGAATATAGATCCACCAAGAAATACACACCAAATATAATTTAAGTAGTTTAATGAAAAACTGCTATTTTTCTAAACTCAACTAGAAAAAAACAAATATACACTGCACGAACCTAAAAAACAAGTGAGAGCTTTCTTTAGGTAATAGCATCTTTTGTGTATATTTTAATTATAGATAAGAGGTATGTATGAAAAGACAAAAACTTTTTTTCAAAAACACATTCAAAAATCTAATAAAAAATCAATTGCAACTAATAATGGTTATTTTATTAATATTTTTATCTGTTTTTGTTTTCACTTCAACTAATTCAACTGTAAATAGATTGAAAAACAGTAACGCTCAGTTTTCGTTAAAGAGTAATTTACATGATGCAATTGTGGATTTAGATAATATTGGATACAAGTATACAGAAGATGATGCTTTTAGAGAAATTTCAAATGAAGAAGTAAGAAATGAAGCTATTTTTTCATACTTGAAAAATAGCTTAGAGAAAAGAGGATTAAGTTTTGATTTTGATAGAGTGGAATCTAGAAAAATTACTCTTAATAACGAAAAAACTTTAAAAATAATAGGATTAGATACAGCTAGAAGTGTTGATAAATTTGTAGTAACAGAAGGTATGAAATTAGATACTTGAAAAAGTTATGAAAAATCTTTATATGACCTTACTACTAGATGAGTATATTTATCTGAATCTTTTGCTCAATCTAACAACATAAAAATAAATGATATAGTTAGATTCGACGAGGACTCATTTGGTTCATCAATTTTAGTTAAAGATAGTAAAACTAAAAAAGTCAATATTGATGACTACAAAAATCAAGATATTAACGAATGAATTAAAAACTCTGACTATTTTAATATGAATTGATTTCAAGTAGTGGGATTTGGTTCAAGTGCAGACTTTGCAACACCAATAATTGATAACACATCTCCACTACCAAATGCTAAAAATGAAGGGTTAGCATACGTTAATCCAAAAGCCTTTGGATGAAACAAAAGTTATGCTGTTAATATTTTTAACGAGAGGGTAATCAAAAAGTTAAGTGAAGTAATCCCTGATATTAACAATTTCAAAATAAATTACTCAAGTACTGAATTGCAATCAAAAGAAACAATTAAGGTAGTCTCAAAACAAGATAAAGAAACTTATTACTCAATTAAATTTAATAATCAGGAAACCAGTGTTAATGATTTATCTAAAATTTTGAACTCTTATTTAACAGATCGAGTAGAATCTAAATCCGTTGGACTAGACTCATATTTTAGTAGTTCTTTACAAAACTCAAATAAAATCGTTTACAGTTTAAACGATAAAGATTACTCTATGCATTGAAGAACATCTATGTTCGGAGAGATTTTAAAGTATTTTAGTTTAGTAATGTACACAACAGCTGCAGCTATAATCTTAATTGGTATTGTAATTTTAGTAATTATGTTAAAAAATGAGATTGAAAAATCATTTAGTCAAAATGGAGTTTTAATTTCACTAGGTTACACACCAAGAAGTTTAATTATATCAAACTGTTTATATCCTTTCTTCATATCTCTAATTGGTGGAATTTTAGGATATTTTATTGGTCTACCATTTCAAGTACTAGTAAAAAATATTTTTTCTAATTACTTTACCATACAGTTTGCTGGTATTGACCCCTCAATAGTGGGTCTTGCGGCCTTGGTATTTGGATTATTTTTCTTACTATTGTCAATTACGTTGTTAACTTACTGAATAATATTGAGTAAATACTCAACTTTGCAAATGATTAATTATGAAAATATATCTACAACTAATAAATTTAAAATTAAATTGAAGAAATTCTTAACAAAATCTAAAAAGTTTGACTCAAGATTTAAAGGTGCTATTCTTTCTTCATCTATTTCAAAATTTGTTTCAATTATTTCAGTAATGCTTATTGCTTCGTTTTTAGTAACTATTGGTGTGGTTTCTCCAAGCATACTTAATAATTATTTAAAATCTTCATATATTGATAATAAATACGACAATAAGGTTGAGTACTATTCACCAAGCTATAATATACCAACATCATTTTACAAAACTTATAATCCCGGTAGTGAAAGTGTTTTACCAACCGATGATTCTGAAAAGTTATACAATATGTACTTAAATAATACAATTAGTGCAGATGTCTATAGTCCAAAAGAAGATGTTGGAACTCTAACAGATTTACTTTATAAAAACTTAAATAAAAAGTTTTTAACAAATCAAGATTTAAAATTAGAGGTTCCAGATGGAGTCGATAAAAACACAGCTTATACAAGTGTTATATCAGGTGTTTGAAATGATTACTCTTATTTTGGATTAAACAATTTTATAGAAAAGAAACAATTATTTGAGTTTATTAAAAATTCAGTTAGTTTAAAAGAACATCTTGATGAGTTAGAAAAATTAAGACTATTTTATATTAATTATCGTAAAACAATTGGTTTAAATTATATCAAGGACATGTATTACGACAAAGATAGTGGTGTTATACGTCCTAACGGTGAGCAAGCTAAAAAAGATTTGATAACAGAAGATGATTTAAACGATGACTTACAAGAACTAAAAAATGCAAACCCAGATTTCACACCAATCTTATCTAAGGGAAAAATTCAAGGAGATAAAGATCTTGAATTAAGTTTTTATAATGTTCTGGAAAAAGAAGGGTATTCAGTAGTAGGTAAAAGAGTCATTACTATTTATAACTGAATAAAAGCATTCTTTATAAATAACCTTCAACAAGGATTCTTGCAAGGTATCTATGTAAGTTCACCACAACAAGTAAGAAAAATAATGAATGATAGTTTATCTGATGACTCTAAAGAGTTTAATGTTGGTTTCAATGTTATACCTTATAATGATAAAACTGATGATTTAGGTGTATATTTGAATGCTGCTATAAATAATACTAATTTCAAGATTTATGGAATCGAGCAAAGCAATAAAACACAAAATTTAATTAATGAAAGCAAAAAAAATCTTAGCTCTTCATTTGAAAATTTAAATGATATTGTAATAAATGAAACCCTAGCCAAGCAATTAAATATCAAAGTTGGAGATAATATCGATGTTGATCATATTATTGAATCTTTAAACAACTCAAAAGGTCCTATCAAATTAGATTCATGAGATACTACGCAAATGAACGCTCAGAATAGTGGCTACACAAATCAGCAGGAATTATATTCAAGGTCACTAATAGACCAAAAAGAAAAAGGATGGAAAAATAAATCGATTAGTGAAGAAACAAACGAATTTATTTACAATACCAACCTTGACCCTTCACAACAGTCTTTAATCAAGCCAACTGTTATGTCACAAAAAGTTTCTGAAGGTAAAGTTTTCAAAAGTAATGAAACTATAAATACTACTTATAAGGTTGTTGGGATCTCTAGACAATACGGAAATCCAAAAGCTTGAATACAGAATGAACAAGCTAAAAAAATAGCTAAATTTGATGAAACTAAGGCTGTTTTATTTCAAATATTTTTAGAAGAATGAAGAGAACCTAAAAATACTCCAAAAGAAATGGAAGACTTTAAAAAAAATATAAATAAATGGAAACTTACTACTAATAACGAAGGAAATACTCTTAAAAATTATCAAGACAAGTTTAAGGACTTTTTGGAATCAGATATTGCTAATTTAGACAAAATTTTGAAGCTATTTGAAAATGAGTACCCTTTATTTAATTACAAAACTTCTCAGGATACATCGTTCTCAGATATTTCTAAGGGGTTAACTTCATCACAAAAATTTGGAGACTTCTCAAGTTATGGATTAAATGGTGGTGAAACAAGTAATGGTTCAATGAATGCATACAAAACAGGAGCTATCAATGATGCTCTAAAAATAGACTTAGCAGAAAATATAGCAAATAGAATAGCACAAAATATTAAGTTTGTTATATATGTGATAATAGCTATTGCACTTATTCTTTGTTTGATAATAATTATGTTGATTGTTAACTTAGTTATTGTTAAAAACCAAAGAATAATAGCTGTTATGAAAGTTTTAGGATACAAAAATAGATATTTATTGAAGTTATTTATAGGTATGTATATTCCTTTGGTTATAATTACTTCAATTATTGGGTATGGAATTGGAATTGCAGTTTGTGCAGCCATAATATCTAATTTATACCAATCTTCAATTGTTTTACCATTCTTTGCATTTACATGGTGATATCCAATTTTAACATTAACAATCGTAGGTGTAATATACACTTTATCTTCAACAATTAGTTGAAATATACTTAAAAGAATTAGATTACTTTTAGCAATTCAAGAGTAAAAAAGGAGGAACTATGAAAAAACTACTTAATTTATTTACAGGTATTTTGATGCTTTCTTCATCAACAAACATGTTGGTCTCTTGTAGTGCGGGATCTGGTTCGTATGATGAAATAAAACGTCCAAACCCAGTCTATCCATTTCAAAAAAAAGGTTTTGAAAAATTTCAAGAAGACAAATTAGATATTAGTAAGTATGTCTATACTTATGATTTGATAAAGGATGTCAACAACGCTTTTGAGATAGCTGGTTATAATTTGGATAATTTAAACTATACTGTTTATAGAAATGCTTCTTTATTAGAAAAAAGTTTAGATGATAACTTACTAAGAAATGGGACTTACAAGTTTATAGTAACTAACAAGTTAGCTCCAGAAGATGAATTGATTTTTCAAATGAATGTTACAAGTTCAAGATATTTACCTGATATAGTAAGAACCCTTAAACTTGGTGATATTAATGACAATCGCAAAAAAACAGTATTAATGAAAATGATGTTTATGAATTTAACATTAATCAAATTTATCGATGAAATAGCAGAAGAGATGTTAAAGGAAGATGCAAATATAACAATAGAAGAGAATAAAGCTATAATTAATTTTGGTGATTTTGATAAAGAAAAAAGAAAAAGCTTTTATGGAGAAATTATATTAGAATTCAACATTAAGAAATCAGAAGAACCTTGACCTGGTGAAAAGGATATCAATGAATTAGCTGGTGAAGATGCAAAGAATGAACTTGGCGTTTTGTCATCTAAAAAACCTTTTTCCATAATTATGCAATATATTACATTAAACTTTGCATCTCGCTTAGACCTTTTGGGTATTCTTATAAACGATCTTAATATTGAAGGCGCAAAAATTGATTTGAAAGGTTCAAACAAGTTCACGGCAACAATTAAAACACGTGAAAAAGTAGGTAATGATGAATATCCTACAAAGTTAAAGGGAACATTAGAGTTAACCTTTACTTATTTTGAAACATAATTTTTATAATATAGTAAACTAATTCAAAGAAAGAGTGGTGAAATAATGAACATTCAAAAGAAAAAACTTTTATATTCCTCAATTGGTGTTTTGTTATTTTTACACATTATTTCAAGCACTCTTATTGAACTAAATGTAATAGAAAAACCTTTAATGTTTGACTTTGCTTTTAGTACTTTAACAAACCTTATATTTTTAATATCACTATTATTTGCTATCATAATTGAATTGATTAAACTTTATTATCAGTTGATAAGTAGTTTTTATAAAATCATTAACATTAAAAAACTCCACTCCACTCATGAAATAATTAAGAACTTAACTCAATTTACATTGATTGTTCTTCCAATTTTATTTTTAAATTATTATGATTTTTTAAGCCTTGAGTTTATTGATATAAATACAAAAGTTCTATACTCCATAATTGGATTAGATTTTATATTAGTGGCATGTGCTATCATATTATTATTTTTGATGCTAGCAGTGGATATATCCAGAAAAAAAATTACCTTTTTGAAGTTAGATGACAATTTTTCAAACTTCTTAATAGTAAACAACATTGAAAACTCATTTTTCAGTATTGATGTTTTTTCATTTGAGTTGGGCCAAGAAAATATAGAACTTGAGATTTACATTTTCATGGTTCAAAAAAACGAAGAAATTACTTGTTTAATAAGTAATAGAAAAACCGATTTCTTAAACACGCTAAAAAAAGGTTTTTGCCCTCCAAGTAGTATGTCTTTTAATAAATAACTATTTAAATAACAAAAGATTAAATTCTAAAGGAGAAAATAAAATGAAAAAATTAATAAGTTTAATAGCAGCATTCGGAATGGTAACATCAACCGGTGCAACAGTAGTTTCTTGTGCGCAAAAAACTACAGAAGTCAAACCAGAAGAAAATAAAATAGTAGATCTTGAAAATGATACTAATTTAGTTAAATCTATATTGGCTGGTAATATGGATGAAAATGGGATTATTAATGCAGAAAAAGGGATTAAAGAGACCGCAATAACTGAAAAATCTATATTAACATCATTTAACTGAATGAATACATCAAATCTTTCAAATGAAGATGTTCAAATTAAACAAGTAGCTAATACAAAAAAATATAAGATTGAAGCAAAAGCTGATTCAAAAAGAGCAATAGGAGCTACTACTATTGATGTAAATCAAAATATAGACTCAGCAACTGTATTAAAAAATACAAATATTGGAAATATGTATGTTGCAAAGGGTATTTTTGATCAACAACGAAAATTCTTTGATGGTGATTATATAAAACAAAATGGTGGTTCTGAAAATAACTCAAACTCAGAATTTATAAAAACAAACGAAAATACCAAAATCGATGGTAATCCAGGTTACATACCATATACATTTGCAATGCAAAATGCAGGTGTAGCCAACCCACTAATAGAATACCTAAAATCAGATTTATTCATTGGTGCAATGGAAATTATCGGAAAAGCAAATGATATTGGAATAGAAAAAAATGTTTTTTTAGATAAAATTAATGTAAATCTAGCATGAGTAACTTCGTTGTCTGGAGTTTTTGCAAATACTAGTAAAACAACAACTTTTGATTTTGAATTAAAAGAAGAGAACAGAATAGTATTTGGAGAACACATAAAAGATTCAAAAGAAAACAAAATAAAGTTGAATAAAACTATTTATAATAGTAAAAATAAAAAAAATATTGTTGAAAACATATATTCTCAAATGGATGAACAATTCAAAAAGACTGTTAGTATAGAAGAATTAGTGAATTTCTCAAAAATTCATTATTCAAATGATGACGCTATTCCATCTTTTGAAATTATTCCTGGTGGACAAAATCTATATGGTATGGATGCTTTAGCACCATTTGCAATGCAAATTGGTGGATATAAGGGAACGGAATATACTGTAGGAAAATATAAACCAGCTCAAACAGAAAGTGGTAACCTTGGATACGAGATTACATTAGTTGATTAATATACAAAAAATTGTTCTTAGGAACAGTTTTTTTATTCTTGAAACTAAAAGTTGACTGTAAAACCTTTCTTACTTTTGCTAAAATTAATAAATAAAACGAGGTATGTATGAAGAATTTAAAACATAATATTTTTTTTAAAAAGACTTTAAGCATAACTTTTGGTATTTCCTTTTTGTATAATCTTTTACCTTATTTAAGTAATCAGCTTCCTTTTTATTTAAATTTGATTTTTAATTGTTCATTATATATTTATAGTTTTTTTATAATCTTAAAAATAAATAAACATTTAGCGGAGAATTATCAAGTAAGTTTAAAAAAAGATGATTATAAATTATCATTTATTAACCAAAATCTTGAAAAAATAATATTTTTGATCATTCCTTTGTTGTTATTTGAACAAGGTTTGAATGTTGCTTTTTTTGATTTAAATATAACAAGTTCGTTACAACCTCAAGGAATTTTAGTGGGATTTCTAATTGTTTTTCTAATTATTTTATATCTATTTTTTATTTTAATGAAGTCTTTGTATAAATTGATACAAACCTATGTGTTTAAAAGAGTTTTATGCATTGTAAAAAGAACCAAAAACATTTTTTTAAGATTTAATCTAAACGAAAGTATGTTGAATAAGTTTTTATTCTTTTTAAATGAATGATTATTAAATTTAAAAGTTTTCTTGTCTTTTTTGGAAAGAAAAAGAATATTTTTTGAAATTAAACGAACCCAAAAATTAATAAAACAAAAAAAATCATTATGATGAGTAAATATTTAATTCTTCCTTTTAAAAATAAAAGAAAAAAAAGGAGTTTACTATGGAAAATGATAAATGTTTTAATAAAAAAGCAACTTATTTTATAGCAGGGGCTCTTGTAATAACTATTTTTGATTCATTGATATTATTATCAATTTCAGTGAGAATGATTATTTATATCACCAAAGGAGAATGACTTGCTCCTATAATTCAAGTCATACCTATGGTTGGTCTTATAATTTTACTAACTTTTGAGTATATATTTATATTAAGTTTTTTTAAACGTAAGAGAAAGTTAAAAATCCCTATGGACAACCAAATGACCATTTTATACGAAATTGAAACTGCAAATCCAAAAAAATTTAAGATAGAGTTAATTTTATTTTACTTTTCTTATGTTTTTCTTATATTGATGGGCGGATTAGGGATTATACCACTAGTATTCATGATAAAAGGACATAAGGCATATCAAAACTGAAAATCAATTAATCAAAAAGTTATAAAGAAGAATGTTATAGAATAAAATTTTGCCCAATTCATAAATTGGGTTTTTTTAACCTTTTTCGAACAAAATTGAAGTTCTTTTATGAACCTATTTAGTTTCTATCGTATTTATTATTGATACAAGAACATTACTTTATTTAAAAGTCTTTATTTAGTAAAAAAGTCATTACCACTTTTTTAGTATTTATTGGTTTTTACAATCAGTTTTTATTTTTTTTATGTAAGATTTTGTACTGATAGAGTCTGAATAAACTAATTAATAAGGGTGTTTTTTAAGGATTTTTTCTATCCTTATAGAGTTTGAAGGCTCTCCGCATCATTTTTGTTTGCATTTATAAATTAAAAGAGTAGTATTATTTCTAGTTTCAAGGAGTGAAAAGCATGAATGAAGATCAAAAAGTTCAAGATAATAATCTTGAATGGTATCAGTTATCAAATGAATCTATATATGAAAAATTAGAGGTAGATCCTAATAAAGGACTCTCAAAAGAGGAGGTTTTAAAACGACAAGAAATTTTTGGAAAAAATATACTTCCCTCATCAAAAAAACCTAGCATTCTAATTATATTTTTAAAGACCTTTTTAGATCCTTTAAGTATGATAATGATGCTTGCAGGATTTTTATCATTAATTATTTCCTTAGTATCTGGAGGTTTGACAGCACCAGATATAGTTGGTTTGATCATAATTGCTCTAATAGTTTTTATAAATTCTATAATTGCAACAGTTCAAGAAGTAAAATCACAAAATTATATTTCTTCATTAGACTCAAAAGGAAAACAAAAAATTCTTGCACTACGTGGTTGGACTAAACAAGAAGTTTATGTGGAAGATTTAGTTCCAGGAGATATTGTTTATGTAAATGCAGGTGATTTTGTTCCTGCTGACATTAGAATTATTGATAATCAAATGGCTTTGATAGATGAATCTGCATTAACCGGTGAAAATGAACCAGTTTTGAAATTTAGTGAAATCATTGATTCAAATAACTTAGTTTTAGGAGATCAAAAAAATATTGCTTTCATGTCCACATTAGTAATGGAAGGAAAGTTGCTTGGTGTGGTCTTTGGTACAGGGAGTGAATCACAAATAGGAAAAATAGCTACTAAAATTACTGCCCACAAAAAGGAAAAAACACCATTAGAGAATAAAGTTATAAAATTAACTACTATAATCGGATTGGTTTCAATAATATTAGGAGTTATATTGTTTGTAATGTCATGGTTTATGAGAGATGAATTATCATTAAATATGAGACCATGAAATAAACTTATGTTAATCGCTGTTTCAGCTGCAATTTCAATCATCCCAGAATCTTTAACAATTATAGTTAAAATTTGCTTGATGATTGCCACTAAAAAGATGGTAAGAAAGAACGTTATTATCAAAAATCCGAAGTCAATTGAAACTTTGGGTAACATTAACGTTATTTGTACAGATAAAACCGGTACATTGACTCAAAATAAAATGACCGTAGATAAGGTTTTTTGCAACTTTAGGGAGTATGAGATCAATAAAATAAAATACACAGATAATAAAGAACTTTTTAATTGTATTTCGCTTTGTAGTGATGCAATCGTAACTAAAACTAAAATCGGAAGCCCAACTGAGTTAGCGACAATCGATTTAGCTTTGAAAGCAGAAGTAAATTATTTAAAAATTAGAAAAACCAATAAACGCTTAGATGAAATTCCTTTTGACTCTAAACGAAAAATGATGACTACTTTAAATTTGGTTGAAGGCCAAAAAACAGTTTATTCAAAAGGAGCTTTGGACTATCTGTTAAAAAATTGTACACACAAGTTGATCGATGGAGAAGTGACATTATTAACAGAAAACGACAGAGAAATCGTAGCAACAACACTAAATAAATATGCAAGTCAAGGTATGAGAGTTTTAGGATTAGCTACAAAAACGATTTCCAAACCAAAAGAAAGATACGAAAACAGTTTGATATTTTTAGGTGTTGTTGCAATAATTGATCCACCAAGACCAGAAGTTAAAGAAGCCGTTCAAATCGCAAGAGATGGTGGTATTAGAGTAATGATGATTACTGGTGACCATAAAATAACTGCGTATGAGATAGCCAATAGACTTGGTATAGTTGATGATGAACATAATGATGTAATAACTGGTCAAGAAATTGAGGAATTATCTCCAGAAGACTTAAAAGAGAAATTAAAAACTACTAATGTTTTTGCAAGAGTTAATCCAGATCATAAGGCGGTCATTGTTAAATATTTGCAAGAGCAAAAAAATATAGTTGCAATGACTGGTGATGGAGTTAACGATACTCCTAGTTTAGTTAAAGCTGATGTAGGTATTTCAATGGGATTAAGTGGAACAGAGGTTGCTAAGGAAGTAAGTGATGTTATTTTAGCGGATGATAACTTCAAAAGTATTATCTCAGGTGTTAATTCAGGAAGAAACGTTTACGAAAAAATTAAGTACTCAATTTCTTTCTTAGTTGCTGCAAATATTAGTCAGATGATAACAATACTACTAATATTAGCAATCAATAAAAATCTAGCTCTCGGTTCAGTCAATATCTTATTCCATATTTTTATTGTTGAAACAATAATAGCAATACCAATAGGAATGGAAAGAGAAAGAAAAGGGGTAATGAAAAATAAGCCACCACTTAATAAAAAAGAGAGTATTTTAAAAGGCATCATTTTGCAGATTACCTTAACAACTCTTTTCAACTCATTCTTTGCAATCTTGAACTATCAATTAGCACTTATAATGGTTCATGAAACACCTGAAATCGCTGCAGAATTTGCGAAAACTGGTGTGTATATTGCAATAATTTTTGGACCAATATTTTATGCATTAATATATAACAATACATTTTTACCTATTAAGTATAAGAAAAGATCTGAGAAAGTCGATAAATATAAATTCAATTACTACTTGTTAGCATTTATGATTTTAGCAATATTAGTTACCGCAATAACATTGCTACCAATTCAAAGTTTAAATAGTTTTTTTGAATTTAGAACTGTTGGTATGCCACTATATATGTTATTTGCCTTCTTTGCTAGTGCATTAATTCAGCCTTTCTTTATTTATAGTAGTTATCTATTCATAAAATGAGCAGTCAGCTGCTATGAAGCAAAAAGAAAAAGTAAAGAAATATAAAAAACCCTATGGGTTTTTTATTGATATTTATTAGTAAAAACTTTATACTTAAAGTGTTGTGTATTTTATTTAATGGGTATGCAATCACATATGGGAATTCATCAACCTAGTGCTTGTTTATTTTAATAAAACAAGTGGTTGTTGTTCGAACCATTATGGAAGACTAACGAATAAAACCATGAAAGGTAGAACAAAAAATATGGCAAAAGATTTAACAAGAGAACAGTTATGGGATGCTGGAGCGCAATTTGGACACCAAACAAAACGCTGAAATCCAAAAATGAAACCATATATATATGGAGCAAAAAATAAAAATCATATCATTGATTTACAACAAACAATTTGAAGGTTAGAAGACGTGAAAAAATTCGTTACTAACATTGGAATGAAAAAAGAAAAAATCATCTTTGTTGGAACTAAAAGATCAGCAAAAAGTGCTGTTAAAGAAGCTGCATTAAGAAGTGGAAACTTTTATATAAACTCAAGATGATTAGGTGGTACTTTAACAAATATGAAAACCATCTCTTTACGTATTAAAGCTTTATGAAACATAGAAAACGAAGAAAAAACAGGAAAAATTAATTTAAGACCTAAAAAAGAGCAAATTTTAATAAAAAAAGAAAAAATGAAATTAGAAAAAACTTTGGGTGGTATTAAACAAATGCATAAATTACCAGCAGCAATGTTTGTGGTAGACCCAAAAACTGATGAAATAGCAGTTAAAGAAGCAAGAAAACTAAGAATTCCAGTTATCGCTATTTGTGATACAAACGTCGACCCAGATATGGTAGATTTTGTAATTCCTGCAAATGATGATATTCAAGAATCTGTTAACATAATAACAAACTACATTGTAGATGTTTATGCAGACGCTGCTGGGTTCAAAATGCAACCAAGCACACTAAAAGTAGTGGCACAAAAACGCGAAGAAAGACCTCAAGGTCAAAGACCATCAGGACCTGGAAGAAGTTATAACACTAATTCATCAAGAACTGATAATAACGAAGAAAACTCAACAGCTACAAATGTTTCTGTTGATCAATAAGGAGAAATATATGGCAGTTACACCACAATTAATTAAAGAATTACGTCAAATCACATCAGCTGGTATGATGGATTGTAAGAAAGCTTTGGAAGCAACAAACGGAGTTATTGATGATGCAATAGTTTGACTAAGAGAAAATGGTCTTGCTAAGGCAGCTAAAAAAGCTGATAGAATAGCAGCCGAAGGTGTTGCTTTTGCTAAAACCAACGGTTCAAGAGCAATTATTTTCGAAGTTAATTCAGAAACTGACTTCGTTTCAAAAAACGAAAAGTTTATGAGTTTAATCAACCAAATCGGAGATGCGCTTCTAAACTCTAATGTTACAACTCATGAAGAAGCATTAGAAGTTAAATTAGTTTCTGGACAAACAATAAAAGAAGCTTGCATTGAAGCTACTGCAACTATTGGAGAAAAAATCGAGTTAAGAAGATTATCTGTTGCTGAAGGTGGTACTTTATCAATCTATAACCACGCAAATAACAGAATATCAGTTTTACTACAATTTGAAGGTGATATTTCTGCTGATGATGCGTATAATATATGTATGCATACAGCAGCTATGGCACCAAGATATTTGGCAAAAGAGGATGTTCCTCAAGAGTTTAAAGACTCAGAAATGCACATTATTAAAGAAACCACAGATCTTACTGGTAAGCCAGAAAATATAGCAGAAGGAATTCTGAACGGTAAATTGAGCAAAAAACTTGCCGAAGTTACTCTTCTTGAACAAAGTTTCGTAATGGATGAGAAACAATCAGTAGGTAAATTTATAAGTTCAAAAGGAGCAACTTTAAAACAAATGTTTAGATTTGAAGTTGGTGAAGGAATTGAAAAGGTGACAACAGACTTTGCTGCTGAAGTTGCTGCTCAGTTGAAAGGATAGTTTTTATGATATTAGCGTCAGCCACATGAGGAACAGATGGTTCTCTTAAAGAAAATAATTTATTAATACTTCTTGTAGTATTATTATTATCAATTATTATACCCGCTGCTTGTTCATATATTTATATGTATAAGTTCACAAAAAATCAAAACAAAAAATTAATAAATAAAATAAGTTTATTTACGATATTAGGAATGCAGGCTTTAAGTTTTGTAGCAGTGATTTTAGGGATGTTGTTTTATTTCGGGCAATTCTTTTTAGAAGAAAACCCAGATTTAGCACGAGTTCTAACTATTACTTTTATAGCAATTGCATTTGTAATGTGCGGCGTTTGATATTTTTTATTAGGGTTTATGCCGCAAAATATATGAATAATATTTGAAGAAGATCAAATTATGTTCATGGGAGAAAGTATCAAATATTCTAAGATCAATAACATTATTAGTGATACAAAAAGTAGCAAATTCTTTATAAATTATTTAGAAGGAACAAAAAGCTTAAAAAAAGTAAAACTTTCTAAAAATAGTGTATTGGGTCAATTCTTCGCTCAAAATGTTGAATTAACAGGTCATAAAGTTGAAGAGATGAGCCAACAGGAATACTTTGCTAAGAGATTAAAAGAAATCAAACTTGTAGCTACAGATATAAGCACACCATCAAAAGCTACGAAAAAAGAGACACCTAGTAATGATGTTAAGGAAAACGGAATAAAAAATGATAACATCTCTTCTAATGAGGCAGAAGTTAAAGAAACTACTAAAAATAATGAATAAAAAAATATCTCAAATAACGAGATATTTTTTTATTTTGTTATAGAATTAATTTGTAAAAGGCAGAGGTAGCTTCTAAATAGAAGTTTGAGAAATACTCTTAGAACCTGATCTAGTTAATACTAGCGTAGGAAGACCTAAACATAAAAAATCTGCTTTTTCGTGAGGATTTTTATGAAGAAATATTTTAAAGATAAACTATTATTTACATCAATTTTATTAACTGTAGTACGTTGTATACTTGTATTATCGCTATCAATCATTGGAACAATAAAATTATTATCCGTTAATATCTTTGACAGTGACGGAGGCACAAGGGCACCTAATGTTGGTGAAACAATTTTAATATGTTTTATGTTTATAGCAATTTTTATTATGTATTTAATTCTTTCATTATCAAGTCTAATGAAATATATATTACAACCAATAAGAGATAAACAATCATTGTGATTAGCTATTTTTTCTATAAACATTGAACTTGTTATTTTTAACCTTATGCAAATCAAAAAGATCAAACTAATCAAAAAACCAAAAAAATGAAATATATTCGACATTTGTTCAATGGGTGTTCTTTTAGGGGTTTACCTAATTTTGTCTTATGTTAGTGGATTTATACCACCAATGCCATTTTGAATTACTTTATCAATTAAATATATACCTTTATTTTTTGGAACTTTTTTACTAACTTTTACACAATCTATTACTTTATGTTTGATTGCCGGTATTGTTCCTTTGATTATGCCTGGAACTGCTATTTATACTGCTTATCAATATATATTGGACTACTTTATACCAATTAGTAGCATAGCATTAGCATCATTGTTTGTTCCTACAAACTTAACAAAAAGCAAATTTAAAAATTATATATTCTGAAGTGGATTTATAACATTACCCATCATAATTATATTTTTATCAAGAGTACTTGCTGGAGTTGTGTTTTGGTTAAATCCTAATGCAATTGGTTCTGATCCATCATATGCGTTCGAGTGAAAAAATACACTAGTTTACTCATTAATTTATAATTCATTTAATACGATGTTTGATTATGTAATTTATATGATTACTGTTCCAATAATTTGCGAAAACTTAAAGTTCTTGAAAACACGTTTTCAAAACCAAGTTAATAATATGGAAATGGAATAATTGAGCAACTCATATTTTATGTATACTAAACTCTTTCGAATTTTATCCATTAACACTTTATTTTTGATTTAGCAAAATGTAGTTTATTTTTTGCTATAATCAATAAAGCGAGGTAAATATGGCATTAAAATTTAAAAGAGTTTTATTGAAAATCTCGGGCGAGGCTTTAAAAGGGTCTGAAGAAATTTATGATAAGGATAAACTTGGTGATGTTGCCCGACAGGTTATAGAATTAACCAACCAAGGTCTACAAGTAGGAATAGTTATTGGTGGAGGAAATATTTGAAGGGGTAAATTAGCAGGTACCCTTGAGTTGCATAGAATTGAAGCTGACTATATGGGTATGTTAGCTACTATTATGAATGCTTTAGCATTTGAAGCAACCTTAAGAAAAATTGGATTTGATAAAGTTAAAGTTTACTCTTCACTTGAAATCAAAACAGTTACAAATGCTTACAATTATAGAAATGCTAGAGAGAAATTAGACGAAGGCTACGTTGTTATTTTTGCTGGTGGAACAGGGTTCAGTTACTTTACAACTGATACTGGAGCTTGTATTAGAGCAATCGAAATAAAAGCCGATGCTTTACTAATGGCTAAAAATGGTACTAAGGGAGTTTATGATTCTGATCCTAACACTAACAAAGAAGCAGTTTTTTATGACTCATTAAGTCATAGCGATTTAGTAGTAAACAATTTAAAGGTTATGGACTCAACTGCTGCAACTTTATCAAGAGATGGACATCTTGAAATTGTAGTTTTCGATATGAATGGACATGATAATATCATCAAAGTTGCTCATGGAGAATTAGAAGCCACTATTATTAAATAAGGAGATTTAAACATGATAAATAGTTTAATTGATACAACAGAAATGAATATGTTAGAAACTATCGAAAGTTTCAAAAATTATTTAGCAAAAGTTAGAACAGGAAGAGCAAATGCTTTGATGTTAAAAGGTGTTATGGTTGATTTTTATGGAACTATGACTCCAATTGAACAAACATCACAAATATCAACACCAGAACCACAACAAATAGTTGTTAAACCATATGATAGAAGTCAAATTGGTAACATTATTAGTGGAATAAACAAGGCTGACCTTGGACTAAACCCAATGTCAGAAGCTGATTTAATTAGAATTAAAATTCCACCTTTAACTGAGGATGTTAGAAAAGATTTAGTAAAAAAAGTTTTTAAAGAATTAGAAACTTTCAAAATACGAGTTAGAAATGAACGTCGAGATGCTAATGATAAGATAAAAAAAGATTCTTCTGTTCCTGAAGATGTAAAAAAGGATTCAGAAAATAGCATTCAAAAGTTAACTGATAAATATATAGGACTTTTAGATGACTTGGCAAAAGAAAAAGAAAAAGACTTGATGACAATATAAAATACAAAAAATAAGTATTTAACATACATTATTTTTTGTATTTTTCTTTTAAGGAGGATGTATGAATTGTTCAGTTTGTAAAATAATAATAACGGCAGAAGATAAATTTCTTGTAGATAATATAGAGGGTGAAATTGCTAATTATCACACTCAATGTTATATCGAAAAATTTGGTGATATTAAGCAGATTGAAATGTTAGAGTATAAAAAAAATATAAAAAAAGATAAATTAAATAGGTTTTCTGCGTTCAATGTCTTATTTTTGTTTATGTTGGTTATTTCTATTATTGTAATGGCAGCATATATAATTTATTCTTTAGTGAGGTAGTACAATGGAAGTTTGTTTTTATTGCAAAGAAATAATTCAAGAAAACTCTGCTTTTATAACTGATTTATTTGGTGAAAACGATTGTTTGAAAAAATATCACGTAGATTGCCACCAAGAAAGAACTAATATTTATAAATATAATGAAAAACTAAACGAAGTAGAAGTTAAAAATGTAACAAAAAAAGCCAAGTTAGTAAATATAATCTACATCTCTTTGGCAATTATCTTTTTTATCGAAATAATATCAATTGTAATAATTTTAGTTTTAAAGCATTCCTAAGATTCTAATTCTAAAAGCATTTGTTTACATTCTTCACCAGCCCTATAAGCGTATTCCTCATTTTCATAAGGTATAACACGGTGGCAAGGAATCAATAATAATATTGGGTTTTTTTGTACAGCTCTAGTAACAGCTCTAATTGAATCCAATCTTTTTAATTTTCCAGCTAATTGTTTGCAAAAAATTGTCGAACCTGGAAGAATTGTCATTAATTCTTTTCATACTTCTTTTTGGAATTCGGTACCGACTACATATAAATCATCAAAGTCTAGATCCAAGATTTCTTTATTAAAGAAACTATTAAGCAAATTTGAATGTTTGTTATCTAAAATTTCATTAGTTTCAACTATGTCAAACTCATCAGTTTTAAATCAATTTAGTAGATCTTCATTTTCAAAACCGATATATGCAATTTTTTCTTCTATTAATCCAACTTTAAGTTTAAAGTTATCATATTGATAATTGTATACTCGTATTTCTTTCATTGTTTACCCTCTTTTACTATATGTATATTTTATCGCACTTAAAGGTAAAAACGAAATTTTAAAATTAAAATCATTTTACATTTAATATACATTAATATATACTAAAAACAAGGGGTGTAATATGGGCTTTAAAATAGGGGCGTTAGTAGTCTATAATAATCAAAATTGAGTTATTTTAGATATACAAACAAAACAAATATCAAATGGAGAGTTAAGTTTTCTGAAAATCAAAAATATATTAACACAAGAGGTTTTAAATATTGATTCAAGATATGTTAGAGAGTTTGAAATAAAACAGAAAACACAAAGTGAAAATATCGGGGACGTAAATATACATAATCAAAGTTTGGGTGATACCGCCTACATTAAATCATTATTTGATGAAGTTGGTGAGGTAAATACAAACGAGTTTTTTGATTTTGACGAACATTCTAGTTTGGAAACTAATAATCAGAATGTATCAAATTTCGATAGATATATACCCAAAAAAGACATAACCTTTTCTGAAATAACTGATTCTAGTGAAACTACTCGTTTAATTGAAAATTTTCAAACACCTAACTCTCAAAAACACTTTACTCCAAGAAGAAGTTTTAATACATATGAAAATTTGAATAATACGCCAGTAAATGAAACATTAACTGATATGAAAAATAGTGGTATTTGAGAAGAGAAAATGGCTTCACATAACTCAAATTATTTTTCTAACCCAGGTCAAAACATCCATGTTCCAAGAAGAACTTTGAATAATTCAAATACACAAGAAACTTTCCATAATAATGTAGAAAATAATCGTGAACTAGAACGGGCACGTGAAAACTTGTTCAACTCAGGTGATCATAATTTAAAAGAACAAGTTTCATTAGAAAATATATCAAATGAACTTCTAAATAAAAATCTAGATAAATCACAAAATATGTATGACAATGTGAAAAGTGAAAACATAGTTGACATGAAATCAAGTGAGCAAAACTTAAGTCAACAGAAGCAACATTTCATAGTAAGAGAACAACAAAATAATAATCATTCAGATAAGACTGCCAATATTAGTGAGAATTACAGAGAAAAACGAATGGCCGATAGTAATTTCATAAATAAAATGAATGAAAATAACTATGAGACAAAATTTGAAGAAAAATTAACAGTTAATAATAGTTCAACTTCTGACAACACCGTAATAAAAAGTTTGAATAAGAAAGCTAATTTATACAAAGAAAAACATTTTGAAGCACTTGAAACTGGACCACTTAATACAAAAAAACTCCTAGATAATTTTAATAAACAAAAAAATATAAAAGATGCTTTGGACGAGAAGTATATCCAAGATAGTAACGAAAAGAGTAATACTTTATTTTGAAATAACTCAAACTTTGATAAAACGGAGTTAAATAACTCTAAAATATACAGAAAATTTAAAAATATGTCCGGCTGATTGATTACAGTGTTTGTTATCTTCTTAATAACCCCGATAGTTGGTTTATTTATGAAGATTGCTAACTTCTATATTAATTCACCAGAGCATACTATTTCGTTTGAAATATTGAAGCAAATTTTTCTTTTTCAATCAAACTATAATGATGGTAATCTTGTATATTTTATTGCAGATGTACTTATAATTATCGCTACTCCAGCTCTATTTTTAGTCTTTATTACTTTTTCTCTAATTTATTGAGTTTCAGTTGGTAATAAGCAATATAAGAAATTAGCATTCTATAACTTTCAGTTACAATCTAAGATTGAAGTAATTGATTCTATCCAAGAGTTCAATAATGAATCGAGTTTATACTTAATTAAAGTTCATAATGATATGAAAAAAATTAAAAAAGAAATTAAGAACTTGAAAGCAGAAAAAAAATTAACAAAACACGTTAATAACATAGAAAAACCGTATAATATGACACATTAAACAAAATAAATTTTTTCCTATAACTTTAATAATCTGTAGCAAAACTATAAAGAAAGGCAGAATCAAATAATGAAAAGTTACAGTATTTTGGAATTAAAATTAGACTCAAGAATGATTACGGAGATAAAAGTAAGATATAGTTTTTTAGATCAACAAAAATGCTTTGATTATACATTTAAATCTTTAACACAAGATTCAAAGAGACCAATTGAAATAACAACTTTAGAATTAAGAGAAACTATTGATACTGACCATAATTTTATTCTTTCTAATGTAGAAAAGATTTTCCAAAATTATCAAGGAACAAATATTTGAATTATTTTTCAACAAAGAATAGTTAAATAAAAAGGTTATTCATTATTGAATAACCTTTTTATTTTTTTTAGAAAGTTGAATTTTTTTATAATATAAAAATCCACTAGGTATTAATATTAATAAACCAATTGGTAAATATATCAATATGCCATAATATTCTGAGACAAATGCTCTAATAGTTGATGCAATACCCAAGAAGATAGCTAAGTATAATGCTGGCAAGTATAAGTTTATCTTTTTAAGATTAATAAAAAGAATAACTAATGTAGATATGATAATTGATGATATTAAAAACCCAAATATAAATCATTTTGCTGATGGAGCAAATTTCCTTAAGAATATCTCTGTTGAGTTGAATGTGATTTTATTATTTATTAAGATAATGATTCATATTAAAAATATTAAGTTAATTGCTACTATAATACTAGCGCTAATTGTTACTAGCAATTTGCAAATAGTTTCGCTTTTATTTAAGTTAATTTCGTTTGTTTTTCGTTCTTTTTCCATATGTGTACCTCTTTTTCGTTTTAATATCGTTCTAACTAAATGTTAATGTTTTAATTTTGAAAGTATTTACCATATTAAACGTTAATTTAGCTAGTTATCTAGTAAAAGATAGTTATTCTTTAATTTTAAAACAATAATACAAATATAACAATATAAATCTTACTCATTAAAATAGAAAATTTGTAATAAAATAATAGTTGATTAAGTATCGAGGTATGAAATGAAATATTGAGACATTACAGTTTTAACACCAATCATCATTAGCATTTGCTTTACAATTGTAATACTTATGTTACGAAAAGAGAAGTTATCAAAAAATGCTTTACTTTTTTGCTTGGAAGTGGCAATATTTTGATTATGTTCAAGTTTATTAGGCTACGAGTTAGTGTACCTTAAAGACTCATTGGCAAGAAGTTTAGAAAACAGAACATATCTAATAATTTTGTTGATAATATCTTTATTATTTATCATAATACTTAAACCATTTGCTACATTCATTACAGGTATAATAAAAAGTAGAAAATTATGAATGTATTTATCTTATGCTAGTGTTATCTTATTAACACTTCTGATGAACTTTCTAAAAGTTAGCAATATATACGTCTTCATTCTATATTCAATTTTATATGCTTTTATTCTTTCTACATCCACAATACATTACTTGTTTTTAAATGAACAATATTTTTATCGTATAAACACACTACCGGTTACTTGAGTCATTTATACAATTATTGGTTTTTCTGGTTTGTTAGGTACATTTATAGGGCAACTTCAAACAATAGTGTTATCTTCTGAAAATTTTACTTATACCAATTTATTTGTTCTACTTTTTATACCTATATGTTTATATTTAAATTTTACGCAAAAGGAGAATAAAAATTTAGCTAGCTCTTTTGATGAAAGTATTCGATCACAATTACCCAGAAAGAATAATTGAAATTTTTTCACTATTTATATAATTACATTTTTAGTTTCTTGTGCAGGTACTTTAAGTATGTCCTTAACAACAAAAATGTTTATTGCCTTCCAAGGCATTTATAATGGTTACTCAAATGACCTTGTAGAAACACTATTAAGATTATATGACTTCAATTTCATTATTCCTTCAGTGCTGATTTCTTATCTTATCTTCAAATTTGCAACTCCACATTTCAATCAGAAGTATCTATTATTTACAAGTTTTTTTACATTATTCTTATTGTACGTAGTGTTAGCCTTCAATAAAAATCCTTTCACATTTATGATTTTAAATATCCTAATAGGGGTATGCTACACACAAATAATTTACTCTTTATTTAGCTTTTGTATGTTTTGGAATTATCGTGCACCAAAAAACCCTGTAACAGGCTTTTTTGGATCGGCTTTATTTGGTGGTATGTTTTTGAATCAAGTTATTGAAGAAACCTTATTAAATTCTAAGGTAGGTGTGTTTAAGTATTTTAAATCAGTAGATGAAATTTTAAAAACCAAGCAACTATTAACAAACGATAGTATAATCTACGAGAGTTTTATTGATTCTATCACTGTTATTATGACTCTCTCTTCGCTGTTAGTTCTGCTTGCTATGTTTATATTCTATTTTACTCATAAGTATATTTTTGCAGACTACATTAACCCAAGGTTAGCAGTGCAAAATTTAAAAATAATTCTTAAAAAAAGAGTTATTGAAAAAACCAAAACTCAAATAAAAGTCGATGAGTTAGATAATAATGAAATGTAGGTTTAAATATGTATACAATAAAGAATGAATACTTAGATATTACTTTTAAAGCCGATAGTTGCAATTTTGAAATAACTAGTTTGAAGTTCAAAGATAATGAGGTTTGCTATCAACAGAATTCGTCTTGAAAAAAAACATGACCCTTGCTATTTCCAAATTGTGGAGCTATTAACGGTTATATTAAATATAATGGCGTTAAATATCCTTTACCAAGACACGGTTTTATGAAAAATATAAATAATTGGACAATAAAAAGCATTTATAACGACTGCGCAGTATTATCGTTTTCATCTAATTGTCAATTCTCAAAAATTTATCCTTTTGAGTTTGAACTAGATTTAATTTTGAAAGTCGCTAAAAATGTTTTTTCCATTGATTTCGTTGTAAAAAATGTTGAGGATGTTGATATGTATTATTCATTCGGACATCATCCAGCATTTAAAGTTGATGATTCCTCAAAAATAGTTTTAGAATCAGAAGAAACCTTCTTTGATTCATTCACTCCAGAAGGACTTTACTTAGAAGATGAACAAAATAAAAAAAAGTGAAAGGAAATTATTATCAAGGATGTCGATTTTTCTGAATCAAAGTCTTATTTTTGTGACACCCTAAGATCAAGTTATTTACTATATAAAAATGATTCATTTGAATTTAAACTACCCCTGAATGATTATTCAACATTGGGTCTTTGAAGAGATAATAATGATAGTGGATTTATTTGTATAGAACCGTGGTGTGGTATGCCTGACAAGAGTGGAAATAGTGATCATGATTTAAAAAATAAGTACAAGATCTTAAAATTAAATCCTAAAGAGTCAAAAAAAATATCATTTGAAATGATATTCAATACTAATTAGTCCATACTATTCTGGTTTTTGCTTTTTCATTCTTCATAATAATCCAATATTAACAATTTTAATTCGGGAACAAGTTTTTCTTGGGAAACGGTTTTAAATATTTTTCCTTTTTTAAATATGATTCCTCCGTTTTTCCCTCCAGCTATTCCAATATCTGCGTGCGAAGCCTCACCTGGACCATTAACAACGCATCCTAAAATAGCAATTTTTAATGGAAAATGTAAATTTTCAACAAATGATTCTATCTCCGCTACTACTTCTCGTAACTGAAATTCTAATCTTCCACAAGTTGGACAAGCTATAACTTCAACCATATTATCAAATAAACCAATAGAATTCAGCAATCTTTTTGCTACTTTTATTTCCATAACAGGGTCTTCGCTTAAACTAATTCTAATGGTATTTCCAATACCTCTGAATAATAAGTAACCGATTCCAAAACTAGATTTAATAGCCCCATTCAACAGACTGCCTGCTTCTGTAATTCCTATATGGACTGGATAATTTCATATTTCTGAAGCAAGACTGTATGCTTCAATTGCCATTAATGGATCTGTAGCTTTTAAAGAATAAATTATGTCATAAAATTCATACTTTTCTAAAATCTCTATATGTTCTCTAAGTGCCTCAACCATGCATTTGGGAGTTCATCCGTATTTTTCAACTAATTTCTTTGGTAAACTTCCTGAGTTTACTCCAATCCTAATAGGTATGTTCTTTTCTTTACATTTTTGTACGACTGCAATTGTGTTTTCCTCGATACCAATATTTCCAGGGTTAATTCTAATTTTTGCACATCCAGAATCAGCAGCTATCAATGCAAACTTATAATTAAAATGAATATCTGCAACTATTGGTATTGGTGATTTTTCGACTATTTCTTGAAGTGCATTTGCATCATCAATCCCAAGCACAGCAACTCTAGCAATTTGACAACCTTCTTTGTATAAGTTATTTATTTCTTCAAGCGTTGCATCCACATCGTGAGTTTTTGAGGTAGTCATTGATTGAATTACAACTTTATTATTACCACCAATTTGAATTTTCCCAACATAGACGGGCCTGGTTTCAGTTCTTTTATACATTATTAACCCCCTACAAATTATATTTTAGTTTTATCATTATCTTTAATTGCAATCTTGCTTTTAAAGTTTCATATTAATTATACACATATTAATTAAATACAAATTTTAGTTATTTTAATTTATATAGTTCAAAAAACCTTAACTACAAGGATTTTTTAGTATAATTAAAGTTATAGGAGTTGAAATAAGTGGCAGAAAGAATTACATTGCGGGACATAGTTGCAATTAATGATGCGCTAACTCATAAAAGCTATGAATCTCGTAATGAGTTTTTGACTTATGTTGATGTAATAGGTGAATATTTAGATGAAACATTTTTCAAACAAGATGCCATAATTGAGAGACTAGTACATTATTGTGAAAAGAGTGCACGTTATTTAAATATACAAATCACTAAAAACGAAAATATAAAATTAACCATAAAACATATTGCGGACTACATAAAAATTTGTAAAAAAGCATTAGAAAAAGCATTATATAGTGATCGAGATATATTCGATTTCAAAATCTTTGTTGAAATTAAAAGTATTGTTCGCTACTTCCTAGAAAAAACCTATGAATACAGCTCATTGTCTGATTATAAGACTTTGTTTGGCATAAATACAGTTGAGTTTCACCAACAAAACGAGACATTCAAATATTTGTATACTGTTTTTGATAAATTTACATATATTGCTAGGCACCTAAATGATAAATATTACAAAAATATAAAAAGTGATTATAATGAAAATGGTTTGAAATTTTTTGTAGATTTCCCAAAAGATATCGGATTTCTAACTAATAGTTTAATCGATCATGAAAAATTAACTATTTGTATCGAAACAATAACTATATCAAAAGCTTGACATTATATTAGAAGGTTAAGAAATGTATTGGAACATGATTTCGCAGACCCTAGTTTTAAGTACAATATTTCTTTTTCGATAGACTTACTATTTATAATTGTCGGTAGAATAATGATAGCGCTGAATAAATACTTAAAGCCCGAAAGACAACTAATTGAGACTTTGGAAAAACTTAAAGAAAAAGGCGAAACAGTTAAGGAATAAATATGGAACGATGACAATCTTTAAATTTAAATAATTTCAACGGACCCTTAGATCTATTGCTTCATATGATCAAGGAAAAACAATTGAATATTATGGATATCAATTTATTGGAATTATCAAATCAATATATAAAATATATTCAAAAGTGTGAAGAGCTAGATATTGAAGTTGCAAGCGAATACCTTGTGATGGCTGCATATCTTATTGAACTGAAGTCTAAATTATTAATCCCAAAGGAAGTTGTTGAGGTTGATTCAGATTATGAAGAAAATCAAAGACAAGAATTATTATCACGCTTAATGGAATATCATAAGATCAAGGAAGTAACAAGCTTTTTCAAAGAACAACAAGAGGATTCTTTAAAGGTATATAGTAAACCAAAATCTGTTTTCAAGATAACTAAAATTGATGATGATAATTTACCATTAGCGCCGAATAATATTGATATCGATAAGTTTGCAAAAATATTTTTAAAAGCTATTGAAAAAAAACAATCAACTGTAATGGAAACTAACACATTGACAAACGTAGATGTATCACCAGAAGAAATTGCTGTTGAAATAAGAAATTTTTTAGAAAAAAATAGAATAAAAAAAATAAAACTGAGTGATTTGATAGAAGAAAAACATTTCACTTTAAGAATGCTAGTTGCTACATTTCTAGCTGTTTTAGATTTAGCGTCTAAAAAAATTATTTATATTTATCAAGAAGTTGATGATGTAATAATTGATTATTTAGTTAGTGAAAGGGAATAATACCTATGGAGTTTAATAAAAAATTAGCAATTACAGAGGGGCTTCTTTTTGTTAATGGAGATGATGGTGTCTCAATAGATGATTTGAAGTTTATTTTAAACACAGAAGAAGACACTATAATCGAAAAAATACTTGACTCTTTAAAAGATAAATATAGAGGTGACGAATCCAGTGGTTTAGATATTCAAAAGTTTGCAAGAAATAAATTCAGGATGATAACCAAAAAAGAAAATGCCGAGCATTATGCTAAGTTATCTAATATTAAAACAGAAGCGAAGTTATCAACTGCAAGCATCGAAACTTTGTCTATTATTGCCTACAAAGGCCCAATATCAAAAGCTAAAGTCGAGGACATTAGAGGCGTTAATTGCGAGACAATATTTTATAAATTAAAGTTAAGAAACTTAATTGAAGAAGCGGGTAAATCATCAGACTTAGGGAAACCAATGTTGTATAAAGTTACCGATGATTTCTTAAAGTACTTTAATTTAAATAGCCTTGATGATTTACCAAAGTTAAAAGAAACAATAGAAGAAGAAAAAGATATTTTCAAAAGAGATTAGTTATATGGAACGTTTACAAAAAATTATAGCAACAAGAGGTTATTGTTCAAGAAGACAAGCCGAAACTTTAATCACAAGCGGTAAAGTTAAAGTTAATGGGATCGTAGTTACAGAACTTGGTTCGAAATTTAATTGTGATGTAGAGATTAAAATTAATAATAAAAAACTAGAAATTGTTAAAGAAAAAGTTTATTATTTATTTAATAAACCAAGATTGGTTGTTACTACTATGTATGACCCTAAAGAGAGAAAAACTGTTGCTGACTTTTTTAAAGATAGCAAAATTAGGGTATATCCAGTAGGTAGGTTGGATTATGATGTTAGTGGTGCATTAATAATGACAAACGATGGAGAATTTGCTAACTTTGTTATGCACCCAAAGTATGAATTTAGAAAAACATATCAAGCGCTTTGTGATAGTAAAGTAACTAAACAACAAATCAAAAACTTATTAAACGGTGTTATCATTGATGAAGATTATAAAACAAAAGCAATACATGCTGCATTACTGAAATATGATGATCAATATAATGAGTCAATAGTTGAAATAACTATAGCCGAAGGTAGAAAACATCATATTAAAAAAATGTTAATAGCTGCTGATATAAATTTGAAAAAGTTAAAAAGAACGCAAATAGAGTTTTTAACAATCAATGATATTGAAGTTGGTAAGTTTAGAAGTTTAAAACCACACGAAATTAAACAATTCTACGGTATTTATAATTCAATATCTAAAAAGAATAATAAGGAGTAATTTATGAGAATAGCATTATTTGGAACTGTAGGAGCTGGCAAATCAACAATTTCTGAGTTAATTTCAAAGCAACTTGGTTATGAAATATTTCCTGAACCAATTGATAATAACCCTTATTTTGATGATTATTACAAAGACATGAAAGCAAATGTTTTTAAAATGCAAATCTATATGTTAACAGCAAGAAGTCGACAATTATTAGAAGCAAAATCATTAAAAAATGTAATTTTTGATAGAACAATTCTTGAAGATCCAATTTTTGTTACAGTTAATCATGATTTAAAAACCATGAACGATATTGATTACAAAACTTACACCGATTTTTACGAACAAGTTATAATACCAAGTCTTGGATATAAGTCAGAGTTTGATTTAGTTATTTATTTGAAGTTATCAACAGATAAGGCTATCGAAAGAATTAAAGATAGAGGAAGAATTCAAGAACTAGAAACGCCTTATGAGTATTGGGAGTTACTAAATAAAAGGTACGATGACTTTTTCGAAAGAAGAAAACATATGTTCAATTTCTTAGTTGTCGATGCTGAAAGTGACGATTTAGAAGAAAAAATGGAAATTATTATGAATAAAATATACGAAATTGAACCCAATTTGGTAAAATAAATTAGTTTAAATTATGTGAAAGGAATATTTATGGGAAGAGCTCACGAAGTAAGAAAACAAAGTATGGAAAAAACAGCAGCTATGAAATCTGCTATTTATGGAAGGGCTTCTAAAGAAATTTATATGGCTGCAAAAAATGGTAGCTCTGATCCTGAGGCAAACTTGGCATTAAGAAGTGCAATTGATAAAGCAAAATCAAAACAAGTTCCTACAGATGTAATTAATAGGGCTATAAAAAAAGCAGAGGGTGGCGAAGCTGAAAATTACGTTTCTAATCGTTATGAAGGGTATGGACCCGGAAATTCAATGATAATTGTTGACTCTTTAACTAGTAATGTTAATAGAGCAATAGCAGAAATAAGGGATGCATTTAATAAAAATGGGGGAAAGATTGCCAACTCAGGTTCGGTTTCTCATTCTTTCCAACCTACTAGTTTGTTTGCGTTTGAAGAAAAGTCCGTTGAAGAAGTTCTAGAATTATTGATGGACACAGATGCAGAAGTTAATGATGTTATTGAAGAAGATGGATTAACAATGGTATATGCATCATTTCAATCTTTTAATGCAGTTAAAACAGCTTTAGACAAAGCGGGTTTAAAGAATTATAAATTGGCAGAAACTACTATGTTGGCTGATGATTTCATTAAAATTAATGATGAAGAAACAAAATTACAGTTTAATAAGCTTATAAATAAATTAAATGAACTTGAAGATGTACAAGAAGTTTATCACAACGTTGAAATTTAAGTAAATATATTATAAAAACCACCATTAAGGTGGTTTTTATAATTAGTTAAGTTTATGAAATTTGTTTTCAATTTATCAGGTTAATCTAAAATTAAGAAACACTTATATATTGATATACTATCTAAAAGGAGATAAGTAATGAAAAAAGTTTTAATATTAATCAGCAGTAACTTTTTATTTTTAATCGGTACAGTCCAAACATTAAGTTGTAGTATTCAAATAAAAAACGATGATCAAAATTTAAAGGACCTTAGAACAATAAATACTAGTTTAGGAGAATTTGAAGGTTATGAGGAACTTCCTTCATTACCATTATTAATTGCTAGAGTAAATAAGGTTAATACCGGCTTAGATTTGAATTCAAGTGATATATCGTTGGTTGAAGAAACTCTAACTGTTTTTAATGCTAGAATAAAAGGTAATGGAAAAAATGTGATTGGAGAATGCTTGTTAACATTTAAATACATCCATAAAAAAGGGAACTTAACAGATTTAATAACTAAAACTAATTTAGGAAACATAAAAGATAATACAAATATGCCTAGTAATAGCATTTTATTAAATAAAATTAATGATATTAATAATACTAAGTTTACCTTTGATGATATTTCTATATCAGAAGTGAATGAATCAAGTGCAAGGATAAGTGCAAACCCTCAGTCAACTAAGTATGAAGGAGAAGTTTCTATCAGTTATAATTACAAAAAAGTGGAAAGTATTGAAGTCAAGAATTTAATAAACAAGACTTATTTAGGTAAAATTTACTCACAAAAGAGTGTTTTTACAAGTGAAGAGATACTTGAAGCTGCATCATTTCACAATGATAATTTTGATAAATCCATCTCAGATGCCTTAATAGTTACAAACATAACCTCAACATCAGCTATTATTAAATCAAATAGTAATTATTCTACATTCCGAGGAGAAGTTTTGGTAAATTATGAAGGCAAAGAGAAGGTATCGTTAACAAACTCAATCAAAAATAAAGAGTTCGGTTTAATAAGAGGTGCCAAAAACGACAACGGGCAGGTCAAAATTGATGTTGACGCTTTTTTAAAACAACTTATGCTAGAAAATCCTCATTTTAACACTGAATATATACGAAATGGTATAAGTGACGAACCTTATTATAGTCCAGATAAAAAGAAATATTTTTTGGTTTTAAGTGTGGCGAATAGTCATCCAATAATCCCATATAAACATAATACTGGATGTAGTATATATTTTGAAATTGATAATGATAAAACTGTATTCAATAAAAAAGATTTGAAGGATGAAATCAAAATGGTAAACATCGGAGAAATCGATGGATATATTGATAGTTTTAATAGGGATGTTAATGTTGTTTTTGAGAAAATAAATGAATTGAATAATATATCTTTGGATTATCAATTTATGTACTATTTATTAAGTTGGGTCGGAAATAACAAAGTAAAAATCATAGCAAAAAATGATAATCCTACATATAAAGGTGAAGTTGAAATAACATACAATTATAACAAGTTAGATAAATTAGGAAACCTTGAAGAAATCATAAAAGATAGAAATTTAGGTGAAATATTTACCTATCGTTCTTCAGATTACAAAGTTTATCGTCATACAATCAAAGTCTTGTTAAATGCAAAGTATCCTAAAGCTAACTTAATATTAGATTATGACATAAATATTGTTGATATTACAGATACTAACTTCAAAGTGGAAATCTTAGATACTGGAAAATACTTTGGTTCAAGTTTCTTGATGAGCTATTATAAAATAAAAAAAGATACTTGGATTTAATGGTATTTATAATTACTTTAATAGGACTAAGATTTAACAAATATCATTAAAGTGATATTGCCAAAACATTTTCTAAAAAAATTATATTTTTTAATCTTATCTATTAAGATTTTTTTATATTCCTTTAACTTATTAAAAAAATACTTGGTTTTTTCTTTGTTATAATAGTAATTGATTAGGAGAGTTTAAATGAATAAAGATGTTGTTTTATTGCGCACTGTTGAGTTAGCAGCAATTGCTTCTTATAAATATATTGGTTTGAAAGATAAAAATAAGATTGATCAAGCAGCTGTCGAAGCTTTTGAAGTAATGCTTAAGAATGAGCAGGGTTTCAAATTAAAAATAGTTAATGGTGAAGGAGAGTTGGATGAAGCACCAATGTTGTTTGTGGGCCAAATATTAGGTAGTCCAAGCAGTTATGATGCACCAATATTTGATGCATCAGTCGACCCAATTGAGGGTACAAATCCCGCTGCTTATAACTTTGCAGGTAGTATTTCCACAATTGCAATTTCCAGGGAAAATACAATGTTACAACTCCCAGAAATGTATATGGAGAAGGTATTTGTTAGCAATGAGTTCAATGAAATATTAGATTTAAACTCAGGAATAATAGAAATAATTAAAAAAATGCAACTAAAGGTCAATAGAAAAGACATTAAATGTATTGTTTTAGATAAACCCAGACACCAAAAGATCATTAAAGAATTAAATGATCTTGGTGTAATTATTAGACTAATAAAAGATGGTGATGTTTTAGCTGCTATTGATGTTGTAAATGGTGAAGCTGATATTGTTTATGGTATTGGAGGTGCTCCTGAAGGATGTTTGATGGCTTCTTTGGCAATTGCTTCTGGTTGTAGGATGCAATGTCGTTTAGTTTCTTATGGAGATATTTGACCAAATGAAGAAGAGACTAAAAATAGAATATTAAAAGAATCAGCATGGTTATCAAAACATAATATCGATTTCACAACTATATTGTCAGATATAGATTTAGTAGCGGATAATAGAACAAGTTTTTTTGCCTCCGGTTTAACAGCTGGTGGAACTTTAAAACCAATAAACTATAAGGATGGGAAGTTTTTTGTGAATGCTTTCATGGCTAGTCATGGTATTGTAAGGAATATAAAATCGGTTTATGATGTGAAAAAAGTTAATACTTTAAAGCCTGAAATTAAATATTTATTTGATAAGTATAAGCGTTAAAAAAAGGAGCAATAAAATTAATGGAAAATATACATAAAATATTATTGATAGGTGTTTTATTAACACTTTTGACCTTGTTTTCTTTGAAACTGTACAATACTTTAGTTTATTCCAGAATTAAAGTAAGAGAAATAAACTCTGCAGATATAAATATATCTACTACAAAAATTGAAGAACTCATAAAGAACTTTCAGAAGTATTTAAAGTGTCCGGATCTGACTATCGAATATGGAGTAGTAGATAACTATTCAAGAATTTTCAACATGTTAAACAAAAAAAATAAAAAAATCACGATACCTAGATGGGTGATGCCTAGTGTTGGATACGAAATTGATTATCTACTAGCAAGTATTTGATATAATACAAAACGTTATCAAAATGATAAAGAGTTGAAAAAATTTAATTTGTTTTGGTCGGTAATACCTAAACTAGCTTATTTTATTTACTCATTAACAACAGTTATCTCTATGATGCTTTTCATAATGTATTTCTTTTTCTCAGAAGATAGAATAATGATTGAAGGAATATTTATGTGATTAATAAGGATTCCAATTTTCCAAGCACTTTCATTTTTAACTTTTTTTATAATAATTTCTTGTTTATACTTTTCTACAAAAGGTAAAAATTGATTAGAAACAAAATATGAAAGGGAAATTGTCTCATTTGTTGATAGTGAGTGTATTGGTTATAAAACTGATATCATAGCAGCTAGAGTGTATTCACTTGAGTTTAACAAACTCAATTTTGAAATTTTTAGATTTAATCAAAAAACAGAGAACACAAAATTCTTAGGACCCTTTGTTTGCATTTAGTAACTAAATACATTTTAAATTTTAAAAGAAATTTTTAATACCGTGAAAAACGAAGTGTTGAAACTTTAAAGGTGTATAATTTTTTTCATAAGAAGCCTTTGGTTTCTTATAAGAAAGGAACGTTTTATGAAAAAATCTTGAATAGCAATGTGTGCAAGTTTTGGTGTACTGACAATCATCTCAATCTTATTTTTTGCATTAAAGGATAGTTCAATTTTTCTATATGATTATTTAAAAGGAAGTAAGTTCCCATCAAATCAAATGCAAATTTGAGCAATCTTGGTAATGGCAGTATCAATACTAGGATTGATTGTTAGTGGAGTGATTTTATTTTTAAACTTTAAAGATAATGATTCATTAAATAAATATGCAAACTATGCTCATATTTTTGTTGCGGTATTAGTTTTATTCTCTGCTATTATGATCTTAGTATCAGGAATAACTGTTAAACCTGTATCAAATATGTCAACAGCTATATTTGCTCTTGTGGTGGTTTTCTCTGCTGCAGTAGTTGGAACAACAGCATGAGTAGCAAAAGATGAATTTACCGCTTAAAAATGGTAAATAATAAAACAATTTAAATAATGTTTCAAACCTCAATTACTGAGGTTTTTTGTTATTCTTATTTAATAATTTGGTCTTGAAAAACAAAATCAAAAAAAACATTAAATTACCCTCATTACTAAAATAACAAGAGTGTATAATTTATCTATAAGTAAATTTATGTTTATTTAATAGGAGGAAAAATTTTATGAAAAAATCATGAATAGCAATGCTTGCAAGCTTTTCTTGTCTACTGATTACTACTGTAGTATTTTATGCAGCAAAAGACCAGTATGGAGACCCATTTTACTCATTCTTAGATGATCAAAAAGGAAGTTTCCTAGAAAAAAATATGATAATTTGAACATTATTATTACTTTCGCTTTCAGCAATAGGACTTTTTGTTAGTCTTATAATTATCATCATGAATGCTAATGGAAATAATAGTTTCAATAAAATAGCAAATTATGCCCATCTTTTAGTAGGAGTTGTTATATTTATTGACCTAATTATGATATTGATAGTAGGTATTGGTTTGAAGTCATCTGATAAAGAAGTTATTTTATTTTTAACATTTATTTCATTGTTCTCACTAGCGGTTGTGGGTACAACAGCGTGAGTAGCTAAGGATGAATTCACAGAGGTTTAAATCCTCTATTAATAAGTGTTTGTTCTTAATGTAATAAATATCTTTCAAATATTTAAACATTTAATTAAGCAAATTTATTTAAATAATATTAAAAATGAGTATGGTTCTCATTTTTTTTGTGAAAAATCAATAATTATTTTTAAATTATTTAATATTTTGTGAATTTCTAATTTTTGAAAGTATAATTAGGTCGTAAGTTAAATGAAGTCTCTTTACATTTATCAACATATAATTAGATTGGAAAGGAACCTTAAATTAGTAAAATAATTTAAGGTTTTTTGTGAAGTAAACAGATTTTGTTTCTATACGAAAAGGGGGATTGAAATATGAAAAAACTATTAACAAGTCTTATGGCAACTACAGTATTGGTATCAAGTGCGTCTTCAGCCATCTCTTGTGGAAAAAAATATAAGGGTTGAATGGATGTTTACTTGGTAACCGATGCAGGTAAAATCAATGATAAATCTTTTAATGAGAGTGGTTATAATGCAGGTAATGAAATAATGAACTTACTTGGTATTAATGATAATTTAGATAAAAAATATGATGGTATAGGATATAGTGAACCAAAAGATGAACAAGAATTTGATAATCGTTATAAAATAGCAAAATCAGCTGGAGCGAAAACCTTGATATTGCCGGGTTATAAGCATGGTGGTGAACGCCTTAAAAAAGCTTCTGAATTGATAGATGATGTAGTTATTATAGATAATAGTAATGAAAACCATAATAATGTAACTGGTTTATTGTTTAGAGCAGATATTTCAGCGTTTTACTCAGGGTTTGCATCAATAATTTACTCATTGGCAACCGAAAATTATAATAAAGATGGTAATGGTAAGTTAGTGTTGGCTACATTTGGTGGTAGCCCTAATGGTTTTGCAGTTGATAACTTTATGCATGGTTTCTTGGCTTCAATAAATTTCTATAATGAATTTAAAAAAGATGAAGAAAATAAAAAATATATAGAAGAAATGATTAAAGCAATAAATCCTAATTTGAAAGACGGAAGTCTTGAAAAATTATTGAATGTAGAAGTATCGAGAGCAAATTCTCAAAATGAAGGTATTGCAATTGATCAATCTAATTATTTTTCTGGTAGTTTTTTAGCAGGATCTGGACAAGGTATATCTGATAAATTGGTAAACACTGATAAGGCAAATGTTGTTTTACCAGTTGCTGGTCCACAAACAGGGGATTTACTAAATGTTATTAAGAAACGTAAAGCTAGCACAAAAGTTATAGGTGTAGATACTGATCAAATTAAAGTATACCCACAGTTTAATGATCAGTTCATAACATCAGCTGAAAAAGATATTGTGTCTTCAACAGTATTAGCAATCTCACACCTAGAAAAATACAATAAAAACGAGAATTTCTTCAACAAGGTTTTAGAAAAGTATAAAGATATTGGAGTGACAGAAGAAAAAGACGGAAAATTTGTTGATGTTAATCTAGCTGATAAAAAAACTTGATCTGGAACTACAAAATGACTTGGTGGTAAAATTTCATATGATAATGGTAATAAAGTAAATAAAAATTTATATGACCTTATTATGAAATTATTTAAAAATGGAGAAAAAGTAATAGGCTCATCTAAATATTATTTCTCAGAACTTGCTAACAAAGGTATAGATGTTACTTTAAGCGCTGATAAAATTAAAGGTTATGCAAGTAAAATACTAGAAGAACTTAAAAAATAAATATTAAAAACATTAGATAATTATTGGTAATAAAAAATAAACATCAAAAAACTTTGGATTATTTCCAAAGTTTTTTGATTATTTAAGCTTGACCTAAACCTTTAGATTTCCACTCTGCTAATATTTCCTCTTTTCCTCCATCTTTAAGATATCTGTCTTTATATTCCAAAAATCTTTCTTTACATTCTTTGATTTCATTAATTGCGTGATCAAGGTCTCCTCATCCTTCAATTCGCACTTCTTTTTTTTGTAAAGCTTTATATTGTAAGAAAAAGTTTTCAATCTCATTTTTTAAATGTTGTGGAACGTCTTCTAATTTTTGGTAACTTTCAAATCTTGGGTCATCATTAAAAACACCGAAAAGTTTAGTGTCAATTTCACCAGCATCTATCATTTTTATTGTACCTAAGATTCTTACTTTCACCTTCACACCAGGCATTGTTGGGTAAGTTACCAAACTTATAACATCTAAAGGATCTCCATCTCAATCTAGAGTGTCATCTATAAAACCATATTCACCTGGGTAAAAATTAGCCCCATATAAAACTCTATCAAGACTTATGCTTTTTGTTTTCAAATCATATTCATATTTATTAGAACTTCCTTTTGGAATTTCTACTATCATTTCAATAACATTATTTTTCATAATTTATTTCTCCTTATACAAATAAATTTTATAGTAAAATTACTATGTTAATTGCGAAATTATTGAAAAAGGGGAATTATGAAAAACTTTAAAAGTTTACCAACAGACAAGGAAAATATAATTTTAAAAGATAAGAATTTAAAAAAAGATAGGTGGAAAAGTTATTTTCGACTTAATACTCAAAGAATAACAATTATGGCAATGTTACTGGCTTTTAATCTATTTTTGTCATGGCTTAGTGTTATTTTGTTTAGTTTGATACCGATTTATAATTTTTTAAGAATTGAAATAAGTTTTTTCTCATTCCTTATCTGTTGAAAACTTATAAATGGTTTTTATGCGATGTTACTTGTGTTTCCTGCCACTTGAATGAGATTTATCGGTATTGACCCATTAGCTGAGCCAATAGGAGTATTGGCTATGAATTTAAGCGATAGTTTCTCTTTGGGGATGTTTATTCTCTTTGCATGAATTTTCAGAACTAAAGTTGTACTAAAAGTTAAGTATGGAGTTTATATAAAACTATTGATTGTATCTTTAATTGTAATTAGTCTAACTAGTTTATGAAATACTTTTTTAAATTTCTCTTTTTTACTTAAATTATATGGAGCTGAGGGTTTGAAAACTTTACCTTTTGCATTAATTTTGATTGGTTTTAATTATTTAAAATTTACTTTAAACTATGGAATATTTATATCAATTTATAAAACAATTGATAAAATTGCACCACGAGATTTTTAATTAAAACTCATTAATTAAGGGTTTTTTGGTACAATCTATTGGTAGTTAAAAATTATTTAATTATATTGAAAAGAGGAAGAAATATGGCAGGAAAAAAACCGATTTTTGTATCAATGGACTTAGGTACAGCGTCAACATTGGTATATATAAGTGGGCAAGGTATTGTGTATAATGAACCATCAATAGTTGCTTACAAAATTAAAGAAAATAAAATTGTGGCTGTTGGAGACGAAGCTTATAAACTAATTGGTAAAGGTAACAAAAATTTAAGAATTGTTAGACCAATGGTTGATGGTGTTATCACCGATATAAGAGCAACGCAAGCACAATTAAAATACATCTTCTCAAGATTGAGATTGGATAAGATTTTAAAAGGTTCTGTTATGTTGCTAGCATGTCCATCAGTTATTACTGATTTGGAAAAAAGTGCTCTAATAAAAATAGCAACTTCTTTCGGAGCTCAAACAGTATTTGTAGAAGAAGAAGTTAAAATGGCAGCTCTTGGTGGTGGTATTAATATTGAAGCACCAATGGGTCAATTAGTAGTAGATATGGGTGGAGGAACAACTGACGTAGCTGTAATCGCTTCTGGAGATATAGTTATCTCTAAATCTATCAAGGTTGCTGGAAACGTTTTAAACGAAGAAATCTTGAAGTTCATAAGATCACAATATGGTATGGAAGTTGGAATAAAATCAGCAGAAACTGTGAAAATTAAAATGGGTTCTTTGGCAAAGTATCCAGATGAAAAAACTATGAAAGTTTATGGTCGTGATATAGTTTCTGGTTTACCTAGAGAAATCGAAATCAAACCCGAAGAAATTAGAGAAGTTTTAAAAATACCTTTATCAAAAGTTATCGACTTGATTGTTAGAGTTCTTGAAGAAACACCTGCAGAACTAGCTGGTGACATATTCAGAAATGGTATGACACTTTGTGGAGGAACTGCATTGATTAAAGGGATAGATAAATACTTTGGTGACACTTTACAATTGCCTGCAAAAATAGGACAATCTCCTTTATTGGCAGTTATCAACGGAACCAAAAGACATGAAAGTTACATCTATGAACAATTAAAAAAGCATAATCAAAACTCTAATTTAAAATAAATAACGATACAACTAATATAATAACTTGATGTCTTACATCAAGTTTTTTTTATATTATTTTTAGCTTTTTATATACGACTATATAAACAATTTTATGCGAAATTTAGATTTTTTGTTTTTTAAGTTTGCAATTTTCAAATGATAGTTTGAATAATAAAGCCTATAGAAAAAAGTTAAAGAATGAAAAACATGAGCGTATTGAAATTCATACAATAAATTAACTATAAAACAATAACCAACTGAAGGCTGAACTTTATGTATTTATGATTGAAATTATTTCCATACATAGCCTATTTAACGGAATTATTTTTTATTAATGTTATAATCTACTTGGAAGTTATTGATTTATTCATTTCTTCGCTGGAGGTAAATATGATAAATAGTAAAAAACACATTTTTGTGGGAATGGATTTAGGAACAACTTTTACACTGGTTTATATTAGTAACCAAGGTATTGTTTATAATGAACCTTCTATCGTTGCCTATAAAATTAAAGAGAACAAAATTGTAGCAGTTGGTGAAGAAGCTTATAAGATGATTGGAAAGGGTAATAAAAATTTAAGAATAGTAAGACCTATGGTCGACGGAGTAATTACAGATATAAAAGCTACACAAGCACAATTAAAATTTATATTTTCAAGATTAAGATTAGAAAAAATCTTAAAAGAATGCGTTATGCTTTTAGCTTGTCCATCAATAGTAACTACTTTAGAAAGAGACGCACTTAAAAAAATAGGTCAAAGTTTTGGTGCGAAGTATGTATTTATCGAAGAAGAAGTCAAAATGGCAGCTCTTGGTGGTGGTGTAAATATTTATGCTCCAACTGGCAGATTAATAGTCGATAGTGGTGGGGGTACAACAGATATTGCAGTAATGTGTTCTGGTGATATTGTATTATCAAAATCTATCAAAGTTGCTGGTAACTACCTAAATGACGAAGTTTGTAAGTTTGTGCGTTCACAATATGGTTTGGATATTGGAGCTAAAACATCAGAAAGTATTAAAATTAACATTGGTTCATTAGCTAAATATCCTGATGAAAGAAGAATGAATGTTTATGGAAGAGATGTTGTCTCTGGACTTCCAAGAACAGTAGAACTCAACCCAGAAGAAATTAGAGAAGTATTAAAAGTAAGTGTGGCTAAAATCTTGGATTTAATCGTACAAGTTCTTGAAGAAACTCCACCTGAATTGGCTGGTGATATATTTAAAAATGGTATAACCTTATGTGGCGGTACTTCTTTAATTAAGGGTATTGACAAGTATTTTGCAGACACTCTTCAACTTCCTACTAAAATATGTGAAGCACCTTTATTAGCTGTAATAAATGGTACTAAAAAGTTTGAATCTGAAATATGAGAGATGTTAAAAAAACATAAAAAAGAGTTATATTATTAAAAAAATCTAGACATTGTCTAGATTTTTTTTATCCTATTTTTACAGCACCAGTAGGACACACCATTTGGGCCTCTACCAGTTCAAGATCATTATCTTTTGCTTCGGCTAAACCATCTTCATCCATAAAGAGAGTTTCTGTTTCATCAATTTCAACACAAGCCATACAACCAATACATAAAGGTTTGTCAATTCAAGTTTTTTTCATAAAAATTTCTCCTTAACCTAACATTATCATAACAAAATTTTAAAAAGTGGCATAATTAATTTATAATATATAAGTTGATTAGAGGTGAAGTATGGATATGATTTCAAGAATGGAAAGAAATAAACAAATTCATGACCAAGTTAATAAAGAAATAGCATATAACATACAAATTCATAATGAAAAATCAATAATAAGTGCAACTTTTGAAAAGTTAAAACAAATAGATGTAAATTATTTTAAAGAAAAATTGGATATATTTGATAAAAAACATCAAATCGAAAAACCGTATTTAGATAAAGATAGGTCCACTAGTTTAATATCTGAGGACTTAAAATACGAAATTAGAAAAGATATGCACGACCTTAAACAAATAAAATCTAAAGAAACACCCGCTAATAATATGCCAAATAGTGATATAGAGGAACAAATTGAACTTAGAAATGAGAAGTTTATTCGTTATTTCAACAGTTTGAAAAAAAATGAAGAAATTTTTACTATAAATATTGATAAGTTGAAACAAAAGCAACAATTAAATAAAAGGGTGGAACAAGAGATATCTATGGCTACTGTGCAAAAAGTTAGAAGTCAAGACACAAGAAGTACTATGCAAATGTTATCAGAAGTGAGTGATAAAACAGAAAAAGCTCAAGCACTACTAATGAAAGATTGAAAAATGTATGAGAAAAAATATAGATTTAAAGGTGTTTTGATATTCATAATAATGGCAATAATAATAATGATAGTTTCTATTATCACACCATATTTTTTATAAGGAGTTCTTATTATGCAAACTAATTTTAATATAGCAGTTGATGGAACTGCTGGTAGTGGTAAAAGTTCAGTTATGTCATTAGTGGCTGAAAAAATAGGATTTAAATTTATAGATACTGGTCTAATGTACCGTGCATTTACAAAATGATGTTTACAAAACAATGTTAATTTTTCTAAAAAAGATCAAATTATTGAATTATTGAAAAAACTTAATTCAGTAGATATAGATGGTTCATCTATAAAAATTAATGAAAATGATTATTCGCAATATATAAACGATTATGATGTTGTTGAAAATATCAAATATATCGCAACTATAAGTGAAGTTCGTGAGAAAATGGTGTTTTTACAAAAACAAATGGTAGAAAATGGAAGGAATATAATGGTTGGACGTGATATCACGACTGTAGTTCTACCAAAGGCTGACTTAAAGATTTACTTTGATTGCTCGCCTGAGGCTCGTGCCCAAAGAAGAATGGAACAAAATAAAAAAAATAATTTATCAGGTGTGGATTACAATATACTCCTTAACCAAATTAAAGCAAGAGATGAATCTGATATGAATAGAGAAGTTGGAGCGCTAAAAATTGCAAAGGATGCATGAGTAATTGATACTAGTGATTTAGCCTTTAATGAAGTTGTCGATAAAGTCTTAAAACACATTCATTCGATAAAACAAGAAAGAGGTTAAGCATGTCAAGAAAAGGTGTTGTAGCAATTGTTGGTAGACCAAATGTAGGTAAATCTACATTATTTAATCGTATTATCAAAGAAAAAAAAGCCATAGTAGAAGATAAACCAGGTGTTACAAGGGATAGAATGTATGGAAATGCAGAGTGATTGACCTTGCCTTTTATAATTGTTGATACTGGTGGTATCACCCTTCAAGATACAGCATTCGCAAAAGAAATCAAAATGCAAGCTGAAATCGCCATCAAGGAAGCGGATGTAATAGTTTTTGTAATTAATTTTAGAGAAGGTATAACACTAGAAGATGAAGTGGTTGCAAAAATATTATATAAAACTAAAAAACCAGTAATTTTAGCAGTTAATAAGTACGATAAAAAACAAACATATGATGAGTCATATTCTTTTATGACTCTTGGCTTTGGAGAACCTTGTCTAATATCTTCAACACATGGTATTGGGGTTGGTGATTTATTAGAGTCAATAACAGCAAAAATGCCGAAGTTTGCTATGAATGAGAACTCAGATGATATAAAAATCTCTATCGTTGGTAAACCAAATGTGGGTAAATCAAGCCTAGTAAACTCTATTGTTGGTGAGGAAAGAATGATTGTATCTGAAGTTGCTGGAACCACTATTGATAGTGTTGACACCAAAATAAAAGTAGAAGGTAAAAACTATACTATTATTGACACAGCAGGAATGAGAAAAAAAGGGAAAATATACGAAAATTTAGAAAAATATAGTTATTTAAGGTCCTTAACAAGCATCAATAAAGCAGACGTTGTTATATTAATGTTGGATGCGAGTCAACCTGTAACAGATCACGATACAAATATTGGTGGTTTTGCTTACGAAGAAAATAAGCCAATAATCATTATCGGAAACAAATGAGATTTAGTTAAGAATAAGGAATCTAATACGATGAAAAAGAAAGAAGAGGAGATTAAAGCCTACTTCAAGTATTTGAATTATGCTAAAGTCATTTTTATATCAGCCAAAGAAAATAAAAGAGTTCATAAAATATTTGAAATAGTTGAATTAGTGAGAGATAATATCAAGAAGAGAATTAGAACAAGTTTATTAAACGAAATTTTCAACAAAGCTCAACTAATAAATCCAGCACCAAATCATAATGGTGGTCGTTTGAAAATTTATTATGCTTCACAAGTGGAGGCCTATTTACCAACATTTGTGTTGTTCGTCAATAATCCTTCTTTTGTTCATTTTTCTTATAAACGTTTTCTAGAAAATCAAATAAGATCACAGTTTGATTTTTCAGGAGTACCAATCAACATAATTTTTAGGGAGAGAAAATAAGAATGAAAAATATGAAAATAGCAATAGTTGGCACTGGTGCTTATGGAACTGTCCTTGCTAATGTTTTATCGGATAATGGACACTCAGTTATTATGTTTGGAATTGATAATACCGAAATTAACGATATCAATGAAAAACACTTGAACTCAAAATTCTTTGGAGACCTTATAATTAATGATAATATTATCGCTACCAACGATTTTGCACAAGCTATGGAAAAGGCTGAAATAGTAATATTATCAACACCAACATTTGCTTTAGATAATGCCTTAGATAATGTTCTTAAGTATGGAAAAAGAGAAATGCACATTATAAATGTATCAAAAGGGTTAGACAGTGAAAACTTAGATGTACTTAGTAAAAAAATAAAAACCAAGTTATCAAACAAAGGTGTAATGAAGTCTTATGGTGCAATTTATGGCCCATCAGTTGCAATTGAAGTGATAATGCGAAAACCTACTTGCGTTATGAGTTGTAATGAAGATAAAGAAGTTGCGCAATTAATGGCTGATATTTTCTCAAATGAATACTTTTTTGTTAAAACTTCAACAGATATTATAGGTTGTGAAATAGCAGCCGCCTTGAAAAATACTGTAGCCATCGCAAATGGAATTTTAACTGGTTTTGCCGGATCTGATAACTCAAAAGCATCACTTATTACAATAGGTAATGCCGAAATATACAATATTGCTAAACATTTTGGGGCTAAAATAGAAACTTTTATGAATTTTGCCACATTAGGAGATTTAATATTAACCGCAACTTCTCCTAAATCAAGAAACTTTTCATTAGGTTTACAAATTGCGGAAAAAGACAATGCTAAAAATGTATTAAAAACTCACAAAAATACAGTGGAGGGTGTTGCTGCTTGTGAATTAGCTTATAAAATCATCAAAAAGCACAAAATTTCCTCACCTTTTTTTGAAATAATGTATAAAATACTATATAATAATGGCAAGCCTAGTGTATTAATACACGATTTTTTCAAATACGCTAAGGTAGTATAGGTATAGATAGAAGGGGTAATAACCATGACTAAAAAAGAATTATCAGAAAAACTATCAGCAAATTTTAACTCAACTAAAGCAGAGGCAGAAAAAATGGTAAGTTTCATTTTTGACGAAATTGTTTCATGTTTAGTGAAAAAAGAAGAAGTTTCAATTTCTGGATTTGGAAAGTTTGTTACTACTGAAAGAGCTGCACGTGAAGGTGTTAATCCATCAACAGGATCAAAAATCCAAATTCCTGCAACTACAGTAGCGAAATTTAAAGTTTCAAAACAACTTAAAGAAGCTGTGGCTAAATAATTTATTTAATCACTAATAAAAAAAGTTGCTTATGCAACTTTTATTTTTTTTGAAAGGTGGAATCCCTGTGTTTGATTTTTTTAGAAAAGGATTAATCAATAAAAAAACTTTACTAATTCTCAATTACTCAAAACTATCTATAACTGAAAACCAACTTGCAATAATATTAATAATTATGGAGTTATCTAATGAAGAACAAAAAAACTTCACTCCATCTCAATTGTCTAAATATATGTCTATTGAAAAATCTATTATCGAAAAAGAAATTAACAACTTATTGGTAAATAATTTAATAAAATTAGAACAAAAAGGTAAGAAAACTTCTTTAGACTTCACTCCATTGTTTAATAAAATAATAGTTAAACTTGAAGAAGAAAATTCAAATTTAACCAATGACACTAATTATTTGTTTATTGAAGAATTAATTGGTAGAAAACTAGAAGCAAAAGAAATTGAACTTATAATTTCGTATATCGAAAAAGGAATCTCAAAACCAAAGTTACTATCAATAATAATCAACAATAATATAACAACTTTTGAAGATTTATTAAAAACAATTAATGATTATATTAAAAAAAATAATTTAAAGTTGACTAGATACAATTGATTAAATGATTAATAAAATCAATCAAACCTAGTGAACGACCATCAAAAAAAATCTCGAAACCATTTCTTTCAAATCAGTCAAAACTGATTTTTTTTGTGTTGAAATTTAGCAAACTACTTCATGATAATCCATAATACTTATCGTACTTATGGAAATAAACAACTATAAATGAAACCCCTGAGTTTTTAGAAACAATCTCTAACTTTTCAAATTGACTTTTTTTTATGTTAGATAAATTAAAATAGTCTAACTCGGTTTCTTTTGCTTCGAATTCTATATAGGCTCCTTTATATATACCTATATAATCACAAAAAACGTTTTTGGTAAGCTTTGACTTTAGGATATTGTTATCAACAGAAATTAACGTAGAATTCAAAGGTATTTTATAAAAGTAGGCTAAACTATCATTAGAATATTTTTCAAGTGTATAGTTTATGACACTTTCTAAGTAAAGTCCTTTATTTTTTAGTATCAAATTATCACCTCATAATTAATATCGCCGATTTCTTTTATCAAATTACATTTTTTATAAAAAAAATGAGTTATTTAAGAACTCATTTTAATCTTTTGCTACTGCTACTAATCCAATTATCCCACCAATACAACAAACTATACCTGGTGATAAATATAAAAGGTTTTTAAAGTTTGTAAATAATAATATGATATAAACAACACCAAATAATAAGACAAGTGTGAACCACAACAATGATAATTTTCGATTAGTTTTTATTATCAAAATAACAATCAAAAAGATTGAAAATATGATTACAAAAATATCTTCTGCTAAACTTCATCGTTTTGAATGATCATTTATTAATGTGACAATTGCTGAAATAAAAAATATTATTGATCCTATTATTGATATTAATCTCGCACTATTTTTCATATAGAAACCTCCATAAAGATTATAGCAATGTTGATTGCTATTATTGTAAATTAATAAATAGATTGAAAACTAAATTTCGTTATATAATATTTCAAAGTGAAGAAAAGGGGTAATTATGGCTAACATTATAAAATTGACAAGGACAGATATTTTACAAAAAGATTTTGAAGTTGAATATAAGGGTTATAAAGTAGAAGAAGTTGATGCATTCTTGGATATAATAGCAGAAGATTATAAGTTATTTGCTGATAGGGAACAAAAACAAGAAAAGAAAATTAAAGACCTTACTGATAAAATTGCTAGACTAAAGTCAGATCTTAGTTCAACAATGGCACATTTAAAATTAAATGAACAACAAAAAGAGGAACTTGCAAGACAAGGGTTGGGAAGTAGTGCATTAATTGAAAGAATTTCTAATTTAGAAAAAGGGAAGTTTAATAAAGAATAGTGTAAAATATATGGTGAGATTGGTTTGAAATCAACTGCTATATTTGAAAAAGAATATAGAGGAAACTCCACGCTTGCACATCCTGAGATGGATGTAGTGTTTGTGCTAGGGGAAAAAATAACCCTAGGCATCTTTTATGATGACGACAAGACTAACCTAAGTGATTTTTCATATGGTGATGTCTTTAAAGTGCCACAGAGACGAGTAACTAGAAATAGTGAAATGGAACGGGTAAACTCCACAAGCAAGAAACTCAAATTTTGGTAGAGGAGCTAGTTTTTCGGGAATTGAACTGAAAAATTGGATCGCTGATTTAGCGATAGATAGATAGTTGATGCACAATTGTGTACAGAACGTGGGTTATGACAGATTAGTCTCATTATATTTTTTAAGGATTTGTGGAAATGAAAAAATTATTTAATTTTTTAAAAGCAAATAATTATACAATTTCTTCTTGTGAATCATTCACTGGCGGATTATTTGGTAGTGATTTATCAAATATTCCAGGAGCAAGCACGGTATATAAAGGTGGTTTTATATGCTATAGTGATGAATTTAAAATTAACCAGCTTGGGATTGAACCAGAAATAATTAAAAAATATTCTTCAGTATCAATAGAAGCATTGAAAGAAATGCTACACAAAACCAAAAACATTTTAAACACAGATGTGGTTGTTGGTTTTACAGGTTATGCTACTCCAATTGATTTACATAATCAAAGAAGTGGTTTATCATATGTTGGATTCCTGCTTAAGGACGAAGTATTTCTCTTCGAATTGAATATTTACAAAAATATTTCAAGGAAAAAATATAAGAAAAAAGCTTTAAATTTATTATTAACTAAAATTAAAAATAAATTAGGGATTACGTAAAAAAATATGTTCTTCTCTCGATATATGTATTGGGAGGAAGATATGATAAAAGAAATTTTTGAGAAAACAAAAAACGAGGCTATTTTAAATATGGAAAATAATATATATGATGATCCTGAATTTAAAGCTGTATTAAAAGATATTGAAAAAACTTTTGGTAAAGGTTCGATAATGAGATTGGGAGACAAAGCAAACTCTCTAATTGAAGCAACTCCAACTGGAAGTTTCTTATTAGATAAAGCTATTGGAATTGGTGGTTATCCAAAAGGAAGAGTTGTTGAAATTTATGGACCTGAATCAAGTGGTAAAACGACTTTATCTTTGCATGCCATTGCTGAGGCGCAAAAACTAGGTGGAAGAGCAGCTTTTATTGATGCAGAACATGCTCTTGATCCAAGATATGCTAAAAATCTTGGAGTGGATATCAATAATCTTATAGTTGCACAACCAGACTCTGGTGAACAAGCACTCGATATTTTAGAAATGTTGGTGAAGTCTAACACAATAAACATTGTTGTTGTTGACTCTGTTGCTGCTTTAGTGCCAAAAATTGAATTAGATGGTGAAATGTCCGACCAACAAATCGGTCTACAAGCCCGTTTGATGTCAAAAGCCTTAAGAAAACTAAACGGGATTATTTCAAGAACTAATACAACCGTTCTTTTTATTAATCAATTAAGAGAAAAAGTTGGTGTTATTTTTGGAAATCCTGAAGTTACACCTGGTGGTAGAGCACTTAGATTTTATTCTTCAGTAAGATTAGAAGTTCGAAAAGGGGAAACTATTATGAATAATGGTGAACCAAGCGCTAACAAAGTTAAAATAAAAGTGGTAAAAAATAAAGTTTCACCACCATTTAAAACTTGTCAAATAACAATCAACTACAATAAAGGTATCGATAGAGAATTAGAAGTTATTGAGCTTGCAACTGTTTATAATGTTTTGACAAAAGCTGGTGTGTGATATTCTTACAACGAAGAGAAAATAGGGCAAGGAAAAGAATCTGTTCGAGATTGATTGATTAAAAATCCTGACAAGTTACTAGAAATTCAAAATAAGATCAACGAAGTTATGAAATAATAAATCAATGTAATGAATACCAATTGATTTTGAAATTTGTTGATTCAAAGAAACTTATTGTTATTAAAAAATAAATTTATTTCACACTTTTGAATGAATATAATTCTCTAAGTATACATTATGTTAAAAAAAACATAAAATTATACAAGGAGAATTTTTTAAATGGCTAATTTAAAAGGAAACAAATCAAACATCCTAAATTTTGAGACTAAAAAAGAGTTGATTATCAAGCATTTTGATCAAAATTTATCTTATAAAGACCTATCAAAAATGTACAATATTTCATATTCAACAGTTAGAAGAATGTGTGTAGATTGAGAAGTTTTTGGTGATGAATCGCTTATTTCAAAAACTGGAAAACACAATAAGCACAACGGAAAGATTAGAATCAATTCAAAAGATCCAAAAGATAAGAAAATTGCAGAACTTAATAAAAAATTGAAATGATTAGAAATGGAGAATGAGGTTTTAAAAAAGTTCAATGAACTGATGGAGAATTCAGAAAAAAAATTATAAAGTATTACAAAACTATAGATAAATATAATAACAAATACACGGTTCTTTCTTTATGTAAATTATTTAATGTCACAAGAGCGAGTTATTATCGCTGATGTGGTAAAAATAAACCGGATTATGAAATAAAAATAGATATGGACTTAGCATATAAAATAAAAAATATATTCATGATAAACAATGGCATTTATGGTGCACCCAGAATAAAAATAATTTTAAATAATCAAGGCATAGTAGTAAGTCAATCTAAAGTTGCAAGAATAATGAAATTATTTAATTTATATTCAGTTATAAGAATAAAAAAGATGTATAGAAAACCGAAAGAAGTCAAAAAAATAACTTATGGTCCTAATCATGTTAATAGAAATTGATCTTTGTATTCAAAAAATGAGCTTTGAGTTACAGATATTACATATATACCTTTCAATAAAAAATTTGCATATTTAAGTGTTTTGAAAGACGCAAACACTGGATTCATAGTAGGTCATGAGGTATCTTTAAAAAATGACATAGATATTTACAGAAAAACACTTGAGAAAGCTTCGCTTCATAGACAAGATCTATCTAAGAAACTTATTATCCATTCTGATAACGGAAATCAATATACATCTATATTTGCAAAGCGTTATGCTAAAAAAAATAATATTATAATATCATTATCTAGACCAGGTAATTCTATTGATAATGGGATGTGTGAAACCTTTTTTTCATCATTAAAAGAAGAGTGAAAAATAAAACTAAAGCAGGATGAGTTTCTCAAGTTGAAATTAGCAATCGACAATTATATAGAATTTTACAATTATGAAAGAATAATGATTAAACACAAGAGCCCTCCAGCATATGCTTATTTAGATTTCAAATTATGAAAAAAAATACTTCAAACTTGGTTGAAGTATTCTTATAAAAAACATTTTGTATACTTGACAAAATATATTTATCACACTTTTGAAGTGTGATTTTTTTTTTAAGCTTTTAGAAATTTGTAAATAGAATTTAAAATATATCTTTATCATTCTCAAATCCTAGTTTACAAAATCTTTTGTTTATATATTTTGAGTTTCTTATGTTAATCAACTTACTAAAGGATATCTTCAATAAGTCGCTGTCTATAAAATTTCAACATTTTCTTGTATTTTTAATTATTCATATTTACAAAATAACTTTTTTACTTTTATAATTCTAAATAAATTTTACATATTGAAGATTATTAATTTATAGGTAAATATTATTAAGTACATCTAAATGTTATAAAAACTATAACAAAAAAATTAATACTTAAATTTAGTAATTAAATACTATCTATTCTACTATTTTTTTTATTCAAGTATAATGAATTCATAATTACTCTGCAATAGTAATTAAATATAGAGTAATTTCTAATCGATAGGAGGAAATAATAAAGTTGTCAACTGTATTAACTTGATTATTTTTTAGAAGATTTATAATTATAAATCAACAAAGTTGTAAGAGACGTTAATATTGATTATATTCAAGAGAAAACATTTCAATAACTTGAAGCTTAAAATAATTGAATATATGTAATACAAAGATTTTACATAATAATCAACTAATAAAGTAAGCCTTTAGAAATAATTCTTTGAGTCATAATATTTTACTAAATTTAGATGCTAATAAGTTCAAATATAATGAAAATAAATATATGAAAGCTTAAGTCATAAAATAAAAAAAATTATTCTGTCAAATTATTAACAAAATATCATTCAATCAAGAATAATATCCTAGTTATTAATTTAAATAAGTGAAAAAAAATCAAAACTTAAACTATTAATTTTGATTTCACTTTAAATCTAATTGTATTATGTCATCTATAAAAAATTAATTTAACTTTTCTTATTAATTGTTTATATTATGTTTTTGAATAAATTTGTTTTATATATTTAGATAAGCCAACCAAACTATTAAGGGCATCTTATAAAATTTAATAAGTCTAATCACATTATTATACATTTCAATAAGTAAACTACTTACTATAGTACTACTATACAAAAAAAATATTCGTTCGGGTGGTGAATACGATATTGAATGTCTTTGTTCTAAGTTAAGTAAGATGACGGAACTAATTTATCAATACAACTATAAAGGAGGAATAATATGATAAAAAAAACACCGAATTATAAAAAATGTTTAGTAGGTTTAATAATCATGCTAGGTGTAGCAGTTCTTGTAAATGTTTTCTTTGGTTACATGGTTAATATCCCCGTTTATCTTGATCATAAATATAAGAATGATAATGTGGATAGGTTTATTTCTTTAATCACAGCGACTTCCATTAATTTAGTTTTATTAATTGCAACCTTCATATATGGTTTGATTTTAATAATTAATAAAAAAAATAAATCCTTAATTCCTTTCTTGATTTTAAATTTTCTAAGTGCTACATTTTGTATTGCAATAGATAACTTTGTAAATGCTGATGTTAATGTTATAAAAACACTAATAGCAGTTGGGTTACTAATTTTAGGTCTAATAACATTTATTTATTATTACGAAGGTTTTGATTATAATCGAGAACAAAAAAATAAGTTTTACTTTAAAGTTACACAGGTCATAATAATATTGTCGTCTATCTTATGTATCATTAAACAAATAATCAATATATTCATTTTAGATTTGAATGCGAAAAATATCTCTTTTATATCAATTTATATATCATTATCATTGGTTTCAATAATCTTATCTAGCATTTATTTCAAAAACTCTAAAATAGTTCTTTGCATTATTTCGTGAGTATTTACACTTTTCATAATTTTGGTATCTCCAGTAGTATTTGTGTTAACTATATTATCTACTACTTTAACAATCTTTGGATTAGTTTTGTTAAAAAACAAATCTAAAAATAATGTTCTTGATACAAATAAAATACAATAAAAAGATTTCATATAAGCATTTTATATTATTTAAACTCTAATGCTTTTACAAGCTTTTGGAATAAAAGAGACCTATAACTAGGTCTTTTTGTTAATTAGCCTTATATAAGTTTCATATAAATAGTTTTTTGCTTTGATATATGCTTTTTCGATATTCAAAGGTATATAATTAAAGTGTTGAATTACAACACCGCTTTTCATCAGTTAGGAGTAACATAGATGAAATTTACATGAGAAAACGATACATTCATTGTCATAATAACAGTATTTGTTGTGCTATCAGTATTACTTACAACCGCACTAATATATATACTGTTTAGTCGCAAGTACAAGAATGTCTTAAAAAAAGCACAGAGCGACGCAAAAAAGCTAAAAATGACTGCAATGGCAGATACAAAAGTTGAAATTGCTGCAATGAAGGCTAAAGCTGAAGAAGAAATCGATTTGAAAAAAGAGGAGTTAGAATCCCTAGAAAAAGATTATATTAAAAAGAAAAAACTTCTTTTCGAACAACTAGAAGAAGTTGCTGACAAAGAAGAAAAACTTGTTCAATCCCAAATAGAAGTAAAAAAAATGAAAAGCAAGTTATCAACAGAGATTGATCAAGTAGTTTCTATTTTAGAAATAACATCTGAAATGAATGTCGAAGAAGCTAAAGAGAAGTTAATTTTATATACAGAGAAAACCTACATTGAAGATTTAGCAAAGGAACTAAAAATTAAAGAAGAAAAACTTTTAATAAATTCTAAACAAAGAGCGAATGAAATATTGATTGATGCAATGCAAAAATGTTCTGTTCAGGTTGCAACAGAAAAAAACACCACAATTTTTAAAATTGAAGACGATAATTTAAAAGGAAAAATTATAGGTAGGGAAGGTAGAAATGTTAAAACTTTCCAACAATATGGTGGTGTTGACATTGTCATTGATGAGGTTCCTAACAGAATTCTCATATCTTCTTTCAATCCAATAAGAAGAGAAATCGCCTACAAAGCATTAGAGGCATTGATGAAATCAGGAAAAATTCAACCTGTAGCTATTGAGGAACAGTTGATATTACAAGAACAAAAGTTGGAAGAAACTTTCGAACAAACTGGTTATGAAATTATGGAGCTATTCAAAATCAATAATTTGGATATTGAGGTTATCAAATCCTTAGGTAAGTTGAAGTTTAGATATAGTTATGGTCAAAATGTTTTGCAACATTCAATCGAAGTAGCAACTTTCTCTAAATTAATAGCAGCCGAACTTGAACTTGATGAAGATATAGCATTATTGGCAGGATTATTACATGATATTGGAAAAGCAATAGACTTCGAAAAAGAAGGTTCCCATATCTCATTGGGAGCCCAATTATTGCGCAAAGTAAAAATGGATGAAATAATTGTTAACGCAGTTGAAGCTCATCATGGTGATGTTGAAAAAAAATCATTTTATGCAGAAATTGTAGCAATTGCAGACACTTTAAGTGCCGCTAGAACCGGAGCTCGTAATAATAACTCAGAGGAATATATGCACAGAATGAGAGAGATCGAAGAAACTTGTTTAAGTTTTGAAGGTGTTTCAAAAGCATATGTGTTACAAGCAGGGCGCCAAATAAGAGTGATTGTTAATCCTAATTTAGTAGATGACTATGAATTGAAAAAATTAGTCTACAAAATCAAGGACAAAATATCATCTATTAACAGAACACCAGGAGAGATAGTTATCACTTTGATTAGAGAAATCAGACAATCTTTAAAAGTATAAAACCGTTTAAACGGTTTTTTTATTTTATTAACAAACTAAAAGCCGATTTTAGTCATTTTTTTATATGCTATAATTAATTAGATGATTGGAGTTGATTAAAATGGGATTTGGAGATTTTTTAGCTAATAGAATGAAAAAGTCTATTGAAAAAAATTTAAAAAAGACAACTTTAAATGAAGATAATATAAAAGAAGTCTTGAGAGAGATTAGATTATCTCTTCTTGAAGCGGACGTAAACGTTGATGTAGTCAAAAAATTCATAAAAAAAATAGAAGATAAAAGTCAAGGAGAATTCATTCAAGATGGTTTAAGAGCCGATCAACAAATGATAAAAATAGTTCATGAAGAACTTGTTGAAATTTTGGGTAAGGTGAATACTCCACTTGAAATCAATAAAAAACCCTCAATAATCATGATGGCTGGTTTACAAGGGGCAGGTAAAACAACAACTGTAGGTAAGTTGAGTAATTTAATATCAAAAAAGTATAAAAAGAAAGTATTAATGGTAGGTCTAGATATTTACCGTCCAGGTGCTATTGATCAATTGGTTGAATTGGGTAATAAAAATAATCTAGACACCTTTGAAAAAGGAAAACAAAGTCCAGTAAAAACAGCTAAAGAAGCAGTTGATTTTGCTCAAAAAAATAACTATGATGTTATTATTTTGGATACTGCTGGGCGACTACAAATTGATAAAACATTAATGAAAGAATTAAATGATATTAGAAAAGCTGTTTCACCACAAGAAATTATTTTAACAGTTGATGGGATGACAGGTCAAGATATTATAAATGTTAGTCAGGAATTTAACAAAACTCTTAAACTTAGTGGTGTAATTGTAACCAAGCTAGATGGTGATGCGCGTGGGGGTGCTACATTATCTATTACGGATATAACTAAGTTACCAATTAAATTTATCGGTGAGGGTGAGGGTATAAATGCGTTAGCAGAGTTCCATCCAAAACGTATGGCCGACCGAATTTTAGGATTGGGTGATGTTGATACTTTATTCGAAAAAGCAGCGGCTGTTGTAGACCAAAGAACTATGGAAAAAACAATGAAGCGTATGTTTGCTGGTCAATTTGATTTAGAAGATTTGAGAAACCAATTAGCTCAACTTGCTAAAATGGGTAACATTAGTGGCTTAATGAAAATGATGCCCGGGATGAATGGGAAGATCAATGAAACACAAATTGAACAAGCGCAAAAACGATTATTTGTTGCTAATGTTTTAATGGACTCAATGACAGTAAAAGAGAGACGTGACCCTAGAATTTTGAAAGCAATCACAAGAAAACAAAGAATTTTAAAAGGTTCAGGAAGAACAGAAAAAGAGTACAATGACTTACTTAATCAATTTGACAAAGGAAAAAAACAAGTTCTTGAGATGGCGAAACAAATGAAGTCTGGAAAAATGCCAAACTTGGGTGGCTTAGGTAGAATGAGATAATATTTGAATAATTAAATATTTAGAGGTTTTAAATGAAAAAATTAGTAGTAATAACTGGAGCATCCTCTGGTATAGGTAAAGAATTAGCGTTATGTTTTTCAAAAAAAGGTTATCCTTTATTGTTATTGGCTAGAAGATTGGAACCACTGACAGAGTTGAATTTACCTAATACCATTTGTAAAAGTGTCGATGTTCAAGATTTAAAAGCGTTTGAAAGTGCTGTTCGATTTGCAGAAAATACTTATGGTAAAACAGATCTTTTGATTAACAATGCAGGAATTATGCCTTTAGGAAAAATATTTGACATGAATATTGAACAACAATATCAAATGGTAGATATTAATGTAAAAGGTGTTTTAAATGGAATGCATATTGTGATTAATGATATGAAAGAAAGATTAACAGGTACTATCATAAATATTAGTAGTGTAGCTGGTAGATGAACCTCTGAAAACAGGGCAATTTATAATGGTACAAAGTTTGCAGTTCATGCTATTAGTGAACAAGCAAGAAAAGAGCTAGCACCATATAATGTAAGAGTCACAACAATAGCACCAGCTCTTGTTGATACTAATCTTATTTCAAACACAGTAAATAAAGATTCTATCGAAACATATAATAAATGAAAATCTAAGTTGGACGGTGGATTAAAGCCGTCAGTAGTTGCGGATATGATACTTTATACATACGAGTTACCTCAATCTGTTGCTGTTAGAGAATTAGTTATTTCATCAACAAAGCAACCAGTTTAAAACTAAAAATAATTATTACTAACTAAAAAACATATTTTCTTATAAATATATGTTTTTTTTTTTTTTTTGTTAATATCACAAACGGGTTTTAACCTAAACAAATTTACTGGGAGGTAGTTGAAAAATATGAAAAAACTATTAAGTATATTAGGGTCAATAACACTTATAGGAGCAGGTCCAGCTTCATTGGTTGCTTGTTCAAAAGAAAAAGCAACCCTTAAAGATTTATCATCAGTACTAACTAATACCAAATTAGGTGATTTAGCAAATAAAGAGGAAAAAACAATAAAGAATGCAATCAAAGAAAAAAATAAAAATATTATAATTGATGAGTTAGTTTTATCTTCAATAACAGAGAAAAGTGCAAAAGTTTCAGTTAAAAAAGAATCAAAAGTATATAACCAAATTACTGCTGGTTCTGAAATAAACATCGAGTTCTCTGTCAAAGCAACCCTTAAAGATTTATCAACAGACTTAACTGTTACAAAATTAGGCGAGTTGGCAAATAAAGATGAAAAAACAATCATAAAAGGGATAAAAGATAATAATAAAAATATCATAATTGATGAGTTAGTTTTATCTTCAATAACAGAGAAAAGTGCAAAAGTTTCAGTTAAAAAAGAATCAAAAGTATATAACCAAATCGCTGCTGGTTCTGAAATAAACATCGAGTTCTCTGTCAAAGCAATCCTTAAAGATTTATCAACAGACTTAACTGTTACCGATTTAGGAACTATTAAAAATAAAGAAAAAGAAACTATTATAGCTGCTATCAAAAATAAGAATAAAAATGTAGATATTGATGAAATAGAAGTTGGTTTCATAAAAGATAAAAGTGCTGAGATATTTGTAAAAGAAAATTCAAATGTGTATAAGGTATTTAAAAACAAAGAAAGTATTGTAGTTAGTTTTAAAATAGGGAAGTAATAACAACAAAATATTAATATTCTATTCTTTGCTTAAATTTCAAATATAAGCAAAGTTTTTTTATGAAAATAAAAAAAGTTATACTTAAAATGCATAACTTTTAGAGAATATTTACTTTTTAATTGAACCTATTCTTTTCACATCCGAAGCCTCTTGTTCTTTAATAGCTTGTAGTCTTCGATTTGCTTCCTCAATAGTTCTTCTAGTTCTATCAAGTTCTTTTTTTCGTTTTTCTTCTGCACTTATCTTAGATCAAACTCCAGCTCTCATAGAATCACTCATTAGTAATACTAATAATACTGAAATATTGAATAAATCATCAACAACCTTAGCAATGTGTTTCTTTTGCTTTTCGGTTAAACTATCAGATTTATATTTATCCAATATTGCAACTTGGCTATAAAAATCATCAGCAAATTTATTTCCAAATTTTTGGTACATTATAGGCTTACCAACCTCAATAAATAATGCAATATTTTTAAATAAAGCTAACTTTAGTTCAATTTCGTGTTCTGTAGCCGATCTAAATTGGTGAATTATATTGTTAATCCTATCATCTTGATACTCTTCTATTACTTTCTCTGAAATGATTCTTTCTTTTTGACTTACTAATTTAAAAACCACTTTATTATTTTCAATTTCTGTTTCAATAAATTTGTAATTCATTGCATTTACATATTTTTGTATACGTAGTGGTAATATGTACATATCATAAGCAATATACTCTGAGTATCTTCATTTTCTAGAAACGATTTGCAAAACTATGTTATATACCATTTCTAATATTGTTAAATTTAGTGTTCTTTCATTTAACTTAAACTCTAGTTTATTTAATCTCAATAATTGATAAAATTCGTAACCGTAATATTCTAATGAGATCATATTAAAATATGTTTGTATAGTTGAATTGTTCAAAATTGCTGAGTATGAAAATTGAATATCAGGAACTAATGCATCTATTATATTTTCAAATTGAGGTCTTAGATCCAATACAGATTGAAAGTGTTTTCTTTCAGACATATAAATTTCCTCCAAAATCTAATTTAATATATTTTACCATAAACTTGTTTTATTTTAGTCGTTAGTTACGAAATGTTATATGATTAGTGTATATTTAAAATCTTGGAGAAATGTATGATAAATATCAAAATTATTTGTTTTAATAAAATGAGCAAGGAATATCTGGAAATCTACAATTTATATTTAAATAAATTGAAAAAGTTTGTCGATATAAATATAGTGGAGATCACAGAGAGTAGTACAAATGATATTAAAACTAACATGGTAAGAAATGAAGAAGCGATAAAAACTAAGATTAAAAATATCAATGACTCTAATATATTTTTATTGGAAATAGATGCTGTTCAACAAACATCCGAGGCACTCGCTAAAACAATTTGTGATATTAAGGACTTCAAGGGTGGCAATGTCACTTTTATAATTGGGCCTAGCGACGGTTTTAGTGATAATTTCAAAATACTGATCAAAAATAAAATAAGTTTCGGTAAACTAACATTACCATATAATTTGGTGAGAGTAGTTTTATTAGAACAAGTCTACCGCTCAATTAAAATAATTAGAAAAGAACCGTATCATAAGTAAAACTTATTATAAGTTGTCAATTTAAAAAAGAGTACTAATTATTATTTTTTATCGTTACAATTAAAGATATGTGGAGGTGTTCTCTATGAATGAAAAATCAAGTTTCAATTGATTTCCAGGACATATGAATAAGAGTATAAAAGAAATAGAAGCTAAAATCTCAATTGTTGATTTAGTGATTGAGATTGTTGATGCTAGAGCACCATTTTCAACTCAAAATCCTTTATTTAGAAAGTTACTTAACAATAGACCTAGATTGATTTTAATGTCTAAGGGTGACTTGGCTGATGATGAAGTAACTAAACAATGAAAAGACTATTTTTTTAACTGTGGCAATGTTGTTTATGTAATTAAAGATAAACAGCAACCTATTTATAACGATATATTAAAACTTATCGAAAAAATGACAATTGAAAAGCAAAAAAAAGACAAGGCAAGGGGAATAGAAAATCCACAAATAAATGTTTTAGTGGTAGGTATTCCAAACGTTGGTAAATCTACTGTAATTTCTAAACTCTCAAAAGGTAAGCGACTTAAAATAGGAAATAAACCGGGTGTAACTCGCGGTATGCAAAGAATTATTATGACTAACAAAATAACGCTTATCGATACACCAGGAATACTACCTTCAAAATTTGAAAATGAAACAATTGCTTGTAACTGTGCAGCAACTAATTCAATAAGAATTGAAGTAGTTCCAAAAGAAAGGTTTGCCACTAAACTTATGCGTTATATTTATAATTCATATCCAAAATTGATTGAGGATGTGTATAAAATAAATAAAGTTATATCTAGACCAATTAATTACGATGATACTTTTAAAATTTTTGAAGAAATTGCTAAAAGAAATAAATTTATCATTTTAGATTCAATAGCTGATGTAGAGAGAGCTATCGAACTATTCGTCCATGATTTATTGAACCTTAATTTAGGAAAAATCTCTTTTGAAAAACCAATTGAGGTAAACTACGAAAGTTTAACTTTGGTTGATGAAGTTGATGTAGATTCAACAATTGAAAGTGATTTAACTGTTGAATGATAAAAAATGAACGATATTTATTTGACCAACAAATAAGGAACAATGAAAATGTGGAATTTATATCAGGAAGTGATGAAGTTGGAAGAGGTGCGATGGCAGGTCCAATTGTTGTAGCGAGTTTAATATTAAAACCTTCTTATAATAACGTTCTAATAAGAGACTCTAAACTATTATCAAGTAAACAAAGAGAAAGTCTTTACAACGAAATTCTAGAAAATTCTATAGATTGCTCTATTAAAGAATATGATGCTAAAATTGTTGATAAATTGAATCCTAAAGCAACAAGTGTTTTAGGAATGCTAGAAAGCATAAAAGATTTAAAAATAAAGCCAGATGTTTGTTTAATTGATGGAGAAGATATACAATTAAGTGGGTATAAAACGTATAAAGTTATTAAGGGTGATAATCTTAGTCAAACAATCGCTGCTGCAAGCATCATTGCAAAAGTGTATAGAGATCGTTTGATGGACGGTTTTGATACAATATATCCTATGTATAATTTTAAAAAACATAAAGGTTACTGCACAAAAGAACACATTCAAAGACTTGAAGAATATGGAATTTTAGATATTCATCGGGTATCTTACAAACCAGTGGCTAATATAAAGGAGAAAAAAAATGAAGTTCGACAAAAATAGTCAATTATATTCACAATGAATAAATGCTAAAAATATGGATCCTGAGTTAAAAGAACAACTGTTAGCAGCTGATGATTATGAATTAGAAAATGCTTTTAATTTACAATTAGAATTTGGTACTGCTGGAATTAGAGGAATATTGGGGCCAGGACCAGGAAGATTTAATTCATATACTATAAAATTAGTAACAATAAGTTATGCTAAATTATTAATAAAAAAATACCCTGATTCTCTATCAAGAGGGGTTGTAATTGGTCATGATAATAGAAAAAACTCAAAAGAATTTTCTCAATTAGCAGCTGAAATATTAACTAGTTTTGGTATAAGAGCTTATTTATTTAAAAACAATGATATGAAACCAACACCAGTTGTATCGTTCGCTACAAAGGATTTGAATGCTATTGGTGGAATTGTGATAACTGCCAGTCATAATCCAGCAAATTATAACGGCTACAAAATATATGATGAGTTTGGTTGTCAATTAATAGATGAAGAAACAAAAGTAATCGCAGATAAGATGTCAACAATAAAGGACATACTTAATTGAAACTATAAGTGCGATGAATCATTGATGACAATTGTCGATGAAAAAGTAATTGTCAACTACAAAAAAATGATTGAGAATTTACAATTTTACAAGAATGAAGATAGAAACAAATTCAAAGTTATTTACTCAGCTGTTAATGGTACAGGAACTGAGTTTACTCCACCTTTATTACGAGAGTTTGGATATGATGTGATCGAAGTTGCAGAACATTCTTTTGAAGACCCAACTTTTAAAAACGTTGGTAACCCCAATCCTGAATTTGAACCAGCTTGAACTATTCCATTAGAATATGGAAAAAAACATAATGATGCATCGATAATGATTATTCAAGATCCAGATGCAGATAGAATTGGTTGTGCAATTAACCATAATGGGGAATGAATAAGAATTGATGGTAATCAAACAGGACCATTATTAATTGAGTGAAAACTGAGCCAACTTAAAAAACATAATAAACTACCAAAAAATCCTGCAATGTATTCAAGTTTTGTTACTAGTGACCTAGGTGATAGAATTGCTAGTGAAACTTATGGAGTCAGTGTAATTAAAACTTTAACTGGCTTCAAGTGAATGGGTTCAGAAATTTTAAAAGAAGAAAAAAGGAACTTAAATTTTGTCTTTGCATACGAAGAAAGTTACGGTTATGTATTGGACTCCTCAACTAGAGATAAAGATGGCATCCAAGCAACTACTATGTTGGTTGAGGCTGCTTGATACTATAAAAAACAAAATAAAACTTTAATTGATGTTCTTTTTGAACTATATGAAAAATACGGATATTTTTACACTTATACAGAAAACTTGAACTTCAAACCAGAAGAAATTAAATCAAAAGTTGAGCCAATTATGGAAAAACTAAGAAGCGAGTATTTTGAAAAACTTGGAGATTTAGAATTAAAATATGCCGAAGATTATATCAATGGTTTATATAATATGCCAGGTCAAAATCTTATGAAATTTTATTTTGAAGATGGCAGTTGATTTGCCATTAGACCTAGCGGTACTGAGCCAAAAATAAAGATTTATTTTGTTACGATTGATAAAACTTTAGAGAATGCTAAGGAAAAATGCAAGAACCTTATTGAAAACTTAAAAATGTTTTTAGAAATATAAAATTTAAAATTTTATATTTTTTTTTCGTTTTTTTTACCTATGTAGATATAATAATAATTGTTAGAGAGACCATAGGGGGTATGGATATGAAAGTTATAATTATTGGCGGTAGTGCTACAGGAATGGGAGTCGCTGCAAGATTGAGACGTAATGATCCAAAAATAGATATTACTGTTTATCAAGATAAAAGTTATGTTTCACTTGGAGCTTGCGGACTACCTTATTATGTGGCCGACGAGTTTGAAAATGAAAACTTGATGTTGGCAAGAACTATCAATGACTTCGAAAAAATGAACATACAAGTTCATTCAAATAAAAAAGTAAAAAAAATTGACTTCGAAAGCAAAAAAGTAATATTAGAAGATGGCGCAGATTCTTATGATTACTTAACTATCGCTGTTGGCGCAAAACCTATAGTTCCTAACATTGTAGGTATAAACACAAACAATGTATTTACTTTAACAACCTTAGAAGATGGTAAAAACCTTAAAAATGCACTTTTAAATAACGATAGCATAGAAAAGATTACCATAGTTGGTGGAGGATTTATAGGCCTTGAAATGTGCGAAACATTATCTAAAATAGGTAAAAAAGTAAATCTTATAGAAATGGAAGAAGAATTATCTTCAAAAAGTTTTGATTCTGAGATAACAACATTAATAAAAGACAAACTAATAGAGAAAGAAATTGAAGTTTTTCTAGGCGCACAGGTCACAGAAATATTAAATGAGAATGGAAATGTCTCTGGTGTAGTCTTGAAAAACGGCGAAGTTATAAAAACACAAGCAGTTCTTTTATGTGTAGGGTTTAAACCTAACACAGAGTTTCTAAAAGACACCAATCTTAAATTAATTAATAATGGAGCTATATTGGTGAATAAACTGGGAGAAACTAATATAAAAGATGTTTATGCTGGTGGAGATTGTGCCACTTCTAAAAATTTTATAACAGGTGAAGATATCTATTCCCCATTAGCAACCGTAGCTTCCAAATTTTCAAGGGTTATAGCTGATAATATAGTTGGTAAAAATATTAGTTTTGAAGGATCAATTCAAAGTTCTATTATTAGAATTTTTGATCTAGAGGTGGCAAGAACTGGTTTAACAGAAAAATATGCCAAAGAAAAAAATATGGATGTAAAATCAATTTTTATAAAAGATAAAGACTTCACTCATTATGTTAATGGGCAAAGCGATCTTTATCTTAAATTGATTATGAATAATAAAGATAAAACTATTATTGGCGCACAAATGTGTGGTAGCAATAAAGCTGTTTTGAGAATTAATGCATTAGCAGCTATGATTTGGAATAAAACCATTATCGATAAACATTTGGAACAAGTTGATTTAGTTTATTCGCCGCCGTTCTCAAAAACAACTGACATAATACATATAGCAATATCTAATATATTAAAATAAAATGAAAGAAAGGGATAATATGTTTTTAGCAGAAAAGACTGATATATTAAAGGATTTTTTAGCAATTAGTAGATGAGAATCGGCTGTTACAATATTAATCTTTATAACGTTACAAATCTCATTATGAATCTTCTTGAAAAAAATAAAATTAAAATTTATGTACCGTGTATTGATAGGACTTGGAATTGGGCTTGTTTATGGTTTAAGTTTACAAGCAATTATTGGATTCCCTGATCAAAATGCATATAAGGATTACGAAAATAGTAGTGATAACTTATATTGAGTATATGAACTAAAAGTTTGAGCTGAATTCTTCAGTAAAATATTTATAAACGGGGTAAAACTGTTAACTATACCAATCGTATTTATAGCAATGTTTAAAATTACAGCAAAACCTTCATCTAAAAATGTCGGTATAATTACAATCAAGGGTATAGGACTTCTTCTATTGAATGTAGCCTTTGCTTTTGTTGTAACATTTGCGCTTGGAATGTTAACAAATGTCGGTAAAGTAGAAGGGTTATCTGTTTTTGATAATAATACTAATTCTGAAAAAGGAAAAAGCCTAGTTCCTTTACCATCAATAATTTGAGGATACTTACCAGATAACTTTTTCTCAACAATGGCTGCAAGTTCAATAATTCCAGTTATGGTTGTTGGTGCACTTGCTGGTTTATCTGTAAAAATACTATCTAAAAGAAAAAGTGTTGAGATGGAAGCTGTTAGAAAAGCTATGGACACTGGATGAGATATAATCATATCAATTCTGATGACATTTATGAAATTTATGCCATTAGCAGTTATGTCTATGATTACTGTTTCGATTGTAACTAGACCAATAGGTATGCTTGCTGTAATTGGTAAAGTAATCGGTGTTGGTTATCTAGGGATATTAATCTCTATTGGTTGATTGACATTATTAATTTTCTTATCTGGTATGAAGGTTTCTGGGTGATGAAAAAGTGCTTGAAGACCGCTTATACAAGGTTTTGCAACTCAATCATCAAACGCAACATTACCAGTTACAATTGATACTATTAAAAATGACTTAAAAGTTGGTGAAGTTGCCGCAAATACTATCGGACCAATTTCTACAACAATGGGTCTAATAGCTTGTGCAGGTGTCCAAGCTGGCCTAGCAACAAGTATTTTATGAACAGGTACGGATTCAAGTTCAGTAGTTCATGAAATGGGATTCATCGGATTTTTCCTAATATCTCTTTTAGTAACTATTATTGCTTCTCTTGGTATTGCTGGAGTCCCTGGTACTGCTACAGTAGTTACAGTTGGTGTAATTGGTGGTATTGGTTTTCCTGGGTTTACTGATTCTGTTTTAGCCTTCATAGCACCGTTAGATGGTTTGTTTGACATGGGAAGAACTGGGGCTAATGTTCTTGGTGCTGTTGCTGTTGCACCAATTGTAGCGAAGTCCGAAGGTCTCATAGAACAAGACTCGCCATTACTCGGATATAAAGGTATACTAAAACAAAATTTGATCTTGTCTAAGAAAAAAACGAAAGAAGCATATATCGAAAACTTGCAAAATATAAAGAAAACTTATGCAACTAAAGTATCAGACAAAGAAATTACAAAAGATCTTAAAGAACAATATAATTTAGAAAAACTAGAGGCATTAAAAGAACTTGAAAACTCTTATAATGTTGATAGAGCAAACTTGAAAGAAGCATTTATCGATCAAATTGCTTCCTACAAAAAAGGTGAAAATATAGAATAGGTGAACAGATAAACGCTTATTTTAAATATCAGTATTTTAAAAGTCATTTAGATTTGAGTTATTACCAAGTCCAAATGATTTTTTTTATTTTCCTGCTATATTTCAAAGCTTACAGACGATATATTCATTGGGAGGAAATTATTATGAATAATGTAAATATAATCGGACAAATAGAGGGGACTCCGCAGCTAGTTTTCAACTCAAAAAATGGAGAGAAAAAGCTGTTTAAATTTATTTTAAGAGTTCCAAGAAATTATAAAAATAAAGATGGAATAATAACAGACGATTTTATAAATGTTAAAGTATGAAGTAATGTTTTGGGTGATGAGTATGAATATTATGATCAGTCTTTTGTTGGAATTGAAGGAAGGATAATATCTTTTGGTTCAACTGATAGCGTTACCTATGGTAATGAAATAGTTGCCAACAAGATTATACATATAGCTTAAATGGAAAATGTATTGCTATACTTTTCACTAAAATATAGTGGAAACTGAGATAAGATTTACAAAGCTTTAGATACAAAAGAACGCATTTCAAAAGAAGAAATAACAAATGTATTGCAAAAAATAAATTGTAATTTTATAACCATTCTTAGCCCATTTTATCCAAACTCATTAAAATATATACATAAGCCACCATTTGTACTGTTCTATAAAGGAGATATAAATTTGATAAGTAATTATGCAAAAAATGTTGGTATAGTTGGTGGAAAAGAGATAGATGACTATGGAAAAACAAGAATAGCGACATTATTGCCTGATTTGAAAAAAGAAAATAAATTAATAATTACTAACGAGAATGAGGGTGTAAATGAAGAGGTTCTTGATATATGCAAAGAGAAGTCACTTGAAACTATATTCATTTTAAAATCTGGAATCAAGGATTATTTAGATAAAACATTAGATATAGAACATAAAAACATACTATTCATTTGTGAGTGTTATGAGGTTAGTGAGGATAAAACAGATGATTATATTGAATATTCAAACCGATTATTATGTGGACTTTCGAAGGGTATTGTTTTCGTTCAATTTAAAGAAGCTGATAATTTTAATAATCTTATCAACTGTGCTCTCAATGAAGGGAAAGATATTTTTGCTATACCATCTGTGTCTGGTGAGCTAAATGGAACCAATAAATTGATCAAAATGGGTGGAAAGTTGATAGAAACTGCAAAAGATATAGTAAACGACATTTAAAGTGGTATAATAATTTCGTGGTAGAAATATCACACTTGTAAGGTTTATACCTAATAATTTTTAAATTAACTAATCATTTTATTCCCGACACACAAATGATAGATTTATTTAATAATTGAAAAAAGAGATTTAAAATCTCTTTTTTTTATTTTTAATAAAAATTAATATTCAATTGTATTTTCTACAAATAGGTTCATAATAATTATTAAATATGAAAGAAAGCGGAGGTTCTTATGAATAATAATGATAACAATAGCTCGAACTCTCAATCTTTAGTTACTCAAAACCCTGATAAAACATCCTCAAACCCAACTTTTAAAACCAAAAGAAATAAAGGAAGTGGTAAAACATTTTTTGGAATAGTTTTTAATTATTTGAAAAGACACCCTTTAATTGCCTTTAGTTTGTTTATAATCACTGGATTGTCTGCTGTAACTACCGTTGTAGGACCAAAAATAATACAAAACATGATGGCTTGCCTTATGATTCCTGCTATCGTTGCTAGTCGCATTGGTAGTGGAAGTATTGATGAAAATGGTTTAAATTCTATTTTAGAAAAAAATAGTGAAAACTCATTAAGTGTATACTATAGAGGTAATGGATACGAAAATTCTCAATTATTAGATTCAAAGAATTATTACACAGACTTTTTTGGATTACAACTTGGTTGACAAGAATGAATTTACTTTCAGTTAGCACTTTTTGTAGCATTAGGACTATTTACTTTTATTTCCAATTTTATTGCTGGTATTATGGGTAAAAATATAGAAATAGAACTAAGAAATAAAGCACTTGAAAAACTTGTTAAACAAGATATGAGTTATTATTCTGATAAAAAAATAGGAGAAATTCTTACAAAAATAGTCTCAGATACACAAATTATTGGTGACCAAGCGCAACAAGTTCCTGTTACATTGTTATCAGCTATATTTACATTTTTTGGTTCTCTTGGAATGTTATTAACAATAGATTTAAAATTAACAGGAATTTTAGTAGCATTGATGTTAATAATATTAATAACAATGTTTTCAACTTTTGGAATAGTAAAAAAACTTATGTTTAAAGTTCGAGACTCTATAACAAATATAAACGGTGATGTTACAGATAGAATTGCAACTATTAGACTAATAAAAGCTTCTGGTACTGAAGTTTATGAAACTGAAAGATTTAAGCGAATTCACAATGATTATTATAAAAAATCTTTTAGTCTTATCTCTATGCAGTCGACTATTATTACTGTTATGATTGCTGGTATTTCTTCAATCCAAATGGTTGTTGTAATCTCGGCGGCACTATTATACAATGACCAAACTCAATTACTTTCGATTATACTTTCATCATTTATAAGTGGTGTTGGTACAATGGTTGGTCCTATTATGCAACTAGCTAGAGTTACTGCTGGGGTTGTGCAAGCATCGACAGCTTCGTTCAGAATTGATGAAATTATTAGATCTAAATCTATATTAGATCCACATTATGAACCAGAAGAAGGTATGCAAATAGATAAAATTAGTGGAGACATTATTTTACAAGATGTTGAATTTAGATATCCAGAAAAACCAGATAAAATCATATTACCAAAGTTCACATTCAAATTTGAACATGGAAAGAGTTATGCTTTTGTTGGGGAAACAGGAAGTGGTAAATCCACAATATCTAAACTATTGTTAAGATTTTACGACCCTAGTGAAGGTAAGGTTTTAATAAACAATAATATAGATTTAAAAGAAGTTAAACTTTCTACTTACTTAGATAAAGTTGGTTATGTTGAACAAGAACCACAAATATTATTTGGAACTGTTCTAGACAATATCAAATATGGAAATTTCAATGCAACTGAAGAGGAAGCTATTGAAGCATCTAAAAAGGCTGAGTTACATGAGTTAGTAATGACTTGACCAGACGGTTATAACACTATTTTAGGTGAACGAGGGTTTATGTTATCTGGTGGTCAAAAACAACGTTTAGTAATTGCTAGAATGATTTTAAAAGATCCAGAGTTATTAATTTTAGATGAGGCAACAAGTGCCCTAGATAATATTGTTGAAAAAGAAATACAAAATGAACTAGATAAACTTATGAAAAATAGAACAACCGTATCAATCGCTCATAGGTTAAGTACTATAAAAAATTGCGACCAAATAATTGTTTTAGCCAGAGATGTAGGAGTTGTACAAATAGGTACATTCAACGAGCTAAAAACTAAAGAAGGACACTTCAAAAAACTTTACGAAGCTGGATTAATGGAATAAAAATGGCTATGCCATTTTTTTATTTGCTATAATTAAGTAATGAAAAAGAGAATTAATATTATTGGTGCTGGTCTTGCGGGCTGTGAAGCTGCTTGACAACTAGCAAAAAGAAAAATTGACGTAAGATTATTTGAAATAAAAAGAGTGCAAAAAAATCCAGTGCAAAAACTCGATTCTTTTGCAGAGCTTGTTTGTTCGAATACACTTAGATCATTAGATAATAAGAATGCTGTTGGTACTTTAAAAGAAGAAATGAAACTATTGGACTCATTGATTTTAGAAGCGGCTTATTATGCTCAAATACCAGCTGGAGGAAGTCTTGCTGTTGACAGAGAAAAGTTTTCAAACTACATAACAAATAAACTTGAAACAAATAAATATATCGAAATACTGGATGAGGAAAAAGTCACTTGGGATGATGATGAGATAACATTAATTGCATCCGGACCACTAACTACCGATAATCTCCAGAATGAAATTATAAAGTTACTTGGTAAAGAGTATTTTTATTTTTATGATGCAGTTGCTCCGATAATAAAAAAAGATACTATAAATATGGACATTTGTTTTAGAAAAAATCGTTATGATAAAGGAGAAACGGAAGATTATATAAACTGTCCGATGTCTGAAGAAGAATATAAAAAATTTTATGATGAGTTGGTAAATGCTCAGTTGGCTGAAAAGCACTTAGATAAAGAAAAGAATTTAAAGTTTTTTGAAGGGTGTATGCCAGTCGAAGTTATGGCAAAAAGAGGTTTCAACACTCTTAGATTTGGTCCTCTAAAGCCAGCGGGATTGAGTAATATCGATGGGAGCAAAAATTTTGCAGTTGTGCAATTAAGACAGGATAATGCAAAAGATGATTTGTATAATATGGTCGGATTTCAAACTAATTTAACTTGAAAAGAACAGAAAAGAGTTTTTCAACTAATTCCAGGCTTGGAAAAAGCTGAATTTGTTCGTTATGGAGTTATGCATTTAAATAATTTTATTAACTCTCCTGCATTATTGAATAACTACAATCAATTGAAAACTAATAAAAATATATTCTTTGCAGGACAAATTACAGGGGTTGAGGGATATGTAGAGTCTTGTAGTAGTGGCATTATAGCTGCAATTAATATTTATAAAATGATTAATGATGAACCGCTTTGTTCTTTCCCGAAAGATACAGTTATGGGTGCTCTACAAAACTATATAATAACAACTAGTGAAAAAAACTTTCAACCTATGAAAGCAAACTGAAGTTTAGTCGAAAATATGGTGATTGATAATAAACTTAAAAAAGAGGAAAAGAGAGAATTATACTCACAAAGAGCAATTTCTAGTATGAAAGAATTTATAAAGAAAAATAATATTTTGTAAATTTGGGTAATAATTTCATTTATTAGTTTATTTATACAAAATAATTGTATTGAACACAACTTTGGTCTAAAATTATCAAGTCTATTTAGAGGTGAAAATGAAAAATTTTGAAAAGGAAAGTTTGTTTTGATATGGTTTGCATATCATTGCAAAGAATAACGCAGAATTAAAATATTATATTGTTACACAAAAAGACTTAATATCTAGTTTATATCCTTTAACATATTTTGGAGTCATACAATATACCCTTTATAGAGGTATAAAAATCAGTGAAATTCCATTAGAAGAAACTAAGGAATATGCTGAATATATTATTGAAAATATTGAAAAATTACATAAAGTAAGATATAGATTTGTTAAAGAAAAACCGAAAAAATTAGTAATTAAAGATGAAGAAACTGAAAATTTAGTTTATGAACTGATTTCAGGCCTACTTTTACCTTATATCAATAACTATTGTTTTAGAAAACCAAAAGATTTGATTAAAATATCAAAAGCCTATGTAAGAGAAGCTTTGTTTAATTATGAATACGACATTAATCATGAATCTGATGATGGAAAACTTAAGACTAGTGCATTATATCCATTTTTGTTTACATTGAATCTAATAAAAAATGGTGAAAAACAAGGATTATTTCAAAGAGTCCATAAATATTACCAAAGAGATAATTTGATTAGAAAATATAAATCTGGCAGAGACTGAAAACCAAAAGAAGTTGAATATCTTCAAGAAACAATTGAATTGATTGAAAATGATGAAGAGTGAAGTTTATTTTTAAGTAATTTTACAGCATCTAAATGAGATGATTTTGACATGAAAGAGCGTTTCAAAGCACTTTTTCAGTTAACTAAGGTTACAACAATTTTAATGAAAGATGAAATAACAGCTGTTACAATGCTTTCGGATGGTGGAGAGGTATTTGAGATGCTAGAAAATTATTTACCCTATTTTTTATACTTAGACAAAATTCAAGCAAACAACAAAATATTGGATGACTATACATCAGAATCTAAAGCTGTATTATCACCGTTTTCTCATCAACATATGAACTACAAAATTTTGAAAACATACATTAGATCAAAGGGAACAAGACATATACAAGTAGATTTCAATAAATTAGTTACAATTCACGAAATTGTTTGATATGTTTTTTCTGAAATTAGAACAATGCTTTTGGTTCATGAGTATTTACCTAAAGTTATTGATAATCATGTTCAACAGAAACGAAAGCTTTATGTCGAAATCTTAGAATTATTTACAGAGGTTAAGGAAAATAAATTTAAAGAAAGAATAAACTTTGAAAATATGAATGAAGGGACATTCTTTATGAGTGAGGATGAATTGATCGAAGCCTCACAAATTGAATTTGATAACTCTAAACAATTACAAGAAAATGTTCTTTTGCATAAACTTGGAAAAGTATTAACATTTTTATTATCAATCGAACCAGAAACTGCAAGATCTTTTGATTACAATTTGGAAGAATTGATAAAGTATGTCATTATACTTTTTGGACCACATCCATTAGGACACACCGTACAAACAACTACTCTAATTGAAAATATCTTTGCAAATTTCAAAAAACTATGTTTAAATTATGAAGGTGAAAAATTAAAGAGTGATGAATTAACTTTGAAGTTTCAATCATCACTTGAATTACCACTAAAATTATTAAATTGAAAAAAAGACTAAAAAAGATAGCAAAAATAACTTTCTTTTGTTATTATATTTTTGTCTTGTTGATGCCCACGTAGCTCAGTAGGATAGAGCATGCGCCTTCTAAGCGTAGGGTCAGAAGTTCGAATCTTCTCGTGGGCGCCATTATGAATTCAAAACACCTTTGGTGTTTTTTTTGTTTTAAAATAAAATACTTTGTTAAGTAAAAATACTTGACAACCTAATTTATTAATATATTATTATTAATGTATTTATATAGAGTAAGGAGGAACTTATGGTAAAACTAAGATTAAAAAGAGCTGGTAAAAAAAGAGCTGCTTTTTACAGAATTGTAGCCTCAGATTCACGTGTTAAACGTGATGGTGAATACATCGAGTTAATAGGAACATACAACCCAATAAATGGTGTTGTAGATCTTAAAAAAGAAGTAGCACTAAAATGAATGCAACAAGGAGCACAACCAACCGATACTGTTAGAAACATTCTTTCAAAAGAAGGTGTAATGACAGACTTGCACAATGCAAAATTGGAACAAAAGAAAGCTGCACCAAAAAAAGAAAAAGTTGCTAAAAAAACAGTGGCTAAAACTAAAGTAGCTAAAAAAGACGAGAGTAAATAATGAAAATTGTATATGAGATCTTGAATGATTTTATTTCGGATCTTTTACCCACAGATATTATCTATATTCTAAAAGAGAAAATTGAAACTAAGAAAACCTACGAATTCATTTTAGTTATCGAAGATAAAATTGAAATGAATTTAAGAGAAACTATTTTGGGAATAATTAAATCTTTACAAGATTCGATGAATCTGAATCTCTCGATTCAAGAGAAAAAAGTTGAAATTGAGGTCGAGTTTTATGAGTAACCTTGAAGAAAAACTAATTAGTGTTGGAAAAATTATTTCAACACATGGTATTAAAGGTGAACTTAAGATATGAATTAATAGTGACTTATCAATAAAGAAGGATTTACTCAATAAAAAGATTTTCTTGAAAGATAAGTCAAATAGTATTGAAGTTTATTGTGTTGAAAAGTTTTATATTTCAAATAACAAGCATATTTTAAAATTAAAAGACATCAACAATATCAATACGGCATTAACTTATAAAGACTGAGAAGTTTACTTTTTAAAAGAAGATGATTTATTTGAACTATATACATCATTGATAGATTTTCATGTGCTATTTGAAAATATTAGTTATGGAAAAGTTATTGATGTTATGTATAATGGAGCACAGGATTTGGTTAAAGTTTTGAATAATGATAATCAATCTATATGAGTTCCTTGTGTAGACAGGTTTGTCGAAAAAGTTGATTACGAGTCAAAAACAATTACTTTAAAGAATATAACGGAGCTTATCTAAATGAAGTTTTCAATAATAACCTTATTTCCCAATTTGATTAAATCTTATATATCTGAATCTATTATAAAAAGAGCTTTAGATAAAACAAAGATAGAGATTGAAGTAGTTGATTTAAGAAATTACACAAACTATAATCACAATCAAGTAGATGACTATCAATTTGGTGGTGGAAAAGGTATGGTTTTAATGGTGGAACCAGTTGTAAATGCGATTGAAGCTTGTAAAACTGAGGATTCATTAGTAATTTTAACAAGCCCTCAAGGTAAAACTTGGAAACAAGAATTTGCTAGAAACTATGTAGAAAAGCATAAACATCTAATAATAGTTTGTGGGCATTACGAAGGTTTTGATGAACGAGTTCTTGACTACGTTGATATAGAAGTTTCTATAGGAGATTATGTATTAACTGGTGGAGAACTAGCTAGTCTTGTATTGATTGATTCAATATCTCGAGTGGTTTCGGGTGTTATTTCTGAAGAGTCACACATTAATGATAGTTTTGAAAATAATCTATTAGATCATCCAGTTTATACTAAACCCGTGGATTTTAGGGGCAAAAAAGTCCCAGATGTACTGCTTAGCGGCCATCATGCAAACATTCAAAAGTTTCGTCAAGAAGGCAGATTAAGAAATACTTATATTAAACGACCAGACCTATTAAAGGATGAAAATTTATCAAAAACAGATATCGAATTTATCGATAATCTAAAAAATACGAAAGGAGAAAATTAGTTATGAACATGTTATCAAAAAACACAAAATCTTTAATTGATGAACAATTAAACTCTAATTTACCAGAATTCACATCTGGTGACACAATAAGAGTTAATGTAAAAATTAAAGAAGGTGAAAAGTATCGTATTCAAGCATTTGAAGGTGTTGTAATTAAAACTCAAGGAAGTGGAATATCTTTCTCAGTTTGTGTAAGAAAAAACTCTAACGGTGTTTTTGTGGAAAGAACTTTTCCAGTTCATTCACCAATTATTGATTCTATAGACGTTTTAAAACGTGGACGTGTGAGAAGAGCAAGAATTTACTATATAAGAAAATTATCAGGAAAAGCTGCTCGTATTAAAGAAGTTGTTACTTCTAAAACAAAAGATGCTGCATTAAAAAACTCTATGAAAAAAGCAGTTAAGTAATTAACTATAAAAACCATGATAAATGGTTTTTTTCTTTTTTAAGTATGTTATTTCTTAATCGATATTAGTATTGTATAATATGTTGTGTTAGTAGGTGGTTTGATGAGTGCAAATTTTTACGATAATCTAATTTTAATGATTGAACAGAATATCAAGAACAGAGATTTTGAGAAAGCACTGGAATTAATAAAAGAAGAACTAAGTGTACCCTACATACCTAGCGATATAGAAAGTAAATTGCAAAACTATTTGAAAGATCTTGAGAGCGAACTATCTTCAAAACTAAATAACGATGGTTCTATTTGAACATTAAATAAAATATCTTCTGTAATGAAGCAAGTATTAGACCAAGAAATTCAATTACTAGCTTTCGACGCTTTGCGTAGTTTTAATGCAAGAATGATACTGCCTGATATTAAAGATTATTTAGTTTCTGACCTTGTTAAGGATGAGTTCAAAACTTTTCTAATTTTGGTTTTATTAGAACAAAAACTAGATGTAGATTTAGTTGTAAAAAAAGGTGCTAAGTCATTTAATATAAACCCCGCTACTTTTGATGTTTCAAAATTTAATCAGGTTATCAACGAGGTCGATATAAAATTAAATAATTTGGTTTATGATAAAAATCCAACATTATTTAATATTTGTAAACATATTGCAGAATCATATCTTTACAGTATATTTCCCAACTTTGAGTTTGAAGGTTATGGAATCAATGAAATTTTGGTGTGCGTAATTATGACTGCAAAAAATTCATTAGGAATAAATAACGAATTAAAAGATTTCGAAAATATTGATTACAATTATGAAAAAGCAATGATATTATTAAACGAGTTTGATAATTTATTTTAGGAGAAAAACATGAAAAAAACAACATTTAACGAAGAAGACTTCATAAAGTTTCACGACACAAAAAATATAATGATGCAATTATTTGGAATAACTTGTTCAGTTTGTGGAATCGATGAAATAGGATATGTGGCATCAAATTCACCAAAATCATTGGGGGATTTGGCTTTTGACGCTTTAGAAAATAATCCAAGCATTTCTGATGAAGAACTAGATAAACTGATGGAAGATCCAATAGAAGCATGACAAGAAGTTGATGATTACAATGCATCTATTGGGATGCCAACTTTTGCTTGCGATAATTGTTATCAACAATTAATAGATGGAGAGATACAAATTTCTTCAATTGAAGAGGAATAAAGAATGAAGTTTGTAGATTTAGCTTATTTTAATATCAAATCTGGAAAAGGTGGCGATGGTGCCGTCTCTTTTCGTCATGAATTATATGTTGCAAACGGGGGACCAAACGGTGGTGATGGTGGAAAAGGTGGCGATGTGATTTTTGTTGCAGATGAAGGAAAGTCTTCACTATTAGATTTGAAATTGCAAAAGTATTATATTGCTGAAGATGGTTACAAGGGTGATATTAAAAATATGCATGGGAAAAATGGTAAAGATATAGTAGTTAGAGTTCCGGTTGGAACTGTTTTGTTCAATGCAGATACAAACGAAATAATAGCAGACTTCGACCATAATGAGCAAAGACAAGTATTAGCTTTAGGTGGAAAGGGTGGCCGTGGAAATGCAAGATTTGCTAACTCACGTAATAAGGCACCAACAATTTTTGAAGCCGGTGACCCAGGAGTTAATATAAATATCAAAGCAGAATTAAAAGTCTTAGCAGATGTTGGTTTTGTTGGCTTACCAAATGCTGGTAAATCAACGTTGCTTAGAGCAATTTCAAACTCCCGACCACAAGTAGCTGATTATCCATTTACAACATTGAACCCACAGCTAGGGGTTACAAGAGATAAAAAAGGTAGAACCTTCACAGTGGCTGATTTACCAGGTCTTATTGAAGGCGCTAGTCTTGGTAAAGGGTTAGGTCATGAATTTTTGAGACATATTGAAAGATGTAAAATTATTTGTCATGTGATTGATATGTCTGGTAATTATGCTTCTGAAGATGTCATAAAAAATTACGAATTGATAAAAAAGGAGCTTCTAAATTACAACCTAAATCTTGAAAAGAGACCTGAGATCATAGTTGCAAACAAAATGGATATTGAAGAAGCTGAAATCAATCTGCTTTATTTTAAAGAAAAGTATAAAGACAAAACTATAATTGAAGTTTCGGGTTTGAATAAGTATAATATCGATAAATTATTAATGGAAATCGGTTCTTTGTTAGAAGTTGTTAAAGATGAACCCTTGTGGTTAATTCCCGATGAAAAAAAAGCTGACTTTAAACTTTATACCTTTGAAGGAGATACCAAAGACGTTAAGGTTAAAAACTTAGGTAATGGAAAATGAATGATTGAAGGTGAAGATGTTTATAAAATATACCAAAAAACTCCTATCTCCACTCACGATAATTTATTATTATTCAATGAAAAGTTAAAGCGTATCGGGGCCTATGATTTACTCAGAGAAAAAGGCGCTAAAAAGGGTGACTTGGTTAAAATTTATGATATTGAATTAGAATGGATGGATTAAATTATGTATTTAGAAAAGTATTTAAATGAAGTAGTTGATTGACTTAGAATGACCGTTAAAAATACAGGAGTTTCTGGTTTAGTTGTTGGAATTAGTGGTGGTATAGATAGTGCAGTTGTTGCAGCATTAGCTAAAAAAGCTTTTCCAGATAACTATTTGACAGTGTGAATGCCATGTAATTCATCGGTGTTGGATGAAAATTGTAAAAATGAGTTGATAGAAAAACTCGACCTAAATTGTATAGACGTAAATTTGACAAATACTTTTGAGACTATCAAATTAGCTCTTAATGCTAGTGGGGTTGAACAAAGTAATTTAGCATTAGCAAATTCAAAAGCAAGACTAAGAATGACAACACTTTATTCAATAGCACAAACCAAAAATTATTTGGTTTTGGGTACTGATAATGCCGATGAATGACATATAGGTTACTTCACTAAATTCGGAGATGGTGGGGTTGATTTGTTACCAATAATTCATCTTTTGAAGAGGGAAGTTAAGGAAGCTGCTAAAATATTAGGAGTTCCAGAAAGTATCATAAATAGAGCTCCAACAGCTAGTTTATGAGAAAATCAAACAGATGAAGAAGAAATAGGCTTTGGTTATGATTTAATAGACGATTATTTACTTGGCAAACCTGTTCCAATGGATGTTGAGGAACGAATAAAATATCTACATAAAATATCTAGTCATAAGAGAACTAGTGCACCCGTTCCTCCAACTTTAAAACGACCTTAATTGTGCGTAACAAAATATATTTTGGTAAATTGATAGACTAAGTTATAATTTTATTAGATAATAAAACATATGAGGAGAATTATATATGACAGAAACCCAAGCAAATGAAATTAGCAAGTATATCGACAGTTTACCTGACGAAACAGCTGATAAAATGTTTGAAGAATTAATTGCTGGAATGAGTTTGTACTTTGCAGTCGTTTTATTCGGAGAAGAAATAGAAAATGTTTATGAAAAACTAAAAGAAAGCGGTAGCTCTTTAGAAGATATCGCAAAAGAAGTTAAAGCTAATGAAGTTGGCGAAGATGAAATTTATGCAGCATTAATGGGAGCATTAGAGGATGAAAATAATGCAGAGGACTTCGCAGAAGATTGCGTTGAATCAATCGCATTTAATCCTGAATATCCAGAAGAAATAATTAATAAATTAAAAGAGTTAGAAATAGAAGCATCAGACTTTTCAGCTAACTTAATCGTTACTTTTAAAGATCAATTCATTGATTTCTTTGTTAATGACCTAGACGTTATTGAATGAAAAAACGATATTATTGATGCATTAGTAGCTAGTTGAGAATAAAAAATTTCCATATTTATGGAATTTTTTTATTTAATGTTGATAACTTTGAAAACTATTTTTTTTGATAGAATTTATAGAAATATGAACTTCAATTATGTTAATATTTTATTGATTGTAGATAGGGTAGTTTGCAATTATGGGCTTTAATATAAAGGTGATCGTATATGTGATTAGCTAGCAGTACTGTTTTTAAAGTATTAAATTTCGAAGTTCAATTATGGGTTATTTTGTTAATTTTCGCTATAATTGGTTTAACTTCTTTAATTTTATATATTTTCGTTTTATTGAAAAAAAATAGAAAGTATTTATACGAAAAAACTGAAGTAACCGCTAAGGATTTTAAAAGATTAGAAAAGTTTGAACAACTAAGAAATGACTTTGAAATTGAGTTGGCTAAAATAAAAAAATATATGAAATCTCAAAAATAATTTATTACAGCTCATAAAAGGGGGTTTTTTATGAGTTTATTCAATGTTTTTAAATCTACTGTAGACAAAGAAAGTAAGAACCAACATAATAATGTTGGTGCTTTTGACGTTAATTCAAATAATGGATATGGATTTAATCAAAACATTCAACAATTTAATAACTCAACGCCTCAGTTTAATAGTACTTTTAATAATGAACTTGCTAATTACCAAAATGGCCTTGTAAATCAAAAAAATATGACCGATGGTTATTATTTACCAAGAAATAACACTTCGAGAGAAAAAGAAGTTGACACATATAATAAACAGTTCAATGCATCGCAACAATATGCAAATGTCAACCAAATGACACCTCCAAGCAACTACCAAAATGCTAATATACAGAATCTAAATTACGAACCTTATAACTACTACCAACCAAGACAAGATGTTTATGGAGGTCAAATACCACCAAGACCAGTTGAAGAAAACTATAACTTTTATAATAATGAAGCAAGCATTTTACAAAAAAATGATTACAATCCAAATAATTATGCTCAAAATGTACCTTATCAAAATAGATATGTTCAAGATGATATCTACCATAATCAATTACAACCTAATTTAATTTATGGTGCTCAACCCCAATTTCAACCTAATTTTCCTGAACAAATAAGATACGATAGTCAACATTATGCAGCCAATAATATGAATTATGGTTATAAAGAATTCACAAATAATAGACAATTTTATAACCAAAATAATCAATACGTATATAATCAAAATTATAACAATAACATGCAACCCTCAAATAACTATAATCAGTACAATGATTTAAGTTATAAAGCAAGAATGAAAAAAGCTAACATCATACCAGCGGCAATTGGCCGTGAAATAAGAAGTGAGAAGCTACGAATCTTTGCTTTATTTTTATTAGGAACTATTGGCATAATTGTCACATCATTTATGTTAGCTATTTATTACAAAACAATTGGTGTAAAAGACTCAAAATGACTTGGATTTAACTATGAAAAAGTTATGTATCCGTTCTTTTCGATTTTTTTTCTTATCATATCGATATGTTTCTTTGGTATAAGTACATCTGATTACACTCTGCTTCATTCTAATGTCAAGAAATATGAACAGGGATTACTTTATGGAATCGAAAAAGTGCCTTATTTTATAACTAGAAATTATCGTTCTTTATTATCAAGAAGTATTTATATTAATTGAATTGCATTCTCAACTTATATTTGTGGTTCAATAAGTTTGGGTATTTTATACGGTTTCCAAGCTATGCATGATAGTGATAAACCATTACATTTCTTTTTCTGGGAAATCGGTAAAGTTACAAAATCATTTTCATCAGATATCACTGTTAATATAATTGTTTTATTGGTAATGCTATCTGCACATATTTTGAATATAATCACATCAAGATCTAGAAAGAATAATATTATTTCATATTATGGATATGAAATAATTCCACAACAAGAAATAACTAAAATCAAAAAAAGAGCTAATAGAAGATGCTTAATTATATTTTGTGTTACAATGGCCTTAATATTATTTGTAATCGTTATTCCTTGATTGATATTTAGAAAGAAAAAAGGGTTATCACTTAAACCATGAGCAGCAAAATAGAAAATAGACAAATTGAAAGCTTATATGTTCATATACCATTTTGTGAACATATTTGCTTTTTTTGTGATTTTGTAAAGGTTATTAAACCAAAAGAGGAAAAAGCGATTTTTAATTACTTAGAGAATTTAGAATCTGAAATAAATAGTTATGGCGAGAAACTAAAATTTATTAAAACCATCTATATTGGTGGTGGAACACCAAGTTGCTTAAACGAGGAGCAAACAATTAAGTTATGTGAGATATTAAAACCACTTGTCAAAGAGACTGAATTTGAATATACTATTGAGATTAACCCTGAATCCCTAACAGAATCGAAACTAGAGATTTATAAGAACTATCATATAAATCGTCTAAGTATAGGAGTTCAAACATTTGACAATAAGTTATTAAAAAAAATAGGTAGAATCCACGATAATAAAATGGCGATAGAAAAGTTTAAGTTAGCAAGAAGTTTTGGCTTTAGCAATATTAGTATTGATTTGATGTACAACTTATTTGATCAAACGAAAGAACATATTGAAAATGATTTAAACTATATTGAATCTTTAAGACCAGAACATATATCTTGGTATTCATTGATAATGAAAGAAGATTCAGCATGAGGAAAAAAACAACTTAAATTACCAGACAATGATGAATTATTTGACGATATTGTTAATGAAGGTTTAGTTAAATTAGGTTATAAAAGATATGAGATTTCTAATTACGCATTAAATGGAGCATATTCTAAACACAATACAAGCTATTGAAATAACTCCCTTTTTGTTGGTGTTGGAGTAGGTGCTACGGGTTTTGAACAAATTGATGGCGATTATTATTTAACTTCCAACAAGGGGAAAGTAGATAAGTATTCCAAAAACTATGAAAAACTTACTACCGATGATTATTATTTTCAAATCCTAATGATGGGTTTAAGAATGATTGACGGCATTGATATTACTGTTAACAAAAACATTGATGCTTATAATCATTTTTATGATTTAATACAAAAGAAAGTAAAAGAAAATCTTTTAGAAATTGTAGATAACAAATTAAGATGCACAACGAAAGGATTTAATATTTTAAACGAGATATTAATAGATTTTTTATAATGAAAAAAGTATTGCTTGTAGTAGATTATCAATTTGATTTCGCTGATCCTAACGGAAAATTATATGTTGATGGTGGTGAAACTTTAAAAAAAGGAATTTTAGAAAGAATAGCATATTACAAATCTTCCAACGATTACATTGTTTTTTCAGGTGACTTCCATCCAAATAATCATGTATCTTTTGATTTATGAGGTAAGCATTGTTTGGCTGACCAAAATGGTTCAAACTTTTATGTTGATGCTAGTGATGCAGACTTGATAATTAAAAAAGGGACTGATCGCTTCTCGGATAGTTATTCCGCTTTTTATGTTTCTGAAAATGTTGAATCAACTTTGAATGATTGACTTATTGAAAGAAATGTAAACTTCATCGAAATTTGTGGTTTGGCGCTCGATGTTTGTGTTAAAGAAACATATTTAGATGCGAAAAAGTTCGGATATAATTCAATAGTTAATGAGAACTTATGTAAACCCTTAGATAAAAACTTCAAATTTATTCCATAAAAATATTGTTAACATATCTGTAAAGTCACGATAGTAATTATAGGGGGCTTATTATGGAGAAAAATATAAATACGTATGAAAATTTATCAAGTAGTTATATATTTTTACATTTATTAACAACAAATAATAAGACAAATCCAATACCACTAACACTTGATTTTTTAAACGAACCGCAAACTAGGATAGAAAAAAAATATGATTTATTATTGTTAGATGCTATCAAGAATGTCTGTTTTAAAAAGGTGAGTAAAGCAATTAACGAAGATTTTGAAAATAGTTTCATATTAAAAGGTTTACTTTATATAATTAAAAAACAAACGGTTAACATATTTGAAAAGCATTTTGAAGGTTTGGACCTTATAGCAGAGTTCGTGAGATTAAAAGCAGCTTGTAAACTGTTCACTAATCAAATACGCTATGACCCTAATCTTTGATTAACAATTGATAAAAAAGAAAGGCATAATTTGCATAACAAAAAAAATAAAGATAATTTTGATTGAAACATGGCACTATTATTACTTGATTTTGATATATTGAAAGATATGGGAATTGTTTTCATTGAAAAAGAAAAACAAGTATTAAAGGATCTTCTAGAAATTAAAATGATTGATTCGTTTGAAGATACGAATGAGCGGTTGATGAACAATCAAGGTTCTTATTTACCAATAAAAATGTTTCTCTTGGAAAAAGAGTTATTAACGAAAGAAAAAAATTTAACAAGAAAAAGAAAAAAAATGGACAAGATTATTTTTTCTACTTTTATGCAAATGATTTGTTTATTCATTAGAAAAAATATAAAAAAAGCATATTTGAACTAAATTTACAAATACTTACTATTGAAAAAACTCTAAGTTTTAAAAAAAAGTAGGTATTTTTTTATATTTAGTTAATATATGTTTGCAAGGAAGTGGTTTGATGGAGTTAAGAAGTGTATTTAAACTTATTAAAATTAGCATGCCTGATATGAATCAACATAATAAAACGATAGCTAAATATTTATTAGAAAATTTAGATAACAGTGAAAAAATAAACTTAAAAGAAATATCTGAAGGTACTGGTCAAAGCAAAGCTACTATCTTTAGGTTTTGCAGAAACCTTGGCTTTCAAGGATTTGCAGAGTTTAGAAAAGTGGTTAACGACTTAAATAATAACTATATATATTCCAATCATGAAATAGTAATCCGTAATTTATACAGAAAAGATTTAGATGAATTTTATGATTTTTATTTCTCAATTTTAAAATTTCAAAGACAATCTATCAAGTCGCTGATTTATGAAAACAAAATTGAAGCTTCGTCTATTCTTATTAAAAATGCGAAAAAAATAATCATAGCAGCTTCTAATATTAATTACAACCAAGCTATTGATTTTAAAAATAAATTGGTTGCTCTTGGATTAAATTGTTTTTTAGAACAAGATTACAGAACTTTAATTTCCTTAGGGAATATTTCTAATGAAGATGACCTGTTTATTACTATTTCTCTATCAAACTTGAATAAATCCGTTCTTTCTATTGGTAAGTTGGCCAAAAGTAACAATGCAAAATGACTTCATATAGGTACAAAGAAAAACTCACTCGAAGATCCAAATATAGATATGATGTTAACTTTTGAATCTAATGAAAGTCAGCTTTGAAATTTATATAGTTTGAGAGGTGAGGGATTATTTCAAATCTTGAATCTTGTATTTGCCTCATTGTTAAACCACTTACCTGAGAAGCACGATTAAATATATTATTTAAAACAATTATTAATAAAGGAACTAAATTTTACAGGTTTGATTAAGCAACCTTTATTTTTTTAAAAGAACTAATCAATCCTCATTTTGCTCAACTTTTGAGTCAAGGAGAAAATTATGAAAATATTTATTGTTAAAGATTTGCCATCAGATATAGAAAAAGTTATTCTTCAAAAAGATGCGGATTCAAAGGAATTTGTTTTTTATAAAAAGAATAATCTTAATTATTTCAATTTGAGTTATTTAAAAAATAAAACATTATCTGAAAAATATAATGTTATTAATGATCTAGTAATGGATATTAGTTCTAATGTTGTGCTGGATTTTAATTTGATAGCAGACAAAGATTTAAATTCTACTTTTGCGGTACTATTTAATTTGGTTTATTCAAATTATGGGAAAAGATATTCAAAGAAAACCATAAACAAGAATAAACCTAAAAACTTTTGATTTTATAAAAGCAACTTTACTGAAGAGAACTTTGTTTATTTTAATTTTTTAAAAGTCTGCTATGAAGCTCAAAATTTAGCCTGTAATTTAGCAGACAGTGTTTTAAATTTAGAAGGAGATACAGATATTTTTTACAAAACCCTCCAAAAACTTTGTATTTTAAATAAAAATCTTTCATTAAGGACCTATAATGAAAAACAGTTATTAGATTATGGAATGGCTAGTTTGTTAGCCATAAACAAAGAATCTAGGGTTCTTGTAATTGAATACAATGGTGACACTTGTTCTAAGGAAAAGATTGTTATAATCGGCAAAGGAATTACTTCGAGTGACGAATCTATAAACATATATAATATTGACGAATTTATATTAAGGTTAGATAAAAGTGGTGCTACTAATGCATTTGCTGTAATCGATGCTTGTAGTAAATTATCTTTGAAACTAAATATTGTTTGTTTAATTCCAATAATGCAGAAAATTAATAACATAAACTCTATACAGTCGGGTGATATTGTTATTGCACACAATAAAAAAACTATTCAAATTGAAGATAATAATTTAAAAGGAAGAATAGTGCTAGCTGATCTAATTTCGTTTGCATGCACCGAATACAAGCCAAGGGAAATAATTACAATCGCCACTTTAGGAAGCTCTATGAAAACCGTTTTAGGAAAGCATATAACAGGGTGTTTCACTAATAATATTAAAAGAGCAAGAATTTATGAGAAGTATTTTAACTTAGTTGGTGAGGATTTATGGATTTTACCAATTCATTGAAGTACTAAAAACTCAATTAAAAATTCTGTTCTAGCAGACTATACAAGTAGTCCAAAAGATATAGATAGTAATAATCCATCTATTATAGCGGCTTTTTTAAATGAGTTTGTTCCAAAGAATGTTATCTTTATACATTTAGATATTTCAGGAACTCATTCTATAGAAAATAGAGCAACCGGAAGCTCAGTTAGAGGATTAATTAATACCTTTTACAATGATTCTTTGAATAATAACCCTAATTTCGATTAATATATAATATCATCTATAAGTTATTGAATAAAACAAGAAGGCATAAGCCTTTTTTTTGTGATTTTATGCAAGAATATTTGGCTGGTTTTCTTATTGTTTTAGCTAGATTGGTGAAAAAAAAAAAAAAAAATTAGCACTTAATTGTTGACAATGCTAAAACAAAATGTCAATATATTAATGATTAGCAATATCACTATAAGAGTGCTAATCAGGAGGAATAGATTATGGATTTTACACAAAGACCAGACCCTTTAAATGATCCTGAAATACTAAGTAAATATACTAGGGATTTGACAAAGGACGCGAAAGAAGGAAAAATTGACCCTATTATAGGTAGAGATGATGAAATAATGAGAGTCATCAGAATATTAAGTAGAAAAACAAAAAATAACCCAGTTTTAATAGGTGAGCCTGGTGTAGGTAAAACAGCTATTGCAGAGGGGCTTGCTCAAAGAATTAATAAAGGAGATGTTCCAAGTGTACTTAAAAATAAACGTATCCTAGAATTAGATATGGGTAGTGTTATGGCTGGTGCAAGCTTCCTTGGTGACTATGAAGCAAGAATTAAAGGAATTGTGAATGCCATTCAAAAAGAAAATGGTGAAATCATACTATTTATTGATGAATTACATCTTATAGTTGGTGCAGGTAAAACTGGTGGAGGCGGTGGAATGGATGTCTCTAACCTTCTTAAACCATCACTTGCCAGAGGTGGATTAAAAGCCATTGGAGCAACAACGCTTAAAGAATACCGAGAATATATAGAAAAAGATGCAGCTCTTGAGAGAAGGTTTCAAAAAGTGTATGTTTCAGAACCTACAGTGGAGGAAACAATTTCAATATTAAGAGGATTAAAAGAGAAGTTTGAAACTTATCATGGTGTACGTATTCACGATAACGCCTTAGTAGCAGCTGCTCAATTGAGTAATAGATATATCTCAGATAGATTTTTACCAGACAAAGCAATCGATTTAGTCGATGAAGCTAGCGCAACAATCAAAACAGAACTTGCGTCTGTTCCAACTGAACTTTATCAAATAAATAGACGAGTAGTTCAATTAGAAATAGAAAGAGCTGCATTATCTAAAGAGACTGATGAAAAGTCTCTTGAAAGAGCAGCTATTAACGAAAAAGAATTATTCGCTTTAAAAGAAAAACAAAAATTATTAAATGATAAATGAGAAGAAGAAAAGAAAGCTCATGAAAAAATTAATCAGCTACGCTCAACAATGGGTCAACTAAAATTAGAACTTGAACAAGCTCAATCAGAAGGTAAGTACCAAAGAGCTGGTGAAATTCAATATTCACTTTTACCTGTGATTGAGAAACAATTGAAACAAGCTATTGTTGAAGATGAAAGCAAGTTACTTTCTGAGGAAGTAACAGAAAAAGAAATAGCATCTATTATTGCTAAGTGAACTGGAATAGCTACTGAAAATCTAATGGAATCTGAAAAAGAAAAACTATTAGGCTTGCCTACAAGTTTAAGAAAAATGGTAAAAGGACAAAATCAAGCAATAGAAGCTGTTGCAGATGCAATATTAAGAAGTAGAAGTGGAATTAAAGATCCAAGTAAGCCTATAGGAAGTTTCTTGTTTTTAGGACCTACTGGTGTTGGAAAAACCGAAGTGGCTAGAAGCTTAGCTAAGTTGTTATTTGGTAGTGAGAAAAAAATGATAAGACTTGATATGAGTGAATATATGGAAAAACAATCTGTTTCTAAATTGATTGGTTCTCCACCAGGATATGTTGGGTACGAAGAGGGTGGTAGATTAACAGAAGCTGTTAGAAGAACACCTTATTCAATAGTATTATTTGATGAAGTTGAAAAGGCACACCCTGATGTATTTAATGTATTACTACAAGTTTTAGATGATGGGCGTATAACTGACTCACTAGGTAAAACTATTGATTTTAAAAATACAATAATAATTATGACTTCAAATATTGGTTCAGAATATCTTATGTCAACAGAAAACGAACTAGTAGACGAAAAGGTCATTGAAGGAGAATTAAGAAAATTCTTTAGACCAGAATTTTTAAATAGAATTGATAATGTAATAAGATTTAATCCATTATCAAAAGACATCATTAGAGAAATTATAGAAAAAACTTTAAGTGAACTCAAAGATAGAGTTTATGAAAATAATGAATATATTATAAACTTCACTGAGGAATCTATCAAAAAAATCGCTGATGAAGGTTATATTAGAGAATATGGTGCTAGACCACTTAAGAGATACATAGAAAAGAATATCGAGACAGTAATAGCAAGAGCAATTGTATCAAATGACATACAACCAAAAAGAAACTATGTTATAGATGTACAAGATGGTAGATTTGTTATCTCTACATCAAATAAATTAAATTAGCACTTGAATATTTAGAGTGCTATTGATAAACTTAAAGAGAATTGTTAAGGAGGTTAATATGTTAACTGAAAGACAAGAACAAATTCTACAATCCATTATCGAAGAATATATTAAATCAGCTTCTCCTGTTGGATCAAAAAGAATTCAAGAAGTACTATCAATTAACATATCTTCTGCAACAATTAGAAATGAATCGGCATTTCTGGAAGAACAAGGTTACTTAGAAAAAGCACACACTTCTTCTGGTAGAGTTCCTTCTACAAAGGGTTATAGATATTATGTTGATCACCTCATGAAGTCGAATGATATGGAAGAAGTAAAACTTCAAATAGAAAATATTTTTAAAACAAGAGGTTCTACTATTGATCAAGTTCTAGAAAAAACTTCATTGATATTAAGTGAAATGACAAAGTTAGCAACTGTTGTAGCAACATCTAGAAACACAACAGAAGTTGTATTATCTAAAGTAGAATTAGTACCATTGTCTGGTTCTAGTTCAATAGTAGTCTTCGTTTTGTCTAATGGTCAAATCGAAAATAAGATTGTTAACTTAGATAAAGTAACTTTGAAAGAGTTAAAAATATCAATTGATCTTTTTAATGAAAGACTTGTTAACTCAAAAATCTCAGAGATAGAATTTAAATCAAAAGCTATCATTCCAGTTTTAAAACAACAGGTTAAAAAGTATGAATTCATTCTCCAAACTTTTATCAATGCACTTTTACATACAGGTACTTCACAATCTAAAACAAGTGGTGTTAAGTATCTACTTGAGAATCCTGAATTCAATGACCCAATAAAAATAAAAAAAATTATAGAGTTTATAGAGAGTACTTCGCCATTTGCATGGTTTAATTCTCAAAATAAAAACGCCAACAAGGCATCAGTAGCAATTGGTTTTGAGACGGGTCTAGGAAACGATGATATAGCAGTTGTTGGTACTAACTTCCCCACAGAAGGTGGGGGAAAAGGTACTCTGGCTTTAATTGGACCTAAAAGGATTCAATATGATAAAGTTTCTGATCTTTTAGAATGGATTAGCAAAAAAATAGAAGACAAATTCAAAGAAGGAGAATAATACGATGGACAAAAACGAACAAAAGAACGTTTTGGATTTATTTAAAAAAATAAAAAAAGAATTTAAAGTTGAGCCTGTCAAGGAAAAAGATGAAAAGGAAAAAGAACTTTCTAACTTAGATAAACTTGAGTTAGAGTTTGCAAACTTAATTGATAAAGTTGAAAAGCTAGAGGAATCTAGATTAATGGCAATTGCAGACAATCAAAATACGGTTAAAAGATTTCAAAACGAAAGCATACTAGTAAGAAAATATGGTGGTGAAAAAATAGCCACAGAAATTATTCCTGCTATCGATATGTTTAGAAGTGTTTTGAAATCAACTCCTGATAATCCTGAAATTAAAAATTACTTGATGGGATTTGAAATGATTATAAATCAAATGGATCAAGCATTAGCGAATGCAGGTGTATCAATGATTACAGTAAACGTTGGTGACGATTTAAATCCTGAAATTCACTCTGCAATAGAACAGGTTGAAACAGACAAGGTTGAAAGCGGAAAAATAGCAATAGTGGTATCAAATGGATACAAATTACATGATAGAGTTATCAAACATGCTGCTGTTAAAGTAGCAAAATAGAAGGAAGGTATAAAAATATGGCAAAAGAAAAAATTATAGGAATCGATTTAGGAACAACAAACTCTGTTGTTGCAATTATGGAGGGGGGACAACCAATAGTATTGGAAAACCCTGAAGGACAAAGAACTACTGCTTCAGTTGTTGCATTTAAAAATAGTGACATTATAGTTGGTGGAGCAGCTAAAAGACAAGCGGTTACAAACCCAAATACAGCGATATCAATTAAACGTGACATGGGAACTTCTAAAAAAGTTAAATTAGAAGGTAAAGAATATACACCTGAACAAATATCAGCTGAAATATTAAGATACATAAAAAAATATGCAGAAGATAAACTAGGGACAAAGGTTAATAAAGCAGTTATTACAGTACCAGCATACTTTAATGATGCACAACGTAAAGCTACTAAAGATGCAGGTAAAATTGCAGGTTTAGAAGTTGAAAGAATTATAAATGAACCAACAGCAGCAGCACTTGCTTATGGTATCGACAAAAAAGATAAAGAAATGAAAGTTTTAGTTTATGACTTAGGAGGAGGAACATTTGACGTTTCAATTCTAGAGTTAGCAGATGGAACTTATGATGTACTATCAACATCAGGAGATAATGATCTTGGTGGAGATGATTTTGATAAAAAAATCATGGACTGAATTGGTCAAGGAATAAAAAAAGAATCAGGAATTGATCTTTCTAATGACAAAATGGCATTACAAAGATTTAAAGACGAAGCTGAAAAAGCAAAAATTAACTTATCAAGTCAGTTAGAAACAGAAATTAACTTGCCATTTATAGCAATGAATGAAAATGGACCAGTTAACTTTAGTACAAAACTTTCACGTAGTGAATTTGAAAAAATGACTAAAGATTTAGTTGAAAGAACTAGAAAACCTGTTGAAGATGCTTTAAAAGAAGCAAAACTAAAATCAATTGATATTGATCAAGTTTTATTGGTTGGTGGTTCAACCAGAATACCAGCTGTTCAAACTTTGGTTAAATCATTATTAGGAAAAGAACCAAACAGAACAATTAACCCAGATGAAGTTGTTGCTATGGGAGCTGCAATCCAAGGTGGAGTATTGGCTGGAGACGTAACTGATGTTTTACTATTAGACGTAACCCCTTTAACTTTAGGAATTGAAACTATGGGTGGTGTAATGACTCCTTTGATTCAAAGAAACACAACTATCCCAACAGAAAAATCACAAGTTTTCTCAACAGCAGCTGATAATCAACCAGCAGTAGACATTAACGTTTTACAAGGTGAAAGACCTATGGCTGCAGATAATAAATCTCTTGGACAGTTCCAATTAACTGGAATTAAACCTGCTCCAAAGGGTGTACCTCAAATAGAAGTAACATTTAAAATTGACGTTAACGGAATTGTTTCGGTAACTGCAAAAGATAAAGATACAAATGAAGAAAAAACAATTACAATTTCAAACTCTGGAAGTCTAAGTGAGGCTGAAATTGAAAGAATGGTTAAAGAAGCTGAAGAAAATGCTGAATCAGATAGCAAAAAACGTAAAAATATCGAGTTAAAAAACAAAGCAGAAAGTTATTTAAACATAATCGAAGATTCAACAAAAGATATGCCAGAAGATCAGAAAAAACAATCTGAAGAACTTTCTAAATCAATTAGAGAACTTATTGCAAAAGAAGATTACGATGGCTTAGAGAAAAAAATGAATGAATTAGAGCAAGCTATGAAAATGGCTTCTGAAATGGCAGCCGCTCAAGCTCAACAAACAACTGAAGAAACAAAGTCAGTAGATGAAAATAAAGAAGATAAAAAATAGTTTTAAAAAACAACTTCGCAAAAGTTGTTTTTTAAAGATAGGAAGTGAGGCCCAATATGCCTAAAAAAAGAGATTACTATGAAATTCTAGGGGTTTCTAAAACAGCTACTGAAGATGAAATTAAAAAAGCTTACCGAAAGTTAGCTAAAAAATATCATCCAGATGTAAGTAAAGAAGAAAATGCCGAAGAGTTATTTAAAGAAGCTACAGAAGCAGCAGAAGTGCTTCTTGATGAGCAAAAAAGAAAAACATATGATCAGTTTGGTCACGATGGAGTTCAAGGAATGGGTGCCGGATTTGGCGGTGGTTTCTCAGGATTTAGTGACTTCTTCTCAAATATGGGTGGTGGCAACGACTTCTTTTCAGATATTTTCTCTAATATTTTTGGTAGAGGCTCACGCAGTTCAGGATTTAGCTCACGCAATTCTAAAAAAGCCCGTGGTCAAGATGTAGTTGTTGATTTGACTTTAACATTAAACGAGTTGTTATTTGGTGTAGACAAAGAAGTAGAATTACAACTTGTATGTAAATGTGATGAATGTAATGGTGTTGGGGCCCAATCATCAAGCGATATTATCACTTGTGAGGTATGTAATGGTCACGGAGTGGTCACAATCCTGCAAGACATGGGTATAGCTAAATTTCAAACACAACAAACTTGTCCTAAGTGTAAAGGAAAAGGGAAATCAATTAAAAACCCATGTAAGAGTTGTAAGGGAGAGGGAGCTCGCTTAAAACGCGAAAAAATCAAGTTACCTATACCTAAAGGTTTAACTCCGGGTCAACAAATTGTTTTAAGAAATGTTGGAAATTACAGTGTTGAGGGTGGAGAAAAAGGTCATCTTTACGCTAATATAGATTTATCTGTAACAGGTGATATAAAAATAGTTAATAACTATGATATTAAAGCAAAACTAAACGTTTCATATTTGGATGCTTTACTTGGCAATACTATAAAAGTTGATAGTTTAGATGGTCAATTGGATGTGAAAATAGCAAAAGGATCAAAAAACTTTGATACACTAATTTTGAAAAATCACGGGTTATTCAAAGGTGTTAAATCATCAAGTCGTGGTAATTTGATTTTAGAAATCAACATTGTTATACCAAAAGAAGTTTCTAAAGAAGAAAAAGAACTTTTAGAAGATATCCAAAAAATATCTCAGTTCAAGTCTTCCAATAATATCAAAAATTAAAAATATATCCGTTATGGATATATTTTTTTAACTCTCTTAACAAACATTTATTTGGCACTATTAATTTATTTTATTTATAGAGTGGTTTTTTAAATCATTCAAAATTTTTGAGTAAATTTACTAAAGTTTATCCTATTTACTAATGGACTAAAATATAAATATGTATTGTATAATAATAAAAGGAGACAAAAACTATGGCAGATAAAATAAAAGTATTACAAATCAAACGTAATGAAATCAATGACGATAACGCAAATAAAAAAAGTTTTAATCCAGTCGAAGATGTTTGATACGATAACTCTGACAGTATTTCTATCTCCTTAGATTTTGATAAAACAATTGCTTTAAAGAAAAAAAAGGCAGAGCCTAAAATATCATTAGTGCAAAATGCAAACTCACATTTTTTGAAGAAAAATAAATCTAATAGCATTTATTTCAATAAAGATGATATTGAAGACAGAACATTTGAGTCACTTAATATTTTAGATCGAAGTATCAATAGTAGACCATCTAACCTACCTAATGAAATATTAAAATTAAGAGAACTAAGTTACCAAAAAGAACAGTTGCAAAAAGAAGAGTTACTTGAAAAATTAAATGTTAACTTAAATCAAGAAAGTATTGATAAAAATTATAATCTTACTTCTAGAGAATATGATAAATATGAAAACAAAGAGTTAAATAAAAACCATAGTCTGGAAAATCATCTCAATAATGAAAAATTATATTTACCTCGCTCAAAAAGTAATGATAGTACATTTGCCAACAAACATATACATAGAAATAAAAATGAAACAAAAGGTTTCTCCAGAATAGAAGATAAAGAAACACTTGAAAGAGAAGCAATGGGTGTTTTTGAAGAGGCACGTAAACTCAAAGAAGCTGAAGTTCAAATGATTGAAGCAATTAGGCATCAACAAGAAATAATAAATAAACAAAAAGAGTTACTTAATAAAAATCAGGAGTTGCTACAAAGACAAGAAAAAAAAGAACAAATACAGAGACAAAAAGAAGCATTATTAAGAAAAAAAGAAGAACTTTTAGAACAACAACGTTTGAGGGACTTCGAAGAAAAACGTCGTAAACAAGCTATGTTAGAACAAAAGCATAACCAAGATATAGAATTAAAAAAACAAAGAGTTTTGGAAAAACAATTAAGAAAAGAAAGCTTCAAAAAAGCTTTAAGAGATAAAGCAACAACAACTGAAATCGATCAATTTTTTGATATAGTAAATGATAAAAAGAAATCAATGACAATGGATTTAGTCAATAGTTTTTTAGCGCTCAAAAAAGGTCTACCTAAACCAGTAGTTAATAATCTAGATTACGATAATTCATTTAGCACAGATGATTTCAATAAAGCTGTTGAATCTCAAGACACTAACCCTAATAAAGAAAAACAAAAACAAGAGTTTTTTGACCAAACTGGGGAAACTACTCAATTAGTTAATAAGCTAGTTGTTGATGCTCAAAATATAAATAAAGCAACTCTTGACAAACCAAGTTTTGATGACTTTGAAGAATGGTTTGAAAGTGTTAAAAACAATAATAAATTATCAAGAAAAGAAAGAAAAAAATTAGCTAAAGGAATTAAAGGTAAATAAAATGAAGAAAAAAAAGGTCATAGTTGGTCTTAGTGGCGGAGTTGACTCGAGTGTCACAGCCGCTCTTTTGTTGGAACAAGGATATGATGTTGAAGGTTTGTTTATGCGTAACTGAGATAGTACCTTAAATAACGATGTTCTAGGAAATAAATTTGAGGGCGATATATGTCCCCAAGAACAAGATTATAATGATGCTAAGGCAGTTGCTGATAAATTGAAAATCAAAATTCACAGAGTTGATTTTATTAAAGAATATTGAGATTATGTTTTTGAGTATTTCGTCGATGAATATAAAAAAGGACGAACTCCAAATCCTGATATACTGTGTAATAAATATATTAAATTTGATAAGTTTCTCAATTATGCTCAAGTAGAATTAGAAGCAGATTATATTGCAATGGGTCATTATGCAGGTGTTAGAAAAAATAGTCACGGTCAATTTGAATTACTCCGCGGAAAAGACAATAATAAAGACCAGTCATATTTTTTGTGTCAACTAACACAAAAACAGTTAGAATCAACATTATTTCCTTTGTATAATTATAAAAAATCAGAAATTAGAGAGTTGGCATCGAAATACAATTTACCCACTGCTGAAAAAAGGGACTCAACAGGTATTTGTTTCATTGGAGAGCGAAATTTTACAAGTTTTTTACAAAACTATATTCCAAACCAACCTGGAGACATTGTTGATATAAAAGATAAAAAAGTTTTAGGTAAGCATATTGGTGTAATGTACTATACGATTGGTCAAAGAAAAGGATTAAACTTAGGTGGTCAAAAAGAACCGTATTACGTTGCAGGTAAGGATATAGATAATAAAATACTTTACGTTTCAAAATTGTCTGATGATGGATATTTAAAGTCGAAACAGTGTATTATAACTGATATGAATTTTATTGTTGATTACAAAAATTATTTTGAAGAAAAAACTTTCAACTGCACTGCTAAATTTAGGTATCGTCAACCAGATATATCAGTTACTGTTACTATTTTGGATGACAAAAAAATTAAACTGGATTATGAAGATGACGTTCGCGCTGTAACTGAAGGGCAAGAAGCAGTCTTATATTATGGCGATGTTTGTATTGGCGGCGGTGTTATTGATAAAGTTATAAGTTAAACAATAAAAATGATTTAAAGTAAGATAAAATTACTTTGTAGAATAAAGGGGTAAACACATGAATTATTCACCAAATTTATTTTCTTCAAGCATGATGACTTCAATCATTATTGGGGTAGTAGCTGTTATTATAATAGTTTTTGTTATTGTTTCATCGATAACAAGTAAAAAAGCGCAAAAAAAAGAGCAAGCAAATAGAAAAAGAGTAGTAAAAGATGAAATAAAATTCTATTTAGCAAAAACACAAAGTTTGAAAAATATCAAATTAGAATATGAAAAAGTATACGCAAGAAAAGGACCAGAGTATAAATATCGTGATGTATTTGATGTTGTTGTTCAAATGTATGAGCCAAAAACAAATAAATTAATGTATACAAGAGCATATGAAGTTGAGGGAATTACTACTAAAGCTAGTAAAAAATCATACACAACTTCATGACAAGTTAATACAGAATTGGATCTAGAAGATACAAAAAGACGTATTGCAATTGCTGAGAAAAAAATAAAACTTTCTAAAGAAGAAAGAAAATTAATGAAAATTGAAGACTCTAAAAAAGCAAAAGAACAAAAACTAAAAGAAAAAGAAGAAATGCAAGCTTTACGCGAAGAAAAAGCTAAACAACGTAAAGATAATACAAACAAAATTGATGATGTTGTGAAAGCAACTACAGTTAAGTTTGTGCCTAAAAGAAACAAATAACATATTTTCGTAATGAAAGTATGTTATTTTTCATTATCATTAACTATAGGAGGAAATTTTAATGCAATTAAAGGGCCTAGTAACAAAAGAAGATTTTAAAAGATATCTCACAACTTGTAATAAAGTTGCTTGAATTTATCATAGTTTGGAAAACTTTAATAGCTTTTTAAAACTTAAAAAAAATAAAGTTTATGAATGCTATTTGAATGATGAAATAAACAATGAAGATGATTTTGAGAATTCTAGTGGGTTTGATCCATTAAGTCTATATGAACACTTATTAAAAGGTGATAATCTGTCTGATGAAGAAATAGAACAAAGAGATTTGATTTTGAAAGAGATGGAAAGCATTAACGGACTAGAGTTATTGCCGATGGATGCTGAAACTATCATTGATGGTAATCAAATTGGTCAAGCTGCAAGAGAGTATTTCATTGAAAAACTATATAAAGAAAATATTGCAGAAAATACTTCTTATTCATACTTTGATTTTCAATCATTAGGATACAAAGATACAATCCAAAAAACAAGAGATTTATTAAATGACTCAAATTGTAAAATGCTTTTCGAACCTTCATTCGAGGCATGTGATGGCAATTTACGAGTAAGATGTGACATTTTGATCAACAAGGGAAACAATCGAGTCGAAATTATAGAGGTTAAAGCATCCTCAAAATGTAAAACAGAACATATTTTCGATTTATTTTATCAATATTATGTATTAACTCAAGCTGGTTATTTTGTTGACAAAGTAAGTTTATGTTTGATAAACAAAGACTATTATAGAGGTGTAGGATTAGTTGATAAAGAAGAGATTGATAAGAGTGTTGAAGAAGAAATTATTAGTTATGATGATAATATAAAGCCGATACTCGATAATATAGTTATGGATGAAAAATATGAGGAAGTAAGTGACATAGATTATGATTTACTTTTTAACATTGTGGACAGATTCTATGATAAGAAATATAAATCATCTTTTATAGAATTTTTTTGGAATTTTATTGATGAGACAGACGTTGAAGATTTGTTTTCTGAAATCTCAAACTCTTTTGAAAATGAGAAGATATTAGCAAATATCAAGTGTGGTAAATACAGTATAGACTACAAAAACGCTAACTTCAAAGAAAAAGAGGTCTATTGTCACCATGTTATTCGTTGAATTGACAAAAATAAAACAACTTTATTTGATATAACGCGCTTTAAACAAAAAGCTGCTGAAATCTTTTTCACCAAAAATGTAGTGTATATGGAAGATATTGAAGATCCATGAGACAAAAAATGGGTTGATTCAAAAGGAAAAAAATATTTTAATAACGTCATTTGCAGAATCATTAAAATGACAAATAAGTATGCTAAGACCAAAACAATAAATTCATTTGATATTATAGACCTAACAAGGTATGAGATACTTTTAGATTTATTAAGTCATTATTATGAATATCCGATTTATATGTATGACTTTGAAACCTCAAAATGAGCAATGCCTAATTTTAATGAATCAAAAACTTACCAACAAATTCCTTTTCAATATTCTATACATGTAATTTTGGATGATAAATTTGATTTTAAAAAACCTAATAAAACAATGAAACACTTTAATCATATTGAAGATTTTCAGAGAGACCCACGACCTAATTTTGTAAAAAAATTCATCAAAGACTCTTTTTCTTATGGTCCCGGTAAGTATGTAGCGTATAATAAACACTTTGAAAGAATGGTTTTAAAATCATTGATTTTCCAATATCCTAAATATTCTAAACCCTTAAAATATATTAGACAAAACACTATTGATTTATTAGACTTTTTTAATTTAAGGCAAGACAATTGACTAATTTATCATCCAGATTTCAAGGGAAGTTCTTCTATAAAAAGAACCCAACCAGTGCTAGATGATAAATTAAGTTATAAAGATTTGAGAATAAATAAAGGAGACAAAGCTAGCCAGGTTTTTAGACAATTTATCGATGGCTCTTTTAGTCAAGAAAAATGAGACAAACTTTTTAAACCAGATATGCTTGCTTATTGTGATAGAGACACATTAGCTATGGTAGTTGTTTTACAAAAAATTATAGAATATGTTAAAGACTACGATAAGGATTACCTATTAGAAATTGAAAAAATATTAGAGAAGAGGAGATTAAGTGAATAAATATCGAGTAATATTTTGTGGAACTCCAGAAATAGCTGTCAGTATTTTGAAAGGGCTAGAGACATTAAATATAGAAATTGTTGGTGTAATTACACAACCAGATAAACTTATTGGAAGAAAAAAAGAGTTATCTTTTTCTCCGGTTAAATCATATTCAATTGAAAAGGGTTATAAACTTCTACAGCCAGCAAAAGTAATAGATGTTTATGATGAAATAGTTGCCTTGAATGCGGATTATTTAATAACTTGCGCTTTTGGGCAATTTATTCCTTCAAAAGTTTTAGAATTATTTAAAAACTCCATTAACGTACATGCCTCATTATTGCCAAAATATAGAGGCGGAAGTCCAATTCAATATGCTATTATGAAAGGCGAAAAGAAAACCGGTATTTCCTTAATGAAAATGATAAAAAAAATGGATGCTGGTGAAGTCTATGTTCAAGAAGAAATTGAGATTGACTCAAATGATGATTCAGGAATACTATTCAACAAAATGGCTATATTAGGTAAAAAAATGATCGAAGAACATTTATTTAACATTTTAGAAGGCAAAATCAAAGGAATGGAACAAGATGAGAAAAAAGTTACATTTGCCTATAACTTAACAAATGAACAAGAGAAAATCAATTGAGATGATACATCCGAAAATATCTGCAATTTTATAAGAGCTTTAAGCCCTAAACCGATAGCATTTACATTCCTAGGTAATGAAAGGTTAAGAATTAAATCCGCGCGATTGTTAGATGAAAATGATATATTTCCAATGCCATTAAAAATTTTTCAACCAGGTGAAATAGCTTCAGTAAATAATAAGGGTATTGTAGTAGCTTCGAATAATGGATTTATCATAATTCTTGAACTACAAATAGCTGGTAAAAAAATGGTTGTGGCAAGTAGCTACAACCAACCTAATTCACCATTCAAAATGGGTTTAATTTTAGGTTAATATTTTAAAGTTTAATCTTTTTAGATATAATTAATGTAGATTTTGATATATGAGGAGATACTATGCAAGTAAATGATTTAAGACCAGGAAGCACGTTTTTATATGAAGGTAATATTTTTGTTGTTTTAGAAAATTCATTTTCTAAAACAGGAAGACAACAAGGTAAAGTAACTGTCAAGGTTAAAAACCTAAGATCAGGGGCTAGAGTTGAACTAACATTCACCGGTGGTGATAAAGTCGATAAAGCTATGATTGAAAAGAAAGATATGCAATTCCTTTACAATGATGGAACCAATTGTGTATTGATGGACACAGAAACTTATGACCAAGTTGAAATACCTTCTAAAAAATTAACTTGAGAGTTAAAATTCTTAACAGACGGAACAATGGTTAAATTAACAGAATATGAAGGAGAAGTGCTAGGTATTTCTATTCCTGAAAAACTAGAACTTACTATTATTGAAGCTGAACCAGCCGTAAAGGGTGATACAACTAGTGGTGCCCAAAAAAAGGCAAAACTTGAAACAGGTTTAGAAATACAAGTTCCGCTATTTATTAAAAATGGAGAAAAAATAATTGTTAATACTAATGACGGTAAATATTCAGGAAGAGCTAATTAGCAACTAAGGGGTAAAATTGATGTATATTGTAATGGAAAGAAATACAAGAGGAAATCTTGAAATAGATGAAAAAATACTTAAAAAAATTATTGAGTATGTTGTAACGAATAATGTAAACACTCCAGTTAAAGTAGAAGCTCGTGTTAACTTGCATTACGATAATATATTGTTCATTTTAGTAAAAATTTACACAGACTCAATTGACAAATTATCAACAAGTGAGAAAAAGTTAAGCTCCCTAATATTTGACTCAATGGATAAAACTTTATCAATAAGACCTAAAAACGTGGCTTTTGCCTATATAAAACGTTAATTTTCTATTTAAAACAAGCTTAGCTTGTTTTTTTTCTTTTCTAAAAAATTTTTATTTTATAAAAGAAAAATACAAATCTCCAAAAGAGTTGATTTTAGTCTTTAAATTCACTATAACAAAGGTAATGAAGTAGATTACTGAAAAGGTTAACTAATCAAGACTACTTTGTTTGGTAATTAAACATGTAGTTATCAATAAGATTAGTTACTGATATTTGTTAGATTCAAGGTAATCATTCATTTGTAAGGTTATAAATTGAATATCAATATTTAAAGGAGTTTATTTATGAAAAAGCTATTATTATTTATAAGCATGATGACATTCTCTTCTTCTGCAGCTGTCACACCTTGTATTTATGTTGCTAATACAACAGACAATAATTTCAAAAACGAAAATATCACACCTGATTCAGAAAAAGAAGATGAGAAATCAAAGGAATTAGAAGAAAGCAACCAAGGTTATCAAAAAATACAAGACCTTAAATTGTATACTGATATTGGTTTGATAAGTGATTTTAGTGAAGAAGAGATCTTAACTAGCTTTAAGAAAGCAAATCCGGGAGTAAAAGAGAAAGTATATTTGAACTCAATGACTTTAAATAGCGGAAAAATAACTATAAAAAACTACTCTGGCTTTATTAATATAAAGTTTAGATGTTCTTCTCTTAAAAAAATAATCAACGTTTCATCTATTGGAAGTGTAGAAAACATCAAGTCAGAAACCATATTTAATAAACTAATTAAAATGAATAAAAACTTAAGAAATGTAGATATAAATCAAGATTTAAGTCTAGAACTATCTAATATATATGAAGGTGTGTTATCTGCAAAAGGTTACAGTGACAAAGTAAATATAGATTTTAAACCAACTTCATTGGATGGTGTTATTTTAGAAAGAACATTGGAATCAAGTATTGGTAGCTTGGATGATAATGTGATCATTAGTAAAGTAATTGAAAAAAATGAAATTCTTAAAAACTATAAAAACCAAGTAATGTTAAACCAAGACTCAAAAACTTTAAATAATGTTTCTTTGTACTTAAAAGACATAACTTTCGAAAAGGGTTCTAAATCAGTAATTAATTATTCAATTGATGATATAGCAGCTATTATCCCGGTAACTAATATAGGAGAAGTGGATAAAGTTGATGAATCAACAATTTTAAGTAAACTAAAAGAAAAAAATCCTTTATTAGATAAATATCTACAAGAAAAAAACAAGAGTTTAGTTCTTGAAAAAGAAATCGAGTTAGATAACTCAACATTTCATATTTCCGATTTCGCTTTAAAGGGTAAAATAAACGTAGTTTATAAATGTAATAAACTAAGCGGAATATTAAAAACAACTGATATTGGTGGAATTGATGACTATGATGATTCAAACGCTAAAGATAAAATTTTGGCAAATTTAAAACAAGCTAATCCGTTACTAAAATACATGAAAAGTGATTTTGATATAAATATTTCCAATATTGTTAAAGACAAATTTACTAAGTTAGACTCTAAAATTAACACTAGATTTGACCTAAGAATCAAAAATATGACTGGTAACGAAAAAATGAACTTCAAGATTATTAGAAAAGATATTAAAAACATGATACCAAGGGATAATCTTAATAAGGTATTTTGAAGAAATAGACAAGATATTATAAACAAAATTAAAGATGTGAATGGTAAAAACTTCGATGAAAATAACCTTAATATAGGTAATCCAACTTATTCAGAAATAAAACTATCAGCGTTAGATAATTCCTTAAAATATTTTGGAGAAGTTATTGTTAAATTTGTAACAATCTTTTATAAAGAGGATAACTATAATTTTTCTGATTTTAAAAATACAACTCCTCAAGGTACTAGCTCAAAAACTAAATCAAGAATTTCTTCCTCACCAACTATAGGCTCAAGTCATAGAAACGACGATGACGGAGATCAAACTTTCATTGGTGAATATGAATTTCCTTTAACATTAAACGATGTTAAAAGTTTAGCTAAAAAAACTAGCTTGAAATTTAAATACTCAATTCAAACTGAAAAAATAAATTCTTCAAAACAAATAGACACTAATCAATATAAACAAGCTCGTAATGAAGTTTTGAGTGTTCCTTTGAATGATATAAATGGTAATAAAAAAGAATACAAAATGCAAGAATTCAATCCAATAAAAATTCCGTATAGAAAAAGAGCTTGGTACGGTGTTTGTACAAGTAATTATGATTCATTAAATTTGAAAACAACTTTTAAAGTTAATTTTTGAAAAGAAAACGGGTCTGACAATAATGAAAAAATAAAGTTTCAAGTACTTGTTTCTAATCAACTTGATGACTTTACTACATGTGATGATATCGATATTAGTTATAAAATAACTATCGAATCAATAGATATGAGTTAATATGAAAAAATCTAACTTAAGTTGACTAGTAATCAAGTCTGGTTTTAAAAACTCATTTAAAAACCCCTTGCAATTAATTGGGCTTAGTTTTTTAATAGCCATTAGTTTAATTGCTTGTCTTTTTATGAATGTTGCTTACCAACGGATTGAAAAAAATTATCATAATTTATCAACTCAATCTAATCTAAGAGATTTTATTGTTGATTCTCAAAAAAGCCCTAAAATATCATTTAACGAAAATGATATTATCGGTGGGGAGACAATTTTAAATTACTCAAATCAAGATTTATATCAACAGTATTTATTAAATGTAATATCTAACAAAGGTAAAAAGTTTGAAGAAGGTGAAATAAAAGGTAAGAACTTTTTTGATTGATCAAGAACAGAAAGTAGACTATTTACTAATATAAAGAATGGTGTGACAGAACTTAATATCAAGGGTGTTACCAAAACAAGTATAGTTAAAGTTAATGAACAAAAGGAGTTAGAGGAGCATATAAACGTTGATAAACTAGTGGTTTATTCAGGTCAAAATTTCTCTAATGATAAAAGTTTAGCTTTGCATCAAATAATAATTCAAGATACATTTGCTAAGAAAAACAATATTTTCTTAGGAGATATTATCAGATTAGTACCAGACCAATATGGAAATCAATTATTGGTGAAAAAAGATGTTCATGATTTACCATTCGGAATTGGTAAGGATATAAATGACCCTATAAATGGGATAGAAAAATCAGTTTATAAAAGTATAATGTGATTCCAAGTTATCGGAACAGGTTCATCAATTGATTTTGTGTATCCATCTATCAATAATACAAAATCATTACCCAATAATTCTAAGGAGATGATTGCCTACCTATCTCCAGAAGTTTTTGGATTAACTTTGGAAAGTATTTCAGAAGAATATTATCTTTATAGTTATAATTTTTCAAAAGCTAAACTAGTTGCAAACTCAGAAAGTGAACGTGAAATATATTTTTCAGGTTCTTTTATAGATAGAGAAAAAAACACCATTGAACAAATTTCTGCTTTTAATAATCAATGAGTTAAGAGTGGTAATATTTCAACTGACAATTTGAAACTTTTTTATTCAAATAAAGACCCTTCGTATAAATTTTTCTCAAGAGTAACAATCTTGAATAATGTTTTATATATTTATAAAGTATTATCAACTGTTACAACGGTTATTATTAGTTTGGTTTGTTTGTTTGTTACTGTTTTACTTATCAAAAAGCAACTCGCAGATACAAAAAGTAAGATGGGAACATTTAAAGCTTTGGGTTGCAGCAATATGAACCTAATAAATTTTTTCTTGATTACACCAATCATAGTCGCTTTGGGTGGTTTTATAATTGCTTATTTAATGATGGTTGGACTCCAAGAAGTATTTGTAAATGCCTTTTCGAGTTATTTCAATATAAGTTATGGAAAATTTACTTATTGTGCCGAATATGCCCCAGTAATCTTATTGGGGGCAATAGTGATTTTGGTTTTAATTTCTTTTTATAACGCATTTCTTGTTTTGAATAATAAAGCCATCGTTTTACTTGTTGGAGATTCATCACAAAAACTTTCTTGACTTGATAGGTTTTATAAAGGATTCTATAAAAAATCAAGTAAAAGCGCAAAACTACATGCTGCGCTAATGATTAGTTCTAAGGTTAAAGTGTTAGGTTCAACGTTGATTCTACTTATCTCGACAATCTTGATTTCATTTTCTGTAATGTTACCAACAATAGTTTCAAATAATAAAAAAGAATCATTTAAAGGTTTAAATTATCAAGATATTGTTGAATATACAAACCCAATTGCAAATAACCCATCGACTTTTTTGAAAACATATAACCCGAACAAAAAAGATGACTGAAGTTATTTAAATGGTAAGAATATTGTTGAAGACTTTAGTGAGTCAAATAAGAAAAAACAAAAATATATAACATCTTATCCTTTGATCGATATCGAAGGCAAACCAACTTATGATTTCAATAAAATATTAAAAGATTTAATAGTTGGTGATGTTAGTCGAAATTATTATTCATATAATATACCAATTGTTGAAAGTAACCCTGATTCTGAACTGGTGTTAAACGAATTATCAAAAAATAATTACGCTAACTGAAAAAACTTATCAATCAGGTATTTAGAACTCTTGGACAATATTTCTATACCAGATTCTAATAATTTCCCTGGACCTTATAAAGCAATAGCGTCGATACTTAATCAATGAAGTGACTATTCTGAATTAGTGAATATTGTTTATGAAAAATCAAATGAAGTAAAAGATACTATTGATCCAAAATATAAAAAACTAGCAGGTATTGCACTTTCTCAAAAGTTGATAAACTTTTATAAAAAAAGCATAAATGCATTACCTTTAAAAGTTAACTCTAACTTTATAAAAGATGGCGCATTGAGTGCAGAGTTGCTAGAAAAAATTGATTACAATACTCAAATTCTGACTATTGACGATTTTGATGTTATCAATAAGGAAGTTAAAACACCATTCAAATTTGCATCTACTGAAGATGTTGGTTTGTTGATTGATAATGCAAACACTAAATGAACAAAACTCTTGAAAGATTTCTTAAACGATTTCTCCTCAAAAACTAGTGAGTTATCATTTCAGGGAAAACCTATTTCAAATACAGATTTTGAGAATCTAAATATCGATGAGTTACAAGAAATCAATACATATTTGGTACTCTGATATTGAATTCATTTTGAAGGTAAGATAGGAACCTCTTTTATTCAATCTATATATCAAAAAGAAACAAGTCAAGTTCAAGACAATATGAAAAAAGCACTTCTAAAAAATGAAGATTACAACATCACCTATAATGTTGTTCCTTTTGATAAGGAAAACGACGAGTTAGGAACTATGTTGCATGGTGTTTTTGAAGTTGGTAATAGTAAAAATAATATAAATATTCTTGGTTTAGAACCTTCAACTAAGGCAGTCTCACTAATAGATTCACAAAATAGAGACATCAAAGAAAACTTATTTAAAAATCTTAATGATAATTATAAGGAGTACATACCAATAATTGTTAATCAAACTTTTGCTAAAAAACTCTCAGTTAATGTGAAAGATAATTTAGAAATAACTATAAATCAAAAGTTAATCACAAATAATTCAAATGAACCTATTTCACTTGAAGCGGTAAAAATGGGTATTCAAAATAAGAATGGTGATAATCAATATTTAACAGAGTATAACAAAAATTATTATGCATATAACGAGACAGATACTGGGTGGAGTACTAATGAATCTATAAAAACAGCAACTATTAGTGATAAAAGTATAGCTCCAAAATCACTATCTGAAATTAGTAATCAAACCGAAATACAAGAAGCTGCTTCTAAATCAAATATAAAATCATCGCTATTAAGTAGCCAAAAGAAATTTGTTGTAGTTGGTATACAAGATGGATATGGTGAACCTAAATCATGAATTTCTAATGAAAATGCCAATAAAATCCTTGGATATGATGAAGCTGAAAAGTTCTTTTTCAATAATTTCTTCATAAATGAATGATATAAAAAAGATGCTTTGAAAAACTTTGACAATATCGATATATTTGAAGATCTAACTCCTGAAAAATGAATTAATTGACTAACTTATTTCGATGATAATGTTATTTCTTGAAGAAACGGTATCTATAACACAGACGCTAAAAATCCTTATGATGACTTTTGTAAAACTTTCTTGAATTTACCAGAAGACTATAATGACAAAAACGGTTATAAAGAAGGGGCTTCAATTCTTTGAAAAATCTTTAAAAACCAATACCCCGTTTTCAATTACAAGTATACTTTGAATAACGGTTTCAATGATGAAAGGATAAATACTTCAAGAACACAAGAGTTTGGTGATTATAGTACTCAGGGACTTATTGGAAAAGAAACTACCATCTATAACAATGATGGTACTAAAACATCAAGTTTTAAAGAGGGTTATCAGAAACCCGGTGTTCTAGAAACTATCTCCTTAAATGATCAAAAAGCAAAATTAGACCAACTTGGAATTTTACTTGAAATGATGACTTACATTCTTAGTTTTATATCATTATTCATTTCGACAATTATAATTCTCTTAACAACTATTTTAATAATTAACGAAAACTCACAATTTATTGCAACTATGAAAGTACTAGGTTATACAAATAGATACGTAGTTGGACAAGTTTTGTGATTATACTTAGCACCTTTAACATTCACAATATTTACTGGATTTGCGATTGCTTGGTTCTCAATTTACTCGGTGATAAATGCAATTTCAAGTAATTCCTTTATTGTAATACCATTTAACTTTTATTATCTATGACCAATTTTAGTAATTGTGATAGTAATGTCTATTTATTTGTTTACCGTTCTATTTGGGTATAGACAAATTTCAAGGGTTAATCCAACATTAGTGTTGCAGATAAATAATTAGGAGGAAATTATGAAAAAAATATTATTACTTTTTACATCAATGACTTTGATTGCTACACCACTAAATATTGTGACTAGTTGTGGTACAAAAAATGACTATAATGGTCTCTTTGGTGATGAAAATGAGAAAAATGACGGAAGCTATATAAAGGAATCATCAAAAAAAGTAGTTGACAAGTTTAATGCTGAGTCTTCTAAGTTATTTACTGTCAATTCTAAAGTAGAGGGTGTATCAGAAGCTGGTTTAAAAGCAACTCTTTTGGAGGAATTGAAAGAAAAAATTATTCTAGAAGATAATAAGTTTCATTTAGAAATTGTTGAAGATAACTCATTCACTAAGCCTATAATGAAAGGTTATGAAGCAAATGGTACAACAAAAAAAGAAATAAAAATTGAATATGGGAAAGCTAGAGTTAATTTATACTATTTAGATACACTCCTAAAAACTAATTCAATCCAATGATCAACTGGGTATTTTGATATCTATATGAGTATGATAAATCTAATAAATGGTAATAGTTTAGAGACTGTTGGTAATTACAACTCGGCAAAAGTTGATTTAGCTATATTTTCTTTCAATATTGGTGGGTCAGTAACTAAGATAACTCTTGGAACATTGTATAGTTTCATTGAGTTACTCGATAGATTGTCATCATTCGAAATACCATTGGTGGATGAAATTATGAAACCGATAAAAAGCATTTCTAATATGAATTTGAATAATTTAACAGAAGTTGATCCATCTTCTGTGGCCGGTAAAAATAAATATGAGTCTTTCGAAAATGAATTCAAAGACCACTTGAAGCAATTTGTTAAAAAATTAGGCGATCTATTGATATCTTTTGGCCTTCCTGAAGAGATCGAAATACCTAATATAAAAGGGGATAACAAAACTAAAGTAAAAATTAAAGACCTTCTAAATATTAATCTGATAGATACTCTTGGTTTAGATTTATCTTCATTAGGTAATGAAGATATGAAACTAGAAATTGGAAATACTAATGGAAAGAATAATTTGAGTCTTATGAATGTACTAATTAGTGCCGCACCTAATATGTGTGAACTATTGAAATACTTATTTTCAACCGATAATTATAAAAAAAGTCATAATTTTGTATATAACATGATAAGTTATTTTTTTAATGATATGAGTGATGCATTAAAACTTATAAATAAAAAAAATAACGAAGATAATTTGAGTGTAGCAAGAGCTAAGACAAATATTGATAGTTTATTATTTAATGCACTGATAGGTTTTAATAAAAATAAAAGGGGTGTTAATGGAAACTGGTACCTTAAACTTGAATATTCATATAAATTACAAGGTCTTGAGACATTCAAAATAATTAATGATTACTTAGATAGTTTATTAAATAAGGTTCTTCTTAATCCTACAAATATTGCTTTAAACATCTTTAATTCTATAATCACCCCTAAGAAATCAGGCGCTACTAATATTGAAGACTCAATTTTATCACCTAACATGAATGTGAACTTTATTGAAGATGTCGATGCAATAAAATTAATCGATGAATCTGATCTAAGTGATTTCATTAAAGGAATAATTAAACCATTTGCAGGAACAATTAGAGAAAAAGTCTTGTCAACCGCTAATGAAGCTTTAAACAAAATAATTCCTGAGTTAAAAATGTCTACACTACTAAATAAAAGTTTAAAACAAATATTAGTGTCATTAGGAGTTCCCCAAACTGATTTAGATAACTCTAACGTTGAATTATTAAAAGGAGAGTATTCTTTCTTGTTTTATTCAAAAGAAAATGAAAACTGAGTCCCAACCAATTATGGTCTTTCAACTTCTGATTTCCAGAAATACAATAGTTTTAAACTGAAATTTAGAAATTGTCAATTTAAAGTATCTTACATGATAGATGGAGAAGTATCATACACAACAATGACAAAAGATGATATTACTTTTGATTTAATTTTCTCTGATGAAGATGGAAAAAAATAAAACTTTAAAAACTCTCTTTATAAAGAGAGTTTTTTATTTTAAAATTAAAGAAACTTAAATAACTATGTTCAATTTATGTTGGTTATAAGAATTCATTTAGTATAAAATAATATAATAAGCTATAGCTTCAAACCTAACTTAACACGGAAAATCGACCTAAAATAGTGTATAATAATATTGTTTATAAATAATTAGGAGGAATAAGGCATGGCAGCAACAAAAAAATCGGCATCAAAAAAAACTAATAATTCAGAATCTGTAGAAAGTTTTGGATATATATTTCAACCATTTAGTCCAAAGTCTTTAGCTCTTATTCATAAATATAATTTACAAACTGATGAGAGTTATAAAAAATTAATAACTTCATTTGAAAGAATTGATTCTTTACCTGATGAAGATCCAAGAAAAATAAATTTGGTACAACTATGAGAAGCTGAATTTAACAGACTGTTTAAATTCTTTTGAGAAAATTATACAAGAGGTCAAAAAAAATCTACAGATGGAATTTCTGGTTGAAAAGAACGTCTAGATGTTAAACCACTTGCTACGTCTCCTGCTGAAAAAAGAAAAGACTTTATGTCTAGACTTTCTCCAGGAGCAAACAATTCTGGAAGATTAACAAAAGAAGAAATTATGAGTAGAGCTGGTTATCAATCAAAAGTAACTAGTGAACAATTCAATTTTACAGCAACTCCTAAAACTGGTAAAAACTTACACGAAATCGAGAATATTTTAAATGATGTAACTATGCAAGTTGAAGAAGAAGAAAAAATCATCGAGCCCGAAAGCATTTTGGATAATTCATTTAAAAACAATCAAAATGTCGAAGAAAACAAATTTGTTGATGAAGAGACCGAGATAATGACGCAAGAAGCTAAGCCAGATCCGAATTTATTAGCATTTGTTAATGGTAGTTTAGATAGTGAAAATAAATCAGAAGAGACAAAAACTGAGTCAAAAGTAACTGAAAATAATGCTAATGGTTATGTTGCTAATGAAAATATGTCAAGAGAAGAGTTTAACATTAGAAATAATATTGAAGCTGTGGAACCAATTAGAGATGAAAATGAAAAAGATCTCTCAGCACTAGAACTTGGAATTGATTTCTTTCAAAACTATTCTGAAATTCAACCAAATTCTATTCATACACTAAAAAAGAAAAATCAGCCTATCGCATATAATGAAAAGGATGAACTTATAAAACCTGATAAAAGAAACATTATCCCAAAAGATGGATTTGAAGTTTTTATTAATACCGAAAGAAATTCTATTGATGGGAAACAAAATTTTGATATCAAAACAGGTGAATCATCAAAACCTTATCACGAAATAAAACCAATTGGTCATTACAACATGAATTATGATTATATGAAAAGACCTTCAATGCAAGAGTTACTTGAGTCAAATAGACGAGAAGGTAAAGCTATTGATGAAATGACTGAAAAAATTGAATATCTTCGTGAACTTCGTAACGAGAGACGTCATAGAATTAATATGATGAAAGTTGAGAGAGCAAACAGTTACATAGTAGCGCGTGCTAGAAGACTTGCTGAGGAACGTGAATTAAGAAGAATTAAAAAACGTGACGAGTTAAACTTAAAAGCAATTGAAAAAGCAGATCGATTAAGAAGGATGCAAGAACGCCAAAAACTTATTGAGTTAATGCGTGAGCGACAAATGAGAAGATCTGAAGAAAAAAGAGTTGCAACCGTCTTAAAACTTGAACGTGATAGAAGAGTAGAACGAGACGCTAAATATAGATCAGAAATCGCATCTATAGATGCTGAAATAAGACGTGAACAAGAGTTAATTAAAAACACTGAGTTAAAAATGAAAGCTTACTTTACAAGAGTTCACGATGAAAAGTTATTTGATGAATCATTAAAATTAGCTAAAAAAGCTAAGAAACTTTCAAGATTAGATGATGAAGAAGAAAGACTATTACAAATTGAGGAAAGAAAAAGAAGAGAAAAAGTTGAAAGAATTAGCAAAAAATTCAACGAAAATCTTAAATAGAAAAAGATGGGTAAAAGTTTTAAACAAACCCATTTTTTTATAACATACTTATGAAATTAACAAGAATGTAATTATTTTTTTATTAGTTTATAATTAGAATAATATTAATCTAAAAATGAAGTATATATTTAAAGGCAACATTCTAAAAAAATCATTTTTAAATTATCTTTACAAAAGAAAGAACTAACCGAGGTATAAAAGTATGATAGTCATTGATAAGAAAAGTAGTCCCAAGGACTTCACATTAATAACAGAAAAAACTAAATTAAGAATCAAAGGTTTGATTGAGAAAAAACTTACTACACAAACCATCGCTTTATTTGCGCAAGAGTATGAGTTATATGAACCTGCAATTAGATCAGAAATTATGGAGTTTATTTTATTCTTAATTTCTAAAGAAGAAGCTGAAATTAAATCTAAAGATACCCAACACTTAGATACAAGAACCAGATTACTCTTAGAAATGAGAAAAATGGAATTCAGTGAAAAAAAATCAAACATCAAAAAAATCCAAGAAGTTCTAATAAAAAAAGAGGTTGACGAAGAACGTAAAAAAGCCGCAAAATTAGCAGCTGAAAAAGCAAAACTTAATAAACCTGAAATACCAAAGATAAATGATAAATTAGAAAAAATGTTGCGAGAAGCTCGTGAACGTGAACTACAACGCGAAAAAGAAGAAAAGTTAGCAAAACAAAAAAAAGAAAAAGAAGCTTTACTTAAAAAAGAAGCTGCAAAAAAACTTGCAGAACAAAAAAGAAAAGAAAATCAGAAAAAAAGAGAAGAGCTTCAAAAGAATAAAGTTAATAATTCCAATATAAAAGATAAAAACTCTTCTAACGACCTAAAAACTTTAAATAAAGATAATAAAGCTGAATCTGTTGAGAAAAAAACCTCAAGTACTACAACAAAAGCTAAAAATGATAATAAGAAGCCTTTGAGTTACGAAGAAAAGCTATTTGCTGCAAAGAATAATCAATTCACTCCAGTGGAAAGAGATTATGAAAAAGAACAAAGAGAAAAAGAGAAGTTGTGAAAAGAACTTTACGGTAATCCAAGAGATCAAAAATCTGGTGATAAGCCAACTACAACTTCTAAAGAAACTTGAATAAAAGAAATCGATAAAACACCAACAATTGAAGAACTAGTACTTGAAGACTATAGTCTTTATGGCCACAGATACCCAATTGATGAATTAATTAATCCAATAAATAAATACTACATTTTTTGAAATTCAATAAAAAATAAATACCATGTTTCCAATATAACAAGTTGATTGAAAGAAACAACTCCTAAAATGCATAAGAAATTATGAAAAAAACGTAAGAAACTACAAAAAAAGGTAGACAAAAAAATGGGCGTTCCTAAAAAAGTTGCTCCTAATAAATCAAATAATAAAGTCGAGACTAAAGAAAGTCAAAAACAAGATTAAAATTAAATACACAAAAAAAGCACACAATTGCTTTTTTTATTTTGAAGCACATAAATATATGTATAATTATACTAACTTGGAGGTAGTTATGTTTTATACAGCAACAGAAGCAATAAACTTGGCTTATAAAACTATTGGTTATCTTTCAGCGGAGATAGTAGCCTTTAATCACGATAAATCTATAAAAGAACTTATAACACTAGACATTAAAGAGTTTTATCGCTTTATTTATAAAAATAACTTAAATACTGAGGCAGAAGTTTTTAATGCATTTGAAAATTTTAATTGAACTTATAAAAAAGCTTCTGATGATATTTTAATTGCCGACAATATTAAAAGTCTTTTACGAAATTATTATTTAACAAAACCAGCAAAAAACTATTATTTAGATTATAAGTACGTTAATAAAGAATTAAATAAAATTTATAATCAATCTCTTAACAATACATTTATAATTGAAAAAACTAGCATTGATTGAAATAAAACCATTAAACTAATTGAATCAAATTTTTTAATGTGGGTCTATAATAATAATTTCAAACAAGATGAAAATTTAAAAAACAATTTATTAGCGCTCTTAAAAAACATGAATGAAGATGAAGAAATAAATTATCATAGTAAATATAAAATTTTGATCAAAGAGTTAAATTCAATAAACAAGTTCATGTCAAGTATGGACAATAATAATCTAGAAAAAACAACTTATAACTTAATTAAATACGAAAAGTTTAAAGAAACAATAGCACTAAAAAATTTATTACAAGGCCAACCAATAGATATTTACTTAAAATACGAAAATATCGTGAGTTCCATAGAGTTCCTACCTGACGACGCAAGATATTGAAATTTTGGTGTTACAATTGACACTCTTATCAGAGTGTTTTTTACAACTCTTATTTTTAAGCTTATTAAATCAGAAACAACTTCTATTTGAGGTCCTACATTAGAGATGATTAGATCAAATGGGGGATGGGAAATAGATACTGGAAAGATACCATTAAGAAATATGCTTATTGCAATAACACAAGATCATAAAACAATTAATAAAATGATACCTATGGATGAAAAAAAGTTGATTCTGAACTTACCCATTTTAATCTATGCTTTATTAGAAGAATACTTTGTCATTCTAAAAAAGAATAACACGGATTCTAAACCACAAATAAAAACTAAATTGGAGCTATTTGAGGCTATATTTTATACATATTTCAATAAACTAGCGAAATTGATAATTTACTATCAACAAGAACTGGAAAATAATCTATTAATGAAACCAAAAGAAACTTTATCTGAGGTTGATATGACACTAATATCAAAGCTCCTTACATTTGATGATAAAAATGAAATAATCAAAACACTAAGAGAAATTAACTCTAACTTACACGATTATACTGATAAAGATATTTTACAAGTACTAAATTTTCTTTATAATATAAAAGGTTAATAACTTTCAAACAAAGAAAAGTTAAAAGGAGCGTTATGGAATGTTGTAATTGTGATACAAAATATATTCAAAGTTGTAATTGCGTGATTCTATCGGATTTATGTGATATTGAACTATGTTGTTGATGCTGCTTGCATTCTATTATTCAAAACTTTAAGAAAACAACAAATTACGAAGAAAAATTAAACACATATATTAATGATCTAATAAAAAGCAACGAGCATGGAAAATATATTAAAAAATTATTCAAACAATTATCAAAGGATATGGAAATAAATCAAAAATCTTATAATAAATTATTATCAAAAAATTATTTAAACTCTATCGATAAGAATTTAGGGTCTCTAAATTTAGCGAGAGAAGTTGATAATGATTTTGGATTTAAGATTAGAGCTCAGTTAAATGAATGAGAATATTTAATAGAACTAATTAACTTATATATAGATTTTGGACCAGAAGAAATCAAAAAAGAAATTCACATAGAGTTTCAAAACTGAATATCTTTTTTATTTAAGTTAATTGGTGACATTGCGGTTCTATTTATACGTACAACCGTAGTTGATGAAAATGCAAGTTATATTGCAACTACCAAGGAAAAACTTATTGATATAGAGGAAAACCTTCACAAAACGGAGCTAAACTTAGGTGCTAAAACTATTATATAATCGTATTATTTTGATATAATTAATTTTGTCAATATTATAAAGGAGAATAATAATATGAAATTTAGTGCGAAAAAATCTGCACAAAATGTGCAAGGTATATGAACTGTAACAATTGATGGAGAAGAATGAAAAAAGGCAGTTGCTAAAGGTAAAAATAAAGCGGCAGCAAAAATTCAAATACCTGGTTTCAGAGTTGGGAAAGCACCCAAAGAGAAAATTGAACAATATTTAACACCAGTTAAGTACTTAAATGCAGCAGTTCAATCAGTTTTATCAAAGGCTTGAGACTTTGCTAAAGAGCAAAAAACTGACATTCAACCTTTTAATTCACCGGTTCCAACACCAAAAAAAGTATCTGAAACTTCTTGTGAACTTGAATTTGTATTTGATTTAAGACCAGAAATAGAGATTAGTGAATACAAAGGTTTAAAATCAAAAGACCTAGTTAAAGAGAAAATTGAAGTAACAAATGAAGACTTAGAAAAAGCAATCGATCAATACAGAGAAAAATTTGTTATGGAAAAAGAAAGAGGACCAGAAGATAAAATCAAAAAAGGGGACAATGTAAAGTTTGACTTCGAAGGATTTATTGATGGAGTAAGTTTCAAAGGTGGAAAAGGTACCGATTTCCAATTAATAATTGGTTCTGGTAATATGATTCCTGGTTTTGAAGATGCTATGATTGGTAAAAAGTTAGGTAAAACAAAAATAAAAGTAACTTTCCCTGTTGACTACACAAAGGAATTATCTGGTAAAGAAGCGGAATTTGAATTAAATATTAAATCTATCAAAGAAAGAATTCTACCAAATAAAGACGATGAGTTGGCAAAGGATTTAAATCTACCAAACATTAAAACTTACAAAGAGTTAGAAGATAGTATCAAAAAACAAATTTTAGAACAAAAAACTAATATTCAAAAGAATACTTTTGTAAATAAAATCATTGATAAAATCATTGAAAAATCAAATATTCAATTACCAAAGTCAGTAGTTGACAAAGAAATTGATAACTTATTTAAAGAGTTTGAAAGTAAAGTTTTAAGTCAAAAACTTACAATGAAAGACTATAAAAAACAAACAGGTTTAACTGATGCTGACATTAGAGAAGAATTATTTGATGATGCAAAACGTAAAATTTGTAGTTATTTAGTAACTGATAAAGTGCGTAATACCGAAAAATTTGAAGCTACTAAAGAAGAACTAGATGCTAAGTATCAAATGCTAGCAAGTCAATTTAATCTTGAGTTAGATTACATCAAAAATGTTATCTTACCCGAAGAACAAGTTAAAGAAGAAATTATAAGAGAAAAATTAGTTACTTTCTTATATGAAAATAATGGATAAAATACATAAAAAAATGTATTTTTTTTATTTTTTAGCACTTAAACCTTGCAAGTGCTAAAATTTGTGATAATATAATTTTGTACCGAAATAGGAGGAAGAAAGATGAATATTAGTAAAAAATTACCGTTACTTGTAACACGTGGAAGTTATGTATATCCAACATTTGAACAAGTTTTGGAAATTGGTAGAGATAAAACTACCTTGGCGGTTAAAGAAGCTGTAGCTAATCACGAAGGACTAATCCTAATCGTATCGCAAAAAAAACCACTTGAAGATGATCCTAAAATTGAAGATTTATTCACATTTGGAGTATTAGCGAAGGTTAGCGTTAAAAAAGAATGAAAAGATGGTACTTTAACTGTTAATATTAAAGCAATTTCAAGAACAGAAATTAAATCAATCGAATTAAATGATTATTACACTGCAGAATACGAGGAAAAAGAATTAAACAAAAACGAAGATAAAACTGCATTAGATAAAATAACAAAATATATCAAAGTTATGATTACTTCTCAAGATGAATTTCCTTCTGAAATGGAAGACATACTAAAAGACACTGGTCCACACATAAATCCGAGTTATTTAGTTGATAGTGCAGCACATTTAATGCCTTTCATGCCAATAGAAAAAAAACAAGCTATATTAGAAGAATTGGACCCAGTTAAGAGAATTACAATTATTAATGACTTTTTAGATGAAAAACGTCAATCTGCTGACATCGAGACTTCTATTAGCAAGAAAATAAAATCAAGAGTTGATGAACAACAAAGAGAATTTTATTTAAGAGAAAAATTAAAGGCTATTAAAGACGAATTAGGAGATATGGATGGTGAAGGAGATGATATGAAAAAATATCGCTCACGCCTTGATAATGAACCATTTCCTGAAAACATTAAAAAAAGAATTTTACAAGAAATTGATCGTTATGAGGGACTTCCCGCAGCTTCTAGTGAGGCTAACATAATTAGGTCATATATTGATTGAATGATGCAAACTCCATGATGAGAAAAATCAGAAGAAAAAACTGATTTGAAGTTTGCGAGAAACATACTTGATAAATACCACTACGGTTTAGAAAAAGTAAAAGAAAGAATTATCGAATATCTTGCTGTTAAACAAAATACAAATAAAGTTAAAGGACAAATCATTACTCTAGTTGGACCTCCGGGTGTTGGTAAAACAAGTTTAGCAAAATCTATTGCTGAATCAATGGGTAGAGGTTTTGTAAAGATTGCTTTAGGTGGTATTAAAGACGAATCAGAAATAAGAGGGCACAGAAAAACTTATATAGGTGCTATGCCAGGTAGAATCATTCAAGGTATGAAAAAAGCAGGAGTTAAAAACCCAGTTTTCTTACTAGATGAAATTGATAAAATGGCTAGTGATTATAGAGGTGACCCTGCTTCTGCAATGTTAGAAGTTTTAGACCCTGAACAAAACTCAAAATTCTCTGATCACTATTTAGAAGAAGAATATGATTTAAGTGATGTTGTATTTATTGCAACAGCAAACTATCCTGATAATATTCCTGAAGCTCTTTACGACAGAATGGAAATTATTGAGTTATCTAGTTACACAGAAATAGAAAAATTAAAAATAGCAGATGAATATTTGGTACCTAAAGTATTAGATGATCATGCTGTTACAAAAGAGCAATTAAACTTTACTAAGGAAAGTTTAAGTGAAATAATCAAGCATTATACTCGTGAAGCAGGAGTACGTCAATTGGAAAGATGAATCGCTTCTATTACAAGAAAATTTGTAGTAAAAATGCTAAATAAAGAACTAGAAAAACTTGAAGTAACTCCTCAAGTAGTTAACGAGTTATTGAAAAAACGAATATTTGAGCACACTGAAAAAGAAAAACAACCACAAGTTGGGGTAGTAACTGGTTTAGCTTACACTCAATTCGGGGGAGATATTCTTCCAATTGAAGTAAATCATTTCCCTGGTAAAGGTGGATTAATTTTAACTGGTAAATTAGGTGATGTTATGAAGGAATCTGCAACAATCGCTTATGACTTTGTAAAGGCAAATTATAAAGCCTTTGATATCCCTAAAGAAGTTTTCACAGAAAACGATATCCATATCCACGTTCCAGAAGGAGCTGTTCCAAAAGATGGACCAAGTGCTGGTATTACAATAACATCAGCAATTGTGTCAGCCTTAACAAATAAACCGGTTCCAAAAGATATTGGTATGACTGGTGAAATAACTCTAAGAGGATTAGTTTTCCCAATTGGAGGATTAAGAGAAAAATCAATTTCTGCTCATAGAAGTGGTTTGAAAAAAATATTGATACCATTTAAAAACACTAAGGATATAGATGATATTCCAGAGGAAGTTAGAAATGAATTAGAAATTGTTCCTGTTGAAAAATATGAGCAAGTTTATGAACACGTTTTTGGTGTAAAAGCAAAAGAGTTCACAACTGAATTACCAATTGCAACAATTTCAAACAAACCAGATGAAGCATCACATTAATTAGAAAAACCAAGAAATTGGTTTTTTTATTTTGGTATGATACATATAGTGTATGGAGGTAAATATGGTTAAGTCGCTTAGTTTCTTGTTGAGACCAAACTCTTTGGATAATATAGTTGGTCAGACACATTTATTAAATAAAAAAAACGGAATAATTTATAAAATGAAAGAAAAAAATTTCATAACTAACATCATTTTTTATGGACCACCAGGTATCGGAAAAACCTCTATGGCTATCTCATTAGCTAATGACTTGAACTTAGAATATATTTGTTTTAATGCTGCTAATGACAAAAAAGATAAACTTTTAAAAATTGTGGAAAATTCAAAAAACAAAAAAATAGTTTTATTAATTGATGAAATACATAGAATGAATCGTAACATCCAAGATTTTTTATTAGAGTTTATTGAGTCACGTGAGATTACTGTATTTTTAACAACGACCGAAAATCCCTTTTTTGTCATCAATCCAGCTATTCGAAGCAGATGTACTATAATGAAATTAAATAATATCACTTTGGAAGAAATGCAAGATGGCTTAGTAAAGATATTAAAGAACAACCATATAGACTTGCAATTTGAAAAAGATGCATTTGAACATTTGTGTAATTATGCAAATGGCGATTTAAGAGTCGCTATTAATGCAATAGAAATCATCTTTAATTTATACAAAGATCAAAAAATAGATGTTGAAATTATAAATGCAATATTTAATAAGTCTTACATTAGAGGTAGTGGTGTTGGTGATGAATTCCACGATTTAAAGAGTGCGCTACAAAAATCAATAAGAGGAAGTGATGTTAATGCCGCACTACATTATTGATCTAGACTTATGGAATTAGGTGACTACGAAACCTTGATGAGAAGAATGATAATTATTGCCTATGAAGATGTTGGTTTGGCAAATCCAGCTATAGCTACTAGGGTTTACCAAGCATGTGAGGTTTTTAGAAAAGTTGGTATGCCAGAAGGAAGATTAGTTTTGGGAATGGCTATTATTGAAATGGCTTTAAGTGAAAAGTCTAACTCATCGTATTTAGCCATTAATGAAGCACTAGATGATGTAGATAAAGGTAATACACCACCAATTCCTAATTTTTTAAGAGATACTAGTTATAAAAACGCAAAAGAGCTAGGTTATGGTTTAGGGTATAAATATCCTCATAATTTTGAAAATGATTGAGTAGAACAACAATATCTTCCTAATGAAATAAAAAACCGTGAGTATTTTAAATTCAAACCACACTCAGCTTATGAGAAAAAATTAAAAGAAATTTATTATAAATTTACTAATAAAAAATAATAAAATAAGTAAAGGAGGCATTTAAGATGAAAACCAGTTTAGAAATAGTAGAAGATTTAGCCAAGAATGGTTATAATTGAATGCCAAATTACAAGAACATACTAGAAAAAGTTTGAAGTAATATGGAAACGTACTTCAACGAAAATGAAGAAGTACTTTCTGCTCTTTGAGCGAGCTTTAAAAGATATGATGATGATATGTTAGGAGTTGTTTTTATAACCACAAAAAGAACTTTTACATTGGAAGTTCTTGATAATGATAGTAACACACAAATAAGGTATTTGCCTTTTGATTCATATCGACTGGAAAAAATTCAACTACAACTAGCAAAGACTCCAAAAGGACTTAATTACGTTTCATTACAAAGCGATAGTTTTGGTAATGGAATAACTTTTGCAACACCTAACAAAGATGTTGCCAAACACTTCATTGACACCTTGAGAGGTTCCACAAATGGAGTGATAGAAATTTTACCTGAATCTGATGATCCATTATTGGCTAATAATGAAAAAGAACAAGTAATTGACGAAGATTTAGAAAAGGCAAAAGAAATAGTTCCACATAAACATGAAAAAAAACACGAAGAGTTAAAACCTATAGAAGAAAACCCAAATTGAAGAAAAGCACCTCCATTGAATTCACAAAAAGAGGTAGAAATAAAAATTGTTCCTCCAAAAAAAGAAAAGAAACCAAAAATTAGAAAAGAAGGATATGCATCTAAGTGGAAATCAAAACTATGATTATGTTGATTTTTATTACCCGTTGGATTAATTTCAATAATTATATCAATGATGATTCTCATTTAAAAAAACTTGTACAAAAGTACAAGTTTTTAATTTATTTTTAAAATCGATTCTAGTTCCCAAGCTTCCATATAATTCATTTGTTTAATTTTAACTGCATATTTGGTTACTTTTTTTGTTCTTGGATCGGTATATATAATATTGTAATTGATCTTTGCATCATTATTATTTTCAAATCCATCATGTTCTATTCCATCGATTATGAAGTTGTTTTCACTTAAATATGATTTAAAATTGTCGTTGATATAATTTCGTTTATTCTCTTGCATTAACTTTAATGAATCAATAGCATCGTTTACGATTTTTTTCACATTTTCATCTGCAAAAATCTTTTCTGCTCCACCCAAAATAGAGTTGCCTTCAAATGTATTATTTTTTTGCCTATAACCTAAAAGGTACATTGCAGCTTTAGTTCCTTTTAAATCACCATCAGGACTTGTATATATTAGTCCTTTATATTGAGTTGTGTACATCGCTGCTTCTAAAGAAGATAGGCCAGTTTTAAAAATCTTATCATTCTCTTTTAATTCGATAGTTTTTTCTGTAAGCAATTTGCAAATACTTTCAATTCCTTCTTTGATTTTATCGGCACTTTTTTGAGTTTTCTCATTATTTAGTGCATATGTAGAAAATTCTTCATACAATTTTTTAAGGTAATCGGATATAGTCATGCCATCCATTATGGTAGCGTTAAATAAATTGCTTAGATTAAAGTTTTTATTATTTATTTCTAAATTTAATAACTCTTTGAATAATGTTGAATCTTCGTCATAAAGAGCACTAAAAGGTTTAACCATTTTTTCATTATTTTGACTATAATCTAAATTTATAGAAGATGATAATGATTTTATAAGCGGGAATAAACCACTAGTATTAGTATTCTGAGTAATATTATCAACCACTTGGGTTATAAGATAACCAGGATTTAAACTTTTTAATCCTTCTGCTAGTTTTGGGTCAAGTAAACTACCAACTAACCCATTTCCTAGACCAGTTATTAATATACCTAATGGTGATTGAACTCCTTGTTTTTTTATTTTTTCTAGTAAATTAGAAATACTCAATAAATCTCATTTTTTACCTTTTATCTCTATATCGCTTCCACCTGAGTAAATAATTAAATTTAATAGCTTCTGCATTTGAATTCCATTTGGGTTATCAACGTTACTTGTTGCGATTGCTAAGTTTTTAATCACTTTATTAAATGAAAAACTCTCAAAAGGTTTATTTCGTAAGTTTTCTAGATAAACGCTATTACTTTCATTTGTAGCATATAAATGTTTTGAATCAGTTGGGGTGTAATCTTCAAAATCAATAGAACCAATTATTTGTAAAAACCCACCGATTATGAAAAATAAATCATCGATATGAGAAATAATATTTAGAAATTTTACATCATTTATATTTTTAATTAACTCTAAAGCTGAATCGCTTATATTATTTAGAAAATCATTATCACCTACAATATTTTTATATTTATTTGACTCTATTTTTCCTTTACCTGTTAAATCAACAAGTATGTTGTTTATTCTTATTACTATTGAGTTTTGTATGTCTTTATTTGTTAATTTTTCTCTTTGTGGAAAATCATTGAACATTTCGTTATTTATGTAGTTTTCAAACTCTCTGAAATTTCTAAATATTTTGAATAATCCTGTTATTACACTTAAAATAATATTCCCAATCTCTTTATTTTCGATTGCTTTTAAAAATGGTACATTCAAAAAGTTATCCATTATTCCTTTTAATAGCCCAGATTTAGATAAAAAGGTAATTGCTTTAGCAAGTGAACCTGCATTCTTACTTATGTTAGTCAAAATATCATCAGGAATAGGGAGGTTAACATTACCATCTTTTACTATAAGATTAGCTAAAATTGGAAGTGCTCCTTCTAAAAAACCAGCTAAGCGAGTATTTATACCACCACTAGATTTAATAGCGGTTAGGAAAATTAATCCATAATCAATAACTTTATCTATGGAAGTATTAGCATTCTTACCTCCAAGTGTTAAATTTGAATTTTCTCCCAATTTTTTTATGCTATCTGTGTTAAATGAACTTTTGAAATAAGATTTACTTAATGACTCCATAGTTGTTTGTTTTGTTTCACCAAAAGCAGTATTCATATCTTTCGCTTTACTAGGTAGAAGAATACTTTGTAAATAGTCATTGTCTAATCCAGAAGAATCATTAACTACAGCACTTCGTAGAAGTGTACTAGAAACATTAACAAGATTTGATATTTTGTTGGCAATATATTGTTTTTCATAATTAACCAATGTACACCCTGTAACTGAAACTGTTGATGTTCCAATTGATATACATGACAATATAATAAGTAATTTTTTCATTTCAACCTCTTTTAAAACAATTTTAATATTTATATTATAATATTTTTATTTAATATAAAACTTTAATAATTTAAAAATGTATTTATAATAATCATATGTAAATACTAAAAAATATAAGGGGAATATATGTTTAAGAAAAGAAAATCTACACTAGCATTATATTTAAAACAAGGTTTCAAAGGAATATTTAAATTTAGAATACAATTTTTAATAATAATAATTTTAGGATTTATATCAACTTTTGTTCTAACTATTTCACTTTCTCTATCACAGAGATTAACAAATGAGTATGACAAAGTTATGAATAAAATGGACCGTTTTGATTATATTTCTAGTAAAGATGTCGGTGTTAAGGCCAATGGTAAAAAAGATGCGAAATTTGTACCAATGATGGACTTCATTAATTTTCAATCATTAACAAAAACTTTTGGTGATGGTAGTTCATATAATAGTCTTGATTCTGGAGTAAATTACAATTTCAATATAAGTAATTTTGACTTCGGTATGTATGAAAACGATGAGAATGTTAAAAGTCTAATCAATGATTATAAATCAACTTATAGAGAAACTTTTTTAACAAAAGGTTTTTCTGATAATGAAATAATTAAAAATAATTATTTTGGAATGGTTAAATCAGAAGATTTTTTAGAGAGTTTTTTTGATTATAAATATGATGGTTTGAATGGTAATACAATATACCCACCAAATCAAGATGGTTGAACTAATCATATAGATGGTAGTTGAATGTACCGTGAATTTGATAACAAACCAGAACCAATAAAAAATTATTTTATGAATTCTTCAGAAGAACTTAAAAGATTGTTATTAAATGATCTATTTAAATATGATGGCAAAGATGGTATTGGTAGTGATAAAAAAACCGCACCATATTTGATAAACTCTCCATTTTTCCAATTAAAGCAAAAATCTTTAATCAAGTTTGAAGACTTTTCTGTGAATGGTTACAATGAAGAAAATTTGAATCCCTATGATATTTATCTATATACTTCTTTAAAAACTGTTTTAAGTCAAATATTTTATATGTCTTGTGATTATATAAAATATTATGTTAACCAAGCAATTTCAACTGCTGAAGAAAATACTTTAGAAAGTGTCGAAGAAAATTTTAATCAAAAATATAAAGAAGCTGCTGGTTTTGGGTGAAAAGACAATAACGATACCATTGCGAATGTGCTTTTTGCATTTATATTTGGTAGACCTTATAATGTAGAAAAAAGCAAAAATAGCACAAAAATTAATAAAATGGTAGTTAATAGAGATAACAAACCATGAATACAAACTTTAAATCTAAATGAATTGACTGTTTTAAATTACAAGGGTTTAGTGTTACAAGAGGCAAAAGATCTTTATGAATTTGGTGCGAGAGGTTCGCTTAATCAATTTTTAGTTCAATTAGATTTAGAAGGTAGAGTTGCTGGAAGTGTTGGAACAACAAATCAATCTATAATACTTAAAAATGAAAGCCCAAATGAAACTTTAAATGAGGTATTGTCATATGATACAAGTTTTAATAGTTTTACAGATAGAAATATGATCACAAGAAGTAAAGTAAGTACACCAAAACTTTATTACTTGCGTAATTAATTGATTGGGCAAGCTAGTGATTTAAATATTGAAGAAAGAGCTGAGTTTCTTTTTCAAGATAATTTAACTGAAATAAGATATCGTATGGTAGTTTTGGATCCTCTTTGAAGTGAACGATTAACAATTTACCAAGGAAGAAAACCAAGAGATAAAAATGAAGTTATTATAAATAGTCAATTTGCAAAAGCACAACACATAAAATTAGGACAAAATCTAACTATTGGTGGTGGTGAATTTATTGTAAGTGGTTTAGCATCAGATCCTCTTAGTTATTTTCCAATTAGTGATACTCTAGAAGCGATACCTAATAGTGCTAAAACAGCGATTGTTTATGGAAATGATGCGACTTTTGAAAGTGTTATTTCAAAAGATTTTCAAAAACAAATTACTAAAACTTTGTACACCTTAGTAACAAACAAATCAAACGAAAAAAATTTGGATAAAAACATGTCTAGATTCGTAGCTAGCAAATTCAATAACCCATCTGAAATCGTTAGAAGTTTATCAACTTTAAACAAATTGAGCAACGATGAGGATGTAAAATTCAATAGCTCTGAAAGCAGTGAGGAATTCACTAAATTTGCAAGTTCACCATTTGCCTATAATTGAGAACTAACTCCAAAAGTTGTAGAAATATTCAAGTTATGTTCTATAATTTTAAGCAGTGTTGTTATTATAATTGCCTTAGTTGCAACTGGTATTACAGTTAAAAAGACTATTGAAATGAATTCAAGTGAAATAGGAATTTTAAAATCATTAGGTGCAAAAGCTAGTGAAATTTCATTATCATATGTTTGATATGGGATCTTTATAATGATTTTTGTTATACCAGTAGCTTGATTAACTGCTGCATTTACCCAAGAAACCATTGCCCGACTCTTTTTAAGTTATATGGGTGGTGTATATTGACAAGTTATTTTTAATTGACAATCATTCTTGATTGCATTTCTATTGTTTGGATTGTTGGTTGGATTAGTGTCATACCTAGTAGCTTACATTTTAACTAGAAAACCAGCCCTTACAATTATGGATAAAAAAGACGTTGTCAAACGTATAAAATTTCTTGATAATCTTAAATTTAAACTTACAAAAAGAACTAAGTTCACAACAAGATTTAGTATTGAGTTAGCTGCTTCTGGATTTTCAAAAACCTTATTGACAGGCGCTATGGTGTTTCTATCAGCGTTTATAGTTTCTGGTTGTTTAACACTTCTTGGTGTCGTTGATGTTGCACTAAGCAATTATTACAAAAATGTAAAATACGCGAATAATATTCAAAATGTTGAGTCAATTGGTAATGCACCGATGTCAAAAACATCTTTATCTGCTTGGCAGGGAGTGGAAGAATATGATAAATATTTATATGATTCAAAAGGTATTTTTGGAGATGAAGTAAAATCTATTTCAGAAGCACCATCAAATTTAGGTGGAGTTTCAGATACTTCTGTATTACCACATTTAACCCTAAATGTTAAGGATGGTAAATTAGAATCTGAATGACTTTATCAAACTTTATCAAACTCCATCAATAACAACCAAAATGAAGACAATAACAGCCTAGTATCAATTATTGGTAGCATATTTGGTAATAATATCAATCAACTTTTAGGAAAAGGTATATCTCTTGGAGAAATACAAAAAACATTAGATTGAATTATTCACTCTAATGAATTCAAAAGTGATGAATTTATGGCGAGAAAAGAAAAGGTAAAAACTGCATCAGATTTATTGTCTAGTACATTTCCACCAATAATTGCTCAACTTATGAATACTAGCGCAAAAGGAGAAGGTACTTGAAAAGAGCAAATTCTAGATGTTATTGTTTCTCAAACACCTTCATACATTAAAAACTTCTTTAACAAGTCAGAAAACAGACAAAATCAATTCGAATTTGGTTGAACAATTAACAATTATATTCCAACTGTAGATAATCTATATACAAAAATTAATGCTGAGACTAATAATAATAAATTATCTATTATTGGTCTTCAATCAACACAAAATGCATACAACTTTTCTAATATTAAAAATAATATATTTTTAAGTGAGTATAAAGCAAGAAAATTGCAAGATGTCATCTATGGCAAAGAAAATCAAAATATTTATATTGATAATTTTAAAGTTTACGATAAAGATAACGGGGAATTAACAATCCCAACTATTACAAATAGTCAAGCAAAATTAATATATCCTTTTAAAGATGATTTATTAGATAAACTAACTTTCAATGCAGATCGTTTAGTATTGTCTGAAGATCAAACCAATATACCTAATGAAGCTTGAATGTATGATGATAGAGATTATCAAAAATTCTTAAATCATGACATAAAAGAGGATAAAGGTTGACTCAGAGCTAGTGCTCTTTCAGCTAATAAGATGACTTATGCACCTATTTTCAATTACAATAATGGTACTAAAAAAGGGTTCGAAAAATATGATGGTGTTATTCCTAACTCTTTGGTTAAAGATTCTTATGGATTCTTTAATTTACAAAGTGAATATGACGAAAATGAACATGAAACTCTTAAAGCTGAGATAAGACCTTATTATCAATATGACAATATAACATTATTCATACCTAAATCAAAAGCAACTAGATTTGAAGCTATTAAAAATTTAGGAAATAAAGATACTTCTGAATGGTTTGGTTATATAGATAAAAATGCTGTTCCAAAAGACACAGTTAAACAGTGGGAAAATATCGATCCCGCAACAAAAAGCAATGATTATGTTTGAATAAGACCATACTCTTTGTATTACGATGTAAGGGGTAAATATGAGAAACCAAAAGCAAACCTTACAGGTATCGAATTATCACAATTAACAGATTCTTACAAAAACTTTTTGTGACAATCATTTAAATCTCAAAATAATCCATTTGCCATCGCAAACAAAACTATGGATTGAAACAAAATATCTGGGGGTAATATAAAAAAAATTAACCTTAAATCAGTTGGAGACCTTAAAGTTTATGGTAATAACTTAATCATCGCTGATCAAAATATCGTTAACTTAGTACATGGATATTCTATTGACAAGTACTTGCCATTCAATTATCAATATGAGGATAAAAACTCACAAAATAATGGTAGTTACACAGAAAATGGAGTAAAAGTTAATACATATGACTATGTTAATCCTAATAATCTTATAAATAATGAGAGTTCAAACAATTTAATATATGGAACAAACGATAAACAAAGAAGCATAAGACCGAATCTTTGATACAATGGAGTTTATTCTAATGCAAAAGAACCTTATTTCTTAACAACTCAAGCATCTTTCTCAAGAAATCCAAAAATTGGTGAAGATACTATAAACGGTGATAGCACTTATAAACTATGGGTTGAAACGACAGATACCGAGTTCTTATCACAACAACAAGCACTTATTGACCAAATATCTAAACTGATTATTTCAATAGGTACCTTATTTATATCTATGATAATTATTATTTCTTCGTTAGCAACAACATTGATTGCTGATCTTTATGTAAACCAATACAAAAAGTTCATGATCATAATGAAATCGCTTGGATACTCTAACTGAAAAATAATCAAATACTCGTTTGGATTTGTAAGTTTATTCTCTATGATTACTTATGTAATGGGTGTTTTAACAAGTTATTTAGTGATATTCGGAATAACAACATATATAAATAATAATTTCATTGCAATTCCATTTGGTTACACTTGGTGGGCACCGTTTGTCTCAACAATATTAGTCGTTGGTATGTTTATTTTATCAACAATTATAACAACCAGAAAGATTCGTAAGGAACCTCCAAGTTCATTAATGACGGGATAAAATAATTAATATAAAAAATATTTTAAAAACTACTTATTAAGTAGTTTTTTTTTATGAAAATTATATGCTTTTAATAAAGTTGTGATAATATAACTTTTAAGGTGATTAGTGTGAAAAAGTATAATCTAAATTTAACATTGAAATTTATACTCCTTTTAGGAATTATTTTTAATATTTTAGTTATTTTACTTTTAAGTGATCTTCCTTATATTTTTGCGATTTATATTTTTGCAATTGGTTTCATTTGATTTATTCAAATTATGTTTTGAATATTAATTTTTAAAAGATTCAAGCTACTAAAGGTTTACAAAAACACATATATAGAATATAAAAAATCTTTGAACGAAGTCATCTTGTTGTTGTTAAACCTATTGCTATGATTTACATTATTCTTTATGAATATCAAAGACTCTTATAATAATTACAGTAAGGTCTTGATTAATAGATTACCAGTAAATATCTCTTTGATTGTCTATTTTTTAATTAGAATTAAATTATATGAATATTACAAAAACTTTGAATTGAAAGAAATTTGAACTTATGAATTTAATTTTGCAATTGAAAAGAATTTTAAAGACTATAAAAATGAAAACCATAGTCATTTTTTAAGTACATACATTCATTTTTTGTTATTGAAAGAAATTTTTATTTTGCGTTTCAATATTTTTAAAGGTAATAACATCTACAAATATTTTTTTACTAGCATAACCAAATTAAATAACATCTCTAGGGGTGACAAATTTAAACCTTCATATATTAATTAACAAGAAAAAAATATTTCGAAGGAGGTTTAATATGCTTAATAAAGTAATCGAAGTAAAAAACTTAAATAAAAAATTCAAATCAGGCTATGGTATATTTGATATTAATTTCACAGTTGAATATGGAAAAGTTTTTGGTTATTTAGGACCTAACGGTGCTGGTAAATCCACTACAATAAGAAGTTTGATGGGATTTATAAAAGCAGATAGTGGGAGCTCAAATATAACATATAAAAATAAAAATGAAGAGTTAATTAATGATATTGTTTCATATGATTCTTGAGTTGATTCAAACAAAGTACAAAGAAATCTAGGTTATGTTCCTGGAGAAATATCATTCCCAATTCATATGACAGGAATTGATTTGTTAAAACAAATATTTAGATTAAGAAACATGTCAGATTGAAATGATGTTAGAAAACTTATTGACTATTGAGAGTTTAATCCCAATATGAAAATCAAAAAAATGTCTAAGGGAATGAAACAAAAAGTAGCATTAGTTATTGCATGAATGCATAATCCAGACATAATTGTTTTGGATGAACCAACAACTGGACTTGATCCTTTAATGCAAGACAAGTTTGTTAAGTTAGTTCAAAAATCCAAAGAAGAAGGTAAAGCAATCATTTTATCATCACATATTTTCTCAGAAATAGAAAAGACATGTGATTATGTTGCAATAATAAAAAGAGGAAAAATAGTTTCTACTGTTGATGTCAAAGATATTCAATATAATGAAGAAAAAACTTATGAAATAAAATTCAAAAATGAAGTAGATGAACAAAAAATAATCTCTCATAAATGAAAAGTAAAAAGTTTTGAAAATAATATAATGTTTGTTGTCGTAGAAAATAAGGATATCAATGATTTTATCCAAACTATTTCACATAATGATATTGAGTTTATCAAAGAGCATCCTTTAGATCTTGAACAATATTTTATGAAATATTACCAAAATGAAATTGAAAAGGACGTTATTGAGAAATTAGATAATATAGAACTAAAGTCGGGTGCCAAAAAATCATTTGTTTCATTCGAACTTATAAAAGATACTTCAAGAAAATCATTTTGGCTATGATTCTTTATGACTATAATACCAACTATAATGTCTATTGTTGTGTTTTCGGTTATGTTTAACAATCAGTCGGTTTTAGATAAGGTTGCAAGCGGGGTTAGTTGAGAAATTATTATAAATGGGGCAATTACATCTTTGATTACAAGCACAACAGGAATTGCGTATTTATTGATTTTAGTATATCTTCTTGTAACTGGTAATTCCTTAGTAGCGGGTGAAGTTGAAAAAGGGACAATGGTAAATTTACTTACAACTAACCAATCTAGAAAAAGTGTTCTATTAACAAAAATGTTAACTTACATATCATTTTTAGTTCTAAGTATATTTATTCTGTTCATAACTTCTATTAGTACAATTGGAATTTTAGGAAAAGGTTCAGAAATTAATTTCGGATTAATAGGGATGTATTTCATTGGTTTATTTCTAATAATTTTATTGATGTCTTCAATCAGTTTTCTTTCAAGTTGTTATTTTAATAAATCAGCTTACTCTTTAGCAACAGCTGGAGGAATAGCTATTATATTTTATGTATTATATTTCGTAAGTAAAATTAATGAATCAGTAGAATTTTTAAAATACTTCTCATTGAATACTCTATTTACAATTGATTACACTGAAGTTGGTCAAGTTGGAAAGTATCTTGGACAATATTTATCTATGTTTATCCTTTCAATTGGTTTATATACTACTTCTTACTTCGTTTTCACTAAAAAAGACTTACCATTATAATATGGTTATCAAATATTTAGATAAAAGTTATTTGTAATTACCACAAATAACTTTTTTCTTTTTTTACAATAAATATTTATTCATTATATTTATCTTATATTAGTTATTTTTATCAAGTTTTAACTATTTGTAAGTTAATTTAATCGATGTAATGTAAAAAAATTCTAATATTTTAAAATATGCAACAAGTTTAGATATATTAATAGATTATATTTAAGACTTAAAATTTAAATAAAAATATTTTTTAAACAAAATATCAATTTACCATTTAACGCAATGTTTAAATGATTTAATTAATTATTGGTTCCTGCAATTGTTAACAATTTACATTAAACTGTCTCAATCAATGTTATGGCTAGGTAATAAATAAACATGTGTAAATTGGGAAATATAAACTCTAAACTAGTAATAGGTAAATATGATTTATCGATTATACAAGATGTCTTTATACTTGGCATAATATGTTTATAAGTTACTAAATGGGTATCTTTAGAATTTATGATAAATGTATAAATATAAAATAGATATCATTTCAATTTAGTTTATCGTCAAAATCTTATCGTCATAACCACATAAAACTTACTTTATATATTATGTTATAATTACCTTTGAATAAGGAGAAAAGTATGAGTGAAAAAATTTATCAAATAAATTCAAATCAAATCGGCGTTGTTAATTTTGATAAACCTTGATTTCTATGTCACTTTGAAATTGAGGGCGAAAAACCTGTTCAAGTATTTTTCCCAAGTCTAGAGCTAGGTGTAAAAAAAATCGCATTATTTTTTGAAGAAACTGTTATTAGTAAATGATTAAAACTAGGACCAATGGGTATTGAAAAAATAGAACGACTAAGAAAATACTTATTAACAACTTGATTCAATCCCGGAGTAGAAACTATGAGAGAAGCTATGTATGAACAATATGGTTTTCCTGAGTTTAGAGATAAAACTGGTGAACAACTGATTTATGACGGCTATAATTTCATGGCGGTTGTAATAGGTCATATTGCTTTAAGGTTTAATAAGTTACACTTTTATTTTGAGGGTTTCCATTTTTCTGGAAGAGTAGTTGACAAGTTCTTAGCTATCAACTTTTGAGACAAAGTTAAACAAGATGCATTAAATAAGAAATAAAAGAGTCCCACAATATTGTTTGTGGGACTTTTATCTATAAAGTTTTAATATGTCATTATTTTTTATATTCAAATATTTATTGGAATTTGGTGCTAAAACATAAATAGAGTAGGTTCCTTCTACATATCTAGTCATCTTATTCACTCTGAAATTAGAATATGTTTCTATAACTTGGTGTCTTTTGTCGCAAAAAACTAAATCGACTTCTTCTTTAAAACCAAAAGAATTAAAACCATGAGAGTTGATTATTCTAAATCCAGCTTCCATTTTTATTCTATCTTTGAAAAATAATGCTTCCATTTTTTGTTTGTAATTTTTTATAGTCCTTATGTATACATTTTTCAAGCGATTATTATGCATAAGTTGATGTGTAGCATCTTTTCTAGAAATTTGATCATAATTTTTTTCTGGTTTCAGTAACTTTAGAAACTCTTTAGTAAATCTATAAACAGACAATTTAATCACCCGTTTTAATTATAACTTATTTTTTTTAGTTATAATTAATTAAGAAAGAGGTATAAATATGGCAAATATAGCGGTTTTTGTTGCTACTGGTTTTGAAGAAACTGAAATGATAGCAACTGTGGATGTATTAAGAAGAGCAGAACAAATTTTTAAAGGAACTTTTCCAGTTATTGATATTATTTCAGTAAATGATAAAAAAAATATTAAAGGATCACATAACATAGAAGTTATGGCTGATAAAACAATTCAAGAGATAAACTTTGATGATTATGATTGCTTTGTTTTACCTGGTGGACAACATGGAACTGATAATTTAATGTCTTGTGATAACTTATTGAAAGGATTAAAAGAACAAGCAAAGTTAGGGAAAGTAATGGCAGCTATTTGTGCTGCACCTCAAATTCTAGGTTTCTTAGATTTAGTGGATGGCATAGAAGTAACTCATTACCCAGGATGTGATAAGTACTTAGATAAAGCGATAAAAAAACCACATATGAGTGCTATTGCAGACGGTAATGTAATAACAGGTAGTTCAATTGGTGGCGCTTTACAATTTGGTTTGCAAATAGTCGATCATTTTACTTCTACTGAACAAATGCTACACATCCACAAAACATTAGTGTTTAATTACTAATATCCCTTATGGGGATATTTTTTTTCTATTTCATTTAATAAGTGAGAAACTATTTTCAAAACATTAATCAGTGTAGAAACTTTTAAGTTATTTGATAAAATACTACAAAGTGAGTTGATTGAAAAATGAAGAAAATTTTATTCTTATTCAGTGCTTTTTATATGAGTTGCTTTACAATGACACAAACTATTGCTTGTTCAACAAAAAATAAATATCCTAATATCGATATATCTACTCCTAGTGACTTAGATAAAAACATAGCTGATTTACTAACTAAATTTAAAAACGAAGTTGGTTCAATAATCAAAAAAAGTTTAGATTCTGCCCAATCTAAACTTTTTGAGTATGAAAGTAACGCACAAAAAAATGACATTTTAAGAAGCGATACTTTAAATGAAATTAGTCGTAATAAGATTACAGATGAACAAAAACCACTTTTAATTAAGGACTTAAAAAATAAGATAAACTACAAAGATATGTCTAATGAGATAGAAAGTTTAAAAAATAGATCTGAGTACGATTTATTTTTAAATGGTATTAACGATATAATTAGTCCAATATCAATTGATTATGAAAGTTTTGAAATCAAAATGCCAAAGAAATTCACAGAACTTAAGATTATAAATGTTGTATTTGATTATACAATTGAAATAAATTATTTTAATAATTGACACACAAGAGACAACTTTAAGTTTACAAATAAGTTTAATTATTCACTTACCGATAGCAAAGATTTGGTTGAATGATGAGAAAATATTGTTAATAATTTAGTAAAAGAAGTTTGAAATCAAACCGATCTTACTTTCATAACACCTGAAAAACTGGGTATCACAACAGATGATAAATTCATTTCTAAAAATAGAAACCTATTTCCAAATTATATTAATAATGAAGTTTTTGCAAAAGAAGTTACCCAATATTTTGACAAGAAATTAGACTCAAAAAATAAAATCAAAAGTAGTTTTAAAAATTTTAAAAATATTTATTCTGATGTTGAATGAACAAAGGAATTAAATGCTAATAGTGCAAGTACTTATGATTATAAAGATGGAAAAACAGGTCAAAAAACCTATGATTTTATATTTCGTGATACTTCATCAAAAATAGATAAAGTTATTGGCAACTCAAATTATAGTTTTGAGGAAGGTATATATAACTATATAAATTCGGAGTCAGAAAAATGATTAATAAATTATAAAAAAGATCTTGATGTTCAAATTAATAAATTATCTCTCAACATCAATAAAACAAATTCTATAAATAAGCTTGGATACATATATTTAAAAGGTTTACAAATTAGCTTTGATGATTATACACAAGAATTACCTACAATTAAGTTATTTTCATCGTATTCAATTAACAAAAATGAAAATATATATGTTAACAACAAAAAGATAGAAAATTCCGACTTACTAAGATCGATTTATAACAATGTTTTGAGCGGAGTGAAATCCTTTAAGAATACTTTTGGTATTAGAAAATCAAAGTTTTCTTATCCACTTAGCGCATTCACGGGATCTAATCCTTCTCTTAATAAAAATATATGAGATATAGCCGTAAATGAAATTGGCTTTACAGATGGTAAATTATTTTGATGACTTTATGAAGAAATAAATAATGTTTTATCCCTAACACATTCTTTATTAAAAGAGCAATATAATTATTTATTAAAAAATGGTAATCAAGATAACTATAAATGAAATTTTGGAAGAAAGACCTATTTTACTTATGGTTATAGAAATACCACTGACAAAAAAGGTTTTTTTCTTGAGGCTTTTGTAGCGAATCCATCTTTAGAAGGTGTACCCGGTGGTTTAGCTGCTGGAGAAAAAGCGGTAGAAATAGATTATAAGCTTGATTTTCTGAACCTGATATTTAATTCATATGATGGTTGACGTTGGCAACCAGCTGGTTCAAATGTTATTCAACGAAATGGTACGCGTATATTTGAAAGAGTTACCTAAAAAATTTTAAATGCTTTTTTATCATCTAAAAATATGATAGCTAGTAACAAAATAAATAACTTTTGAAAAAAGTTATTGATGCTTGATTTAATCTCATTGATTTTGGTTTATGTTAAGCTGAATTATTTGGCTCTTTTTAAAAATAACCATTGCATAAATCTAACCATTATTGTGGGTAGATTTTTTTTTTTTTTGTCATACTTGCCTTGTATCAAAAAAAAACATATTCATATAAGGAGAATTTTTTATGAAAAAACTTATGTCGATGTTGGGGGTTTTATCCTTGACAGGGTTAATAGGTACACAAATAGTATCTTGTAGTACAAAAAATAATACTAAAGTAGACCCTACCGAACCTGAAAAACCTGAAAAACCAGGAACAGGTGAAGAAGAGTCAATAGATAAACTAATAGAAGAATTTAAAAGTGATATAAATAAAATTGTGAGTGATGAGCTGAATGCAACAAAATCAAATTTGTTTGAGCTTGAAAGTCATGCACAAAATAGTTCATTCTTAAAAAATGACGTATTAAAAACAATAAAAGGAAATAACATAACAGATCAACAAAAAGAAGCCTTAATTAAAGACTTAAAAAATAAGATTAATTATAATATAATGGATACTAAAATACAAAAACTTAAATCTAATCCTGCATATGATATATTATTGAGAGATATTGAAAAAGTTCTTCAAAGAATTGAAATACCTACCGACACCATTAAAATAAAATATACAGAAGATAAATCTACAATCAAGATTTCTAATATTACCTTCGATTATTCAATAGTAACTAACTTCAAAAATAAAGATAGAGTAACAGAAGAGTATAAAGTTAATAATAGTTTTAATTACTCTCAAACAAATAATGAAAAAATAACTGTTTGATGAGAGAACTTAATGGATGAACTTGCTAATGTTATTTATGATAAATCTGATATTACACATTTAACATCTAAAAATTTACAAGTAAATGATGTTAATGATAAATTTTTTACAAATAATAATAAATATATTTCAAACTATATTAATAACGGTAAATCAGCAGAAACAATTCTAAAACTTATTGATAACAACAATGAGCTAAGCCAGTTTGGTAAACTTTCTTTCAAAGATCAAAAAGACATTTTTTCTAGAGTTGAATGAAACTTACAATTATCCGCTAATAATAACTCAACTTTTTATAATTGGAAAGACAAAGATTTTAATGGGAGAGGTTTATACGATTTGATTTTTAGAAATAAGTCAGATTTAATAACAGAGCAAATGGGAGAAAAGGATATTAAAGTTGAGAATGCTTTATATTACCATTTGAATAGAAGTATAAATTATTACACTTCGGGATTTAAGAATAATGTCGAAAAACTTGCAAAAAAATTGAAAATTGATAATACAACTAGTTATTTCAATTCTGCAATAAAATTTGGTTATATATTTTTCTCTGGCCTTAAATTAACAATTGGAGAAAATTATACACAAGAGCTTCCGGAATTTAAATTATTTACATCATATTCAATAGATGAAACAGAAAATATTTATGTAAATAATAGAGGTTTTGTAAAGTCGCCACTTAACAAATCTATTTATTACAATGCTTTAAAAGGCATAAACGCATACAAAGAGATATTTGGTATAAAACCTACTAAATATCAATACGCTTTAGCTGCATTTACTGGTAAAAGCGAAAAAATAAAAGAAAATTTATGAGATTTGATTTATAAACTAGCACCTTCTAAAAATGAAGGAAAAATATATATGGATAAAAAATTGTCTGATATTATGAGTCTAGACTTAAATCAGTTAAACAAATATAAAGACTACTTGTTAATGTTAGGTAATCAAAGTACATTTAAATGAAAATTTGATAGAGACTATCATATTGTAATGAAAGCCGATGACAAAATTAATAGGGGAATTTATTTCTTTAGATACATTGTTAATGATGATTTAAAGAATGAACCTAATGGCGCAGCAGCTGGAGAAACAGGGATTAATATAAGATTCAATTTAGACTTTTTAAATTTGAATTTCTATTCTACTGAAGGATGAAGATGGCAGCCTAAATATCCTAGTGCATTTGAAAGATATGATACTGCTATTTTTGAACAAGCATTCTAATTTTATAAATTATCTTACTAAATAAGTACATTAATAATACACTACGAGTTGATTCTAAAATAGAATTTCTTCTGAATGAATCAACAATAATTGTCACTTTTGTGTCGCTAAATTTATAATATGATTATGAAAGCAAGTAACTACTTTGTTAATTGCTTTTTTTTTTTTTTTTGTTATCTTCTTCATTGTATAAATAAAGGAGATAATCGTGAAAAAGCTTTTAACTATTCTTGGTTCCTTGTCTATGGCAAGTTACTTTGGTATTCAGATTATTGCTTGCAGCACAAACAATAAGGGCGAGGATGGGATCGATAAAGAACCACCAACTACTGAAGAAGAGGAATCTTTGAATAAAATCATAGAAAAGTTTAAGTATGAAGTTAGCACTATTATCAATAAACAAGTTGAAAATACTATTTCAAATTTTTTCGAACATGAATCAAATGCAATGAAAAATAGTTTTTTAAAATATGATTTGTTAACAAAAATTGAAAATAATAACTTAACAGATCAACAAAAAAAAGACCTAAAAACAGATGTAAAACATCTTGTAGATTATAAAACTATAGAAAATGAGATACAAAATCTAAAGAATGAAGCATATTATGATTCAATTCTTAAAAACGTAGAAAAAGTCTTGAAAGATATAGAATTTGACTTTCACACATTAAAAATAGATTTTCCTAAGGATAGTGAAAAACTGAAAATCATTAGCGTTCGTTGTGATTATAAATTTGTTGCTAATTATGAAACAAGAGATCATTTTATTGAAAGTTATAATGTAAAAAATACAATGAAATACTCTCAAACAAGCGACACTAAAATAGTAGGGTGATGAAAAAACTTAGTCGAAAATTTAAAAAATGAGGTATTTGAAAAAGCAGAGTTGACGCACTTGAATGCTAATCTTTTAGGAATAAAACAAGAAAAAGATGATAAGTTTTTTAATAAAAGTAGTAAATTGCTACCAAACTACGTAAATACAAATACTTTTTCAACTCAAGTTCTTAAATTTATCGATAAAAATAGTTTGTTAGAAGGTCAAGGTGAAATAAAATTTAAAGATAACTCAAATCTTTATAAAGAAGTAGAGTGAGTTGAGGAACTTGTTGCTAACAAAACCACAGACTACAACTGAAAAGATAATAAAGAAGGTCAAAATTTATATGACTACATTTTTAGAGATAAAAAATCAACTGATACAAAATCAGTATCAGGTACTCAAAAAACAGTCGATGAAAGTTTATATAACTATATAAATGCAAATGCATCAACATGAGTTGATTCACACAAAGAAAATACTTTTGATTTCTTAAAAAAAATTAACTTAAAAACAGACACCGATGCCGTTAAATCAGCTAATAAGATTGGTTATATTAAACTTACTGGACTTCAATTTCATATAGGTAAGAATTATGTACATGATTTACCCGATTTTAAATTGTTGACCTCTTATGCAATTGATGAAAAAGAGGATATTTATCAAGAAAATAAAACAATTGAAAACTCAAAATTACTCTCTTCGATTTATTTCAATTCATATAATGGAATAAAATCATATAAAGAAACGTTTGGTATTAGAGAAACTAAGAATGATTTAGCTTTAAGTGCGTTCACAGGAAAAAATAAAAACATAAATAAGAATTTCTGAGATATAAGTAAAGATTATTGAACCAATTCTGATAATTATATTTATTTTTCCTCAAAAATTTCAAAAACATTTGGTCTTGTTTTAGATGAACTTAAACCATTTAAAAATTATTTATTATTAAGTGGAAATCAAAACATATATAATTGAGATTTTGGTAAAAACGCTATATCATTAAAATACTTTGACGGAGATAAAAAAGGATTATATTTTCATAATTATGCAGCAAACCCATCCTTAGAAGGTGTACCTGGTGGTGGAGGGGCCGGTGAACAAAGTATCAATATACGTTATCAACTTGATTTTATAAACTTAAAATTTAATTCACAAGAAGGATGGCGTTATAATCCAACAACCCCAGGTAGCATTACTAGATATAATACTTCGGTATTTGAAAAGGTAGATAATTAGTATTTTTAGGTTAAATTATATTGTATTGAATTCAATATAATAATTCATATAAAAACAACTAACACATTGAATTTGAAAAAAAATACCCTTATAATAAAAGAGTAATTAATAGTCACTTTTATAAGCCTACATAAAGGGTAGGCGTCTCTACGTTAGACCTATCTAACTCTATTAGTGCTATTACTGTAAGCATTTATTTTTAAACGTCTCTATTAATTACACTTATAAATTTGTTTATTTGTGTGAGACGTTTTTTTCATCTCGCATTTCAAATAAAATAGTCTAAGGAGGACTTATGGATAAAATCAAAAAAAATGATGATTTTAAAATAAATAAAACAAAGGGTGAGCTTGATGAATCAATCAAGCGCAGAAGTTTCTTTAAATTTGATTATTTAAAGACTACTTTCAAAAAAGAAATAATTGGTGGTTTCAGTACATTTTTAGCAATGCTTTACATTCTTTCAGTAGAACCAGATATATTAAGTAAAGCTAAAAGTGTTGTAGAAGGTGGAGCAAACATGAATGCTGGTGGTATTTTTGTTGCAACAGCCGTGTCTGCATTTATTGCAACTTTAGTAATGGGTTTATGTTCTAATTTACCTGTTGGACTAGCACCAAGTATGGGTTTAAATGCAATGTTTACATTTAACATAGCAAACAACGGTATTGGATATGAAGGTGCTTTGATTGCAACCCTAATATCTTCAATATTATTTACAATTGTATCAATTACAAAATTAAGAGCAATATTAATAAGAAGTATTCCTCACTCATTACACTTAGCAATTGGTGTAGGAATTGGTTTTTTTATAGCATATGTTGGATTAACAAACATTGGTTGATTCAAAACTAGTGGAGGAATTCCTTCAGCAGAATTATCAAATTTCAAATTAAATTACCCAGGTATAATACTAGGAACAGTAATTTTATTTGGATCAGTTTTATTATATTTCAAAAAATTTATTGCACCAGTAGCAGTTATGATGCTTGGTGGATTTATATTAGCTATTATATTAGCAAATACAACAAATGATCAAGCTGTACAAGAATCATTTAAATCTGCTAAATGAGTGGGTTGAAACTATGATGACTTTGATGGAGTTTGATATAACTTGAAAAATACATTTACTCAATTTGGTAATACAAATATATGAAATAAACCTATAATTTATGTATCAATATTTATATTTGTTATATTAAACTTTTTCGATGCAACTGGAACATTAAAAGCTATAAACATCGAATATAATCGTATTACTGGTTTAAATACTGAGTTAACACAAAAATCATTGATTATCGATGCAGGAGCTACAATTGGTGGATCTTTACTTGGTGTCAGCCATATGTCAGCTTATGTAGAAAGTTGTGTTGGTATATCTCAAGGTGCAAAAAGTGGATTTGCAAATATCATAACATCACTTTGTTTCGCATTAAGCTTAGCATTGTTCCCAATATTTAAAATGATGCCAAGTTGTATAAGTGGTGCAGCTACTGTTTTCATCGGAACTGTAATGATGAAATCAATTATAGACATTGAGTGAAAAAAACCAGAAATTAGTCTTGGTGCTTTCTTGTCAATAATATTTATGATAACAACATACTCAATAGCAAATGGTATCGCACTTGGGTTAATGGGTTATACTATCGGATGTATTGGTACTAAAAAAACCAAAGAAATACACCCTCTATTATGATTCTTGGATGTAGTATTTATTCTATACTTTATTGCCTACGCATTCATTCAATAAATATAAAAATATTAAGGAGAAATATGGAATTTAAACATAATCTAAAATTATTAATTAGCAATAATGAAATACAAGAAAAAATCAAAGTTTTTGCTAAAGAAATAAATGAAAAATATAAGAATGAGACTTTAACTGTTATAACAATTATGAATGGAGCTGTATTCTTTTTTGCAGATCTTGTAAAACTATTTGAAATGCCTATAAAAATGGATACAATTGTTGTTTCTAGCTATTCAGGTACTAATTCCACTAAGGAATTAAAGTTTCATAAAAAAGTGATAAAACCAATTATTGAAGGCCAACATGTCTTGATAATTGAGGACATCATCGATACTGGAATAACAATGACTGGAGTTTATGAATATCTAAATAATTTAAATCCAAAAACATTAGACATTGTAGTTTTGGCAACTAAGAAGGAAAACCATCCTGAATTCAAATACCCTTATAAGGCACTATTTGAAGTACCAAATAAATTCATAGTTGGGTATGGTTTTGAAATTGATGATCTTTATCGTCAACTAGATTGTGTTTATACTGTCGAGGATTAAAAAATTAATAATAATAAAATTAAAAAACAAGTTTTTATAAAAAACTTGTTTTTTAATTTACCTCATTAATACATACTTTTATTTGTTATGAAATCGATATTAATAACTTACTAACACATTGTACATATTCCATTGTAAATATTTGTCGACTTCTATAGACGGCTTCTTATAAATTAGTATATTTGATAAGTTTCACTTTCTAATAAGTCACCATATTAATGTATAATAAAAAAAATAAGGAAAAAAAAGACTACAAATAGAATATATCGATTACTTAATTTAAGATAGTGTGATTTGTTAGGTAGTGTTTTTGTTTTTTGTCACATTAATAATGAACAAAAAATTCCAAATTTTAAAAGGAAATAAAAGGGAATAAGGTAAAAATATGAATAACAGATTATTTCTCTATAATTTGAGACAACCACTTAAAAATAAATGAACTTGAATTTTAAGCACACTATTTGTGGTTTTATCAATAGTAATTGAGCTTGTTTCATTTATAAATTTTTTTAATGATTCTAAAACTATTGCTTCTGGATATTCAACTTTTAATTCATTTTTTTCTGTCAAAAATATTTTTGATTTGATATTTTTAGGCATTTTAATTATTTATTTAACTGTTTTATTATTTTTGATTGATAAAGAAAATGGTAAATTGAGTTTAGAAATTAAAGGTGGCATAAGTTGAAAGTTCATATTCTTACAAAGAATATCGACTTTTATAATTTACCTTTTGTCAATACTATCGATATTTATCTTACTGGAATCTTTAATTGCTATTTCAATAATTAAAAACTATAAAGATGCAGCCTTAAAAATTTTCAAAACTTTTCCCTTTCTGTTTTTATACTCAATAATTGTATTTTCTATAACATTAGTTTTAATCTTGTTCATAAATAAAAAAATTAGCTTACCTGTAATTTCTTTTTTTATAACCTTATTATCTCTTTCTCCAATAATAGGTATCTCAAATTATGACAAAACAAATAAAATTTATGAAGTGATGGGTAAATATTCGGGATTAAAACGTTATCATAATTACGATACAAATATGAAAAAGGATGAAAATTTAAAAAATATTGATAAATCATTTTATAAAATTTATTCAAGTACTAAAACAGATGATGCCACAGCCTTGTTAACGGGTAATTATCATTATCTTGTTGAAAAAACAGATATTTTTAAAGATGAACCAAGTTTAGTTGAGTTAATCAAACATTTTGACAAAATTTTCGAAAACAATATTAGTAGTTTTAAAAAGTATGATTCTCAATCAAATTATCATAAGATCAAACAGAGTTATATCTATAAAATGAATATTTTATTCATGAAATCATCAGAAGTTAATGATAATTACCTATATAATTTAATAAAAAAAGTGAGTGATTTAAATAAAGAACCGAAGTATGACTTATTTTTGAAAACTTTAGAAGAATTTTCATTAGAGTTTTTAAAATTTTTCGATTCAATTAGTTTCTCTTCAATAGATATTTCCAGAGTTAGACTTGAAAATTTTATTAATGAAAACGAAAACCACCAAAAATCATTTTTGAACGATTCTGACAATTATTATAAAACTGTAGATCAAATTGATTTTTATTGGTTTTTATCTTTAATTTATTTTGAAATGTACAGTATTGCTAAAACAAATCTTTCTAATTTAGTGTTAGATGATGGCTTTCAAGAAAATCTGTCGGAGCTAAAAAAACAAGCAAATTATAACCCATTTAATCAATTATCCTCTTTACAATTTGGAGATTATAAAGAAGATAATAGTGATGTTTATTACAAAACTTTTGGTAAATCAGTTTACCAAAGTTCATTACCTATAATGATAATACCAAATTCAATCAAATATTATAAAGTTGCAAGTAAACCTGAAAACTCTAATATAAGTTTCGATGATATAGAAGAAGTTGAAGTTACTATCACTAACTATGTAGAAACTTATTTAGTATATTTACTTTTGTTTATTTTATTAATAGCTCCAAGTTATTTAAGTTTTAGAAGATATTTAGTTAGTCAATAAAGTTAGATATTTAAAGGAGGAGCTAGAATGAGAGAATTTAGAGATAATATTTCAATAATGAATTTCTTATTTAAGAAAATCATCATGAACTATAAATTCATTTTGATAATGTTTTTATTATTCATCTCGGTGACTGTAATGCAAATTATAGTTGTTTTAGCAACCTCTAATAATATCAAATACAAAAGTTCTATTTCCGAACTTTCTCAATATGTTGTTTCCATAATTTATTTTAAAACTATAGTATCAAATATTCTTTTTACGATTTTAAGCTTTGTATTTACATATTATTTTATTAAAAAGCATCAAGATCAAGGAATTTTAAGCTTAGAAATTAAGGCTGGAGTAAAACTAAAATATGGAATATTATATAGGCTAATCATTATTTTCACTTATTGTATTAGTACATTATTAATATGCTTATTTTGCGAATATATTTGTACATTGTTCATAAAAGAAAGTTTCAAGCATATTAGTAGTTTAACATTAAATAAATATAGCTTTTACTTGTTGAATATTATAATTACAGTCAGTTTTACTTTTCTTCTATTTAACTTTATAAAAGATTACGTCGTTTACATACTTTTTGGATCATCATTATTGATATTGCCATTAGTCTCATATTTAATGCCGGTCCTGTTAAAATCAAATCAAACATATTTTAATACAATTAAAAACTCTGCTGAAATAAATACAAAAAGCATTATTTTTGATGATCTATATAAACTATCCAATAGTATACTTGAAGATAATCTTTTGAAAAGTTCATTAAACTTGAAGTTTGATATAGGCTCAACTAAAGATAAAACTGTAAGTCAAGGGAACTTTTTAAATGATAATTACTTAAATAGAATAAAAAAAGAAAATCAGGAGTTTTTTGACTTTATAAGTTACATTCATGATCGGTATAAAACAATATATCCTAATTCATCAATATCGGATTATCCACAGTTAAATAATTTTTATTACAACAAGGTTATAACCATCGAAACATTTGACCCATATTATTTTTTCAATATATTAAAAGACTTTAATAATCATGACAATAACTTACTTTACAAAGATTTTTTTAAAAATCTAGAAATATTCTCAAAAAAGTTTATATTTAATAATACTTTTAACGATAATTTATATATTGATGATAATTCAGCTAAAATAGATATAAATTTATGAGAATACAAAGATTTAAATAAGTACACTTCATTCCAAGAAATTTCTATGTATTGATTGATTTCAACATTGTATCAGTCATTAGATAATTTTTCGATTGAACGTGAAAAGGGTGTCGATAGTATAGAAATATTGATCGATAATAAAAATAGTAAAATAATAAATAGCATAAAAACACTTTTGTATCTTAATCCAATAGAATTATTTAATCAAATAAGATTAGGAAGTTATTACAATAAAGGATTATATTATCAAAATATTGGAAATTACTTTGATGATAATAATTTCACTCTTGGACGTGAATATTGATCATTAAAAGAAAAAACTATACCGATAATAAATACAGATTATAAAATATTAAATTATGAAGGCAAAAAAAGAGTCATTTTTAATTATGAAGGATTTTACTTTTTCCTATTAATTTTGAGCTTTTTTATAATTTGATTAAACTATTATAAATTGAAATTAACAATAATCAGTTAAGAATAAGGAGATAAATATGATTGAAGTAATTAATTTAAGTAAAAGCTTTAAAAAAAATAAAAACCCCGCAATCAAAGACATTAGTTTCAAAATAAACAAAAATGATATATGTTTATTTTGTGGACCTAATGGTGCAGGTAAAACCACAACTATTAAATCAATTTTCCAGGAACTAAAATATGATAGCGGACAAATAAAAACAAACCAAAATAAACTAACTAGTAAAGATCTAAATAAGTTTGCTTTTTTCCCTGACAGCAACAATATCCCTTTAACTTTGACTGTAAAGGAATATATTGAGTACGTTGGTATAATTTATAAAGTAGACAAAAAAACTTTGGCAGAAAAGTTAGAATCGTTAAAAGAATCCTTCAATTTAGAGGAGCATTTTAACAAAAAATTAAAAGAATTATCCGCTGGTTGAAAAAAAAGAGCTATTTTCGCAGCAATTTTAGTTAATGAACCAGAATATATATTCATGGATGAACCTACAGCTAATTTAGATATCGCTTCTCAAGATTATTTTGTGAAATTAGTCAAAGAATTGAACAAAAAAGGAGTAACTTTTTTTATTACAACACATCAAATAGAAGATTTTGCTAAAATAACTAATCATTTAATATTGATAAATAAAGGTGAAGTTTTACTAGATAAATATGTAGATGGTGAAAAAGAAAATTTGAAAGAATTGTATTTAAAGTATATTAATGAAAATGAGAAAAACCCTAATTTATATGAAAAAATATATAAAAATAACAAAAAATAAAGATTTTTTCTTATTACTTAGACTGAAATACTAAATTTTGTATTTAATAGCATAAAATTTTGAAGTTTATAATATCAATCTTTAATGACTTTTTTCATTCTATTAAATTTGAATTTTAATAATATATGGTTTACAACATATTTAGGACATTTATAAAATTAGTTTTAATATGATATAATTTATTTGTGAATAAATATCAAATTTATTTATCGAAATAGAAAGAGGGAATAAATATGAAGAAATTAATTATGTTAGGAGCGTTTGCTTTAACCGCTTCTTCAAGTACTTTAGCAGTATCATGTAGTGAAAATATACCAGAATTTTCAACAACTAAAAGATTAGGATTTTTAGATAAAACTGAATTTACATCAAAAACTGATAGAATAACTATTTTTATTATTTTGCCAGAAGATTTAAGTTCAAAATATAAATTCGATGTTTTCTTTAATAATGCAGATAGTACTAAAAAAGATGAAACTTTAAAAGTTTCAGAATTGAAACAAAATGCTGATAACAAAAGAATTTACCATGGTGAAATAACATTCAATGCGGAAGCAGAGTACCCAAAAACAGAAAAAGTTGTAAAACTTAATATTGGATTTAAAGATGTTATCACACAAAGAATTTTTGCTGATAAAGAAATAACAATCAAACCAGAAACAAGCAAAGTTGATTAATAATTAAAAATCGATGTTTTAAAGTTAAGTAATTTTTTAAAGATACAAACTATATAGCTAATCAATTAGTTAATTTGTATCAAAAGTATACACAAAAACACCAAATTATTTTAATATTTTAGAAATTTTGATTTATAATTAAATAGTCAGATTCAAAAAGGAGGGGAAGACGTAAGTCTTCTTTTCTATTTCTTGGGTAATGTAATGACAAAATATATATAAATAATATATTAGGAGGATTAAAATACCATGATTGATGGTGCGAAATTATTAGAAGCAATTTATACAATTGCAAAAGAAAAAAAAATCGAAAAAGATTTAGTATTTGAAGGAATTAGAGAAGGTTTTCAAAAAGCTTATGAAAAATACTTCGATCCAGAAGCTATCGTGCGAGTTGATATTGACGAAGTAACTGGACAAATTAAAGTTTTTAAAGAATTGACTATTGTTCAACAAATTGAAGATGAGTGATTAGAAATAGGAATAAACGCTGCTAAAGAAAAGTATGGTGATGATGTAACTATTGGTCAAAATATTTATGAACCAGTTTTATTCAATAAAGATTTTTCTAAACTTGCAGTTGCTCAAGTAGGTCAGATAATAAAACAAAAAATACGTGAAGGTGAAAAAAATAAAATATATGAAGAATTTTTACCTAAAAATCATGAGATTGTTGGGGGGTTTGTAAAAGATGTTACAGAAACCAACTACTTGATAGACGTTGATGGTTCAATTATTCCTATTTGAAATAAAAAAATGATTCCTGGGGAAGATTTCGATGAAGGTGATAGAATTTGCTTCTATATTGAGGAAGTATCTAAGGATAATAAACATTCTCAAATACAAGCTTCAAGAATCCACCCTGAATTCTTATCTAAATTAATTGAAACATATGTACCTGAAATTGCTGAAGGTATTATTGAGGTTAAATCAGTAGCTAGAGAACCTGGAAAACGTTCTAAATTAGCTGTTTATTCATATGAAGAAGGTGTTGACCCAATAGGTGCTTGTGTTGGTGCTGCTGGAAGTAGAATTAAAGACGTTTCAAAAGAGCTAAATGGAGAAAAGATTGACATTATTCTTTGAAATGAGGATCGCAAGACCTTCGTTATGAATTCTTTGGCACCAGTTAAAGTGATTAGTATCGAGATTGATGAAGAAGAAAATGAATGTTTTATCGTGGTACCTAATGAACAATTATCATTAGCTATTGGTAAAAAAGGTATGGCAGCTAGATTGGTTGCAAACCTTGTAAACATGAAAATTAATATTTTTTCATTAGATAACGCAAAAGAAAAAGGTATGGAAATTCACTGAAATGGAAATATTACAGAAGATGAATTATCAAACCCTGATTTTTTAAATAAAGTAAATAAAAAAAGGGAAAGAACACCATACAAACCTAAATACAATGATAATAAGTTCCAAGATGATCTTGAAGATGAACTACTTTTCGAAAGCAACGCTTCGATAGATGAAATTCAATCTAATATTGCTGCTTTTGAAGATTTGGAAGATAGCAATGTCGATGATTTAACAATCGATCCTGATGAATATGATAATTACTACGAAGGGTAAGAATAATATGCAAAATAAACATATTAGTTTGAGAAAAGACGTTGCATCTAATAAAATGTATCCGAAATTAGAATTAATTAGAATTGTTAAAAATAAAGAAGGTAAAATTTTTATAGATAATACAAGAAAAGCAAATGGTAGAGGAATCTATATTAGACCAACAATAGCTTCAGTAGAGAAAATTAAAAAAACAAAAATTCTTGAAAAAGGTTTGAAAACTAAAGTTGAAGATGAAATATATAATCTATTAATTGAAGAAATTGAAAACAATTGAGATTAATGAAAAGCTTACTTAATTGCTTAGGTATGGCATCTTCTGCAAATAAATTGGTTTATGGTGAACAATTATTCAAAAAAATACAACAAAGAAAAATTAAATTAGTATTAACAACTTCGGATATGGGTAAAAGTCAATTAAAAAAAATAAATGACAAGTGCAGTTTCTATGAAACTGAAATCATAAATGGATTATTCAACTCAGATGAACTAAATAAGTCAGTTGGAAGAAAAAATGTGAAAGCTGTTGGTTTAGAAGACATCAATTTTATTAAACTTATCAAAAAAAATATATAAGCAAGGAGATGATTTTATGGCAAAAAATGAAAAAAATCAAAAAAATAAACAAATAGCCAAAAATAAGTCTAAAGCTCATACCGCTAACTTAAAGAACAAGTTAAAAGAAACCAAACAAACCGGTTTAATTGATGGTGTTTTTGTATATACAGAACCACTTTCAATTGCAGACTTTGCAAGTAAAATAAATAAAGGTGCAGCCGAAATTGTTAAGTGATTTTTCACTAATGGGAGTATGGTCACACAAAATCAAATGTTAACAGAAGAGCAAATGGGAGAGTTGTGTCTAGAGTTTGGATACGATTTCAAGAAAGAAACAGCAGTCACAAAAGAAAATATTTTTGAGACATTTGATGTAAAAGATGACCCAAAAGATTTAAAAAACAAACCACCAGTTGTGACAATAATGGGTCATGTCGATCACGGTAAAACTACATTATTAGACTCAATAAGAAATGCCAATGTAACACAAGGTGAGTTCGGTGGAATCACACAACATATTGGTGCTTACCAAGTTACATTAAAAAATAACAAAATTACATTTATCGACACTCCAGGTCATGAAGCTTTTACAGAAATGAGAGCAAGAGGAAGTGAAGTTACTGACATTGTAATATTAGTTGTAGCTGCAGATGATGGTATTATGCCCCAAACTGAAGAAGCAATTGACCATGCCAAAGCAGCAGAAGTTCCAATTATAGTGTTTATAAACAAAATAGATAAACCAGATTCTGACCCTAATAAGGTTAAGGTTGAATTGATGAAATATGGTATTGTGGCTGAAGAATTCGGTGGAGAAGTACCGTTCATAGAAGGTTCTGCGAAAAACAAAATAGGTTTAGATTCTCTACTTGAAACAATATTATTAATTGCCGAACTTAAAGATTTAAAAGCTAATCCTAATAAGTATGCAAAAGGAACAGTTATCGAAGCTCATTTAGACAAATCAAGAGGACCTGTTGCAACAATTTTAGTTCAACAAGGAACTTTGAATTTGAGAGATATAATGATAGCAGGGGGAACTTTTGGTGCAATTAAAGATATAGAAAATGAAAATAAGAGCAAAATAAAGCTAGCATTACCTGGTCAACCAGCTTTGATAATTGGATTAAACGATGTACCAAGAGCTGGAGACAAGTTCATGGTAGTTTCTGATGAAAAAATGGCAAGAACTATTGCCCAAGCTCAAGCAGAAAAACAAGCTTCAGAAGCTAGACAAAAAAATCAAAGTTTTACATTAGATTCTATTAAAAATCAAATTGAGTCTGGTGAGCTAAAATCTATTAATATCATTTTAAAAGCAGACACTCAAGGTACTGTTGAAGCCGTAAGGAATTCAATGCTTAAAATCAGTATTGAAGGAGTAAAAGTCAATGTAATTCGTGCAACTGTTGGTGCTATATCTGTAAGTGATGTTACCTTAGCACTAGCATCTAATGCGCTTATTTATGGTTTTAATGTTAGGCCTAATGCTCAAGTTAGACAAAAAGCCGAAGAAGATGGTGTAGATATCAGATTGCATAATATTATTTACAAATTAATCGAAGAAATTGCAGAAGCAGCCACTGGTATGTTAGACCCAGTTTTTGAAGAAAAATCACTAGGTGAGGCTGAAGTTCGACAACTATTTAGACACTCACAAGTAGGGACTATTGCTGGTTGTAGAATTGTTTCTGGTTCTGTTCCAAGAGCGTCGAAAGTACACGTATTAAGAAATGGTATAGTTATTTATTCAGGTGAATTATCTTCACTTAAAATAAAAAAAGACGATATCAAAGAGGCTCGTGAGGGACAAGAATGTGGAATAACTATCAAAAACTTTAATGATTTGAAAGAAAATGATATCATTGAAGCATACAAGGTAGAAGAGGTGAAATAGTATGGCAAAAGATATTAAACTAGAAAGAACACAATCTACAATCCTAAGAGAATTAAATTTGATCTTACAAAGAGAGTTTCCAGATAGTGAATATGTAAAAACTCTATCAATTCACGAAGTTAGATTATCTAGTGATATGAGTCACGCAAAGATTTTTTACTCATTTTTAGATATAAATGCAGATAAAGAAGAAGTTCAAGAAGAAATCAATGATTATCTTAAAGAAATCAGAATGATTCTTGCAAGTAAAGTTGAAATGAAATCAGTTCCTGAACTAGTTTTTGAATACGATAAATCTTTGGAAAATGCTAACAAAATTGAAGAAATTTTGAAGGACATAAAATAATAACGATAACATATTTGTTTTAAAAAAAATCTAACCATAAATTAAATCGTAATGATTAATTTCCAGTTAGATTTTTTTGTTTATAATCGTTTGTTTAAATATAAATTTATGTTTTAAACTTTGATACAATGAACTGAATTCTATTAGTTGTGAGTGTGAATAATATAATAGCAAATAAGTCAAAAACCATTAAGCTAATTCATGTATTAACAAAGACGAACATTCCATATAATGTGTCTTGTTCAATTGCTGCTCTACCCAAAGAAAGCAAAGCAGAAAAGAATGGTTGAACAAATAAAATTATTGTTCCAGCACAAACTGAACACATAACTTTATATATTCGACTTTCAACATAATATATTCTAAAAATTTTATCAAATAACAATCAAAACATTAGGACCCAAATCATTAGACCTAATGATGATGTAAACCTAAATAAAGGGCTTAATCCCCAAATTAAAAATTGTAATAATCCATCTAACAAACCTGTTATCATACCCCAGTATACGCCAACTACTTGAAAGCTTATAGCTATCACAAAATATTTTAATACAAATCCCAAATTTATAGTTGTTAATGGGACGGGTATAATTACATTGATTAAGCTAACAGCTGTAGAAATACTTAGTAACAAACTGACAAGGGCTATATTAAGTGTTTCACTCTTAACTCTTGCTCGTTTATTTAATTTAGAAAGTTTGCTGATTTCATAATCTAAGTCGATATTATCTAAATCATAACTTATCTTATCTTGAACCGTTACATTTTGATTATCAACCTCTTGATTAATGTCATCAGTATTTTTCATTTTAATCTCCATTCTAATTAAATTTATTAAATAGAATTCAATTCATTTATTCACCTCGATAATTATTATATAATATTCTAAATAGGAGATAACAAAATGCATAGTTTTTTTTTGGAAGAAAAATTTGAGGATAAGTTTGTTATCAAAGGTGACGATCTACATCATCTTAGAAATGTCGTAAAATTAAAGACAGGGGAAGAAATTTATTGTATTTTTGAGGAAAAAAAATATTTATGCGAAATATTTAATGTAACTCAAGATGAATGTACAGCAATTATAAAAAAACAACTTTCTGCTCAAAAATCATTAATGACCACTAACTTAATTGTTGGAGTAATTAGAGAACAAAAATGAGATTTAATTTTACAAAAAGCAACTGAGTTAGGGATAGATAATATTTATCCTGTTATTTTTTCAAGAAATGTTGTTAACATAGATCCAAAAAAAGAAGAAGCTAAATTATCTCGCTGACAAAATATATGTGTTGAAGCTGCAAAACAATCTAAAAGATTAACTATCCCTAAAATACATTCGATAATAAGAGATATCAATAAGATCAATAATATCAACTCTGATCTAAAACTAGTTGCTTGAGAGCAAGAGAATGAAAAGAGTTTCAAACAATTTCTAAAAACTAATTGAGAAACTATCAACATAATTATTGGACCAGAGGGCGGAATTAGTGAAAATGAAATATCAAAACTACAACAAATGAATTATAAGACAGTATCGCTCGGTGATAATATTCTAAGAGCGGAAACTGCGGCTATTTATGCGCTTAGTGCGATTGTTTATGAAAAGAATGATTAATTAAGTATTGAGATGAGGTAAACTATGTTTGAGAAAAAACAAAGTCTTTCTGTTACAACGGATATAAAATTGATAAACAAACAGTTAAAGACAGTTTCTTTACCTAATGAACTAAAAAGGTTTATCGATAAAAATATTAGGTTCATTCAAAATGAGCTTAAGAAATATGTAAGAATAAAAAAACATGGTAGTTATGCTATCAAGAATGTTTTTAATTTTGACAATCCTTTCAAAGTCGACTTGTTAGCTATAAAATATGTAAGTAAGAAAAATTATTTTGTCTATGAAAATGAAATAAAAACAAAAGATCATTTTTTTGATTGTGAAATTTGTAAAGTGAACGAAATTGTACTTAAGGCACTAAGAGATAAATATCGAATTAATGATAATATAAATGTTGGATATTTTATTAAAAAATATCCGGCTAAATACATCAAAAACGAATTTATTTATCATACAGATTCAGTCAAAATTGATTTTATTAAAGAAAATAAAATAGTTTTTTCGATAATTATACGTGGTGCTCTTACTCACAATGAATATCCTTTAATTATTTGTAGTAGAAATCAGTATTCAAAATCTTTTTCACTAAACTTTGTTAAAACTTATAAAATACTTAATAAGTTAACCCTAAGAAAACTTGAAATATTATTCTTTTATATAAGGTTAAACTTTCGAGAAAAATATACTGCCAAACAACGTTGATTTATAAAACTAAAAATAATGGAAGATTTGCAATGAAATCTGATTAATAATAATTATTTTAAAGAATGATTAGCATATGCTTTCTATCAACTTTTTCCTAAAAATAAAATTTTAGATGAGTTATTTGAGACTAAGAATATATATTATAAGAAAAGTAAACCATTTGATAAGTTATATTCGTTAGTAAAACTCAAAAATTTAAAATGAGTATATAATAATAGTTATTCTAGTACAAAAAGTTTTTTGGAAAAATATATGAAAATGGCTGAAACCTTTTTTGAAGATGGTAACGAAAAAAACGATATTTTATTCTGATATGATACAACACCATATTTAAAAAATACAACCGGAAATTCTAATATAACTATGAAAAAAAGAAAAAAATTATATGATGATTTAGAGATACGTATAGTTACCAAAAACGTTTATCCATCAGATAATAATATTGGTTTATTTCTTGTTTTTATAAGTTTTTATAAATACGATATAAATTTAGGAGAGATTTTTAATGTCTAAACCAAATCTATGTGCCCAATGAAAGATAGCTATAAATAAAAATTTATCCATAAATAAAGAGTTAATCAATTACATTAAGGAAAGTTATTTTGAGATTAAAGCTACTACGAATAATTCAGATTATCACTTTGAAAAGTTAGGTGACTTTCGTTATAACTCTTATATTTTAAATGATAATGTAATAGATTTAGATCTTGCTTTGATAAAATACATAACTTATAACTCTTTTGATATGAAAAAAGCTCATGATGAAGTATTAGATTTCTTTAAAAAGCTTCCTCATAAGTTTTCTATCAAAAGAAACGATAACTATATAGTTATCTCAACTCAGTTTAAAAATATAAAAATATATTTTAGAATAATTCTGATGATTAGAAATCACGATTCTAAAAATTATATTGATTACGCAAATCGAAATGGGAACATAGAAAAAGATTATTGTTCAAAATTAACAAATGATTTCATTAAAGCTAATAATATTAGTAACGGAGTCTTGTTTAAGTTCAAAAAACTATTAAATTTTATTCTTGGTGGACAATTTAAGTACACCTATAATATCGATTATGCGATTATCACTTGATTTTATGAATATTTATGTAGAACAATAAATACTTATGTAGAGAGTAAAACTGCAAGGGAAGGGTCTAGTTTTAATATTGATCAATTTATGAATAGAAAGAATTTAAAAAAATGATTTGCTAAAGAGATAAAAATCAATAATTTATTCTATTTTATACTTATAAAGTTTCAAGATACCAATACTTATTACTTTAATAGTTTAGAGTTTGAAGATTACGAAATCTTTCAAGGTGTTTCAAGGTATTCTCTAAATACAAAAACCTCATTTAGACAACCAATCACATATTTTGATGGTTTTAGAATTTTTGACTTGGAAAACTATGATGATCTTAATGATATATCATCAAAATACTCTAATAGCGATGGATATTCAAAAGTTTCTTGGGACAAGGCTAAAAGTGATGGTAAAAGATACTTTGTAAGCCCAAAAATTATTACAGGATTTTCTAATTATGCAATGTTTAAAAAATGATTCACAAAATTAGGAGCTTCTTTATATACTAAATTATCAGATGATTTAAAAAAAGACATCAGAACTAAATATCAAAGAGAGGCTATGGAAGATCTTAATATAATCGCTCATAATTGATTAACAAGTTATCAAAACAAAATCAGTTATTTAATACCTTATTTTGATAAAAAGTATCCATTCAACTCGCAAGCTAACTTTGACATAACTATAAAGGCAATTCTTACAATACTAGAAAAAATCAACCCAGAAGATTGGATTATTGAAAATGATAATTAAGAAAAAACAACCTAATCTAAGGTTGTTTTTACTTATCTTTTTGCTTCATAAGGTCATTTCTTCGCTTGATATGAACATTTTCAGCTGTTTTTCCGATATGTCTATAAAGATCTCTACTAGCTTTTATTCTCAATTTTTTCAATTCTTCGTCACAAAACACTCATGTTAATCAAATGATATGAAAATGTCTTAAATACTTTAATTCTCTTTCATCATACATTTCATAACTAAGTTTATATGCTTCACTTTGAGCATAATCCACTCATTTTTGTGGGTCAATGTTTTGATTATAGGTTTCTTTAGCCAATTGTTGGTAAGATAAAGCCTTTTTAACAATTATGTCTTCAAGTGATTGAATTGTATTTGCTACTTCACTAACAACTGCTTGATCAAAATCATCGAAAGAGTTGAACTGATGTTTGGACAAGTAAAACATTTGAGTGCTCAAGTTACTTACAGGATTTGCTCCTCCACCCAAGTTTTCTTTTTCGGCAATAGTTTTAAATTCTGCTTCGATTTCACGATAAAAATCTGATTTTATACGCACAATATCACCCCGCCGCTTATCAATTGTAAATATTATAACATAAATATGACCATTTTTCCTTTTCAAACAGGACAGTAGAGGGTATAATTAAGTTAAATGTGATTAGACAACTTGGAGGTATTTATGTCTCAAAAATCAGGTATTTATTTAATAAATAAACCAAGCGGTATAACTTCAAATGATCTAATACAAAAACTAAAAAGAAAATTCCAAATAAAGAAAATTGGTCATGCAGGTACATTAGATCCATTGGCGACAGGGATAATGGTAATACTTGTTAACCAAGCTACTAAAATTTCAAATTACTTATTGAGTAAAGATAAGATTTACAATGTTACAATGAAATTATTTATTCAAACAGATTCTGATGACATCACTGGAGCAGTATTGAAAGAAGAAACACCAAGAAAGTTTAGTAAAAAAGAAATTACTGATGTTGTCAATAAATACGATGGATATATGTATGAACAATATCCACCAATCTATTCTGCTGTTAAAGTAGAGGGTAAGAAGTTATACGAATATGCAAGAAATAATCAATCTGTTGAAATAAAACCTAGAACTGTGACGATAAATAGTTGTAAGCTTTTAGATTATAATTCAAAACTAGGAACAATTAAGCTTAGTGTTAGTTGTAGTAAGGGAACTTACATAAGAAGTTTAGTAAAAGATATTGCAAAAGACTTATCAACGATTAGTACAGTCAAGGAGTTAGAAAGAGTGGCTTCTGGTGAGTTCTTCTTAACTGAAGCAAAAACTATTGAGGAAGTGACTGAGAACGATATCATCTCTATCTATGATGGATTAATTCAAAATAAACAAGCTCTGATAGAATACCATAAAATTGAAGATATAAAACAAGGTAAAGCTATTACATTAGTTAATATAAACCTTCCAATTGTTTTTATAATTGATGACAAAAAAAATGTCATAGCAATATATCGATGAGTGGCACACGAACTTTATGCATGTCAAAGAGGATTATGAGAAGTTGATGATAAGGCAATTTTAACAGACGCTGAAAGGTCAAATTTTAATGGTATTAATTAACTCCAACCTTGAAGAAAACGAGAATTTTAGTTTTCAAAAGGGGACAGTAGTTTGTATTGGTTTTTTCGATGGATTACATAAATACCATCAAAAAATATTAAGGAGAGCTCAAAAAATAGCCCAAAAATATGATCTTGATTGAGGTGTAATTACATTTTCAAAAAAAATAAGAGATTATTTAAGGAATAAAAATATTATCATTCAATCAAATCACATAAAATATGATTTAATTTCATCTTCCTACAAACCAAATTTTATTCTTGAGATTCAAGTAAACGATAAAACAATCGCCACCTCAAAACAAGAATTTATTAATTTTTTAAAAGATAAGGTTCTTGTAGAAAAGATAATTGTAGGAAGTGATTTTACTTTTGGACACAAGAGTTCAGGAAATGTTTCAGATTTAATAAATGTTTTTAAATCTGAAAATGTAATTATATACAGACGATGTGAAAAGTACTCAACATCGAACATCAAATATTATTTAAAAAATGGTTTGATAAGGAAAGTTCGGAGACAAATCAAACGGGATTTAGAAATTGAAATTATTAATAATTCGAACAAAAAAAATATGTTTTCAATAGTTGATAGTAATTTAGAATTGAGAGAAGGAACTTATAAAATTGAAATTGATAACAAAAAGTTAAAAGTTCAATATATAAATAATTTTTTTAAAATCGATAATCTAATGCACTCTAAAAAATATTGCATAAAAATATTAAAATTTTATAAAAAATAAAAAAATTTGCTATAATTATTCGGTATTGATGTTTTTACATTGCTATGATTTTCCCTAAATTTTAGCTTTGTTTAAACTTTTTCAATCAAGTTTAAAAGGGGAAAGAAATATGGTTTCAAAAAAACAAAAAGAAGATATTCTAAACGAATTTGGTAGCAATCCAAAAGATACTGGAAAAGCAGAAGTTCAAATTGCTTTGCTTACAACAGATATATCAAACCTTACTGAACATTTGTCTGTTCATAAAAAAGATATAACTTCAAGAAGAAGTTTATTAAAAAAAGTGGCTAAAAGAAGACACTTACTAAACTTCTTATTAAAAAAAGATGTTGAAAGATACAAATCAATAATCGAAAGATTAAAAATAAGAAAATAACCTTTAAAAAAGGTTTTTTTTATCTTTTATTATTATAAAATATTTAAAATCGAGGTAAAAAAATGAACGAAGTTTATGTTAATTTCAGTGCTCTTGCATTAAATGTTGAAGTTTATAACGAAAAACGCAAGTTGATTTTCAAAAAAAGGAGACCTAACTATGAGTTTTTATACGATTATAACAATCGTATAATCGTAGAGAATATTATGCCTGAAATCTATGATATATTTGACGAAGTGTTGAAAAACAATCCAAGAGATACGAAAGTCTTTTTATCATCATTTGGTCACAGTTTGATCCTTTTGGACCAAGATAAGAGACCAATTGATAAAGGATATTGTCCAATTGATAATGTTTCATCCAATGTCGAACAAAATCTAAAGAAAAAACTTAAAAAAATAAATGGATTGATAAACGGTGGATATTTACCTATATTTAAAATTAAAAATGCAAATTATGAGAACCTTAGCGAATGAACAACGCTGAAGGGATGAATTTTAATCAATTTAATTCAAGAAAATATTATAGAAATAACAGATGCTTCCTCAAGTGGATTCTTAGATTACAAACAAAGGTGTTTCTCAGAAACAATTATGAAATTGGTTGATAAGAAAAATCTGATTTACCCAAGTATTTCCAAAAAGGATATAAATTACAAATTTGAATATAAGGGTTATAACTTTTTAATAGGCACTGGAATTTCTGAAGTATATGCTAAACATCTTGCAATTACCAAAAAACAAAATAATATATCCTCGGCTATTGATGACTTTATTTGTTCGAAAGTAATCGTGAATAAAGCTATTCAAGTAGATGACAAATTAGATTTCTGTTATCCAATTACAAATGGTAAATATATTTACGGGTATTTTTCAAAAAACGGAATCAATAACATAAAATTTGTTCTTTCTCAATTGGATATAGATTATGAGAACTTAAATGAATTAGATTTCTCAGACTCAACAATAGAAGATGGACAAGTATCATTTTTTAAAGAAGATGATTACTTGTTGTATCAACAAAAAGTTTTAACTTACAATTTTACAAAAAATACAATCTTCACAATAATCTCTCAAATTGTAGACAAAGTTAATGACTTTCGAACAAATATTGAACTGAAACTTAACAAAAAATGCCAATTATTTATAAGTGGTAAAGGGTTGAAAATCAAAGATATCAACAATCAATTAAAGAACTTATCAAACAATAATTTCACTTTTAAAGAAGTGGAAGAAGCAAACCCAATTAATGGTATGAAAGAGTACTTTAAGAAAAACTAAGAATTTCCTTAAAAAATTCTGAAAACAATTAGAGTGCTAAATAGAAAAAAACTATTTTTTGGTGTATAATAGTAATATGTTTTGGTGTTCCAAAAAAGAATATTAAAATGATTATGTTTTAAGACTAGAAAGATGGTGCTAAAAATTATGGCAAATACAACAAATAAAGGACCAGAAATAAAAGCAGTTAAAAGAGCTGCCTCTAATGCAAAAAGATCACAACATATCCAAACAAGAAAAAAAGTTACTGATCCAAAACCAAACAAAATTGTTAATAAATTAATTAAGTTAACAGAAGGTCAAGAAAAATTCATATGAGAAAAAGCAGACCCAGTATCAGCAACAAACTCAGCTATATATAGAAAAGATGTAGCGGGAGCAATTATTAAACACAATGAATACGGTTTAGAATCTGAATTCGGTTGAGTTCATGCACTAGTTGATCCAGAAGGTGAATACGATGATGTAAACAACATTGTGGCATTGCACTGAATGAATGCTAAAATTAAGCGTAAAGCTGGTGAACCTTGAGTTGCTGCAGTTACTGGCGCTAGAGAAATGCAACAAATTTACAACTACATGAAGGAAGTAAAAGTTCCTGGTGATGCATTGGATAAAGCAAGAAAAACTGTTTTGTTCCAACCATCAATTGTTGAACCAAAAAAAATCAATATTGAAATTAGAAAAGCTCCTTTATCTAAGAAATAATAAAAGATATCCCCGAGAGGGATATTTTTTATATTATAATAATTATGTCCTTTGGGACACCAAGAATATTTGTTATTCTTACGTTTGCGTGAGTGTCCAAAACCGCTCTATAAATTAGTATTTCCTATCTCATGCATTTCATAGCGGGTGGAAATATTTTTTTTGTTTTTTTAATGAGAATTAAAAATTAATAGTTGTTAAAAAAACAAAAAAGGAGGTTAACTTGTCAAAAATAGTCGTTATTGTTGGTCCAACCGCATCAGGTAAAACTGATTTGTCAGTCATACTAGCACAAAAATTTAATGGAGAATGTATCAATGCAGATTCTACCCAAATTTTTCAAGGTACAGATATTGCAACTAATAAAATATCAGAAAGTGAAATGCAAGGCATTCCACATCATTTATTTTCAATAAAAAAAGTTAATGAAAGTTATAGCGTTGCTGATTACCAAAGAGATGGTCGAAAGATAATAAATGAGGTATTAGAACGAGGAAAACTACCGATTATTGTTGGAGGCACTGGACTTTTCATTAATGCACTTATAATGAACTATAATTTTAATAGTAAAGAACATATTCCTGATTTTGAAAATAAATATAGTAATTTGGATAATCAAGAATTATGAAATGTATTAAAAAAAGTTGATAAAGAAGCAGCTCTTTCGATACATCCAAACAATAGATACAGAGTTTTAAGAGCGCTTGAAATTTTCGAAATAAATGGACAAGTAAAATCAACGATAATAAAAAATAATAAACATATGTTTTATGACGAAGTAATTATTATTGGTATAGAACCAGATAGGAAACTTCTACATAAAAAAATTGAAGATAGGGTTTTAAAACTAGTCGAAAAAGGTTTATTCGAAGAAATAAAAAAAGCATGATCAGATAATAATTACAATGAGACTTCGCAAGCTTTGAAGTGTATTGGTGGACCAGAAATTCTATCTTATCTAAAAAATGAAATTAATTATGAAAGATGTATTGAATTGATGCAAAGAAATAATAGAAGATATGCAAGAAGACAATTAACATGGTTTAAAAATCAATTTGAGGACGTAAAATGATTTAATCATGATTATCAAAACTTTCAAGTAATGACTGAAAATGTATCAAATTATATACATTTGAAGTTAAATAATTTATAATAAAAAAAATGAGGCGATATTATGATTTCAATGTATGAACGTGTAGAAAACCTAATCAAAGATAACAGAAATACCACTTTTAAAATTATAGCTAAACAGTTGTTACTTGATTTCCAGCAAGGGATATTTAAATCACAAAATGAACTTGCTGAAACTTGTTTTGTTTCATTGGCAACAATTACTCAATTTTCTAAAGCAACCTTGTGTGAAGGTTACAAAGAATTAACAATCCGTTTGAAAATAGAATACGAAAACACTCTTGGTGGTAATCGTCATGATGCACCAAAAAAAATAGATTATGAGAATCTTGATTTGACCAACTTTGAGGCTATTAAGACCTGAGTTTATGAGTCTTCTGATTTCATTTTAAAGTTCTCAAAAATTATTAATAAAAGAAGAAAATTGTGAATTGCACCTTCGTTTCAATCAATGCAATCAGCAGTTTATCTTCAAACAATTTTAAGAAATCAAGGCATTGAAGTTCATATAATGGATAGTTCTATCAATGTTGAAATTGTAAGACATATTGATTTTAAAAATGAAGTTGTTTTAATTCTTTTCACAGGGAGAGATACTGATACACTTTCTAGAATGCTTGACTTCTTAAAAATATTGACTGCTCATGTATTTATTATTACAACACAAAACCACATAACAGAAATTCCAGACGATAGTAGATGAGAAAAACTTATGGTTAATTATCCTATAAGCACAAATGATTATCGATACCGTTCAATTGCAATGATGATATTGTTTTTCTTAATCTCAGAAAAAGTTTTTTTAAATGCTAAAATAAAATAATTATTATTTTATTTACAATTATTTATTTTATTTGGTGTATTATTGTTTGTAGGTTGATAACATAAAAAAATATCAAAAAAGTTTTAAAATTTATTGACACAAATGTATTAATGATATATTATCTACTTGTGTTTGATTCGCGGGTGTAGTTTAATGGTAGAACTTCAGCCTTCCAAGCTGACTGTGAGGGTTCGATTCCCTTCACCCGCTCCATTATGAAAGTTAACCTCAATATGAGGTTTTTTTATTTATTAATTGGAAAGGTAAGTTATGAAAGAAAATAAAAAGCAAATAAATTTTATAAGAGAGTTTAATAATGATAGAACTAATTTTTTATTAAGTGTCTTATTCGTATCTATCGAATCACTGATCCCTGGAATCACAATTTGAATTCTTGTAGGGTTTGATTTTGGTGTAACAATGAACCAAAATTTACCACAACCAGTAATCGGTTTTGTTGCACTTATTTGTTTTGTTTATTTTCTTTATACTTTTTTATCTACAACAATCTTTTATTTTTGTAAATTTCATAAAGCTGATAACTTTACATTCTCGATCACAATTACTGTAGCAATAATAACTGTTATTTTGATTGGATATAAGTTACCTAATAAAAATGTTTGAATTCTAGTCAAATTCATAATAGTGGTAGTGGCAATTATATTAAGCATGAGTATTTCTGTTTTTACTACATTAGTTTTTAAAAATTATGAACTTCGCCGAAAAGAAAATTTAGAGATCATGTACAAAGCATGAAAAAATGGTGACAAAATACCAACTAATAAAGAGATAAAATTAAGAAGGTACGAAACTTACATCTTCAAAAAAAATAAGAGACAAGAAGATTTGCAAAAGTTTAAACAGGAACTAGATTATAAAATCAACAAACAACTAGAAGAACGTGAGAACAAAAAAAATCAAAGAATAAAAAATATAAATGATAAACTTGATGAAAAAGAAAATAAAAAAAGAAATAAAAAAAATAGTAACTTTAAATAGTTACTATTTTATATCTTTTCTTTCTTTAAGTACTTTGTATTTTATTTTTGCAATTTTGTAATATATTTTTTCCTTAGTTTTTTCATACATATAATTAGCTCATAAAGTCCACAATAAATCTTGATATTTGATAACAAAGTTTAAAATATACATTTCATTTTTCTTTAAAATTCCCTCATTTAAACATTCTTCAATAAAAATATTAACAAAGTCATCGTTACTAGAACAAGTTTCTGTAATGAAACTTGCTATATCAAAGAACTTATTATTTAACATAACAAAGTCGTAATCTATCAATATTAACTCTTGGTCCTTAATTAAGATATTTCCTGGAACCAAATCATTATGACTAATAACTTGTTCCAAGTTATCGATGATTTTCAACTTTTGCTTAATTAATTCATATTCTTGAGTTAAGTCATAAAACATTGTTTTAATACCATTATAAAAAAAATCTAAAAAAAACTCATAATCAAAGTTTTTTATATTTTTTTTATTGACATCAACTTCATGCATTTTCTTAATAGCTGATGCAACCATTTTGAGATGATTTTCTTGAAGTCCAAGTTCCTCTATTGTAAAGTGATTTGTTAAAATTTGAAATTTTGAGGTTAGTTCTCCATTTTCAAATGAAAAAGCTGCAGGTTTTAACATAATTTTTTGATCAGCATCGATAAACTCTAATAATACGTTTTTTTCATTTTTCTTATCTAGATACTCTATGGTTATTGGTTTCGATTTTTTAACTATGTAGCCTTTTTCAACAGTGATATCATTTGTTAACCCCTTGTAAGTTTTTTTCATTTTTGCCACCTCAAGTTAATGTTATTCTATATAATCTAAAAAAAGAGGGAAATATGAAAAAAATATGAATTGCAACTAATAATGAAGGAAAAATAAAAGACTTTAAAACTATACTAACTGATTATGAAATTAAGACTTTAAAAGATTTGGATAAAAATATTGATATTCCTGAGAATGAAAACACTTTTGAAGGCAACTCATTAGCAAAAGCAAAGTACTTAGCTAAAATTGTTAATGAAAAAGTTATAGCAGACGATTCTGGAATTTGTATTGATAATCTTGATAATTTTCCAGGGGTTTATTCTGCAAGGTGAGCTAAACCATTGACTGATTGGTCCAAGATAAATGATAAGTTATTATCTAAATTAGAAGAAGCAAATTTATTGGCACCAAATGACAGAAAAGCTCACTTTATTTCATGCATCACATTCTTAGATGAAAAAAACAATATTCATAAAACATTTGTTGGTAGGGTTGATGGCATTATATCATTCGAACAAAAAGGCGAAAATGGTTTTGCATATGATAAGATATTTATTCCTAATGGTTATACTAAGACTTTTGCGGAAATGACATTTGAAGAAAAAAACTCTATATCACACAGACGACAAGCGATCGAACTGATGAAAAATTTTTTTAAAGAATATAACAAAGAAAATTAATATGTAGAAAAACCTTGAAACTTGTTAAAATATTAGTAAGTAATTCGAAAAATTATTAAGATATTTTATAATGATAATCGTAGAGAGTTTCTAGCTCTCTTTTGTTTTGGAGGAATTATGCGTAAATTAAATGTTGTTTTATATGAACCAGAAATAGCTGCAAATGTTGGTGCAATTATGAGAACATGTGCATTAATTGGGGCTAAATTACACTTAATCGAACCTTTTGGTTTCGTATTTGATAAAAGAAACTTTCTTAGAAGTAGTGCAAATAACTTTGAAGGGTGCGAATTTGCTAGATATGAAGATTGAGATGAGTTCATAAACATAAATCAACCAAAAGAATTATTTTTTATGACTAGATATGGAAAAAAACCGCCATCTTCTTTTGATTTCAAGGTCATATCTGAAAGCATATTTTTAGTTTTTGGTAGAGAATCTACTGGAATTCCAACAAATATTCTGAAAGAGAATCTTGAAAGATGTTTTAGAATCCCTATGTTATCAACTGGTAGAAGTTTGAATATTGCAAATAGTGTAGGGATAGCATCTTATGAAGTATTAAGACAATGAGATTATGAAGGTCTTAGCCTAGTAGAAGTTGAAAAGGGCGAGGATTATTTAGAAAGATAAATTATAAAAAGGTATAATCAAAAAGCGAGGTAAAAAATGAAATTTTCAGATTTTGGATTTAAAAAATTCTTAAATGATGCATTAGAAAAAATAGGATTTGTTAGTCCTACAAAAATACAAGAAAAGGTAATACCTTTACTTAAAAAACATAAATCAGTGATTGCTCAATCACATACAGGGACTGGAAAGACACATTCATTTTTATTACCTATTTTGAACAACATTGATTATGAAAGTAAAAAAACACAGTTTGTAATAGTTACGCCAACTAGAGAACTTGCAAGACAAATTTATAAAAATGTTAAAGAGTTATTAGAATTTAACTCTGAAAGCTCAGTTGCCTTGTTTGTTGGAGGAGATGACTTCGAGAAACAAGCTATAGCTTTAAAAAATAAACAACCATTAATAGTTGTTGGGACACCAACTAGGTTAAAAAACTTGTATGAGCAAAATGCTTTACAAATCACAACAGCTAAAAATGTCGTTATCGACGAGTGTGATATGATATTTGACCTAGGTTTCATTGATGAGTTGGACTTCATATTATCTAAAATGAATGAGAATGTTTCAATAAGTTTATTTTCAGCAACTATTAGTAATGGTTTAAAACCATTTCTATCAAAATATCTTTCTAAAGCTATTTTTATAGAGAGTACTGAAAAAAAACCAAGTAATAAAAATATTGAACACGTTCTAGTATGAACAAAAAACAAAGAAAATAAAGATGTACTAAAAATAATCGTAGATTCAATTAATCCATATATCGCAATGATTTTTGTAAATAAAAAAGATCAAATAAAAGAAATAATTTCATGACTAAATGAGTTTGGTATAAAAAATGTTGGTGAATTACACGGAGATTTAGATGCTCGTGTAAGAACAAATATGCAAAAGAGAATCCAAAATATGGAGTTTAAATGAATAGTTGCAAGTGATGTTGCATCCCGTGGTATGGATATTGATGGTGTTAGTCATATAATTTCGATAGATTTACCAAAAGAATTGGAATATTATGTTCACAGGAGTGGAAGAACAGGTAGAAATAACTATACTGGTCAAAGTTACATTTTATTTAATTCAAATAATCAACACCAAATTGATACTTTGAAATCAATGGGGTTCACTTTTACAAATAAAAAACTTGTACAAAACGATTTAGTTGAAATAACTCAAAAAAGTAAAAAGAAAGTTATAAATAAAAATAATCCAGCTAACATCGAAGAACAAAAAATAATCAGCAAATATAAAGCTAAATCAATTAAACCTGGATACAAAAAGAAACGTAAGGCAGAAATCGATAAAATTAAGAAAGACATTCGAAGAAAACATATTAAAGAATCAATTGCTAAAATTAAAAAAGCAAAATACAAAAAAAGACGTGAAGATTTGTTTGACAATTAAAAAATTACAATATTAAAGTTTAAAAATGAACTTATATGTTCTATAATCATAATATTTAAAGGGGAGCAATTATGGATATAACAGAAAGAATTAAAAAGCTGATTGAGGTACTTTCTTATCAAGTTTATGAAAAAGAAACAATCTTCAAATTAGCAATGTTAGCACTCTTGGGTGAAGAGTCTATTTTTTTACTAGGTAAGCCAGGTATAGCAAAGTCGCTTATATCTCGTAGAATGAAATTCGCAATTAAAAACGGGAAAAATTTTGAATATTTGATGAGTAAATTCTCAACTCCAGAAGAAATATATGGTCCTATTGATCTTAAATTACTTAAAGAAGGAAAATATGTTAGAGTTATTGATGGTTTCTTACCATCAGCTAATGTTGGATTTTTAGACGAAATTTGAAAAGCTGGACCAAGTATTCAAAATACACTTCTTACAATTATTAATGAGAAACTTTTTAGAAACGGACCAAATGATATTAAGGTTCCTTTGAAATTATTAATTTCAGCATCAAACGAACTACCAGCAGAGGGTGAAGGATTAGAAGCCCTTTTCGATAGATTCATTATTAGATACATTGCAGAGGGTTTAAAAAGTGAAAATAACTTTGATGATCTATTAAATTCAGATTCTGCATTAGATGTTGATGTTGATCCAAGTCTACAAATCTCAATTGTTGAATTAGAGGCTTGAAAAAAACAATCTAGACAAGTCAATATGAGTAGAAAAACTTTAGACTTTATACACTATTTCAGAAAAAAAATGCAAAAAGACACAAATGGAGAAGCTTATATATCAGACCGTAGATGAAAGAAAATAGCTGGTTTGATGAAAACAAGTGCCTTTTTTAATGGAAGAGGGGAAACTGACATCCCAGACTTATTCGTTATTCCTTTTTGTATATGAGATAATGAAGAACAAGAGAAAACCTATAAAGAAATCTTTTTCCAAGCATTTTTGGACCAGTTTGGTTTAGATTGAAGAAATGAAAAAAGAAACTTATTAAATCAACTTGATACAATTAACTCTCAAATTGGTCAAGTAGAAGCACAATATTTAAGATTAACTCCATACGACTCTCCCTTTAGAGGAAAACTTATTGGTACCTATTATTTAATCAACTTTACAGACGGTGGTGACAACTACAGATATTGTTTTATTTCCGCTGCTGACTGAAATAAAATAAGTAAATTAACTAGTGAATCTTTCGAAGTGGAACTACACTTTGGACCAAACATAAATAAATATGTTGGTAGCCAAGTTACATTAGTTAAATCTTACAAATCTGATCAAATACTTTTTGTTAATGAAAACAAAAAGTATCAAGTTCAGAATGATAATCCTGGAGAATTTAATAATCAAATGATAACTTTAAGTCAAGAAGTTCAAGAAGTTGAAAAAAAAGTCTTAGAAGTTTCAAAGAAAATGTACAAAGAATATAAAAAATATACAGGTATGAATTGTATTTTCTTTGAAGATATTTATAACGAAAAAATATCTGAAGCATTTGATACTTTTAATAAGAAAACTTCTAACGAAGAACAATCAGACATCGAAATTGAACAATATTAATCGATAAAAGAGGGTGGCATTATGGAATTTGATTTAGAAAAACCTAAAAGTGAAATAAACAAAGAGCTTGAAAAGTTAAGAAAGAAAGATCTTCACAACAGCGAATTTTTGTTATTCAAAAAAAACCATGAACATGCCGCAGAGCAATTAGATGATAAAATTAATAATTTTTATAGCGCCTCTAAAATGTCGACTATCAATCAAATAAAATTACCTGAACCAATTAGAAAAGAAATTGTCTATTACAACTTTATTTCCGATAAATATGATGAAGTAAGTTTTGCTAAGAATATCAATTTAATACAAACAAAGTTGATGGAGTTTGACTCTCCATTTTCAACATATATTGATACAATGAAATGAAAAATTGATAATGGTTATGTTGAACTAAGAGGACGCGAATGGTTAACTGAATTTTTTAGTACTTGAACATTTATGTTAACTAAAAGAATTATAGATTTTCGTATGAAGACTGTCGAAGATTTGCGCTATAACTATTTAGTTGAAATTTACTCTATAATAAAAAACTACGGAAAGTATGCCCGTATTTATAAAACTATGTATGACGTTTTTGGTAAGGTGGCAAATATCGAAGATGAATTAAAAAATCAAAATATAGAATCAATCTCTAGATTCACTGAGTTCCTTTTTAAAGATCCATCAATTCTAAAAATTGCCGAAATGCTTGGTAGGCTTAATGGTGAAGATGACAAAATGGAAGTAAACATTACTGAACAAATTACAACTTACCCTACAGAAGTTAAATTACCTTATAACCCAGAAGAGTTAGTTGGTATAACAATGTCAAAAGATATTGAAAGACTATTACCAATGGAGCTTGCAAATCTTTTTGATGAAGATTTAGAAATTATATTTTTTAAAAAGTTTGTTGAATCACAATTACAATCATTTTTGTTTGAGTCAAATGAAAGAATTATTGAGCATGAGATTGAAGAGGTTGAATACGAAGCTCCAATTCCGTTGGAACAAGGAAAGTTTATAATTTGTATAGATACTTCTAGTTCGATGGAAGGTGCTGGTGAATATATCGCCAAAGCATTATCAATGGCGGTTGCAAAAGTAGCTTTAAAAGAAAACAGGGATTTAATTTTTTTAAACTTTGCAAATCAACATGTTGAAGAATTCGTTGTCAAAGCAAGAAATGTAAATATTAAAAAAATGTTAGAGTTTCTTGCAAATTCATTTTATGGTAGAACAAACTCTGTTCCTGCTTTTCAAAAAGCAATACAAAAAATGACAACCGAAGAATTTAAAAGAGCTGATCTTTTAATGGTTTCAGATTTCATGATGGATTCTGTTCCAAATAAAACTAGACTACAAATTGCTAATTTAAAAGAAAACTATAATAGATTTCATTCTTTAGTGGTTGGTACAATGCCAAATGTTGAAACACAAGAAGTTTTTGATAATGTTATGTACTACGATCCTAACGACCCTTATGCAACTCAACAAATTGTAAAATCATTAAATGAAACTTTAAGAGACCTAAGAGAACTTAAAGAAGAAGAAGTTGCTTATCGTGATGAACAATTAGCTGAAATGAATGCTATTAGAGATAAAAAAAGAATGCGAGAAGTTCATAAGACTTCACCAAAATCTAAAAAATTAGAAAAAGCAAAACAAAAAGCTCAAGAGTTAGAGAAAAGAAATAAAGAACTATTTGGTTAAGTTTCTTTGAGGGGATATATATGGAAATTAGAGAAAAAGGAAACTTGATAATTCTTTATTTTGAAAAAAATGAAGATTTGTTTTCAATGCTTAATAATGTTGTTCGTGAATATATGATAATCGATGCAAAAATAACTGGCTTTGGTTTTTTTAAAAGAATGGAGTTTGGTATTCTAACTCAAACAGAACCACTTTTTTTTGGTAAAACTCTTGTAGAAAAGTTAGTGACAGTATCAGGGGTTCAAGGATTGATTGATAATCGAGATATCTCAATTATGTTTCACGGAGTTGACGCAGAAAAAAATAACTACAATGGCAAATTATTTTCTGCTGAAACAATTGAGTCGTTTGTTATGACTTTAGATATTTTGAAAACCGAGTAATTAATATTTTTAAAGTAAATAATAATAATCGTTTAGAAGTTTGTATTTATTTTCCGCAAATAATTATTTGTTGAAAAAAATCAACCCCTTTTATCGATTTTTTAGTATAATAATAATAATCTTTATATATGTTAAACATACTATAGAGGTAAAAAACGGAAATTATGAGGTGACACAAGATGATCGGAATTATTTCGACAGCCTACTTTACAGTTAAAGATCGTCCTGGAATTAGAACGGTAAAAAAATACTGATGAAGAAATATGGTTATTCAACATGTTAAATATAGAGGAAAATTTTTTGTTATAGCTACTATCGGATATGGTAAAGCAAATGCTGCTATGGCAATTACATACTTAATGGAAGAATACCCAGGTTTAGAAACAGTACTAAACGTAGACTTGGCATTATCAACAAACGACAAATTTGATACAACAGATACAGTTATGGCAACTAAATTTATTTATAGAGATGCAGACTTGACTGTTTTCAAAGATATTAAATATGGACAAATTGTTCATGAACCAGAAGCATTTACTTTCAACACTGAATTTGTAAATGAAGTAAAAAACTTCAAACTTGGAGTTTCAGATGGGATTGTAGGAACATCAGATATGTTAATCTACAACTCAAAACAATTTAAAGAAATGGTTGACAAATATGGTCAAACTATTGATGTTATAGATACAGAAGCTGGAGCATTAGCTCAAGTTGCTAAAAAATCTAGTGTAAACTTTGTTGCAATGAAAATTATGTACAACAATGCTTTATCTCCATGAGATAACGATCCACTACACAAATTTAAAATCTATGAAACTGCAAATACATTAAAATACTTATTAGCAAGATTATTCAACTTATTATCATCAAGATATGTGTTAGACTTCACAAAAAACTCAATCGATGAATTAGAAGTAATTAACGAGTTATTTGAATTAGAACACGATTCATGAGTTAAACGCTTTAAGGGTGATGTAGCATCAATCATCTCAGGTATGGGACCATCAATTATGTTGGTTGACAAAAAAAGTCTTAAACCAGAAGCACTTGATATTGTTGAAGTTATGAAATCAAAAATTGAGGATGAAGGTCCATCAAAAGTTATTCTAGGAGAAGATGAGTGAAAAAATGCTCCTAAAAAATGATTACGTAAATTAATGTTCTTACAAAATATGCATGTTAATGATGATGAACTATTATGAAATAAATCAGCTAAATATGATGTTAAGAAAAGTAAAATAAACTCAATCGAAGAAGTTTCAAAAGCTATTGCTAAAGCAATTGCAGAACGTTCTCAAGATAAATCTTCATATACTTATGATGGTGCAACAGTTAACAAAAAACACTTGTTAGTAACTGTTGATGCTGCTATCTCTTTCTACATTACTCACAACCAAACTCACGAGTTTGTAGAAGGTAGAAAAAAAGGTTCTAGTCTTGTTGCTAACGAGTTCATTAAACACTTAAATGAACAATTAGCAGATGTTGACTCACCATTTGAAAAAATAGTTGTATACATTAAAGTTCCTGCAATGGGAGCAATCAAAATTCCTGTATTTATCGAAACTAAATCAAAAGCCAACCAACCAGTTGTTTTTGGTGGATTCTCAGCAAAAGATCAAAAAGATTTCACTGTTGTTGATATTACAAGAAATGATTATGACCCATTGAAAGTTGGTTCATTCAAAGTTACAATTCGTTTGAAAACAAAAGGATAATTACAAAATAAAATCACTTTATGTGATTTTTTTTATTTGTTTATGTTATTTTTATATTAAAGGTGGCCACAATAATGAGTAAAAAAACTTTAATTGATAATGATAAAACGGTTGAACTCGCTTTTGAAGAGTTATTAGAATTATCAACAATGGAGTTAGAAAATTTAAGTTTCAGTATTGAAACTAATTCTAAAAAAACACCGCAACCTAATAAAATTTCTTATGATAACTTATCGGGAATTCAAAAGATTATTTTTGACGCGAAAAATAAAAATACTAATATCAAAAAAGAAATAAAATATACACCCGAGTCTAGTGATGAAAGAGAGATTATAATGCGTGCAAGCCAAAAAGGTAAATCAGCTTATGATTCGGATGTATTAAGAGAATTGATATTAAATCGACAAAAACAAAAAAGAAACTCAAATAATTTGTCAAGTTTAATAAATAATGTCAAAAAAAATAAAGATGACTATAATAAATAAAAAAAATTTTAAAACATAAATATTTATAATACAATACTTGTAAATAAAAAAGAAGGAATTTTGCAAAATGAATGATGATATCTTAAATGACAAAGCAACTAAAACTTTAGAAGATTTGGTTATTGATGAGCCAAAAGAATCATTTCATTCAAAAAGCGAACAACGAACAATAAAAAAAGCAGCAAAAGAACTTGCTAAAAATGAAGGTAACACTATAGAATTAAGCAATATTGAAAGTATAGTTATGTCAAAAAGGGAGCAAAGACTATTGGTTCAAGAGTACTTCAAAAGTAAATTTTGAAGAGAACTAGGAAAACTAGCATTAGCTGCCCTAATGATCACCATAACTTTTGACTACTTTATTTCTGCAACTGGTAGAACAGGTTTGTTTCCCGCTGGAGTTGGTGCAATTGCTCGTTTTCTTGCAATTTTAACTTTCCCAACTGACATTGGACTTCAAAGTTCATTTTATTTCATTTACTACTTCACAATAAACATACCATTGATGATTTTTGGATACTTTAAGCTAGGTAAAAAGTTCACTTTTACTACTGTTTTATTTATAATTTTGCAAATAGCATTTGACCAAATCCTTCAAATCATACCATTTTTCAACCCAACAGATTTTCATATAATTATTAATTTCTCTCTAATTCAAAACCTTTCAAATTCTTGAAATACTTCTATATGGTTATTTATTTTTGGATCATTAGGGGGAGTTTTGTTAGGTGCTTCATATTCAATTGTCTATAAAATCGGTTCATCATCAGGAGGAGCAGATTTTTTAACTATTTTTTTCTCAAAAATTAAGAATAAACCAGTTGGTAATTTAAATAGGAATGCTAATTTCATGATATTAGGTTTCATAATCATAATGAACTCAATCATTCTACCAGCTAGTATGTTGAGTGCAGAACAAAAGATGAATGCCTTGTACAATCTTTCAGTTGATGACGCTTTTCAAACTTACACAAAGGATGGTAAAAACCTAATAGAGTCATTATTTGAATATGTTCTTGGTAAAGACAATCGTGGACCAGCATATTTGGACCCTGCATTCTCAAAATATTTTGATTTATTGGGAGATGCAAAAGCAAAAGAAATTTATAGTGTTTCAGAATTAATTGATTATTTAGTAAGTAAGCAACCTGATAATAATTACCTATACCGTTATTTAGTTCAATTAGCTTGCAACAATGGTTTTGGTGAAAATCTTGCTGGTTGAACACTAGTAAAAGTAAAATTAACTTTTATATTTGGTCCATCATTGTTTGCATCAATTGTCTTAATTTTGTGCAGTTCAGCAACAACAAATGCACTATATCCTAAATTTAAACTAAGAACATACTTAATTACTACTAACCAACCAAAAGAAATAAACAATTTTTTCCTAGAGCGTGGTTTTCAAAATGATATTGTAACTTGAGATGGTACTAACCGAATAAATAAAAACTATTTACACAGAAGTGTTATTATGGTTGCCATGTCAGTTATGGATTGAGACTCCTTAGAAAAAGAAGTTTTTCTAATTGATCCACAGGCTAAAATTAACATTTTAAAAACGAAGGCTGTTAAAGGAATATTTAACTACGAAATCAAGAAAAATGATGAAAGAGATTTCATTCATAGAAAAATAAATTCTGATGAAATGGAATTGGAAAAAATCAGACAAATAGCAATTGTAAAACTTAATAGAGAAACCGAAAGACAGAATCGTAAAAATAATAAGAAAAGAAGAGATAACATAAGCCTCGATAAAAACGGTTTTGTAAGGGCGAATAAGCACAAAAATAACCGTATGACTCAAAAAGATATCTATGATGAATAAAGTGTAGTTCTTATAACAAAAATAAGATTTTATCATTTCTTTAAAAATTTTTGTTTATAATAAATAAGTATGGTGATTTGAATGTGAAATAATTATTTGCAAGATATTATTTATAAAATGTTAGAAATAAAACTCATTGAGGTAAAAAAACAAATAAAACAAATCACAATTGTTGATATATATGACTATTTAAAAAATGTCATTTTTAAGAAAAATAAAATAAGGGATGTTAATGATGCTTCTTTCTACATAATGAATATCAAAGTTAATAAGTTGTTTGAATACATGAACATAAATGTTTTATTGGATAAAACCAATACGATAGAAACAGATTTAAAATCTATATTAGAGGGATAAGTGGTCAAAGTGAAAAAAAATCAAAAAACAAATCAAAAAAATATTAATAAAAATGTTTTTAGGTTTTTAACAATTTTCTTATTATTATGTTCATTAGCACTTGGAATTTTATTTAGTACATGACGTTTTTCAAAAGATTACAAGCTAGGTAATGACTTTAGGGGTTATTATTCAGCATTGGTTTCAGTTGATAACGTAAATAATGAAAAAAAAGCCAATAACCAACCTAATGGTGATGCAAAAGAGGCAGCCAAGGTATTAGAACAAAGATTAAACCCTATGGGTACAAATCAAATAATAATTGAAACTGCTGGTTTGAATTATTTAAAAGTTTTGTCACCAATAGAAGCATATAAAAACAAAATTGTTTTCCAAAATCAAATTCAAAGAAAGGGTGGAGCCATCCTTTTAAATGAAGAGTACAAAGATTTACAATTCAAAGATCAAGAGAGAACTGGAATTAATGACTTTTTCTCAAGTGCTAAATCTACTTCTATAACTACAGCTAGAGGTAAAAACCCAGCTGTGTCATTTGAATTAAAAGGTTCAAACTTTTCTTCTTTATTTAAAGCAGAAGAAGGTCAAACATCTGCTAAGTTAAAAATGTCAGTATTAATTGATGCTGATGGTTTTTATAATGATATTAGAAACTTCTATAATTTAGTTGAGGCTGATAAAAATGAAGAAAAAGTAAATCTTTACTTCGAACAAATAATCGAACCATTTAGAAATATTTATAATAATAGCGAAACAAATGCTAAAGCTAAGCTGATATTAGCTGACTTTTTTAAAGGTCGTTATACAATTACAACTTCTGGTAATAATAAATCTTATTCTTATGTTAATTTACTTGACAAAAATTTTGAAAGAAAAACATTTTTAGACCACTTTAGTGATTTTGAATTTCTATCAGATACTTCTGGGTATGTTTATGATCCCAATGCTAAGACTGATGATTTCAAAGAAGGTGGAAAATATGCCGAAGAAGTTATTGGTTATTCAATATCAAGCGGTAATGACCGCAGTACAAAATTAGGTAAAGTAAATGAATTATTCAATGAGTTTAACCCTGTTATGGCTAAGTTTCTTAATACAAATGCTAACTCATTGAATAAAAAGATTTATAATTCTTTAACAAATTACTTCTTATTTGATGGTACTGCTTCAAATAGTGGAAGATTAAATGAAGCTTCTACATCAGTTAATGGTGCTTATGGTTATATAAAAGATAATCATTTTATTACAGAGTACCCTAAAGATCCTGAATCTAAAGCTAAAATGGGTGCATCTGTATTTAACGCTTCTACAAAAGGTTTTGTTTTCACAGTAAACGAAATTTCAGAAATATCTGGTTCAATTACTAGTTTAATGCTTTCATTCGCTATTATATTTATGGGTGTTATCGCCTTAGCATTGATGATTTATATAGCCTTTTTATATAGGGTATTAGGTATTTTCATGATTGCAATAATATTAGCGATTACAGGCCTTACATTGTTATCTACTACTTGATTTGGACTAACTTTAGGACCTGAAACAATCATTGGAATAATTTTAATTATCGCTCTCAACCTTGAAATATTTGTCCTTATATTTGAAAATGTTAAGTACAATATTTTCAATAAACAAAGGGGAGTCAAGACAAGTTTCAACATTTCAATTAAAGAAAACCTTGGTATTGCCATTGATGTTATAGTTGCCCTAATTGTGCCAAGTATTTGTTTATTTTGAATTACTTCTAACGCACTTCAGTCATTTGCAATAATAATTTCAATGGGAATGGCTTTCTCAATATTGTTGACAGTTTTATTTGCTGTAATCTTATTCAAAATGTTAATAAATACAAATATCTTCAATAATAATCTATGATTATTTGCATTAAACACTAGTTTCGCCAAAAATGGTAGACCAGTGTTAAATTACAAAATATACACTTTGAAAAATAAAATTCAAAAACTAGATTATGCAACAATTAATGATAAAAAAATTGAAGTTTTAGAAAGACAAAAGTCTTCTTTAAATGACTCAGTTCATTCATTGTCAAGTAAAAGTCAAAAAGCTACGCTTAAAAAAATAGAGAAAATAGAGAAGAAATTATTAAATCTAAAGAGTTTCAAAATAGATTCAAAAGATATTGATAAAAGAAAAACTTTACAAGCTAAATTAGCAACTTTAGAAACTAAATTAGCACAAAAAGAACAGAAACACGAAGAACTGCATGTGTTAAAAGCTGAAAAAATAAAAGAGAAACTTAACAAAAAAATAAACAAAAAAATAACTAAAATCAAAACTAAAATCTCTAAGTTAGATCAAGAAAAATATATTACTAAGATAAATAAATTAAATTTAGCTATCGAAGAACTAAATTATGTTTTGAACGATAATACAGAAACAATTATCGAGCAAGAAAGTGAAATAGTTACTTCAACTAAAGAAAAGTTGAAAGTAAAAACTTATGAAAAGGTTATTAAACACGGATCTAAACTACTCGCATTTATTTTAATTATTTTAACTTCAATAGCAGCCTTGGTTGGTGGTTTATGAGGACCTAATTACGACGCAACATTTGGTAACAGAACCGAGTATACAATTTGAGGAAGTAACATTGATGAGTTCTATCAAAATATCGAAGCGGTATCTAATAAAGATGAACCGAATAATGAATTAATAAATATTGCGAAAAACACAGTTAAAAACTTCAATGATTTTGAAATTGAGAATCCTACTCTAGAACCTAGTTCATCTAAAAGACAACTTAAGAAAACTCAATTAGTAAGTAATTTCATATATACAGTATTTCTTGACAAAGAATATGTAAATTATCTAGCGAATACTACAAATGCGATAACTACATATGTTAATCATAATCATAGTGTCTCATATGGTTCTAAATTTGAATATAATTCTAAAACATCTGATGAAGAAAATTATCCATGAATTTCTTTATCAGTAGCAACAACTAACTCAGAGCAATCATCAATTGCTAAAAACGTTTTCCAAAGAATGGGAATTAACATCACGAACGCTCGTGAAGACAGAGGGTTTATTTCAAAAAGAATTAGACCAGCTACTATGCTATGAATGTCATTCCAAATGCTATGAACAGTTCTAGCTATTATATTAGGCTTATTAATTTATATATTGATAAGATTCAAATGAACATACTATATTGCGATGATTGTGGCAATCATATTAACTCCTGCAATTACCCTTGGTGCTATTGTTGCATTACAAATACCATTAGGAATGAGCTCATTAATATCTATTGTTGCTTCTATCTCATTTGTATGTATGGCATTATTTATAATTTTTGGAAAAGCAAGGTCATTAATTGTTTCAAAAGATGAAAAGAGTTTAAATGAATACTTCAAAAAAGAAATTGAATATTCATTCAACACTAAATCAGAAAAAAAACGTATCAAGGATGAACTTTTCTTAATTAAAGCAGATCTTAAATTAGCACTCAAAAGTAAAGATTTAACTGTTAAAGAAAAAAGAGAACTGTATGCACAGTTCAGTAAGACAAAACAAGAAAAATATTTAGCATTTAAAGATATCAAAAAAGAAAACAAAATCAAAATTTCTAGAGTAGCAAAAGAGAATAATTACCTTAAAGAAGTGATGGTTCAAACATTTAGGTTTGGTGTTAAAAGAACTTATTTAATTGGATCGGTATATATAGCTGTTGCCTTACTATTGGCGATGACACTATCACCACTATTAGCATTTGGTATCAGTTTAATTATAGGTATATTATCATCAGCATTAGTTGTATTATTTGTAGCAATACCAATATGAATTGGTTTAGAACAATTAAGAATTAGAAATCATCTTTCAAGAAAACACTTCATCAACAACCTTAAAGTTTCTGGTGAAGAGCAAATTATTGAAGGTATAAATGATTAAAAACTAGGAGTAATATTATGGATTTAAAAAAATATATTTGAGATGTTCAAGATTTTCCAATAAAAGGAATAACTTTTAAAGATATCACACCTGTCCTAAATGACATAGAAGCTTTTAAATATACTGTAGACCAAATGTCTGAATATGTTAAAAGCAGAGGAGCAAACGTAATTGTAGCTCCAGAAGCAAGAGGATTTGTTTTCGCAAGTGCTGTTGCATATGTTACTGGTTGCCGTTTTGTTTTAGTAAGAAAACCAAACAAACTACCCAGAAAAGTAAAAGATATTAAGTATGATTTAGAATACGGTTCTGGTCATATTCAAATTCATGAGGACGATCTTAAAGCGAATGATAAAGTTGTTATCATTGATGACGTTCTTGCAACTGGTGGAACTATGGAGGCTATTATAAACTTAGTCGAAGATAGCAATGCTTCAGTTGAAGGAATTGTCTTTCTAGCTGATATAACTTCACTTCATAAACCAGAAATATTTGATAAATACGATTGAAAAACACTAGTTAGTTACTAAAAAAAGCCCCTATAAAGGGCTTTTTTTTATTAATAACTTATAAATAGAGTGGAAATGTTTTTTGTAACAATTCCTTGTCAAAATTTGATTATATTATTAAAATAAAGTAAATTCAGTTAATTAATCAATTATTATACAAGTTACACTATAATACAGACTAATTGAACTTTAATACTTACATAAACAGTATGTGTTGAATTTACTAATAGAAGTGCAATTTATGGTATCTTAAATAAACTACTTATCTTCTGCGATAGAATAATTTATTTGCATTTTTATTTGAATAATATTTTTTTATATACTAAATTTTGATAGGTGTAAAAAAACCACAATATTTTTTTACTATTTCATATTAACATTTACACTCAAAATAGCAACGGTTTTAAAAACAAACACAATTTAGTAAATTAATACTAGAAAAAGTATATTTATTATTTATTATTTTTATTTTCTCGATAATTTAGTCTCTTTTTTCGTGTTTTTTAATATTAATTTGTATGAAAACTCATTAGTATTAATAATCATTTATCTCCATTAGAAACCTATTTGTAAATGGTTACTATTGTTTGTTTCCTGTTATTTAATAGATGATCAAGCTTTGATGTATTCACAATACTAAAATAAACTTTATTCACTTAGCTAAGAATTTTTTTAAAATATAGATAAAATATTTGCTAAATTAAAATAAACCAACTATAATAAAAGTAATAAGCATCAAGCTAATTTAGTTATTGAACGTGAAGTAACCTAGCACTAGGAGTGGGTTGCTTATTTTTGTATTTTGTATTATAATATAGTTAATAAATTAAGGAGGTCGCGCATATGAATTATGTTTTTGCAGACGGTATGAATTTTTGAGTAGTTGACAGAAACTTTAACAGAGTAGCTAAGTTCACTAATTTCTCAGAAGCACAAAACTATGCTAACTCTTTAAATTTTCAATCTAAAGGTTTAAATACAAATTTCCAAGGAAATTTTGGAAATAATGGATTTGCAAATTATTTACCTAGTTCTTTTCCAAACATACAAAAGAATTTATTAGATTCACCTTATGGAAATGAATCAAGAAATTTACCAGTTAGTTACGGTAACATAACAATCAATTGTTCACCAAACCCACAATCAACTCCAATAGCATTTGGTCAACAACCTTTTGTACAACCTAAACAGTTTGGTGGTTTTGCTCCTCAACAAATGCCTTTCTTACAACAACCACTTAACCCAGTTCAATTTAATCAAGAGATTCCAAAACAAAAAGATCTTGATAGTGAACAAAAAGAAAACGACTATGTTGAAAGCAACACCAATAAAAAATCTAAAAAAGCAAAAGCTTCATTTGATGATTCTGATGACACATTAAATCTTGAAAGCTTGGATGATGAATTTGTTGTTAAACAAGAAAAAAAATTGAACAAAAGAAAAAAAGAAGTTACTGATACAAATGATTGGATTGTAGAAGAAACCATCGAACCTTCAAGTGCTGGTGAACTTAGACTGTCTAAAAGAGACATCGATAACTTTTTGGAAAAAATGAAATCTTAAAACCAAACTTGTTTGGTTTTTTTATTTTTTGGGTACTGGGGTAATTATAGACTTATTCACTATAATTAGTTATAATTAATCAAAGAAAAGTAGTATTGAGAGGGGTGTCAAGATGTTCGAAGATTCAGGTAGTTTTAATTTTGTAGAATGTCGAGACGTTGAAATTTTAATAACTGAGATAAAAAAGTATATTCAAAATCCAAAAATTATTGCAGAGATTAAAGAAGCTTATGACTATGCTGAAGAAAAACATAGACCTCAAAAAAGAAAAAATGGAGATCCATTTATAATACATCCATTATCAACAGCATATTATTTGGCTCAATGAAGAATGGGACCTAAAACAATAATTGCTGGACTATTACATGATGTTATTGAAGACACACCCGTAACATTTGATGAAATAGAAGAATTATATGGAAATGATGTTGCTGATATTGTTGAAGCAGTTACTAAGGTGAGTTATTTTACTAAAGAAAACCGCGCACAGATGAAAGCAAATTATTTGAGAAAACTTTTTGTTTCTATGATAAGGGATATAAGAGTTATCATTGTAAAAATTGCGGATAGAATGCATAATCTATTAACTCTTAAATATATGACACCAGAAAAGCAAAAAATTATTGCAAAAGAAACTCTGGATATATATTCAACAATCGCCCACAGAATTGGAATGAAGTCTGCGAAAAACCTTTTAGAAGACCACAGTTTTTATTTTTTAAATCCAGAAGAATTTGAAAAAATAACTCAGCTTTTAGAAGAAAGTAAAGAAGCAAGAACACAAATGATTAGTGAAATCATAAATGATATAAATAAAAGAGTGGAAAATGAATTAAAAGATGAACAATTAACTATTTTTGGTAGATCGAAAACAATATATTCTATTTATAAAAAAATGTCTATCTTTGGAAAGTCTTTCTCAGATATTAATGATATTTTAGCTGTTCGTATTATAACCAATACTGTTGATGAATGTTATAAATTATTAGGTTGAGTTCATCAAATGTATACGCCTTTATCGGGAAGGTTTAAAGATTATATTGCAACACCTAAAAACAATTTATACCAATCTTTACATACAACTCTAGCCAACAGGGACGGGATAATTTTTGAAGTACAAATAAGAACCAAAGAAATGGATGATATCGCTGAACACGGGGCTGCAGCTCACTGGAAATATAAAGAAGGCGAAGGAAATGTTGACGTAGCTACAAAACAAAGAGAAATAGATGAAAAAGTAGATATGTTTACAAGACTAATGAATCTTGAAAAACTAGCTTCTGATGGTATGGAAGTGGAATATAACGAAAGTGGAATTGGCAATCTAGAACAAGAAATTGAAGAAACTGTTAAATCAGACTATCTTGCTCCCTTGATATATATTTTAACCCCTGATGGTCATGTTGTTACGTTACCCTTTGGTTCTACAGTTTTAGATTTTGCATATAAAATACACACTGAAATTGGTAATAAAACAATCGGTGCAAAAATCAATGGGGTTTTCTCTCCTTATAATACAACCTTAAACTCGGGTGAAATGGTTGAGATACAAACTTCAAAAGAAGCAGCTCCAACAGAAAAATGACTTCGTTTTATTAGAACTTCCACTGCCCGTAAGGCAATTGAAGCTTATTTAGCTGAACGTAAGAAAATCGAAGAAGAAAAAGAAAAAATAACTAATCAAAAAATAATTAGAAATACTAAAAGAGAAATCGATAGATACATCGTAGCTAACAACTTAAAATGACAGATAAACTCGATAGATGAAATTCAAAAGAAGCTTAAAGTACTAGATTACAAGAATATTGATGCTTTCTTACTTTCTATTGGTAAAGGTGATTTTTCGATTCCTGAAGCCGTTGAAGTCGTTTATGTTTCTAAAGAAGAATTACGAGATGTTGAAAAAATTAATGATCTTAAAACAAGAAAATATATTTCTGTAAAAGGAAGAGATGACTTAAAAATCAACGGGATTGAACAAGTTAGTTGTTCAATCGCTCAATGTTGTTATCCAATTCCAATGGAAAAAGTAACTAGTTTTATGTCAAAAACTAAAGGAATACAAGTTCATAGGAGTGAATGTATCAATATTGTAAATATTAGGAAGGTCCACAACCTTTTACCAACTGAGTGAGTTCCAAAAAAAGTAGTTGGAAAAAAATACGCAACAAAAATTAGATTAGTAACTTACGATAGAGTTGGTATCTTGGCAGATATAATCCAAGTTTTCACAAATCGTAGAGTTAATATTACAGAAGCAAAGTTAATAACAGTGGAAGAAGAATTTTTAGGAAAAGGTAGCTTAATTATTGAAGTTGAAAATACTGAACATTTGAACCAAACTATGACAGCGCTTGCTGAAATTGCTGGAGTTTCTAAGGTGACAAGAGCATTAACATCAGGAGATAATTTTGAATAATAATATATATCAACCATTAACATAGTATTTATGAATTGTAGAAATATTAAGTTTAGAGGGTTTTATGAGAAATTTATTTAAAAGTTTATCAATTGAAATACAAACACGGGTATTATCATCACCAAAAAGAATAATTAAATTCTTTGGTGTACTAATAGTACCTTTTTTATATGCCTTTGTTTTAATTATGGCATTTTGAAATCCAATGGCAAATTTAGGAAGAGTACCAGCTTCTTTTTTGGATAACGAAGGAACATACTTTACCTATAAGAATTTAGCTGCTAAAAAATATGGTGTTTTAGTTGATAAAAATGGTAAAGTATTCAAAACAAAAGATGAAATAGTAAAAGCTAAGGATAATGATAATCTTTATTTAAATACAACTAATGAAAATATTACTTACATGTATGATGATAAACTCACCAGTGAAACAAGTCTTTTTGATACTTTAATTAAAAACGGTGTATTTAAACCAAATGATGCGAATTACAAAAATAAAGAAGAAACAAAATGGTCAACAAAAAATCTATCAAATATTACATTTAATAATTTCAGCTACTTGCAAGGTGAAAAAGCAAAAAAAGAATATAAAAACAAATCCGATTTTGTGCAAGTTTATGTACCTGAGAATTTCTCTGCACATTTATTAAAAGAACTTTATGAAATATTATCGCACTCTATTCAATTAAAGGATTTTACAACAGAAAAACTTAAGTTATACACAACTTTCGAAAGGAATTATGTTGTAGGTTACTTTTTTGAAAATATATTAAAAAATAAAGATGCACTTATGGCAGGGATATTGATACAAACATTACGTGAGTTTAGTGGATTATTTCCTCAATGAAGTGAAATAGCTGATAAATTAAAGTTAGATAGTTTCATTGACACTCAAAGTGGTGGTTCTAAAGAGGGATATTATGGAATTGGTTTAGGTCAATTATTTATAACTCTTGGACTATTTGTTGGTGCCTTTGTACAAACTTTCATTTATGATCGTGCAAAAAGATTTATCAAAGCAAATGCGATCCAATGATATTTTTCAAAAACACTACTTATGTATTTGACTGGCGTTTTACAAGCGACTTTACTTTTAGCAACATTATCTTTGTCACCATTTAATATAATCGGTTCAAGTGCCTTATTATCAACTTGATTATGAATGTTATTCATAGAATTGATAATAGTTATTTGTGTTCAAGCATTATGATTTAGTTTTAGAGACGAGACGGTTGGGAGATTTATGGTCATAGTATATATGGTTATGAACATTTCGAGTGGTTGAGGAACTTTCCCTGCAATCTTGCAATTTGGTATCTTCCATTTTTTAAGTCATTTCGCAATATTTAGTTATTCTATTAGTGGATTTGGAGCTATTTTCTTTAGTATTAGTGAGAATGGATTTAACATTATAGATACCTTGTACTTACTAAAACAAGCTGGTTTCTTGAGCTTATTTTTGTTATTTTTTATAACCTTAGGAATTTATGGAGCAATTAAAAGAAATAGGGAGATTTGTTTTGGTACTTACAAAGGAAAACAAATAACCAATGCTTTGGATATTTTAGGAATGGAAGAATATAAAAACAACTTCTTCACTAAGTTAGGCTTTTTAAAACTTTATAAATGACATAACATCAAACAATTAGAATATAATCAAGAATTGAAAAAACACATAAATGAAAGTCATCCATGAGAAAAACAATTCAAATGATTTAAGAAAAAAGGTTACACTGATGTAAAAAAACCTAATGAATCAGATAACGACATCATGAGTAGAAACGACAGCACTGAGGTTTAATAACATCATTTATTTGAAACCTATCCCCTAAGCCGTTTGGTAATTGGTAACTAAGAGTTGGTATTTTTGTGATATAATAAGCTTAGTAACTTATAAGGGGAAGAAGTAATGAGAAGAGAAATGATTTATTTACCTATTCAAGAATTTGTTGATGCAAACTTGGATTTTAATTTAGCCTCAACAAGAAAAGAATCAGAGTATGACTTTAATTTTACAAGATGAAAAACATTGATTTATTCAAGTCAAAAACTTAAGTTTGTACTAAAGTATGCACAAGCAGTTCTACAATGATTAACAAAAGTTGTTGATGTTAAAAACTTCAATGTTTCAATTGATACAACAACTGTTGATAGATTCAACTTCTCTATTTATGAATTTGATAATCATATCTTCAACTGTACTTTATTTACTAATTTTTATTTAATACCAGAATCTGATTGATCTTCAAAAGTATTTGAAATGCATTACTCAAAATATGATTTGATTAATGGAGGACAACTAGTCTTGAATGATGAAGCAAGTTTTTGAAAAGGTGAATCTGGATTTGAAAAATTTGTTAATATGTTATATGCAATAATAAAAGAACCATATAAATTTGAAGACAAAAGTCCAGTTCAATGACAAGTTGATTTTAAAGATAAAAAATTATCTAGCTCACAAATTAGAATGCAAATAGCTTCATTAGTTAATAAAGGTGTAAGACCTGAAGATCCATACCTTACAATGGAACAAGCAGTTAAAATTGAACAAGGTGCTAATCCTGCACAAGTTGCAGAACAAGCTAAAAAAGAAAGCCAAAAACGTGAGGCAATTAACCCTTTATGGGATGAAGCAATTCAACTAGAAGAGAAATTCAAAGATTTAAACTATGCTATGAAAAAAGTTAGAGGTATTGAAACTAAAAATAATAAAAAAGGAAGAAGATAATAAAAAACTAAACAACCTTTTAAAGAAATGAATTAATTTAATTATTATTCTAATCATTTCTTCAAGGTTGTTTTTTATTTATAAAAATAATTTTATAAATTAAAATTACTACAACTTAATCAATTAATTTTATCAGATAGTGTATAATGAAAAAAGATAATAAAGTTAGTACTTTATTAGAAAAAAATTTATTTGTATTTAATACAAAGCTTTACTTAAAACTAATGTTTAAGAATGTACTAACTTTAAAAATTCATTTATAACTTTATAAAAGAGACAATGAGTTTAATTTATCTACTGATTAAAGAGATAAAAAAATTATTAGAAACGGAGATCAAGTTATGCGTAAATATAACATCATTAAAAATAAGTTTATGGCATTTAAGAAACACAAAGTATTTACTTTTGGTACGTTTTTTGAATTATTTTGCGTGTAATGATGAAAACAGTTTTGAAAAGGTTGTCAATTAATATTTAATAATTAAACCACCTTAATACAGAAGTAAATATAAATTTAATTAAGAAAAAATTAAATTTATATTTTTTTTATATTTTTTTATCAAATAGAAAACGAGGAGAATTAAATGAAGAGTATAAATGCAGAAAACCAGAGGATTGATCCTACTGGAAATATGCAAAATCAAATTATCAACAAAAAAAGTCGAAACTCTGCAGCTTTTGATTTTTGAAGAGTATTCTCAATAGTCTTTGGAAATTCAATTGGTGTTGGAGTTTATCTAAAAAGTAAACAGGCATTGTTAGCAGCACATAACCCATATATTGTTTTAATTATTTTAGGATTAATGGCGTTTATTGGTATTTCAATGGTGTTTGTATTTATTGAGTTAGGAACTAGTGCAAAAAATAGGTATCATACGCATACATGTTTTGCAGAGACTTTTATTGGAAGAAGAACAGGAAGTTTATTCTCGCTCTTTTATTCAATAATATATGTTCCTGTTTATGTTGGTCTAATGGCTATAACAGTTTCTTACTATATTTTTAGAGTAATTGATGATTACCACAATAATGAAGCTTGAATCAATCCAGATACAGAAGCCTTCTTAATAATATTTATAGCGGTATTAATTATCTTTTTCATGTGTATATCAAATGCTCATGCTTCAAACGGATGATTTAAATATTTACATATATTTTTTAACAACTTAAAGTTTTTACCACTAGTTTTTGTCATCGGATTAGGTTTTTATGCAAAGTTCCATTTAAGTACAACAGCTTTCAATGAAGCAAATACTACACAATGAAAATTTAGTTATTTTATTCTTGTTATACCAATGCTTTTATTTGAACTAGATGGATTTATGTATGGTTCTAGTATTGAAAAAGAAATCAAACATAAAAAAATGTTAGTTGCTGGACAAGTTGTTGGTGTTATTTTAGTGGTAATGGTAAATATCTTATTTGCAGTTTCATTATATTTTGGAACATTGGATGCAGATTCATTTTCATTGATATCAGCAATTATTCCTAAAGATTGAGCATTATTTTGTAAGTTACTAATTGCAGTAGTTGTGCTAGGATCAGTTGCTGGATTCACTAGTTTTGGAGTAATAAACTTATCTAGCACAACTGACAATAATGGTCCGCAATTAATATATTACAAACAAGGTAAAGCAATGATTTCGCATAAGTTGAGCGGTTATATAAATGCTATTATTATTTCATTAACATTAGTCATTATCACAACAACTTCATGACTAGTTTATCGAAACTCACTTGATAGAACTAATAAACTCAGCGAATATTATTATGTTGGTCAAGCAGTAACATTCTTGATTGACAAAATATCTGACTCAGCAGTTGTTATTGCTTTTACAACTTATTTAACTTTGATGGTGGCAGCGCTTGTTAATCATAAGACCAAAAAAGTTGATGATGTTTTAAATGTCAGAGGTAGTGTTTATTATAATGTTATAGCTTCAAGTATTATGAGTTTATTTTTGATATACATTTATTATGATATCTTTAAAAAATTATGATCAGATGATGTTGGTCAAATATTACAACCAATATTTGTTATTATCTTTACAACATTGTTGTTAATAATATTCTTAATAAATGAGTTGAGAATTTCAAAAGCTAACATAGATGAAAATGATTTTATATTAAAAATAAATCCTAAAAATTGAGGTAAATCTTATAATCGTTTAGAAGCGATCGAGAATTATAAAAACAAAAACAAAAGTTTCTATAGTAAATTAAATAGTAATTAAATTAAAATAATTAAATTTGAAGTGTTATACTCATAGAGTTGCAAAAAAATTTGGAGGTGAATACTATGATAACTGATAAGAAGATAAAGTGTAAATCAAAAATCAAAAACTTAAATTTATATATCTGTAGTTTAACTAAGATAAGTTTTCATAGTATTTATTGTGAAACCTTTTATAGTTATCTTAAATAATATTATTAATAATAATGTAACAGACACTTTGTGTAGAGTTACAGTTTTCAAATATTATGGAAATATAAATTTTATTCAAATAAAATTTATATTTTTTTATTTTTAAAGGAGGAAAATATCATGAACGAGCGTAAAAAAACCTTGTCGAAACTCACCATTATATTTATGGTATTTGCGACAGTTTTCGCTTTAAGAAATATTATCAACAATCAAGTTCAGTTTGGTTTATTATCAATGTTACTATTTTTAGTAGGGGGAATTGTTTATGCAATTCCAATAGTATTCATATCTTCTGAATTTGCAAGTATCAAAAAATTAAAAAATGCTGAAGCAGGATTAGGGAGTTATTGTTCCCTAATCCTTGGTAAAAAATGTGGGTTCTTAGCAAGTTGATCGTCATTTTTTACAAACCTATTTTACTTTGCTACCTTGGCACCATTTACTGTTATAGCAATTAGTTTTGTTATTACAGGAACAAATGGTTTTGACTTGTTGGCTTTAAAATTAAATGAAAATGGAATGGACGAAAATAATGCTAGTCGAGTATCAGCTATCTTATTAGCTTGTATCGCCATTGTTATTTTTTGAACAGGTTCATTTATTGCAAAAAAAGGAGCACGTTGGATCGGAATCATTACCAACATTGGTGGAACTGCTTCACTAATGTTGGGAGTAGTGTTTATTGTTTTATGTTTATTTGTAGCATTACCAGTATTCAAAAATGGACAAGTACCAAGTTCTTTTAATAAAGAACATTTAAATCCAATGAGTTCTTGAGGTTTTGATGGTGACTGATGAGGATTTATGTCAGCTTTTCCTTGAATTATGATTTCTTATAATGGGATTGAAACAATGGCTGTATTTATGAGAGATACTAAAAAAGGTCCAAAAGCTTTCAAAATATCAACATTGATTGGAATGTTGATTGTTATTTTCTTAATGGTTTGTGGAGGATTAGCATTAAGTCTTGTAATTGAACAAGGATTAATTACTAAATGAGGTCTTTCAAATACTTATTATTACGTATTTTCATATATGTTTAATTTACCTTTTGATTCAATTGGTGGAACAATAATAATCAGAGTTGTTGCATTAGTAACAGCATTAAATGGATTAGGAGCTCTGTTCTTTTGAACTGTAGGACCAGTTAAAGTTTTCTTTTCAGAAATACCAGAAGGTGTAATGGGAAAATGAGCACAAAAAACTAATAAAGCAGGAATTCCTACTAATGGAATTATTGCGCAAGCAATTGTTGTAACAATTATTTTATTAATTGTTGGAGTTACTACAACTGGAGCTATTGGAAAAGGTTCTTCTAATTTCTTGACTTTGATAACTCAAACAACTACAACTATGTCGGTTTTTCCATTTTTATTCTTTTTTATATCGTATATAAAATTAAGATGAAAATTGGAAGATACAGAAAGAACTACTAAATTCTTTAAAAATAAATATATTGCGATCACAATAACCTCAATATCCTTAATGGTTATTATAATAGCAATAATATTTGGAGCAATTCCTTCACCAGTGTCATGAAAAAGTGATTGAGTCACTTCTTTAACTAGTTTATTACTTTCGGTTGGTGGCTTAGTTATTTTTATGGGATTTGCAATGTTGATGTGATACTTAAATGTTCAAAGAAAAAATAAAAAACTAAGTTTAAATAATACTGAGATTAATGAAATTATGACATCCAATATTACAAAAGAAGAAAAGTAAAAGAAAATATAAAAACTAAATCAATTTAAATAAGGATAAAAACTAAACCTACTAATTTGACGTAAATGTTAAGTTAGTAGATTTTTATATTATCAAGTGTTTTTATATAAAACTACAAACTCGATTATTCAAATTAAGAAGGATAATTTAATATTTTGATAGTTTAGACATCAAAAGTATCCAACTACTTTCTCTTTTGGAAACCATTTAGTTATTGATCATTTTCACTATCAAAAATAGTTTTCAAGCCGCATTATATAAATACAGGAGGAAAAAAGCATGGATAAAATTAAAATCTTTGCCCCGGTTGACGGGACTATCAAATCAATTGATAAATGTATAGATAAAACTTTCGCTGATAAAATGCTTGGTGATGGATTTTTGGTCGAACCCGAAAATAACTTTATATATAGTATTTTTCAAGAATCCAAGATTAAGATGATTTTTGATACTAAGCATGCAGTGTTTCTAGAAACAATTTCTGGATTAAAAGCAATGATACATATTGGTATCGACACTGTAAGATTAGAAGGAAAACCTTTCAAGTATTTGAAAAAAGTTGATGATACTTTTAATTATAAAGAACCCTTAATTGATGTGGATTATAAGATGATTCAAAAAGAGAAATTGTCTACTGAAACTATTGTTGTCTTTGATAACGATGATGATTTGGAATTTGAGTTAACAAAAACAGGTTATGTAAAGCATGGTGAGGAAATAGGAATATTAACGATAAATAAGACTAAAAAAAATGATGATAAATTAATTGTCAAAGAAAGTAAATTTAAAGTAGCTGCCCAAAAAGTTTATGAGGCTGTTGGAACAGTAAAAAACTTTCAAAACTGTTACAATTGCATGACAAGATTAAGATTTAGTATCATTGATAAAAAATTGGTTAATGAAGACAAGTTAAAAAAACTTCCCTTAGTAAAGGGAATAAACTGAAGTGGTCAAGAGTTACAAATTATAATTGGTGGAGATGTTTATAAAGTAAACGAAGAAGTACAAAAAATAATGAATAAAGAGACCATATTTGAAACTAAAAATAATAACAAAAAGAAATTTAAAGATAGAGCACTAGGATTTATAAGTGGTGTTATTGTACCTACAATACCAATTATCTTAGCAGCAGGATTATTGATGGCACTAAAGGCTATTTTAATACAATCGAATCTTATTGATGATATAAAAAATTATGATCAAATGAAAAATGCACATCTTTTTTCAGCATTCATTTATATAATCGCAGAAGTAGGGATTGGAATGTTAGGAATATTTCTATGTATTAGCACAGTGAAATATTTAAAAGGAAATGTAATTGTTGGAGCCCTAATTGGTGTTGCGGTAGCTAGTCCTTATTTGATGTGAGGAGTAAACTTCACTTTAATAGAATGAAGTTTTATTAAAATTAAGCTAGGTGGTTATTACAATTCAATAATTCCTCAAATTGTTGCAGGAGCATTATATGTTTACATAGACAAATGAGTTAAATCTTGAATGCCAACTTCAATAGATATTTGTTTCAGAACAGGTATAGCATTTTTAATTGTTATGGTTTCAATTATGTTTGTTTTAGGACCGATCCTTGGTGTTATTGAGGGATTGATTGGTGTTGCTGTAAAATGATTGGGTAACATCCCTTATGGTATTGGAACAATGTTATTCGCTATGTTATGACAACCTCTTGTATTAACTGGAACTCATGTTCCAGTTATTATGGCCATTATACAAAACTTACCAAGTCCACTTTATGCGGTGTCAGTGTTTGGAGTTTGTGGACAACTTGGTGCTGTAATTTATGTTGGTAATAGTACAAATAATTATAAAACTAAAGAGATTGCTTACTCTTCAATACCTTCAGCAATTGTTGGTATTACCGAACCAATCATTTATGGTATTACTTTACCAAGAGTAACTCCATTCTTAACTGGGTGTCTAGGAGCAGCAATTGGTGGTTTAACAACTGGATTGCTTGGAATTAATGCAACTGTTGCAGGAGGAATGGGTGTATTAGGAGTAACAAGATTTCTACCTGGTGGAGCCTATCAAATTGGTCTCTTTGTGTTAGGGTCATTTATTTCAATTGGTTCTGCCTATCTATTTACTTTCTTATTCTTTGTAGAAAGAGAAAAAGAAAACAAATCTATTAATAAAGTTAATAAAAGATTTACAAAATATTTATTTAAAAATAACTATATTTCACTTGAAGAAAAAAAAGAATTATTAAAAAACTTAAATAATAATTTAAAATTTTCAAAAGATGAAAAACATCAATTTAAAGATATTGAAAAAGTATTCAAAAATAACTCACACTTTGAAGCCAAGATTTCACAAATAAAAGATGAACAAAATGAAAAGTTAGTTAAGTTAAATGAAAAAATAGTTGCTTTAAAAAGCAAAAATAAGTTAATGAGTATAAAACGAGTTGAAAATAATATAGTTAAAACAGAAAATAATAAAAAAATGATCATACTAACAGAGAAAAAAGAGAAACTAAATGAGCTTTATTTAAAAAGTAAAAATAAGCTTAAAACTTTACAAAGTACAATTTTAGAAAAAATCAATAACATTGTAGAAAGTAAAATAAAGTATGATAAAAAAATAGATCTGATAAAAAATAATTATTATAATGCTGTACATTCATTAGATATTTACTTTGAAATCAATCAAAGAAAAGATGATACTTTAAGTTTCCAAAGAAAGAAGGTTAATAATGAAATTTCCTAAGAACTTCTTATGGGGTGGTGCAACTGCTGCACCTCAACTTGAAGGAGAGTACAACAAAGATGGTAAATCTTTGACTGTGGCTGATTTAAAATATTTTGAAGATATTAAGAATCGAAAAAATATTACAGATTCTAAAGAAGTAACAAGCGAAAAAATCAATTACGCAATCGAAAATGAACAAGATTTATATTTTCCTAAAAGAATGGGTGTTGATTTTTACAACAACTATAAAGAAGATATAAAACTATTTAGCGAAATGGGTATGAATACATTTAGAATGTCACTTTCTTGAGCCAGGATTATTCCAAATTGTGATGATGGTGTTATTTGCCAAGAAGGTTTAAACTTCTATAAAAGGGTTTTTGAAGAGTGTAAAAAATATAACATAGAACCATTAGTCACAATATCTCATTTTGACTTACCTTACATATTAGTAGAAAAATATGGAGGGTGAAAAAATCCTAAATTAATTGATATTTATCTAGAATATGCAAAAGTTGTTTTTAATGAATATAAAGATTATGTAAAATATTGAATTCCTTTTAATGAAATTAACGCTGCGATATTTTCAAGTTGGGTCAGTGTCGGTATAATAGTTGATAAAGAAGTGAATGTATTAGAAAGTTGCTATCAAGCGTTACACAATCAATTTGTTGCTAATGCAAAAGCTATTAAAATTGGTAGAGAAATTGATAAGAATTTTAAATTTGGTTGTATGCTTGCTCAATTCACATGTTATCCGTTAAATTGCAAGCCAGAGAATGTCTTCTTAAATCTTCAAGACCAACAAACAAAAGTATACTTTTATTATGATGTATTTACGAAAGGGTACTACCCATCTTATATTCTCAAATATTGAGAATTAAATAATATTAAAATAAATTATACAAATGAAGATATGGAAATAATAAGTAAATACAAAATAGATTTCATCTCATTCAGCTATTATATGAGTGGAGTTAACTCAACTGAAAATACATCTAAAGTAGAAGCTAATTTAGTAAAAATGGGAAAAAATCCTTTTTTGCAAGAAAGTGAATGAGGTTGACAAATTGATCCTGTTGGTTTAAGAACTACATTAAATGATCTATGAGATAGATATCAACTACCATTATTCATTGCAGAAAATGGAATTGGTCTTAATGATAAACTAAATGATGAATTAAAAGTAATTGATAATGAAAGAATTGAATATTTAAAGTCACATTTAGAACAAATAAGTTTTGCTATTGAAGATGGTGTTAATGTATTTGGTTATACTACATGAACTCCAATCGATATAATATCTAGTGGAAGTAATGAGATGTCTAAGCGTTATGGTCTCATTTATGTCGATCAAGATGATTATGGTAAGGGAACAAAAAAAAGATATAAAAAAGAAAGTTTTTATTGATTTAAAAAATTCATAGAATCTTTGGAATAACAATATTGCTTTGAAGCATTAGTTATGTTAAAAAACAAGGAGTATTATTAACTTCTTGTTTTTTATTGGCTTTATAACTTATATTTAAACTTGTTCTGTGTTCAGTTTCTGATTTTTTTATCTCTTTGATTAATTATCTTTAAATACACGATTTTAAAAAACTCGATATTTTATATAATTAAAGGGGTAACTCGTTAAATAATACATTTTTTAAGAAGTATTTAAATATTTTTTAAAAAATTATAAAAAATTTATATTTTATGTTATTATATTTTTGTCAGGCAACTAGTCGTCTATTGCTTAGATATGTCAGAAACTAAGATAAACTTCTTAGTGAAGGGTTGAGCATCCCTAAACCTGCTCTTTTTTTTATTTTCAAAACAAATTTATATAAGTTTGATAAAATATTTTTGAAAGTAAAAAAGGATGAAAAAATGAAAAAATATATATTAGGTCTTGATCTTGGTATTTCATCAGTAGGGTGAGCTGTCACAGGTTATGATGATGAGAATGCTATAGAACCTTGATTAGATGATTTTGGTGTTAGATTATTTGAAGTACCTGAAAATCCAAAAGATAAAACATCTTTAGCTGCTGAAAGAAGAGGATTTCGTAGTTCAAGAAGATTAAAAAGAAGAAAAAAAGCTAGAATAAAGTTATTGAAAAAAATATTGATAGATTCGGATATTATTAATGAGAATTTATACGAAAAAACTTTCAATTTTTCTATTTCTTCATTAAAACCAACAAATAAAATTGTATATGATGAAAAGAAATACTTTAATCCATATGTTATTAGAAAAAAAGGGTTAAAGGAAAAATTAAGTAGTGAAGAACTAACTATTGCGCTTGTACACATCGCCAAAAATAGAGGTTTTGAAAACTTATTTGATCCAGAAAAAGGTGAAGATAAATCAGAATTAAAAGATGATGCTGAAATCAATGAAAAAGAAGATTATGCAAATTCAATTATAATTGCTAGAAAATTAATAGGTTACGATATAGCCACAAAAACTTGTAAAAAAACAATTGCAGAAGCTTTCATTGATGAAGAAAGTTCTACAAGGATTGAAAAAAATAAAAATTTGTTAAATGTTCGTAATAAAGATAGTCAATATAGATTTCTTTTTCCAAGAGCGGCATATAAATACGAACTAGAACTTATTTTAAATAAACAAGCAGAGTATTATCCTCAACTAAACAATGAAATTATTGATAAAATCATGGATACTATATTAAGACAAAGATTCTTTGAGGATGGTTTTGGACCTAAAAATATCTCTCGAGCAGAAAACATTGAATTAATTAAACAAAAATTATCAAACATTAAAGACAAAAATAATCATTATATTGCATTAAGAGATTCTTTAAGGGCATATAAATTATATAAACCATTTACTGAATTAGTAGGAAATTGTACATTTTTTCCTAATGAAAAAAGATATATTAAGTCAAGTATAATTTTTGATTTATATCAAATGGCAGTTGAAGTCTCTAAGTTTTCTTCTTTTTTAGAGAATAAACAAACAATAAAAGACTTTCATAATAAACTATTCAACTTAGCTTTAACCGATGAAAAATTTATTTCAAATAATAAAAAGCAAATTGAAAGTGTTTTAAAAACTGATTTTGGTGTCAAATCAGAAGATTTAAAAAACTTAAAGGCATTAGATAATGCTAAAAAAACTGATTTATTTGGATTTACCAAAAGATTCATCAAAGTTTTTGGAATGGAAAAACTAAAAGAATTAAATATTGATAATTTAGACTCAAATATAATAGATGATTTAGGGGATATTTTAAATAAGAATATAACTCCAGAGTTGAGAAAAAGTAACATAAAAAAATGAGCAAGCGATAATAATGTAACAATTAACGACGAAAATATAAATCAATTACTTTTAACTCCTTCAAAAGTAACTACAACAAGTAATCTTTGTAAAAAGGCAATGTTAATGGTAATAAAACACTTCCTTGAAGGTGAAATCGCTGGTGTATATCAAGATGAATTAAAAGCAAAAGCAAATGAGTATACAGACTTAAACATCAAGAAGTTCTTACAACCTATTGTTGATGGAGATTTGGTAAGAAATCCAGTAGTTTTCAGAGCAATCAATGAAGCTAGAAAAGTATTAAAAGCACTTTTCAGGAAGTATAATGATTTTGAAAAAATAAATGTGGAAACATCTCGTGAACTTGGTAAGTCTGGTGAAGTCAGAAATGAGTTGAACAAAAAAAATCTTGATTCAAGAGCTAAAAATGAAGTAATAAAATCTGAACTTGAAAAAATTGGTATTGTAGCAAACACAACCTCAATATTGAAATATAAGCTATGATTAGCTCAAGATAAAAAATGTTTGTACTCACTTAGAGATATTAAAATAGAACAATTAAACTCACATGAACTTGAAGTCGATCATATATTACCGATTTCGAAGTTTCCAGATGATTCATTTGATAATAAAGTGCTAGTTTACACAACAGAGAATCAACTTAAAAAAAATCGTACCCCATTAGAATATTTCAATGCTGAAAATCCAGATATTATAAATAGCTATAAAAAAAATTGTCTTGATTTATATCGTAAGGGTAATATCACTTGAAATAAGTATGAAAACCTATTAATTAAATCAGTTTTAGATATTGATCAAAATAAATTTTCTTCTAGAAATTTAGTAGATAATTCTTATATTGCTAGGTATTTTGCTAATTGACTTAAAAATAATTTAATTCATAAATATAAGAAAGAAAATAAAGAATACAAATCTAATGTGTTAATGATTAAAGGGGTTGTCACCTCAAGATTTAGAAGAAAATGGTTACGCTTTTCTCCATGAGGATTAGATATAAAAGTTCGTGATATAACACCATTTCATCATGCTGTTGATGCGATAGTATTATCACAGTTTAAAAACCAAGGAAGTGTTGATTTTGCTTCTGACTTGATAGCTATTGAAAATGAATTTAAAAGTTTTAAATATAAAAACATTTCTTTAGAACAATATCATAATAACGTTAAAGAAATATGTAGTAAGTGACATGATAATAGTGGTTATCAGTGACAGTTTCAAATTTCAAAGCCAATTGAGAGAATTGATGATTTTATAAATTCAGATTGCCAAGCAATTAAGATGTTTCCTTTAGTAAAAAATTTAGATAAATTAATTGATTTAAGAATGCCGATTGAACTATCAGTTAAAGTTGATGTTGATACAGTAAAATTAACTGAAAAAGAACTGAAGAGAAATTTCAAAAATCTTAACGAGTTATCAATTTTAAATGAAAAAGACTTTAAAAAAGAAATAAAAGTTAAAAGACCTGTATTTGTAAAGGTTAAACATCCACAAGAATATATTGAAACTTTAAAGAATGCTAATGTTGCTGGAGATATCCATTATCCTTTTGTTTCCTATAAAGTAAATCATAAAGTTTCTGGATCTGTTACATCAAGTGAAAAAATGGCTGCAAAAAAATTATTAAAAGATTCCAACAAAGATCAATTTCACATTGATAGACATGGAAACCTCTGAGAAACTAATGTTTATTATGGAGTTATAATAGACAAAGAAGGTATTAATAAACCTAGATGGATTAAAAAAATAGATATATTTAAAAATAAAAACATTCTAAAACTAAGAGATAATGAGCTGATTTTGAGACAAAATGACACAGTATTCTATAAGAATAAAGACGACAATTATGAGTACAAAGTGTTTAAATCTAAAATGGGAGCACAAATTTGTGCAACAAAAATAAATACTACATATATTTCAACGTTACACAAAAATAAAGAGATATTCGGTACACAAAACTGTTATGACTCATTATCAAATATTTTAAAAGAAATTAAGATAATAACAATAGATATTTTAGGTAAAGCATAATTTGAGGTTTTAGTTATCTGACATATCTAAGGAATAGACGACAATCGCTCTAAATATTCTCAAACAGATCTAGTTTTAGTTATCTGACATATCTAAGGAATAGACGACAAACAACGAGACGTTACATTTTATGATAAAGTTTTAGTTATCTGACATATCTAAGGAATAGACGACCTTTACCAATTAACAATGTATGTGTACCTTGTTTTAGTTATCTGACATATCTAAGGAATAGACGACAGTATCACAAGACGAGTACGACACTCTAGAGTTTTAGTTATCTGACATATCTAAGGAATAGACGACCTATTTTTATAAACAAAGTACCTATCATTAGTTTTAGTTATCTGACATATCTAAGGAATAGACGACATTTTGCCGATAAAGGATTTGCAAGTTGAAGTTTTAGTTATCTGACATATCTAAGGAATAGACGACGAAATGTATTTCAATAGTTATATTATAACAGTTTTAGTTATCTGACATATCTAAGGAATAGACGACATAACTTTAAAAAATATTGACAATTATTATGTTTTAGTTATCTGACATATCTAAGGAATAGACGACAAACTTAAGATATTTGCTATCGTAACTTTTGTTTTAGTTATCTGACATATCTAAGGAATAGACGACGATAATTACAAAAATAATAAAATGCGCCTTGTTTTAGTTATCTGACATATCTAAGGAATAGACGACATTATTGTAATACTCGCTTGCTTGTACCAAGTTTTAGTTATCTGACATATCTAAGGAATAGACGACCATTTTTATAATGAAAACTTGTCCGTTAGTAGTTTTAGTTATCTGACATATCTAAGGAATAGACGACACCTGTTTTAAAAAAACCAATTGAAGGTGTGTTTTAGTTATCTGACATATCTAAGGAATAGACGACGATTTTGTCATCATAGACATAATCGTTGTAGTTTTAGTTATCTGACATATCTAAGGAATAGACGACTGAAAAGGGAAAAGAAATGTCACGTCCTATGTTTTAGTTATCTGACATATCTAAGGAATAGACGACTTTTTCAATAACTAATATTTTTATTAGTTGGTTTTAGTTATCTGACATATCTAAGGAATAGACGACAAAAAGGTTATTATTAGCATTCTACAAGCCGTTTTAGTTATCTGACATATCTAAGGAATAGACGACTTTTTTTTCTCGTGTACGATTTCGTTCAGTTTTAGTTATCTGACATATCTAAGGAATAGACGACTTTTTTTTCTCGTGTACGATTTCGTTCAGTTTTAGTTATCTGACATATCTAAGGAATAGACGACATATTCTTGATCGACAAGATTGTTAAAAGTGTTTTAGTTATCTGACATATCTAAGGAATAGACGACCTCAATAGATGTAAACAATGTTTCACAACCGTTTTAGTTATCTGACATATCTAAGGAATAGACGACAAAATATGAATACAATGCAGACGGAAAAGGTTTTAGTTATCTGACATATCTAAGGAATAGACGACTTATCTTTAAACTACTAATTTGTAAACTAGGTTTTAGTTATCTGACATATCTAAGGAATAGACGACTTTTTTTCAATACATAATTACTTGTTCATAAGTTTTAGTTATCTGACATATCTAAGGAATAGACGACGACAACTTCGGAATCATCATTATCAGTAGTGTTTTAGTTATCTGACATATCTAAGGAATAGACGACATCAGTCCGAGAGACTTAAAACAAAGGAGTGTTTTAGTTATCTGACATATCTAAGGAATAGACGACATTAAAATTGAAATTAATAATCATATTTGAGTTTTAGTTATCTGACATATCTAAGGAATAGACGACACGATTTCGTTCAATAAAAAATTCAATCTAGTTTTAGTTATCTGACATATCTAAGGAATAGACGACATCTATTTCATCCGTCACACTTACCACATTGTTTTAGTTATCTGACATATCTAAGGAATAGACGACATGGGAGATCCTGATTGAAAGGGGAGTTTAGTTTTAGTTATCTGACATATCTAAGGAATAGACGACAATAAAGAAATAGTAAAAATTGAAATTATAGTTTTAGTTATCTGACATATCTAAGGAATAGACGACCAAAAACATTGAATTTGAGCATTGGTCTTGGTTTTAGTTATCTGACATATCTAAGGAATAGACGACCAGTATTTAAAACGCAATATTTTTCCCATAGTTTTAGTTATCTGACATATCTAAGGAATAGACGACAAGTTTTTTTCGTCAACCTTCAAGTCTTTCGTTTTAGTTATCTGACATATCTAAGGAATAGACGACTAATAAGTTATATTTCTTAGCTAAAGATGGGTTTTAGTTATCTGACATATCTAAGGAATAGACGACGAACCTATTAAAAATAGTACAACTAATAGAGTTTTAGTTATCTGACATATCTAAGGAATAGACGACTCAATAGTTAGTTTCTCAACGAACTCTTTTGTTTTAGTTATCTGACATATCTAAGGAATAGACGACTTTTTCATTAACTAATATTTTTATTGGTTGGTTTTAGTTATCTGACATATCTAAGGAATAGACGACTCGTAAATTGTTCGTTATAAGTCTTCATTTGTTTTAGTTATCTGACATATCTAAGGAATAGACGACGATTTTATGTACAACGAAATGGAAATTAGTGTTTTAGTTATCTGACATATCTAAGGAATAGACGACTCAACAAAAGTCTTATCATATGGCATTCAAGTTTTAGTTATCTGACATATCTAAGGAATAGACGACCAAAACACAGACCCTACGATCAAGTACAAAGTTTTAGTTATCTGACATATCTAAGGAATAGACGACGTCATTGAAAAACTTTTATTAGAGGTAATTGTTTTAGTTATCTGACATATCTAAGGAATAGACGACGGTTCATAGCTTTTGAACAACCACAACTTTGTTTTAGTTATCTGACATATCTAAGGAATAGACGACACTTGCTGAAGGCTTTGACCAAGGTACGGGGTTTTAGTTATCTGACATATCTAAGGAATAGACGACGTATTGACATACATATTTTTTACCTATAAGGTTTTAGTTATCTGACATATCTAAGGAATAGACGACTTTTTTTCATTTTAAAACCTTTCCATTTCTGTTTTAGTTATCTGACATATCTAAGGAATAGACGACTTTTTCATTAACTAATATTTTTATTGGTCAGTTTTAGTTATCTGACATATCTAAGGAATAGACGACACATTTTCGTTCAATAAAAAATCCAATCTAGTTTTAGTTATCTGACATATCTAAGGAATAGACGACAGTGAAAACAAAGTATCCGCATCTATTTGAGTTTTAGTTATCTGACATATCTAAGGAATAGACGACGGACCAATATATACCTATTTCCCCGACAACGTTTTAGTTATCTGACATATCTAAGGAATAGACGACGCAATAAGCATTTTTACATCATGTTAGGGGTTGTTTTAGTTATCTGACATATCTAAGGAATAGACGACAACAAGATCAAGTATCTTATACAACCTATAGTTTTAGTTATCTGACATATCTAAGGAATAGACGACTTAGATTTAAATAATTACGAAACAAATAATGTTTTAGTTATCTGACATATCTAAGGAATAGACGACAAGATTGAGAGTAACAAGGAGTTGGAGATTGTTTTAGTTATCTGACATATCTAATACATAAGGACTAAAAAACCCTACAAAATTACCTTTAAAATTTTACTAATTTTGTTAGGTTATTTGGAAATATAGTTTGAAAACTAACATTTTCAAACTATAGTGGTATGGTCTTTTACTTTTTTATTACATAAAATGAACTTATATTTATGTATATAGGAAAGGAATAACGTTTTGTCTTGGAAAACAATAATTATAAATAAGTATGATAAATTATCGCTTAAAAATAATTTATTAAAAATAGAAAATACTAAACAGGAATCTGACAAATCATTAACATTCTCATTAAGTGATATTAACTGTGTAATATTAGAAAATAATTACACATTAATTTCTACACAACTTATTTCTAAATTATTAGATAATAATGTGTTTCTAGTTGTTTGTAATGATAGTTATGAACCTAACGGAATTATGCTCTCATATCACAATCATTGAAAACCATTAGCTATTATAGAAAAGCAAATAAGCATTAATTCAGAATATAAAAAAATAATATGAAAACAAATAATTGAAAAAAAGATCGAAAATTCTTTGAATGTTATGGTCATGATTGGTTGTAGTGATAGATCAATCGAAATGGTATCGAACTTTCAAAAAACAGTCAAATTAAACGATACAACCAATAGAGAAGGACTTGCTGCTAAAGTCTTTTTTAGAGAGTTATATGGAAGTAATTTTATTAGATTTAGTGATGATATCATAAACAAAACTTTAAATTACGGCTACACAATTTTAGCTTCTGCAATATCTAGAACCTTGGTTAAATACGGATTACTATGTTTTCTAGGTATCTTTCATATTGGTAAAACTAATAATTGAAACTTATCTTATGATTTATTGGAACCGTTTAGACCACTTGTTGATTTATGAGTAATTAAAAATCTTGATGGTTTAGAAGGGGAGAACATTAGTTATAATAAAAGACTAGAATTAATCAACTTACTTAATCAATTTGTATCAGTTGATGGTAAGTTTCAAACTATTACAAATGCAATTGATATAATGGTTAGAAGTTATGTAACAGTTTTAAAAACAACAAGTTCTCTAAAACTTAAGCTTCCTACAATAATATATTATGAAGAAAAAGTAGATGACATCTATGAGTATGAGTAGGTTTCGACAAATGAGATTATTTGTGTTTTATGATTTACCTAATACAACTAAAGGTGAAAATAAAGAATACACTAAGTTTAGAAGAATATTAATTCAAAATGGTTTCTATATGATTCAATTTTCTATATATGTAAAGTTATGTATAAATTATGATCAAATGTTAATCTATCAAAAAAAGATTGAAAACTTTAAGCCTAAAAAAGGAGACGTTAGAATGATAGGTATAACAGAAAAACAATATAAAGATATGAAAATTTTAGTGGGTAGCAAGACTTTTCAAGAAGAAAATCAAAACATTGATTTTATATTGGAATTATAGTGGAAACTAACTTAGTACTTAATAGTAACTTTTTTGGAAAAACCACAATAAATTTTCATAATAATATAGCATATTTATATGGTACTAATAACTCTAAAAAAAGCCTATTATTACATGAAATCTATGAAGGTCTTAAAGGTAAAGAAATATACAAACTTTCATTTAATTCCTCAAGCTCGTGTGTTGCTAGATATCAATGTGTTTTTTTAAAAGAACTATTTGATTTACAAAATGAATTAAAACTAACAAAATCTAATCTTTTACGTAATTGTATTTTGAAGAAAATCAATAGCCACATAATAATGCAACAAGATAATGAGAATTTTCAAAACCGACTAAATACTTTTTACAATGATTTAGAAGAGGTTATTAATTCATTAGAGTTCAAAGAAATGTTTGATTTAGATGAAAAATTATCTGTTAAGTTCAATATTGATACCAAAGCAATAGATAGCCTTATTGATAAATTATTAAAAGTTTATTTATATAAAGAAGATGAATCTAAAGAAGTTGATGAGAAATCATATAGCAGATTTACTATAAGAATGTTGATATTAGAGATCTTGTTTTTAGAGATTGATTTCAATGATAAAGAACGACCAATATTTTTATTATTAGATCTTCCCGATGCTTGTGCAGATGATAATAATATTTTAAAACTTAGCGCAACTATATTAGAATGGATTGGTAAATACAATATTAATGTTATTATTACCGTTAACAGTTCTTTTACCTTAAAATTATTCAACCCTGATTTACGATCAATAAACTTTATATCTAACTCAAAGATTATCAATTTAAAAAAGTTAAAAAGTATTTTCAAAAACATAGCAGTTTGCTATTCATTTATTGAATCTAAAAGCACAGATTTAATAATATACAAACAACAAATTACTAGTTTGATTAATAATGATGACTTACATTTTGAATATAGTTACTACAAGAAGAGAATTGAACATTACTTATATATGACTCATATCTTTAGAAAAATTGTTGTAATTGAAAGTAAAGATGTAAGTAACTGAAATGTTGATCACAAAGCGTTAACTTTAAATATTAACTACAAAGATATTGTTTTCCTTTTTGTTTTATCTTTTGAGTTGGAACTCTCAAAAAAGATTGATTGAAATATAGAAAATATTAAATTGAAAGCATTGATAGAAAACTACTAAATATATTTGTTAACTACATAAGATGTTTTTAAATTAATTCAAATTTTTATTTCAAACAACAATTTTTAATAAGTTCTCTATAATCTTTTTAATTTATACAAACCTATTATGTTATTTTATAAATGTGTTTTATTACATCGTCAACGTAATAAAAATATCATAGTTGTTTTTTCATATAAAATTTAAAGTTTTAAATTTTTATTTAAATATAAACAGAATTTTATAAAATATACCATCCTAATAATTTATATTTGATTATTTTTTGTTTTAAATACATTTAATAATGAGTATAAATAAAAAAATAAAATGTTATAAATTTACTCATTATTTATGTAGTTTTTTATATTGGGGAAATTACTTTGTAAATTTAATCTATAAATTTTCTTGCAAATAGTAACAAATATGCTTATTCAATCTTTTACTCAATAATTTAACCAGCAAACTTCAACCTTGTTATTTATTCACTAGCTCACTTCCTGCATTAACATTATTTATATGTATAAAGTTATGAAGACTTATACTTTTCAATAGTCTAGCTTTCTATATGTGTGGCCATTAGCATAATGAAGTGCATAATGTAGTTCTTCTAATAACATCAGTTTTTTTCTCATTTTAACAACCTCTCTTTTACGAGTTTCATGAGGTTTAATATATTCAACTTATAATATCTGTCTAAAGTTATATATTGTTTTCTAAAAAGCTTTTTGTTTATTAGCTATATCATTTTGTTGAATGCTTTAAAAATATATTTTTTTAATTCAACAAACAAAAGTTAATAAATTCATTTATAATAAAAAAAAATTAAAAATGGAGTTTTAAAATATGGATGAATTATTAAATAATAAAGATAAAATTTTCTCAGTTATTGATTTTTTTAGTTTTAATTTATTTGCAAGTGATATAAAGTATCCTATGAAGAAAATATTTACATTTGATGAGTATAAAAAAGCAATTATAAATTTCAAAGATAATAAAAATAAGGAAAATGCTATTGATGAGATAACAAAAAACACTGATAAACCCTATCAAAAAGATGTTAAAATTTTTTTGAATTTTAATTGCATTTATTACTATGGTAGTAGAGGCTCTGGTAAAACTATGTTCACAAAAAACTCAGCCAATCATAAAGATATTGAAGCATATTATTTAAAAGATCTTAGTTATGAAAAAATTAAAGACTTGGAAGAAAACATAAATACCAATAATTTAAAATATGTAATTTTTGATGGGATAAATGAATTTGATTTTTCTCTTAAACGCATTTTTGAAAAAATCATAATAAATCTTTTAGCTATTAATATCAAAGTTATAATTACTGGTGTTTGCGAAAAGGAAATAAAAAAACTTGATTTAAATATAGGAACAATTGAATTTAAAAATTCTTTGGAAAGTAACTATATGTATAGAGTGTCTACTCTTATAAGTCCAAGTAATTATGAGAAATATTATAAGATAATTCAAACTATTTCTTTTAATTTACTGTCTTTAAGAGAAATTAATTACTTTATCCATTCATTAATTATATTATCTAATAAAGGATTTGTAATCAAAAAAAATACTGATCACTTCATATTTATATGAAGAAATATTCTGGAGCATTTTTTTGAGTTTTACTTCGAAGGAGAGAAATGTGTAGACTGAAAAAGTTATTGAACTTTTTTAAAAAATAATATTAAAACTTTTTACTATGGTATTGATGAGAAATCAGAATTCTTTAAAAAAAATAAAAGTGAAATAATTTTTTTTAACTCTCGAAGTATAGTGGCAAAAGAAAAAGAAAAGTTTGTTTTAAAAGATAGAATGTTATACCTACCATTGTTACTAACGCATATGAGAAAATGTAAGGATGATAAAGAATATAGGGATGACGTAGAATTGAAGGAATGATATACAGCTTTTGTTCTGTTGTTAAAATCTGAAAAAATGGAAGAAGTTAACATAGAATTTATTATAAATAAGGACGATGATATCTTACTAGTAAAAAGAATTAATAAAAGTATTTTGAATAAACTTATGCTTCTTTTTTCTTTTAAGGAAAAAAGGAAAAAACTAGTACTCAATAAGAATCATGAATATAAAATATCTTTTTTTTATTTTTTAATATCAAACTTCAACGTTCAAGATTTAAATGAATGTATTGAGTTGGAAAGGGAAGATTATGAAAAATGTATCACATTTTTAATAGATAATATAAATATTATGAAGTTTGAAAATATTCTATGTAATTTTATTGATTTGACAGATTTTAATGACAGAAATATGGAAATTTTTTATATAAGTTATTTTACAAATCGTATATTAAATTTATCTGAAAATGATGCAATCATATTTTATAAAAGATTATTTAACTCATTTTCTTGTTATAAAACCTTTGTTAAATGGGCCAATATTTTTCTAAGAATTAAGATATTTCAAAAAGCTAACAGTCATGTAAATATTTTAAAATATTACTTAAAAAAAACATTTTGTAAATATAAAAAAACATTGACATATAAATATGTCTTTTATAATTACTATTTTTTGCACTTAGATTTAATAAATACACCTGTAAATAACAACTTTGGAAACATTCATGATAAAAAATATTTAATCAATATAAATAATAGCCTAATTCAAAATGCGTATATATTTTTATGTTATTTTTTCAAACAAACTGAATACCATACATGTGAAGAGATAAAAGAAATTATGAATTTAATAAATGATAAATTTTCATTTCCAAGAAATGTACAAATTAATTCTTATTTTAAACTCCATTACACAACATCTACAAAAATATATAATAGTTTTGATTGAAAAGTTATTGAATTAATAGATTTTATTATTTTAAAGTATTTTAAAAAGAAAAAATGCGACGCAAAAAAGAATAGAATATATTATTCTGATATATATTTAGAAAATAACTTAAAAATTGAATGACCATTGATAAACAATAATTTTTTTATATGCTCCAATTTAATTTTTTGCGATAATAAAATTTCTGATGAAAAAATGTGAAATATAAAATATTATCCTTTGGATAAAGAAAAATTTAGAAAGATTACGAATAATTTCATTAAATTTTTATTAGAAAATAAATTTTACGCCTTTAAAAATAAGGTTAGGATAGAGACGGGTTTTAAAATATATTACATTTTTAAAGAGATAAAGTTCGAAAAGGAGTTTTATCATCAAAATATCTCTGATGTTGTAACAAATAATTGTTACATAGATACTTTTGAAGTATCAGAATTTTCAAAGGAACAGTTCATATTCCAAATTCAGTTGTATTCAGAAACAATATTCTCTTCGGAACTTTTAAATCATAAAGATATTTGTATTAATTATAATGGTGAATTAGAAACTTTTTTTCCATCAAATCACTTGACCAAAAAAAGAATCAATTGATCGACAAAAGAGGGGACTGTTTTTTTCGATGATGATTCACAAACTTGATTCAAAATACCTAATAATGATAGAAAAAAGAATTTTTTTAAATATTATGTTTGTTATTGCGAAAGTTGAAATACTGGTAATATAATAAGAAGATGAATAATATTAAAATATAATAAAAAAGAAGTATTTTTTCAAGAAGTTTTTGATACAAGTGAACTTGGGATGGAAGTGTTTAAATTAAAGGAAAACAAATGATTGTCTTTAAAATAATCAAAAAATAATATTGTCTAGTTATAGAAAAAAATGGTTGCATATATTTCAAAGATTTTAAAATATATTGTCTCATTTTAAATAATCAAGGCATAGTAGTAAGTCAATCTAAAGTTGCTAGAATAATGAAATTATTCAATTTATATTCAGTTATAAGAATAAAAAAGATGTATAGAAAACCAAAAGAAGTCAAAAAAATAACTTATGGTCCTAATCATGTTAATAGAAATTGATCTTTGTATTCAAAAAATGAGCTTTAAGTTACAGATATTACATATATACCTTTCAATAAAAAATTTGCATATTTAAGTGTTTTGAAAGACGCAAACACTGGATTCATAGTAGGTCATGAGGTATCTTTAAAAAATGACATAGATATTTACAGAAAAACACTTGAGAAAGCTTCGTTTCATAGACAAGATCTAACTAAAAAACTTACCATCCATTCTGATAACGGAAATTAATATACATTTATATTTGCAAAGCATTATGTTAGAAAAAATATCATAATCTAGACCATGTATCTCTATTGATAATGGAATGTGTAAAACTTTTTTTTCTTTAAAAGAAGAGTGCGAAAATAAAACTAAAGCAGAATAATTTTCATAAGTTAAAAATAGCAATCGATAATTATATATAATTTTACAATTATAAAATAATAATGATAAACATAAGACCGTCCAACATATATTTATTTAGATTTCAAACTATAAAAAAAAGTACTTCAAACTTTGTTTAAGTATTTTTATAAAAAACATTTTGCATACTTGACAAATTATATTTAAAATATTGATTATATTAGATTTTTTTATTTAACTCTATACATAGAGGGTTTATTCGTTTGTATAAATGAGTGTTTTTTTAGCATAATGTATACTTAGAGAATTATATTCACACTTTTAGTATTATATTTTGATTTATTTAGGTTATAATAAATCATAATTAAATGTGTAATGCGGAGCATGAAAAAATATGAATTTTAAAATTAGTGATGAACAACAAAAAATAATTAACTACCTTAAAGCTAATTATAATTTAAAAATTGAAGCAGTAGCTGGAAGTGGTAAAACTACAACTAGCTTATTTATAGCAGATGCTTTTAAGGACAAAAATATAATAATTTTAACTTATAATAAAAAGTTAGCTGATGAAACTAATAAAAAAATTAAGAAGCATAGTTTAACAAATATTAAATGCAAGACATTTCACTCATTTATTGGAAACTGTTTTGGTGACACTTGTAAAGATGATCAAGCTCTAAATAATATAATAATCAATAAAATTGAAGTAATTAAAAATCTAGAACACTTTGATTTACTTATTTTAGATGAAGTTCAAGATATGTCCTTCAATATTTTTAAACCTTTAGTCAAGATTATTAAAGAAAAATATTTTAATTCACAACTATGTATTTTAGGAGATTCAAGGCAATCAATATATAGTTTTAGAGGGGCTAATCCACTTTTTTTATCAAAAGCAGAAATTGCTTTTGGAAATCTTAATAATTTTAGTTGAAAAAGCACTAAGTTAAGTACTAGTTACCGAATCACAAAAGATAATGCAACTTTTTTGAATGAAGTTTATTTTAACGAAAATTTCATTACTTCAAATCAAGAAAACAGCGAAAAGAACTTATTTTATACGGTGATTGATGCATTTAATACTAAGGCTTTATATGAATATTTGAAACCTGTTTTTGAGAAATACGAAGATGAAGATATTTTTATATTATCGAATAAAGTTCAGGGGACAAACACCCCTCTGTCAAGATTAGCAACGCTTTTATCGGAAAAAGGTCATTTAGTTTATATATCTTTAAGTGAGGAAGAAAATTTAAGTGACAAAGAATTGAAAAACAAAATCGCTTTCTCAACTATTCACCAATCAAAAGGAAGAGAAAGAAAAGTAGCCATCATTTTTTCTATGGAACATAGTTATTTTGAATATTATGATAGAAATTCTGATCATATGAAACCCAGCAATCTTCATTATGTAGCTCTTACAAGAGAAACTGAAAAAACAATAATAATCAACCACTATAAAAACTCAGCATTTAAGTTTTTAAACTTTGATAATTTGAATAAGTTTATTGATTTTAAAGTAGAAGAAGATAAAAAAAGAACTTGAGAAGAAGCTAACAAAAGTATTAATAGGAGAATTGAAAATACAGTTTTAAACACATCTGTTAGTGATCTCTTGAAGTTTTTACCTTTAGAAAAATTAAGAGAAGATTTAGATAAAATGAAAGTTGAACGTTTTGTCATAAAACCAAGTTATTCTTTGGAGAAAGTGCCAAACTCAAAAACCTTTTTTAAAAAAAAGAAAGAATACTCTGAAAATTTATCAATCTTTAACGGTAAATACTTTCCAATTATGTTTTTAGAAAAAGTCAATAAATTTGATGACATAATCAAATCCATTAAACAAGTTTTAAAAGAAATATCTGAATCTAAATCCGACTCTGACACCTTATTAAGTTTTCTAAAACCAAAAAAAGCTTGGGTTAAAAGTATTATTGATGAATATGAAAACAAGAATATTAATATATTAAAAGTAGTTCTATTGCTTTCGGCAATAGAAAATGAAGACATTTCAAGAATAAATCAAATCCAAGAAATAGACTGAATTACAAAAAAAGATGATCAAACAGCCAATGATGTATTTGAAATCATATTGGGAGATAATGCAGGAGTTTTAAGCAAGAAATTTAAGTTCGAATATAATATAAAAATTGAAAATATAAATGGTAGAAACTACATAGGAATACTTGATTGTGTTGATTTTGAAAATAAAAGAATATGAGAATTTAAATTTACAAATGAATTAAGTAATATTCACAGATTACAGTTACTTTTATATAAATTAATCATTTCAAAAAATAGTGATTTAAGATCTAAATTTGATAAATTTCAATACTATTTATTTAACTTAAAGAAAAATAAGGTTGAACGTATCAGTATGAACTATGAAGACTTAGAAAGAATGTTTTACAATATTTTGTTTATAAAAGAAAACATGAATACTGTAGAAATAAACTTAGATAGCTTTTTAGATGAAATCAATAAAATTAAAGAAATGAATTATTTTATATAGTTTGTTTGTAAATCATATAAATATATTTTTTTATTATAAACTAATTTATTTTCTATTTATTTAAGAATTTTTTTCATTGTATAATTAAAAAAGATTTAAGGGGCAAATTAAAATGAAAAAAAATTTTGATAATTTTATCAATAATTTTAAAGATAAAGTCTTTAATTTAGATTTTTACGTTGATTATGACAAAGCTATAAAAAATGTAGATATATACAAAAAAGAGATAGAAGTTTTAAATAAAGCAATTTTAGCAAAAGAACCTTTACACATACTTAAGTTAGCTTTTGAAGAAAATAGCAATTTGCAAAAACTCATCCCTTCATTAATTGCTGTAAGAAAGAATGTTATTCAAACAATATCTGAAAGTTACGATTTTAGCAAAAAAATGGATGCTAATAAGATTATTGAGTTTATAGACGGTGTAGGTTTATTGAAAATCATCCAAAATAATAGAATAACTAACTTTAATGATTATTTATTAGGTTTAGAAGTTGGAATGGACACAAATGCTCGAAAGAATAGAACTGGTAAAGCTATGGAATCATTAGTTTCAGATTTACTTATTGAAAAAGGTTTAATTTTTTCGGAACAAGTTTCTTTAAGAAATATTGCAAATATAATTCCTGATTTTGATTGAGAAGATTTATCTAGCCAATTTGATAAATTTAACGCGGATAAAAGAGTAGATTTTCTCTTTAAATATAATGAAATATATTACTTAACTGAAGTTAATTTTTATTCTTCTGGAGGAAGCAAATTAAATGAAACAACAAGATCATTTATAATGTTAAATAATAAACTAAAAAAATATGAGCATATTAAGTTTTTGTGAATTACAGATGGTATTGGTTGACTTACTGCAAAAAAACAAATTAGAGAAGCATATGAAAAGATTGACTTACTTTTCAATTTGAAGGAGTTTGAAGAAAACTCCCTTGAAGATTTATTAGGTATATAGCTTGAAACCAATTGTTAAATGAGTAGGCGGTAAAACACAACTATTAAATGATATTAAGCAACGATTACCAGAAAAGTTCAATAGATATATTGAACTATTTGTGGGTGGGGGAGCAGTTTTCTTAAATTTACAATATGAAAAAACCATTATTAATGATCTAAACTCAGAATTAATTAATATGTATGAATGTATACGTGATAATTATATTGAAGTAATAAAGTATATCGAGATTTTCAGGATTAAATATAATTCAAACCCTAGAAAATTTTATTACGAACTTAGAAGCCTAGAAAAATATCAAAATGATTTTGAAAGAGCGGCAAGAACAATTTTTTTAAACAAAACTTGTTTTAATGGACTTTATAGACAAAATAAAAACCATAAATTCAATGTTCCATGAAACCAAAAAACTATTGCACCAAATATTTATGAACTAGATAATTTAGAAGAAATATCAACATTCTTGAAGTCTGTCAAGATTTTAAATTTAGACTTCAAAGATACATTAAATTTAGTTAAAAAAAACGATTTTGTTTATATAGACCCACCGTATGATAAGTTAAATAATAATACATTTGCAAATTACTCTGGAAATGACTTCCTTAGATTTCAACAGGAAGAATTAAAGATTTTTTGTGATGAAATTTCAAAAAAAGGAGCATTCTTTATGGTTTCAAATCACAATACAGAATTTATTAAAGATTTATATAAGGAGTATAGTATCGATGTTGTTATGGCGAAGAGAAATGTTAATTCTAATGGTCAAAAAAGAGGGAAAATAGAAGAAGTATTAATCACTAATTATAGAAAATAAAGTGAATAAATATTCATCATTTTATAAAGGTATAGAATTGCAAAACAATCATTAAATGTGTTAAGTTCATTATTTACTTAAACTATATTTTTAATTGATATTAAAACGCCATATATAATAATTTTTATGTAAAATTTTATTAGGAGAATATTATTAATAGACAAATAGAGGAAAAAATGAAGAAAACAGAGATTATCAATAATGAATTAACACTTATTATGGATGATAAAAATGAGCATAAAACAATCAAATCTTGGATATATAAAACATTAAAAAACAATATTATCGAATTAGTTATTAAACCTAATCAAAAGATTTCTGAGTTTTATTTAAGCCAACAATTTAAAGTTTCAAGAATACCAATTCGTGAAGTACTTACTATTTTAGAGAATGAAGGTTTGGTGGAAGTATTACCGCAAAAGGGTACATTTGTTAAAAAGATATCTTTACAAGAAATTCACAGTGGTATATTTTTTAGAAAAGCAATTGAAGCTGAAGTACTATTTGAAATTGTTGAGTCTACTCAAAACTATGATTTAAGTTACATTTATCATACTTTAGAGTTAATGAAAAAATATGATTGAGAAAAAAATAATGATCCTAAAAAGTTTCATTATTTAGATAATGAGTTTCATCGACAAATATTTAAACTTGTCTATAAAGAATATCAATGAGATAAATTAGATCATTTTGTTAGTGGTCACACAAGAATAAGATTTTTAGAATTGTTTGATAAAAAAACAATTGTTAATATAATTAATCAACACGAAGAAGAGTTAGAAATAATAATTGAAAAAAATAAAGATAAAATTAGAGACTTTTTATCGCGACATACTTCAAACTTTATTGATCACTTAAATAATATAATCAAGTTAGACCCTGATATGTTTGAATAATATTTAAAATTGTAATTGCTTACAATTTTTTTTAACGCTTAATATCGCTATTAATAAATTTTCATTCTTTAATTAATTTAAAACTTATTTTAGACCAATCTCCTAATAGATAATGTTTGAAATATAGACAACTTAAACCATTTCTTAAAATATCATTATTTTTTAAGTCCATTAAAATAGAATGAACAATACTTGCTGAAAAAGCATCACCTGTACCAATTCTTTCTACGTAATTGTCAATGAAAATAGTATCTGATTTGGTCATTACATCGTTTTCTCAAAGATATCCCGTTACTCTGGATGAGTTACTGGTGATGATCTCTCTTTTAGTAGAATATATTTTTTCTATATTTGGGTATTTTTTTGTGATAACTTGATAACCTTTAACTAATGATTCATCATAATTCGAATCTGAGTCTAATAATTTTAGAATATAAACTAAATCTTTAATCCCCATTGATATGTAGGTTGACAAAGGTAAAATCTCTAAATAAGTTTTTCTCGCCTCCTCATAATTTCATAATTTAGACCTATAGTTAAAATCAAAAAATATTTTTTTATTTTTTTTACTAAAAGTCTTTACTAACTTAATAAGTGATAACCTAGTATTTATGTTTGTGGCAAAAGATATTCCTGATATATAAATACAATCAAATGTATTCGATAAATCTTCAATTTGATTATTTGTTAGAAGTCATTCTGTAAAACAGCTACTAGAACGATTATAAATTATCTCATCGTTAAAAGGCCCTAAACCTTTTTTAACATAGTAAGTTCCTAAAGGTTTGTAATTATCTAAACTTATATTTTTAGTAATAACATTATTTGTTTTCAAAAAATTTAAAATACTTGCCCCAATAAAATCGTTAGAGAGTTTAGTTAAAAATGTAACCTCGTTTCCTCATATCCCTAAATAATTGGCTACATTAAATTCAGCCCCTCCAAAGTTGATTGTTACAAGTTCATTGTTAGAAAACTCTTTATTCGGTAATGAAGTTAATCTTAACAATGTTTCTCCAACAACTAAGATTCTCATTTGTTTACTTTCTCTATGTATTTTCTGGCGAGGGCTATTGTTCCTTTATAATCATCATTATCTTCAATTAAATTAGATAAATGATTTCCTATACCACAAGCAAACGCACCGCCATTTAATCAAAATATAAAATTATCTAAATCAACTCCACCCGTAGGCATTACTTCGATATCGGGCAAAGGACCTTTTAAAGTATTTATAAAATTCTTTTCAAAGTTATTGGCAGGAAATAATTTTATAAGATCCCAACCTTGTTTATTTATAGTTGTTATTTCATTAATAGTCATTGCTCCAGGGATATATAATAAATTTTTTTCCAAACAAAAGTTAGATATATCAATACTAAAATTTGGTGAAACGATAAAATCGCATTGATATTTATAAGCTAGTTTGGCCTGATTGATATTCATAACTGTGCCAGCACCAATTATACAATTATAAGTTTTTTTAATTTTATCAACTTCTTGTAATACTTTTTCTACATCTGGAATTGTGAAGGTTATTTCAATAAATTTAAATCCACCTTCTAAACATGCTTTGATGGTAAGCAAAGCTTTATCGATTGAACTAGTTCTTATAACTGCTACAAGTTTTTCTTTTTGTAATATTTCTTTAATATTTTTCATATAATTTACCTCCATAAAAACTATACTCTTTTAAAAACTAGTATACAAGATTAATTTATTTTTATTTTTCCCTTTAAATAATATATTTTATGTGTTTTAATAAATACGACTTATATACAAGTTAGAAAGGAGTAAATATATGAATTTATTATTTTTTGCAGATTATGGTTCAGTTGGAGATGGATTCTTAGGTTTTTTTAAAGGATTCTTTGGTTATCCCGCGATTTTAATAGGTATATTTGCTTTGGTAGGTTCTTTGATACAAAGAAAGAAATCATCAGAAGTATTGATATCTACCTTAAAAACGATTATTGGATTCTTGATTATTTCAGGTGGAGCTGGAGTATTATCGACAACTTTAGGTAATCTTACAAGTGTTATCAAAAATGGATTTAAGTTAGGTTCTGAAAGCGGAATGGATTTTATAATTCCTTCCAATGAAGCCGCTATGGCTTGAATGACCGCAAATATTCCTGATATTATGACGTCAGCTTCCATTATTTTAATATTAGCTATGATATGCAACATTATTTTAGCTAAGTTATCTAATTTAAAATATATCTATTTAACTGGTCATGTAGCATTTTATACATCTTTGGCACTTTCAATCGCCATGTGAATGGCTGGATTAAAACCAATGCAAAATATTCAAGATACTGTAATAGTTCTTTTAAGTGGTTCACTATTTTTAGGATTATATATGGTTCTTAGTCCTGCTGCTAGTGCAAAATTAGCGGCTAAAATTGCAGGAAACGAAAATCTAGCCCTAGGTCATACTGGAGGTTTTGGAGTTGCTATTTCTGGAATAATGGGTATAGGCTTACTAAAATTAAGCAAAAAGCAAGTATTGGTTAGTACCGAAAACATTCGAATACCTGAAAAGTTAAAAGTACTAGCTGACAATATAGTTTCATTATCATTAACAATGATAGTTATTTATATGACAATTATGATGATTGCTCTAGGGATTTCTGGTTTAGATGCTTTTGCGAATAAATGAGATGCAGACGGAAACGCAACCAGTTGGCTTATAGGTAATGATTCTATTTCCAAAAACGTTGGTAATGCCATTGTCTATGCTTTTGTTCAATCATTAACATTCGTAGCTGGAATACAAATTATTATTTTTGGAGTAAAAATGTTTTTAGGGGAGTTAATTCCTGCTTTTAGCGGAATTGCAAACAAACTTATAAAAGGATCAAAAGCAGCGGTTGAGGTACAAGCATTTTGACCTGCTGCCCCCAATGGAGTAATATTTGGTTTTCTAGCCTCCTTTTTTGGAGGATTAGTAACGTTTGGTATATTATTAGGAGTCCATTTTAGTTTAAGAAATGGTGACAGTAATTTGGCTAGATACTTCCCAGTAGTGTTACCTGAACTATTTCCTCATTTATTTATTGGTGGAACCGCTGCTGTATTTGCTAATTACAAAGGTGGAATAAGAGGGGCTTTGATTGCACCATTTATTGTTGGTTTCATATGAGCGTGATTTCCTGTTATTTATAAAGATTTAGGGATGGTTCCGAGCGAATTAACCGATCAATTATTACCAAATGGTGAAAAAGCTGTCATGAACTCTGCTACTTTTGCGGAAGTTGATCATATCATTGCTGTAATTCCTTTCTTACTAATCAAATTAAATAAATGATTATGGCTAGGTATTTCAGTTGCACTATTTTTAGCACCGATTATTATTTCTGTAGTAAAAAATGCATTCGACAAAAATAAAACAAATAAAACCGATGTAAAAACTTTGAAAGAAGAACAAATAAAAGATATCAGTTTAAACACTAAGGACTCTAAACAGGTAGGAGAAGTAAATGGAGTATAAATATATCATTTTAATATGTTTGATTTTAGTGGCTTCAATTGTTATTGTTTTATATTGAATTTCATTCTATAAAAAACCAGCACTTTTTAAAAATAAAGCTAAGCTTGATGGTGAGTTATTAAAAATGGATAGAATTGAAAAAAGTTGAATATTTCTTTCTAATACTAATATGAAATATAAAAATAACAAATGAATATTATTTGACAATATTATCATCACCGATAATTGCGTTTATTTTATAAATGATATTTCTTCTTTTGAAAAAATCATCAGTCCGGACTTTTCTTCGAAAGAGTGACTAGTTATAAAAAAAGAAAAAGAAAATACAATACTTAATCCAATTTACGTTTATGAAAATCAAGTTAAAAAGCTTAAAAAAATTATTAATTTTGATTATGATTACAAAATATTATTAATAGTTCCAAGTAATCTTGAAGTTATTAATTATCCAAATGGGTTTTCTGTAAACTTTAATGAACTATTTATACTCAATCAAATAATTAAAGATTTTGAAAATAAAACAAAGTTTACAAAAACAATAAATATGAAAGCTAAAAAAGATTTATTAATTAGAATCCAAAATACTAACTACGAGGTTAATAAAAAGTTAGTTTTAAATATTAAATAAAGGAGGAAAATTATGAATACATATACTAATTTACAAAATAAAATTGTAGCTATAACTGGAGCTGGAGGAGTTTTATGTAGTTTTTTTGCAGAAGAATGTTTAAAACTTGGTATGAGTGTAGTTCTTATGGATATAAATGAAACCAGCATTCAAAAAGTTAAAGAAGATTTAGGTAACGATGACAAAGTTATGGCAGTACAATGTGATGTTTTAAATATCGATTCCGTAAAAGAAGCTTGTGATAAAGTTATACAGCATTTTGGTAAAATAGATATTTTAATAAATGGTGCTGGAGGAAATCATCCAAAAGCATCAACATCAAATGAATATTATGAATTGGATCAAAAATCATCGAATAGTGAAGTTGGTTTCTTTGATTTGACAACTGAAGGATTCAAATTTGTTTTTGATTTAAATTTTATGGGAACCTTCAATGTCACTCAAGTATTCGCTAAATATATGTTGAAAGAAGGGTGTTCAATTATAAACATATCATCTGCTTCATCAGAAAATTCTTTAACAAAAGTTCCTGCATACTCAGCTGCAAAGTCAGCTATAAATAATTTTACTAAATGATTAGCAGTACATTTTGCAAAGACTGGATTAAGAGTTAATGCAATGGCCCCTGGTTTCTTTCTAACAAAACAAAATGAGAAATTATTGATTGATAAAGATGGAAACTTTACTCCAAGAACTACAAAAATTTTAAGTCACACTCCAATGGAGAGGCTAGGTGTACCAAAAGATTTGATAGGAACTTTAATATATTTAATGGATAATGAAATGAGTAATTTTGTAACAGGTAAAGTTATATACGTTGATGGAGGCTTCTGTTCATATAGTGGAGTTTAAAATGAAAAACTTTGTAGATGATAATTTTTTATTAAATAATGATTTATCCATAAAACTATATAACGAGATAAAAAGTGAACCTATTCTTGATTATCACAATCATTTGAACGTAGATGAGTTAGCAAGTAACAAAAAGTTTTCTAACTTAACAGAACTTTGATTAAAATCAGATCATTATAAATGAAGACAAATGAGAACTTGCGGCGTGAGTGAAGATTTTATTACAGGAAATAAAGATGATTTTGAAAAGTTTGAAAAGTTTGTTGAGTGCTTAGAAATGATGCAAGGAAACCCTGTTTCGCAATGATGTCAATTAGAACTTAAAATTTATTTCAATATTGAGAAACCTTTAATATTAAAAAATGCCAAAGAGATTTGAGATACAGCCATCGAAAAACTTAAAGATATGAGTTGTAGAACTTTTCTAGAAAAGTCAAATGTTTACTCTATTTGTACAACAGATGATCCTATTGATAATCTTGAACAACATAATTTTTTGAAAAAGGATTGAAAAGAAGTTAAAGTGATACCTAATTTCAGACCAGATAAAGTTATTAAAATTAATGATGAAAACTTTGTTGATTATATTCGTCAGTTATCAAATGTATCAGGAAAAAATATATTTAGTTTTGACTCTCTGATGGAAGCTTTAGAAAATAGAATTGATTTCTTTCATAATATGGGAGGAAGGTCAGCTGATCACGGTTTAAGTTCTTTCAATTATGAACATTGTATTAAAAAAGAATTAAATAGCCTATTTATGAAAAGACTAGCCGGGGAGAGATTAAGTGATTTAGAATTAGCAAAGTACACCGGCAATTTGATGTATGAACTTGCAAAAATTTATTACAAAAAAAATTGAGTTATGCTCTGACATATTAACTGTGATAGAGATAATAATCCTCATTTATTAAAAGCTATTGGACATGATGTTGGTGCAGATTCTGTTGCTGAACATTTCGTTGCAAATCAGCTTAATGCTATTTTTAAAAAACTAAAACAAGATAACTTGTTAGGAAAACATCTACTCTTTTCTTTAAATAGAATGAACTGAAACGCTATTGCTACATTAGCTGGTAATTTCCAAGATAACGAGGATGAGATCAAGGGTAAAATTCAACTAGGAACTGCTTGATGATTTGCAGATACTTTCAGTGGTAATAAAGAACAAATTATAACTTTCGCAGAGTTGCAAAGTTTAGGAGTTAATGTTGGTATGTTAACTGACTCAAGAGCTTACTCTTCTTTTGCTAGACATGATTACTATAGAAGATTATTATGTGATATTGTTGGAGAATGAGCTGAAAAAGGTATGTGTGTTAATGATTGAGATATTTTAGTTAAACTTTTAAAAAATATATCTTTTAAAAATGCGCAAGCTTATTTTGGTTACTAATATGCAAAAAATGGAGATTGTATGTCTAACATTAAAAGATGCTCTTAACATTCAACAATCTGATGCTGAAAGAATAATTTTAGTAGGTGATATTAAAGAGGGTGGCTTGACACCCGAATATAACTTTATCAAAGAAGTTTCAAGAACTATCAAAAAAGAAGTTAGAGTTTTAATTAGAAGAAATAAAATCGACTTCAAGGCCACTAATATTGAATTTGAATTAATGAAGAAGGACGTCGAGTTTTGTAAAAAGAATAATATTAAAACGATAGTATTCTCTGTGATGAATGAAAATAATTGTATTGATTGAAATCGTAATCTCGAGTTATTAGAAATAGCTAAACCAATGCAAGTAATTTTTGGTAAAGGTATAGATTATTCAACCAAAGTCTTGGAAGATTTAAAAAAAGTAGAGAAGATTGGTTTTAAAGGTGTTTTAATGCAAGGTGGCTTAAAAGGTTTTACTAACTATTTAGATGCATTAAAACAAGTGGGTTCATCTATAAATTCTCATGCTAACTTTGAATTAATATTAGCAGGTGGAATTGGTATTGAAAATATAAAAGATGCTAAATCTTTAGGTTTTAATTGATTCCATATTGGAAATCTAGTTAGAGAAAATAATTCTTATGAAAACGATATTGATATTAATAAAATAAATTTATTGAAACAAAAAATAGATAGAGAGAGTGAAAATAATGAAACTGTCATTTAGATGATATGGTCCTAAAAAAGACCCTATAAAAATAGAATATATTAGACAAATACCTAATGTTGCTTCTGTTGTAACTCAATTATATGAATACGTTCCAGGAGAAGCTTGGGATTTAGAAAACATACTAAAAATGAAAAAACTTATTGAAGATAATGGTTTAAAAATGGAAGTAATTGAATCAGTTCCTGTCCACGAAGATATAAAATTAGGAAGACCAACAAGAGATAAGTATATAAAAAATTATTGTATAACTTTGGAAAATTTAGCAAAAGCAGGGGTTAAAGTAGTTTGTTATAACTTTATGCCTGCATTCGATTGAGTAAGAACTGAATTGTATAAAGAAATGGAAGACGGCTCATTTTGTGAAGCATACGACCAATCTATAATTGATAAATTAGATGCTGAAGCTGCTATAAAAAAATTCAAAGAGCTTCCAGCTTGAACTTTAAGTTTTCCAGATGAAGAAATTGCTGAAGTAATAGATACATATAAAAATATGAGTAACGAAACATTATGAGAGAACATTGCTTACTTTATTAATGGGGTAATTCCTACTTGTGATGAGTTTGGCATAAAAATGGCGATTCATCCAGATGATCCTGCCTGACCAATATTTGGAATTCCTAGATTAATGATAAACGAAGATAATATTGAAAGATTTATTAATATTAATTCTTCAATTAATCATGGTTTAACATTATGCGTAGGTTCACTGTCGACAAACCTAGAAAATGATATGGTTAGAATAATTAATAGGTTTCACAAAAGAATTCATTTTACACATATTAGAAATATAAGATACGACACTGGTCATAGCTTTCATGAAATAGCTCATGCAGACGCAAATGGTGTTTTGGACTTGAAAAAAATAGTAGAAGCATATTATTTAAACGGCTATGAGGGGTATGCTAGACCAGACCACGGTAGAATGATTTGAGGAGAAGAACAAAAACCAAATAATCCAGGATACGGTTTATATGATCGTGCATTGGGGCTAAGTTATATAAACGGTCTATGAGATGCTTTCAAAACAAATAAATAAATATTTTTAAACTCTTGATAATAACTATAATTCTCTGAGTAAACATTATGTCAAAAAAACATAAAATTATACAAAGAGAATTTTTTTTATGGCAAATTTAATGAAAAGCAAATCAAACACTCCAAATTATGACATTGAAATAATTTAATGATCAAGTATTTTGTTCAAATTTATCTTATAAAGATAAGTTAAAAAGATTCATTATTTCATATTCAACAATTAGAAGAATGTGTGTGGTTTAAGAATTTTTTGGGATGATTAACTTACTTCAAAAACAAGAAAACATAATAAGTACAATGGAAAAATTACAAATAATTTAAAAGGTTCAAAAAAATAAAATAATTGCAAAACTTAACAAAAAAAATTAAGTTAATTTAAAAAGAGAATAAATTTTTTAAAAAGTTCAATGAACTAATGGATGCTTCAAAAAAATACAAGACTATAAATGAATATATTAACAAATACAGCGCTCTTTCTTTATGCAAATTATTCGATATCACAAGATCGGGTTATTATTGTTGATGTAGTAAAAATAAACTAGTTTATAAAACAAAAATAGATATGAACCTAGCATATAAAATAAAAAAATATTTTCGTATTTAAAAAAATGAACTTTGAGTTACAGATATTACATATGTATATTCCATCAAAAAAATGTATATTTAATTGTTTTGAAAGACGAAAACACTGGATTTATATTAGGTCATAAGGTATTTTTAAAAAATGATATAGATATAAACAGAAAACATTTGAGAAAGCTCGTTTCATAGACACGATCTATCTAAAAAACTTATTATCCATTCTGATAACGGAAATCAATATACATCTATATTTGCAAAGCGTTATGCTAAAAAAATAATATTATAAAATCATTATCTATACCATGTAATTCTATTGATAATGGAATGTGTGAAACCTTTTTATCATTGAAAGAAGAGTAAAAAAAACTAAAGCAAAACGAGTTTTTCAAAATTAAAATAGCAATTAACAATTATATAGAGTTTTACAATTATGAAAGGATAATGGTCAAACTCAAGAGCCCTCCAGCATATGCTTATTTAGATTTCAATTTATGAAAAAAAAATTCAAACTTTGTTGAAGTATCTTTATAAAAAACATTTTGTATACTCGACAAAATATATTTATAATTATTTTAGAGAGCGAAGTTATAAAATGAATAAATTGAATTTTAAATTGTTTAGTTTTAACTATAAAAATGTTATAAAAAACAAAATGCTATTATCAATTACAATAACTTTTTTGATAATATCTACTTTGTTAGAGATAGCTTCATTTTATAATTATTATTTTAGTTCAAATATTTATATAGACAATATGAATGATCTTTTTAACAAAATATTCTTTTTTAAAAAAATATTTGACATGCTAATGCTTTCAATAATTGTTATTTATTTAACAACAATATGTTTTTATATCGATAAAAAACAAGGCAGATTAAATCTTGAATTAAAAGGTGGGATAAGCTTATTTCAAACATATCTTCAAAGAATAGTTATAATAACATCATTTATATTAACTATAATATTATTTTTACTAGCAATGCAATCGCTATTCACATTAACAATTAATGATTATTTTGTAGAAACGAGACATAAAGTTATTAACTTTATGTATTTTTACTTTCTTTTAGCAATAATGATATTTTCAATAACATTCTTTTTTATTATGATATTTAATTCAAAAGTTGTCTTAACTGTTGTTAGTATTATTTCTTGTTTGATTTCATTATCTAGTACACTTAGCTCTTTTAGATATAATGACTGTATAAATTTATATAGATATGGGTCATACACAACAACATTTCAAAAATGAACGTCTTTTAATAATGAATTAAAATCAGACAAAACTTTTTTTGATTTTTTACCAAACTTTGAAAAAATATATGAAAATAGAGGTAGTTTCGACAAGTATCAATGAGCTTATGGAAATTATTGATATGTTATGAACAATTTAACTTCTGATGATAAAAAGCTCTATGGTGATAACTTTATAAATTTTATTAAAGATATGGATAAGTTATTTAATGATAATTATCATTTATTTAATAATCCAGATTCAACTGGTTTTAAATTAGAAGATAGTTTTGTATACAATTATAGAAAAAACTATGCTAGTTATAAAACATTAAATCAAAACTTAATATACAACATTATTAATAAAATTATAGGATTATCAAAAAATGAACAATATTCTAATTTTTTGAATATATTAAAAGATTACTCTAACTACTTTTTAGAATACTTAGAAAAATCACCATTGTCCATTGCATACCTTAATCAATCATTTATTTCTAGATCTGTACTTGATGGTTATTTTGATGAAACTTTTAAAAATTACAAAACAAGTGATCAATATGATTTTTACTATTTCTTGTCTTCGATAGCATATGATATTTTTAATTGACAAGATAACATTAGACAGAAGTATGAAAAAAACATAAAAATTGATTTATCGCCAGAACAAAGTTTGGTTGATGGTTTAAAAAGGAATGCAAATAGCAATCCTTTTAATCAATTAGCACAATTACAGTTTGGTAATTACTTTTCAAAAAACAGTTTATATTATTACAATAGTTTGTCGGGAGGAGTATTTTATAATACTTTTGAATCACCAACTATTCCTTTAGAGTTCAAATATTTTAAAAATAGGGATGAAAATGACCATCCAATTAAATTAGATGATCTTGAAGAAGTAAATGTAAGCTTTTCAAGTTATTTTGCCTTATATTTTTCTTACTTATCTATTTTTATTTTAATTGGAGGTCTATCTTACTTAAGATATAGAAAAGTAGCACTTGATTAATAATAGGGTAGTAAAAAATCTAAAAATATGATAATAATATCTATTTTTGAAAATAATTTATAACTCGATACGTCACAAAATAAAATTAGCCAATAAATTATTTTTATACATATTCTGTCAAGTATAAAATATGTTTTTTTAAAAAATAATAATAAACTTAAGTGTATACATGAGACAAAAAAGTAATGTTTTACAATAAATATTTGAAAAAGTTTAAAAATTGATTTACATAAGCTAGGGACAGATGTTTACTATTTATACCTCGTTATTGCGATAAAAAATGTTAAATTGATTGGATAATTTTCTTATAACTGATTTGATAATAATTTGATAGCGTATAATATTTCTTTAAGCAAAAAACTTATAATTAATATGAAAATATTATAGATGTTATTATATTAATTAAATATTTACGAAGCTGACTTTGTAATCATTTAAATGGATTAAAATATTTAAATTTATCTTCTGTAGTAAAATAATTTATGAAAGGTTGTCATAATATAATATTACTTTGTAAATGTTAGAATTTAGCATTAAGCACAATGATTTGGTAAAAGCATTGAATTAATGATATATTTTTCATGTTCGCAGAATACTAAAATTAATTTAAATATTCAACATAAAAAAGAATTCAAACTTCATAAGGCACTTTTGGAATATTTGCAGATTCTTGTTTTGAAATGTATAGTTTATTTTTATTGATAAAAACATTAGTTAATTTTTGTTTTCTGGTTTCTAATTTTAGAAGTATATATTTTTAAAAGAGTATTTATGAATCGAACTAGTTTTATGAATTATTTAATTAGAAAAAAATTAAGGATACTCTAATAGAATATGAAAATTTTGAAGATTTTTTTTTCTAAATAAATTGGGACTTGAAGATTACTCGATAAACATAAATTTACTTTTATTTAATAAGTTAGGATTAAAAAGTACCTGAAATATATTTTTAGAGAAATTGAAAACTAATAGTAAAAATAAAAATGATCTTTTAAATTATAATAATTTATCATACTTATATGAATATGGTTTAGCATATATAAACAAATCATATAAAAAAGATTTAGGTAAATATTATACTCCGGAAGATGTTGCGAGGTTTATGGGCGAATTTTTATAAAAAAATTACGATAAAGAAGACTTAATAGATGTTGCTTGCGGAGCGGGTAATCTTATTATTAAAACTCTAGAGTTATTATAAGAAAATAAAGGTATGCTTTTTGTAAAAAAACTTAGTTTCAAATAAAAAAAATTGAATCGATGATAAAGTAAATATAATTCAAGTCTTTTATTATTACCCTATAATAAAGCAATAATTTTTGATATAGAATCAGAAAAGTTTTTTTTGCTTTTTTTGACTTGGATCGGGCTTTTTTGTTATAAGTGATTTTAAAGACATTACTATAAAAAAATATTATTTAAGAATTTCAAATTTATAATTGTTTTTTTGTAAAAGTCTTATTGATTTTTTGCTTTGAGAAGTTTTTTAATTTATGAGTAACTATCTTTATCTCTTCAAACTAATTTCTAAAAATGTTTAATATTAAAGTCAATATAAGTCTTTTAAAAAAATTAAAGATCTCATTTTTAAGACTTTGTTAAATATTATCGATGGTGTTTTCAAAGGTTTTTAATAATAAAAGCCTTTGCGTCCTTTTTTGATAATTGCTTAACTTTCTTTTTATGAGCCTAATGACTCATCCAAATTGACGTGCAGTATTTCTTTTTTTTCTTTTTCTTTTCTTTGTTTAGAGGTAGAACCCAAAATAACATTAGTTTTTATTGTTTGAAAATTTCTTTATTCATATTTTCTCCAATTATTTATTATAATTATGGAAATAATTTTTTATTGATTACTTGGTATAGAATCACTTATTATTTCTGAAAATTTTTTTCTAAGTTTTTACTTAACTTGAAAAAGTGAAATAATATTTTAAAATAAAAATAATAATAAAGGAAGGAAATATAAAAAAATATGAAAAAAATATTAAGTTTATTAGGAGCAATGGGAGTAGTTGTATCAGCTTCACCTGTTGCAATATCTTGTTCAAATAAATCGGTAGAAAAAAAACAAGCAACAGAATTAAGTTACATTGAAGGTAAAAAAGACTCCGATTTTATTAGTTTGTTAAAATCTAATAGTAAGTTACATTTATCTAATGGGGGAAACGATGATACATATAGGAAATTTAAGTTAAGTGCAGACGAAAAAAGCCTAGGTGATGATTACGGTGATACCAAAAATAAATTATTCGAGTTTGGTTTGGGCGAATCATTTTCTTTAGAAGGTACTGCAATGACTGATTTTGATGAACATGCACCTCTGTTTGAGCAAACAAAAAATTTAAAAGAAATTAACTATGATGAGAATTATGAAACTTTTGATGAGCTTAACACTTTTACAATTAAAGGTAATAAGGGTGATACTGAATTCAAACTAAATTACTTTTTTATAAAAGTAAAACATAATAAAGAAAAAGGAACACTTGAATTAATAAGTGTCGAAAACTTATATTTTAAAACAATCAAAATAAGTTAGTTGATTGAAATGCATAAAAAAATAAAATAAATATAACTAAATATAATCCTCTGCTTATAGAATTAGAGTAAAAGATCTCTAATATAATCTATAAATAGAGGATTTTTATATGAAAAATTTAATAAAAAAATACTTTTGTTAAACTTTATACTGAAACTATAAATAGTAAAAAACAATGTATAAACTAGTAACCTTTAAAGAATTAAATAACAAATAGATTATATGGTAGTATAACAGTAGAAATTTAGTATCAGGTCACAAAAAAAGAAAGTTCATATACGATAATATTTAAATAAGAATTTGTCAAATTTAAGACGTGCATGAATAAAAAAAATAATCTTAAAGGTTATTATTTTAAGAAATGCTTTTATGAGTAAAAATATCAAGTTCTTAAAAACGGAATTATAATTATAAACCACACAAAAATAATAAAAATTTCAAAACTGTTGAGTTTGCTAAATAACTTTCCTTTCAATATACACTAGAGAATATATTTTTATATTTTAAAATAAACATTTTTTTATATAATAGTTTCCAATATATTTTTCTAAGTATACATTATGTTAAAAAAACATAAAATTATACAAATAAAATTTTTTCATGTGGTAAATTCGAAAGAATTCAAATCAAATATTTTTAATATGGATAATAAATAATATTTGATAATCAAGTTTTTGATCAAAATTATCATATAAAAATCTATCAAAATGTACTACATTTTATATTCAACAGTTTGGATAATATTTGTAGATTGAGAAGCTTTTGGTTATGAGTTATTTTTTCCAAAAACCAGAGAACACAATAAGCACAACATAAAGATTAAAAGCAATTTAAATAATAAAAAAATTTGCATAATACAACATAAAATTGTATTCATTAGAAATGGAGAATAAGGTTTTTAATAAGTTAATGAACTGATTGAGCATTCTGAAATAATAAAAAGTATTACAAGACTATATATAAATATAATAACGAATGATGAATCTAACTCTAAGCTAAGAAAAAAATTTAAAGAATATATAAGTGCTCTTATTAATAAAATTGTAAGATTACTGAGCCTATTAATTACAAGTGAGAATTAATAATTAGTAGTAAATAATCTTGTATTTATTAATTCTAGATGTGTAGTCAATCAAATGTGAATACTTTTAAAAGATTAGGTTATATTCGAAAGGGCTATGAGCAACTGTTGTCAAGCTTTCAACAAAAATACCCATATATTCATGATTTTTTTTTGATATCTCTCACCCAAAATGATATTAAGTTTAATAAAACACTAAAAATGTTACGAAACTTATGATTGACATTGTCCTTGTAAACTTATATAATCATTTTTGGAGAATTTATATGAAAAAGAAAATAATAAGAAGTAGATATTTATTACCAATAACATTAAGCGGTGTATTAACAATACCATTATTTTCTAGTGTCTCTTTAATCAAACAATATATGGATTCAAATAACAATAAAAACTTAAACTCTTTAAGTAATTTGTTAGATTTTAAAGATATTCCGTTGGAACCAAGTTACCGTTCTAGTTTAGAAAGTCTTGCTGAAAGCTCAAATAAATATTCAGCAGCTTATGACTGAAATTACAAAGTTATTTTAAATAATAATATGATAAAAGTCATAGATGGTGATATGAATTTTTTAAATGCTGATTTTAAAGCTAAAAAACCAATTACAGTAAAAAGTGAACTAACTGATGCTATTTATCTTGGTTTACAAGTAATGGGGCACAATGCTCCTGCAGCTTCTGAATTAAATGAGATTGGTAGATACGAAATTAGTAACTTTCATGCTTTAGAGAAAAAAGGGTATAGTGTTTACTTGAATAAAGTTGACAATAATGAATTACTAGAGATTTTAAATATAGATCAAGAAAAAACTTACGAGTATGAAGGTAAAACTTACTTTAAATTAGATAATTTAAATGAAACAGATAACATCTATTTCAAATCTAACTCAAATGTTGTTAATAAAGAAACAATTGAAAAATGAAATGGTCAAGTAGTTCCAATAAATTTAATTGCTGTTAATGAAGAAGAACCTAAAGATGTATTAACTGTTTATGATCCTAATTACCATCGAAAAACAGTCAATATTTCTATTTTAAATCATATTTCAAATGAGTTTATTCAATATAAACTATGAGATTGAAATCAATATAATTCAAACGAAGAAAATTTACAATGTTACATCGCAAATAACCTTATAAAAATTTATATAGAAATAGCCTTAAGTTATATTAACTTTATTGATCCTAAATCAAACATGTATAACGTTAAAGCACCTCCTTTAGAAGGAATTCAAAATGTATTCTCTCACAAAGAAGGTGGAGGTGGAGGAGCTACTCCTGGTTCATTGTTATATTACGCTTACAAATATAATTCATACTATGACTTAAGAATATTTTTATTTAAATATGACGACGCTGATTCACGTTATATTTATATAAGTTATGATCAAAATAATTGAATTGAATTTGAAAAAGACATTAATGGAAAAGACCCAGTAATTGTTGACGAAATAAAAAATACAAATAATAATATTGAAAATAGAACAAAACTATCATTTAATCCTTGAGTAGAGCTTAATCAACAAATAAAAGATTTTGTTAAAAAAACTTGAAATCTTTTATTATTTGCTATGGAAAAAATGAGTTAGAGGTACTTATGATTAAAATAAATAATTTAACAAAGAGATATAATAAAGATAAAATCGTTTTAGAAAACATCAATTTAGAAATTCCAAATGGTGAAAGCATTGGTATTTTAGGTGCTAACGGAAGCGGAAAATCTACACTTGTTGAAATAATCGCTGGTATAAACGAGCAAACAAGTGGTGAAGTTCTCTTTTTGAACCAAAATAATGAAACTGACAAGGAATTAAAAGAAAGCATTGGTATCCAATTTCAAAAAGGAGATTGACCATTTAATACAAGGGCTGTCGACCTTTTAAATCTTTTAGTTGGAAAAAAATGATCAAGTAGTGAATACATCAATGAATTGATAGATATTTTTGAAGTAAAAAGCATCATTAACAAAAGATTAAATGAATGTTCAGGTGGTGAACAACAAAGATTCAACTCTTTGTTATCTATTATAAAAAAACCAAGAATATTAATTTTAGATGAGTTAATCACTGGTTTAGATTTAAAAATGCAAATGAAACTAATTAATTTTTTTGACGAGCTTAAAAAGAAAGAAGACATCACTTTAATAATAATTTCACATATTCCAGAAGAAATTGAACAAATTTGCAAACGCGTAATTGTTTTAAATGAAGGAAAAATTTATAAAGACGCTAAAGTAGTTGACATCGTAAAAGAACATGGTTCAGTTCGTTTGTTTTTAAATAAATACTTTAAGGAAATTAACAATGAAATACAATAATTTTTTTACTAAAAGTAATTTAACAAATTTTAAAAAAATGTTATCAGTTACTTTTTCATTAAGTATTAGAAATGAAAGAGCATGAGTTATTATAAATTTATCTTCAATCATTTTAGTTTTTGTGTTTGCTTATGCATATTCAACATATTCAAAAACATACGAACTTTTACCACCACAATTAGCAAGCTTTTTATTAATTCCAGCCTTTATAACAGGTGCTTATTTTGCAATTTTCTTATCAAACCTGAAAGACACTTCTATTTTAAAAAGAATTAAGTTTGTTGGAATAAAAAGATCTTCTATAATATTTTCTTTCATTATCTGCGCTAGCTTTTTCACTCTAGTTAGTTCATTGTTATCAATTCTTTGATTGTTTATAATGTCAAAATTTCAATTACAAATAAACTTTGTTTATATGAGTAACTTATTATGATGAAACTGACTTTGATACTTAATAGTTCTAGTTTTTATAGAAATTGCAATTTTGTGTTTAAGTGTAATCGTAATGGATTTACTTAAAGGAAAATTGATAAGAACTTCAGTTCCATTAGTTGTTATATTAATATCATTAATAATGTCGGATGTAGCAATACCCTCACTAATTGGAGGAAAAAATTGATTTTTAAATTATTTTGGTTATCTATGCATAACTAAATATATGGTTTGAATATTATTAATCACATCATCATTCAGCTTTATAGATTTTGGTGGAATAGAACAAGTAGTGCAGTCTAAAAAAAGTTTCATGTTCTTGAATAATTTGTATGCATTAATAACGATATCAATAATTGTGTTAGGGTTATTGATATATTTATCAATAAGATTCTTTAAATGAAAGTAGGTATGTTATGGAAAAATTAAATATTTCAAAAGTTTCATTCTCTAGTTTACTTAGTTATACTTTTAAAATAACATTCAAGTCAGCTAAAGTTTATTTAACTGCAATAATACTTCCTGTTTTACTTTCTATTTTGATTTACTTACTTGTGACTTCTTTTGGTTTCAAAGATTATTCAAATCAATTGGGACAAATAACTAAATTATTTATAATTCCTTTCACATTTTCGTTTTTCACATTCTCACTTTTAATATTAAACTGAGAAGCCAGTGTCTTGGTAAAGCAATCTAAAATCTTTTTGATTAGTAGATGAAGAATATATTCATCAATATTTTTGGTTACTTGTGTTATGACAGTGCTTTCTTTCTTGACATTTATAATTTGTTTAAACTTATTCGATCTAGTTTTAAGAGTACAAAATTTTAATAATTACTTTATAAGCTTACCAAAATTATTTTTTGTTAAAGGAACCTTTGCAGAAGCATGTGGATTTTTATTTTCGATAACCTTAACTGCAGTGATGTTCTTCTTATATTTATTTTGTATCTTAATTATTTCTTATATAATTTGTAATTTATGTAAGTCATTAGTTATTGTACAAGCAATTAATTTTATTATTGTTATTTTATTTTTACTTCTTGGTGATTGCATAATAAATGTTAACGATTTGTCGAATAGTAATTCAAATATTGTATTGAATATTTTAGGTTATTTATTACCTATTAAATCATTTCAATGAACAATAGTATCATTATTAACAAATACATATATTTATGAATATAATATTTTACAAACTATTTTTAATCCAAAACTAGAAATACCATTTACATTCTTAACTAATAAAGCCGAACTTGTTTTACCAATAGCTTTATTTAATTCATTTTTATGAATAGCAACTTTTTGATTAGTTGCAAATAGTCTAACTAAAAAGGGGATAAAATAATGAAAAAAATTCTTAGTTTATTAATGTCAACTAGTGTTATTGTTGGTGTTTCAAGTAATGCTATTTCTTGTAATATTGGAAAGTTTTCAACAAGAGCGCATTTAGAATCTTTTGATGATTTCAATTGAAAAACAGGACAAACAAGTGATGGAGATGGATACAATTGGTATTATGATGATTTTGGAAATAAAATCACCAATGATGAATTACCTTTAGAAAGTGTACAAGGAGAACAAGGCCCAGTAGATAAAATATTTAATTATGATAAATATTCTACTTCATATAAAGGTGCAAACTTTATAAAAAAACAAGCAACCACTGGTTCTCCTATAATAAAATCATATCGTCCAAATGGTAATAAATGATTGGACTTCGGTTTTGAATCAAGATCTCGTAAATTTAATTACATCAATTCTCTACCTGATTGAAACGATGGAACTGATATGGATCTTGATTATAATAAGGCTAGTCAAAAACTAAAAGGTAGAAACTATGTTGCTAAAAAAACTGTAAATACGCAACAAAAACAAACCTTTTTTAATTTTTTTCATGACCCTTCAAATTCTTCAAGTTCAATTGTTGGAACTAAAAATACGTTCGGAGGTAATTTAACTAATTTAAGTTATACACACCAAATGTATACTTGACCCGCAATTACTAACAAGGGTTGATTAACACCATCATTTGCCGATTATACTGATTATATGCACAAAAACGGAGTTCCTGTTTTAGGTTTATGGTATATGTCAGGATGAGAAGATTTAACAAGAGAATCATTAAAATCAATTTTGACAACAGATGCAAATGGTGTTTTTACAATGGTAAATATTTTAATACAACAATGTATTGATTTAAACTTTGATGGCTGAATAATAAATAACGAAGCAAATGGTTCTCAAGGTGATGGATACGTTATTGAGAATAGTGAAATTAACAAAATTATGGAGCAATTCAATGAAAGAGCAAAAGAGTTGGAGAGTTCATTAGGTAGAAAATTAAGTATAATTTATTATACTAATGATAGTTCTTTGGAATATGACCCCGTAACTCAAAAACCTAACTCTAGAAAAACTTTTGAAGCAGCTAAAAGTGCAAGTGCATTTCAATTAGATTTTGTTAAAAGCACACCTAATCTGGATAGATATATAAAAGAAGAACACGCTGGTAATAATGAAAAAAGAAAAGATTTATATACACTATTAAACGAAAGTGTAACAATACCTGGACTTGGTGCATTTGATTATAAAAATTTGATATTTAATAAAGATAAGTATAATAGATATGACTTAGAAAAGGCTAATAATTCTTTTTCAATATTTGGTTCAGGTGGTGCTAATGAGTATGCTAAATCTTTCAAAAACTGAGCTAATTCAGAAAACTTAATAAATGATCAAAACGAGTATAAATATTTACTAATGCAACAAGAATTATCAAATTTATACTCAACTTATCAAATGGTTGGAAAAAATGGTTATCTTGAAAACGATCAGAAAGGTTTTACTGATATGATTTCGCAAGGACAACAAGATATTGATGAACTTTATCAATACGATCCAAGAATTAATTTCAAAAAATTTAATAAAAGTTTATCAATTTCTCCTATCGATTATTTATTCAAACGAAGTGAGAATAATGTTTACAAATATAGTGTTGGAGTAGGGAGTTCATTTTTAGAGAAAACCGTAGTAGCAGATACAGTTATTGATAACGATTACAGTAGTTACAGTAACAAAGAACCAAAAGAAATTGAAAATGATCCATCAATGACAACTTATTTTTCTACTGGTTCGGGAATTAAATTTATTAACAGAGATAGTAAAGGCAAAGCACTTTATGACAAAATTACTCCTTGAACAAATTCTCGCTTAGGAGATGTTATGCCAACATATCAATGAGATTTTTGAAGTAAAGAAAAAGTTCATGACACAATTCAAATTAATACTCTAGATGGTGAGAAAAACGTAAGTACAATTACAAGTGAAGGGCAATTAGCACCATATTTTGATTATTACAATCCTTACATGAAAGGTAATTCCATTTCTGTTGGTATGGGTTATGACTTTGATAATGATGGAGTTGTAAAACCAGGTATATGATATCCAAATCAAGATTATTACTGAAATATAATGGGAACTAATCTAAGTAAAAACAATTACAATGTTAGTTATTTTGTCAAAAAAAGTAAAAGTGATACAAAGTCAAATGACATCATTAATGATAAAAATACCAAAATAACTTATACAACATCAAATGAAAATCAAGGACCAAAAGTCATTGATGATACAAAAATAACAGAAATTAATGATGGTTGGTATAAAGTTACAGCTGATTTGAGTAAGCTATCAGGTATTAATAGTGGAAATAGGATTGCTAAATTAGGACTTAAAATAAATCCTGCTAATGAAACTAAGTTTTTATATTCTGTTGGTGGATTTAACATTTCTAAAAACTTGGATGCTGAGCAATTAACTAATGAAACTAAGGTAAAAAAAATAAAAAACGAGTATGTTGTTAAAAGATCATCTGACAATAACAATGTAAATATAAGATTTAATTGAGATATAGACAATAAGGAAAGTGATTACTTCAATATCTTTTATTCAAATGATGGGATTAATTGATATCGTCTTGGTCAGACAACCATCAATAAGTACTATTTAAGAGAGTTGAACGATAATGAAGACCATTTTATCTATATAGGAATACAACCAGTTAATAAATCAGGTATACCTAATAAAGTTTTTTACTCAAAAATCGATACAAACTATAATTATTAAAAATTTAAACACCTAAAATAAAATCAGCGATTAAAAGAGACTCTTTTTATTGTTAGATTTTATCATAGGTGTTTTTTATGACTAACTTCATTTTTGATTCAAAGAATTGAAATATCTTAAAAGTCTCTTAATTCATTTGATATTAATAGGATTTTAAAAACATACCTTTATTAAAACTTGTAATTATTTTCAACAATTTGAGGACACATTCATTTTGATTAAAATAGAACTGTGTGTATTATTAGCTAAAGTTGATAGTTACTATACTTAAAATATATTAATAATTTTAGAACAAGAATGGTATTTATAAATACTTTGCCGAGGTTAAGGATTGAAACAATGCCATAATTTGAAGGTAATTACAATTATGAAAAAAAACGTCAATAATAAGTTTTAAAACATTTGATTATGTACATAATCAAACTAAATCAGAAAATTTAATATAGCTAAAAAACTAATAATTTGACCTTTTTATATAAAAGATAAATTTTTCGAATTTTGAAAAAATTAATTAAAAAGCAAATTTTATTTATATATATATATATATATAAAAGTCGAAAAACTAAAACCTTTTTAACAAGCATATGATTTTTTTACTACACTTTGTAAAAAAGTCTAGTGGTAAAATTAATTTTTAAAATATTTCTAAATTTTAAAAATCATTTTACTTTGATAATTATTTTCACTTTGTTGTGTATCATATTAATAAGTGTATTAAATATTAATATACCAAAAGGAGAAAAAAAATGAAAAAACTATTAGGATTATTAGGCGCACTAGGAATGGTGGCCTCAACAGGTGTATCTGTTGTATCATGTGGCAAAAAAAATGAAGCTGAATCTATTGGTAAAGTTTCTTTAGGGAAAAATAACTTAAGGTCAAAAGATGACTCAACCACTTTAACTGTTGAACTTAATAAAGATCTAGCAAGTGCAGATAAAATTACAGTATCAAGTAATAAAGGTGAAGATTCATTGTTAAAAGTTGAAGAAACAAATAAAGAGACAAAAAAAGTTGTTTATAAAGTTTCATTAAAAAATGATTTACCTGAAGACAATATTAGTGAAGCATTAACTGTTAAACTTAATGATAAAGAAGTTGGCTCTGTTGAAATAAAAATATTTAGCGAAGAATCAAATGATAGAGCTGAATTTGATTTAAGTTTAATCGAAGAGGCAATAAATCACGAGGGAATTGCGGAAATAGTAACTAAAAACTATGGTAATAAAGGTTATTTATCAGTGGAACCAGGAAAAATTAAAGATCAAAATGGCATTATAGAGGCTGTAAAAACTTACGTAACCAAAGTTTTAGAAGATGCTAATAATTTAGGGTTAAATTTAAATATATCCGTTGATACTATTATAACTATGGTAAACATCGATTTCCTAGATAGTAATGGGGAGAAAATTATTGATAATAACACTAAAGACATAAATTCAATTAAAATTTCTATAAAAGAAGGGCATGAAAATGACATTGATGGTTATAAAGTTTCGGGTGAAGCAAATGTTAAAGTTGCAGAGAAAAAAGACCTTACGGGAGTTAAAACTAATTTAGATGAAGTTACTGTTGTTTCAGAAAGTGAATCTATAATTTTGAATGCAGTAAAGGAAAAATTTGGAGAAGCTAATCCTAATGCTAAGGATGCAGTTGAAAAAGGAGATTTTAGTTTTGAAAAATTAATTAACGATAGCTCTAAAAAAACAGGAAGTATCGAAGTAACAAATAAATTTAATAGTAGTGTAAAGCTAACTAATGATGAATTTACAATCACTTTTAATTATAAAATTGATAAAAATGGAATTCATGAATTAGATATAGAAAAATATGTGTTTAAAAACATTGATAGTATCATTTTGTTCACTGATGAAGAAGTAAATAATGATGATATCGTTAATGCATTATTCGATTCTGACAGTGGAGGGTTTAGTAATCAGCTTATTGAAGACGACTCATTCTATCTGACTTTAATGGAAGAAGAAAAAGTATACGGGTTTGATGAAGAAGAATTTAAGCAAAGATTTTTGGAGATATTTAACATAAACATAGCGAGTGATAAGAATTCATTTGTAATAAGTGTTAAAAATTCAAAGGTGTTTGAAAAAGCTAATTTTGTTGGTGGTCCAGTAACTATTAAAATCACAAAAGAAGATCAGGCTTTTTAAATACTCTAAATAAAAAGATTAAAAATATTACTTCTATAACAAACAAAAAATAAATATAATTCTCTAAGTATATAGTGTGTTGAAAAACATATATTTATACAAGGAGAATTTTTTTATATGCTAAATTTTAAAAAAAATGCAACATTATATATCTTAAAAATTAGAAAAATGTGTATTGTTGAATAAGTTTTTGTTTTGCTTAGAATAAACAGTATTGTGAATAATAAAGGTATAAATGCAAGCCGGGTTAAATCTGTTATGTTAAAATATTATTTTATATTAATCTTGGAAAACTCAATTGATGATGAAATGTTTAAAATTTTCATCTTATTTAAATAAGATTAATAGTGAATATAAACAGATTAACTTTGTTGATTTTAAATAAAACGTTAAACAATTTTATAACATTTTACTTCTATATAAGTATAATGATTGAACATAAGATTTCCCCAACATACATCTCTTTAGATTTCAAATAATTAAATTATATTTTTTGATATCATTGGAGTGTTCTTAAAAAAGATTGGTGTACCGAGCATTTTTTTTTTTTTTTTAAAAAAAAAAAAAAAAACTCAGAGTTTAATAATTATAATGAATTTACTAGGAGATTATATATGGCTTATTTAATAATTAGTTGAGTTGCATCAATCTTATTAGCATCGTCACTAATACCACAAATAATTAAAATGTGAAGAACAAAAAGTGCCAGAGATGTAAGTTTATTTACAATCTTGTGTTTTGTATTTGGGAATGGAAGTTGATGTATTTATGCTTATTTACAAATTTTTTTGTATGATCAAAGTACTTTGATTCAACTAGCTTTTACAAACACACTTTTATTTAGTTTTGGTGTTATTTTGATGATTTTGAAGTCAATTTCAATCTTAAAAAATAAAGTATCTAAGAACCAACCGAAAGAAGAGGAACTCTAAATGGAAATTTTTATTCAAATAGTTTCATGATTTGCGACTATAGTAAGTTGTATTAGATTTATTCCACAACTTATTAAAATTATAGTAACAAAATCTTCAAAAGATGTTTCCTTGATAATGTACATTATTGCAGTTCTAGCTGCACTGTTATGATTGATAGCAGCTGTCATGATTATGAACTATCCCTTGATAGTAACTAATGTAATAGTGTTTATAATTGCAAGTTTCATTTTAACATTCAAAATATGAGAAATTAATAAATCTAAAAAAGATTAACAGTATATTCGGTTGTTTTTGGTTGTATTTTAGAAAATTTGGTTGTTTTTGGTTGTTTTTCTTATTTTATAAGAGTACTATATGAGTGAGGTGCTAAATATGTTGAGAGAAGAAAGACTTAAACTGATAATCGATTTTGTAAATAAAAGCGGTTATTGTTCAAATGAAGAAATTTCTAAAGAACTTAATATTCCTTTTACCACCTTGCGAAGAGATTTAACGGATTTGAATTATGAACAAAAATTAAAACGTGTTCATGGTGGAGCTCAATCCATTAAAGAAAAGTCTATTTTAGAGGCAAAATTAGATGAAAAACTAACTTCTAACATTGATGCAAAACAATTAATTGCTTCAAAGGCTTTAAACTGTATTAAACCTTTTGAAACTGTATTTTTAGATGCAGGATCAACAACTTACTTTTTAGCTAAACTTATCACACAGGATTTGAATGTCAAGGTTTACACAAACTCAATAATTAATGCTCAGGTTTTAGCAAATAATGGAATAAGAGACATTTATTTATTACCTGGTAAATTAAAACTATCGACGGGTGCTATTTGTGGGGTTGAAACTATTGCTGCAATTTCGAAGTATAACTTTGATGTAGCTTTCTTAGGAATTAACGCCATAGATAAGGAATTTAATTTTTATACTACTGACGATGACGAAGCAGAGATTAAAATGAAAATTATCAAAAACGCACAGTTTGCTTTTGGTTTAGCAGACACAAGTAAAATGAATTCTAAATCCTTTGTAAGATTTAGTGACAAGAGCAAAATAGCTCTTATAAATGAAGAGGTATAAAATATGATATATACAATAACATTAAACCCAGCAATTGATCATATCATTCTAACAGATAGGCGGGTTGAATTGGGTGTAACAAACTACTACAATGATGAGTATAAAGTAGTCGGTGGTAAAGGAATTAATGCTGGTATCATTTTGAACAATTTAGGTTCTAATGTCCAAGCAATAGGTATCCTTGGTGATGAAAACAAAGACATATTTTTAGAGAAATTTAAGGAAGTAAATTTAAATAATAAATTTTTATCAAATCCAGGCAAAACAAGAGTTAATTATAAAGTTAAGAATCTTGAGTCTAAACAAGAAACAGAACTTAACGGTTTAGGTTTTGAAACTCAGAGTTCTATCATTGATGAACTTATTAAATATTTAGATGGAGTTATCAAACCCAATGACATTGTTATGGTCACAGGAAGTGTTGCAAGAGGAATTGAAAAAACAATTTATCAAGAAATTGGAAAATTAACAAATAAACACAATGCAACACTCGTTTGTGATGCCACAAACGAGTTATTAAAGTATGCTTTAAAAGAAAAACCATTTTTAATTAAACCTAATTTAGAAGAAATTTGCTCAACTTTAAATATCGAATTTAAAGAAGACATTACTTTTGATGAAACAAAAGAACTTATTCTTCAATTGAAGAATATGGGAGCTCGTAACATATTATTGAGTAAAGGTTCACAAGGTAGTTTATACTTTACAGAGTTAGGTGAAATATATAGAGTTGGTGTAGCAAAAGGTAAGTTAGTAAACTCAGTTGGAGCAGGAGATAGTATGCTCGCTGGTTTTGTTCATGGGATAGACCAAAAGTTATCTATTGAAGAAACACTACAATATGCAGCTGCCAGTGGTGCTGCAACAGCTTTTAATGAATGATTAGCTTCAAAAGAAGAAATACAATCATTAGTTAATAAAATAACAGTAGAAAAAATATAAGGAGGTTCTTATGGAATTAAAAGAACTGTTTCATAAACAAATCGCCTTTTTTGAACAAGATTTAAATACAAAAGACGAAGTTATTGAATTTTTAACTTCAAAATTAAAATCACAAAAATTCATAAAAGACGAAAAAGATTTTAAAGACGCAGTTTACAAACGTGAGGGCGAAGGTTCAACAGGTATTGGTGATGGAATTGCAATTCCACACGTATTAAATCCAACTGTTGAAAAATCAGCAATTGCATTTGTAAAACTAAAAAATAAAATTGATTGACAATCATTAGATGATCAACCAGTTGATTTGGTTTTTATGATCATGACAAATGGAAAAGATGGAAATGAGCATTTAGATGCTTTAGCAAGTTTATCAGGTTATTTAATAAAACAAGAAGTTCAAGCAGGACTAAGAAGTGCAAAAAGTGTTGACACTGTAAAAACTTTATTTAGTCAACCAAAAGAGAAAAAAGATAACACACCAAAAAATGGTAAATATGATGTTATCGGAATTACTGCTTGTCCAACTGGAATTGCACATACATATCTTGCAGCTGAAAAGTTACAAGAATACGGAGAACAACAAGGTTTAAGTGTAAAAATAGAGACACAAGGTCGTAGGGGTGTAGAAAATAAACTTACTGCAGATGATATTGCAAATGCAAAAGTTATTATTTTAGCACATGATAAGGCTATTCAAGGAATGGCTAGATTTAACGGTTACAAAGTAATCGATACAACAACTAAAGAAGCTATTTATAAGGGAAAAGATCTAATTGTTGGATTTGATAATCACCCAAAAGCTCAAAAAGTTGAAAATGCAAAAGATGATGAGGATTCAGGATCTGGAGAATTAACATTAAAGCAATTTAAAAAAGTAAAAGATAATTTATTAGCAGGTGTATCAAGAATGTTACCATTTGTTGTTGCAGGTGGTATTATTCTAGGATTTGGTTTCCTATTAGACTATATTTATACAGCATCTTTAGGAATTACTGCTATCGCTGATGAAAATAAATTCAATCAAATATTTAACGGAAAAGTTTTTGATGATTTCAAAAACGCAGTTGGTTATTGAGTAGCATCTGATGGTGCTAAGTATTATTATTCTGGCAGTTTTGGTTCTGTTTGGGGAGTCGCTCAAGCAGTCACTGCTGTTGGTAAAATAGGAATGGAATTAATGATTCCAATCTTGGCAGCATACGTGTGTTACTCATTGGTAGGAGCACAAGGATTGATGGTTGGAGCAGTTGCTGGACTTATTTCTAATGGAGATGGTTTCGTTTATAGTGTGGCTGTTAAATCATGAAGTGGGGGATGATCAAGATTCCTTCCAGAAGCAATCAGAAATGTTCCTTCATCAGGATTTATTGGTGCTTTAATTGGTGCCTACCTTGGAGGTTTAGCAGTATTTGGTTTAGCAAAAATGATGAAAAATCTACCAAAAGGATTACAAGGAGCTAGAGACATTGTTTTTGTTCCTGTGTTATCATTAGCAGCAATTGCTTTAATTATGTTAGCAATTAATATTCCTTTAGGATACGTAATGTTAGGACTACAAGAAGGTATTGTATTCTTAGCAGACAAAAATTTATTATTCATAGTATGTACATTAATCGGATTTATGATGTGTGTTGACATGGGTGGTCCAATCAATAAAATCGCTTACTCACTTGGAGTTTTAGCTGTTGGAAATCAATTGGTTAAAGACCCAAATAGTGCAGCATATTCATCACAAACTATGATTATGACAGCAAGCTTAGTTGGTGGAATGGTTCCACCAATCGGAATAGCAATATCAACTGTTTTATTCCCAAGACAATGAAGTGCAAAACATAAAGATTCTGCAAAAGCTAACTGATTAATGGGAGTATGTTTCATTTCAGAAGGTGCAATTCCATTTATGATTGAAGATCCAAAAAGAATTTCAGTATCAGCTATGGTTGGTGGTGCAATCGCTGGAGCCATCGCTGGTGCAATGCAAATTACTATTACAGCTCCACATGGTGGAATATTCATAGCACCTTTAACTAATTCATTAGTATTTAATGATGTAGCTTTATCAAAAGGACTTGGTATTGCATTCTTTATCACAGCATTTATGGTTGGTTCAATAATTATGGGTATAATCTTAGGATTCTGAAGAATGGCAGATATCAAAAACGGTAAATTAGTACTTTCAGGTACTAATGGAGTTAGAGAATCAATTCAAAATAGAATTTCTAAGTATACAGGTAATGATAAAAAAATTGCTGTTTTAGAAAGCAAACTAAATAAATACAATCAATTCGAGGAAAACTTGAAAATTAAACAAAATGAATATCAAAAACAATTGGCTGAAAAACAAAAGTTAAAAGCTAAATAATTTATTCAATAATATTATTGAAGTAAATCTTTTTAAAAAAATTTTACACATAAAACAAGTGTAGATATAATTCTCTGAGTATACATTATGTAAAAAACATAATTCTATACAAGGAGAATTTTTTTTATATAAAATTCATAAAACCAAATCAAACAAATTGAATCTCGATACTAAAAAGTTGCCGTGCAAGTACTTTATTTAAAAATCAGCACATAAATTTTTAATTAAAATGAAATTAAACATAATAACTTTTTTAGTCAAAAAACATCTGATAATCATATAATTTTATATAACTAAAAAAACTCAAACATTAATGAAGTAATCATATAAAAACATTTCGTATACTTTAAAGGGTCACCCCAAACTACAATTATTTTAACAAATTACTTTTGTACATTTCTATTGGAGTAATTTTTAATTAATATAAATGTAGCAAAAATTAATGGGGTAAACATATATCCATATCTATATCATTACAGTGATAAATTACTTGAAGATAAAATAGTTGATGATTACTTTATATTAGTAGATGAAGTTATTAAATCAAAATATAAAAGTTTATATAGAGTAAATATACCTATAATAAAAGCTGTTAAAAACCTATATGGTGATATAATAATAAAATTAATCAATAAATAAAATAAAAGTATCAAATAAATTTGCAAAAATAAGAAAAAACCAACTTGTCTTCCAAGCTTTTTTGTGCTGCATTAATGCTAGTGCAAAAATGGTAAGTGCTAGCACAATTTTTGAGAAAAAAACCTTTATTAAAGGGTTTTTTGAAAAAAGAGCTAACCACGCTTATCCTGCCACCAAAAATTTTCAATTTTAGGTAGAAAAAAATAAATTTATTTATTTTTTTCCACAAATATAAACAATTAATTGTTATTATGTTGTTAAGTAATTAATGGAGGTATTATAATGTGAAAAAATTACTAAACATAGTAGGAACTTTTTCTATAACAGCTTCAGGAGCTAGTTATTCAATAAGTTCAAAAAGCGAAATTCAGAAAAATAATTCAAATTATGAAATTAAAGATGAATTAAACTGAAGTGAAACAAATCAAGCACTTATAAGCTTATTCGATAATGTAAAAAAAAGCATAGTGTACAATAATGAAAACAATTCAAATTTTTCTAAAAAAATAAATCAAAGTGAAATTATAAAATACATTGAATTTTCACAAAGTAAATCACAAGAAATTCTTAGTAAACTCTCAAATCAGACTTTAATTGCTTTATGTGCAACAATTGGAGCAATAGTTGCATGAATAGATTTGGTAAAATTTTAGAATGTGATACTATATTTCTTTAGGTATTATTCCTATTATATCTTCAGGTTATTTTGGATTTATGATTTTTCAATATATTTTATGAAGAAATATCACTTCAGTTAAAAAAATATTTAATAAAGAAACCCTTACAACAGTTTTTCCAATTTACATAAAAAATGAAAAATGAAAAATATATACTTCTTATATTTTTTTCATTATTTTAAATTCAATAATTTTTATTGGAAGTTGTTTTATATATTCACAAAATGACAATGGTTATTTACAATATATGTTATCTAATTCTATTGTTTATACAATTTCAATCTTTTCTATAATGTATTTTATCTATATAAGCTCTAAAAGAATGAAATTAATCAAGTTTTCAAATTATAACGAAGTAAAAGAATTTATAAATAGTCAATTTATAAATGCTAAAAACTACGAAGATATATCATATGATTTAAATTTATTACCTTTTAATAATTATATAAAATATTTAGAACTAGCACGAAAAAGATATATAAATAAAATTAATTATTCATTAAATTATGAAAAATTATACAAATTATTTTTGAAATATATTAGAGCTAATTCATGGATTTTAAACCAAATTTTAGTAAAAGAATCTATTGATCTAAGTATCGAAATTCAAGCAAAACTTAAAAATATGCCAGAAATTATTTTTAAAAACTTTTGATGCAATGCGTATGAAATTTTTCAAAAAAAATAATGCTAATTAGACTTATATTTAAATTAAAATATAAAAACAGTCAATATTAATTTTAATCATATTCTGTCAATTATAGAATATGTTTTTTTATTGTAGATAGAGTTTAATGAATTACAAGGTGCTAAGTTATTTTTATAATGTCTTTCACAAACAAGTTAATAATAATAATAATAATAATAATAATAATAATTGTAAAGTCATAAAAATATAAGAATAAGCTTTTTTAACTTTGAAACTTATTCAACACTATTTAATGTTAATTTACCAAATCATCAATATAATGGAAATAAAACCGCTTCTTATAGAACTTCAATCATTATATATGCGATCTCATTGAACATATATTTAAACATTACATTCATAATATTAGTTATTATGATAGTCCTAGTCAGGATTCAATACTTGGTAATAAAAACTATAAAACTATTCATATGAATGATTTTCACCTACTTTTTTAATTTTGAATAAATTTTTTTAAGTTTCATAAAAGCTACCTATATTCACTTTTAAAACATAAAACTTTCTAAATTCTTTCTTTTATACATATTTGATAAAATTTATTGGTAATCTATTAGAGAGGTAACAAAAAATGAAAATAAATTTTAAATAAAAAATTTAGAAACTTAACTAATGGCCATAAAACACTTGAAACTTTAGATAATAAATTAAATTATTTATTTGGAGAGATCAGTTCAGGTAAAAGCAATTATTTAGATTCTATTTATTGATTTTTTTTCTTGCTTAGAGATGATAATATAGAGACTAACTTAACTATTCATGGTTTAAAGATACTAACAGAAAATTACACAGTGAAAAATAAATTAGAAATACGAATTAAATTTCAAACAGATAAGTGTTTGATAAAACAAATAAATTTATTAAATGATGGAACAATTGTGTAAAAACGAAATAATAAAAGTGGATTTAATTTATGAAACTTTGTTAGAACCAAAATAATTATTTATTAAATGTTTAATAGATTTTGTTTCAATTTTATTAATTATTAATTTATAAAATGTAATAAATAATTATACAATGAAATTAATTTTATTATTTATTGAATAAAAAGAAATATAACATTTTAAAATTTTTTAAAGTCAATTAAAAATAATTTTTAATACATTATTATTAGTCTAAAGTTGCTGATTCAACATTATCTATACAGATCTTCAATTCTTATTATAAGTGTTTATGATTTTTTTGCATTTTCTATATAAAATTTATTAAAAAAAATTACATTTAATAAAGGGTCACCCCAAACTACAATTATTTTAACAAATTACTCTTGTACATTTCTATAGGAGTAATTTTTTTTATTTATTATTCTATTGTTTGAATAATTTCAGATACAATTTTCCATTCAAGATAGAAATTCTGTTTTGTTTAAAAATTTGTATCCTTTAAAATAATTTTGTTTAATAATATTAAAAAAAATTTTTACTATTGCGTTTTGTTATGAAGCATAACCATCCGTCATACTTTGTTGTATTTTATTTGCTTTACAAAAGTCCATCATACTAATACTTCTAAACTGGGCTCCTCTATCTGTATGGATAATTGAATTACATATATTGTAGTTATTTTTTAATATATATAGCGATTTTATTAATTCTTTTGTAGTTTGATTACTTGAAAAATAAGTTTTTAAAGGTAATCTAGAATAAACATCAATATATGCAAACATATATAATTTAGAGTTATTAAACTTAAATTCTGATATATCTAAACATATTTTTTCCAATGGTCTTGAAGCAAAAAATTCTACTTTACCAGTAATTGGATTTTTCAATAAATTTGGAGCAGTATTTACAGGTTCTTTTTTTCCACTAACATAAGATTTTCACTTTCTACTTTTTTCACAATTATCAGGAAAAAGTCCTTGACTTTTCATTGAGCTTAAAACTGTTTTTCTACCAATGCCGAATTTTAAAGCTATTTTTTTATGACCTCATTTACGGTGTGTACCATATTTTAAGTCACAATCATTAAATACTAGTTTTATGAATAGATCATAAGAAGTATTTCTTTTTGTTTTATAATCTTTCGAACCATTATTAACTCAACTTTTATAAGTTTTAAAATCAATGTTTAATAAATTTAATAGTTATGAAAGTTTTATATTTTTTTTGCAAGTATTTACTTATTATTTTATAAAATTCAATGTTTATTTTTTGTTTTTAAAATCCTTTACCAGAGATGTTGTGAACTTTTCCATAATTTCGACCTTATTAATTAACTCTCTATTTTCCTTATTTTTATTTTGCATCTCTTTTCTTAAAAAACTTAACTCTTGTTTGATGTTTTCGATGTTTTTTTGTTTATCAATATTGGATTTTCTACCTCTTTTTTGATCAAATAAACCAGGGATCCCACTAGTTACATACCTATTCTGTCCTTGATAAATAGTACATGGTTGTTTAATATTATATTTTTCTGCTATTTTTTTGCACTTATGTCAAATGTTAAAAATTCATTTACTATTTTCATTTTTTCATCTGCAGTAAATAGTTTTGTTTTAACCATAAAAAAGACACCCTCCTATAAAAATTATTTGCATAATTTTTGTGTAGTTTGGGGTGACCCTTTACTTGTCAAAGTATATTTACTGTATTTAATAATATCCATTAACCAACCTTTTCACTATTTTTTTGCTTTTTTGTTAGTTAATATTTAGTGTTAACATAAATTGAAAAAGTAAATTTAGGAAATTCGTTTATACTAGTATTGAAAAACAAATTTAATTAAATTATTAGATTTGTTTTATAAATAAAATCGTAACCATTTAAAAATACTATTTTTAAAATCTTTCATATTTGGTATTTTTTAAACAGAATTTCATATAAAATTTTTTATCTGAAATTTAAAAAAAAGAAGAGAGTTGAAGTACATGAATAAAACCATCAAGTTAAAAAATATATGTCACCACATAAAAAACTTTGAAATTTTAAAAGACATAAATTGTACTTTTTATGCTGGAGAAATTGTATCTATAATTGGTTTGTCAGGATCTGGAAAAACAACTTTACTAAACATCTTATATGGTTTAGAAAAACCTTTAAAAGGCGAAGTTTATATTAATGATAAATGTATTAATACTTTAAAGGAATCAAAATTAACAAAATATCGTAGAGAGAATATGACCTACATATTTCAAGATTTAAACTTAGTAGATTATTTAAACGTTAGAGATAATATATTACTAATTTCTAAATTAACTAAAACAAAGCTTGATTTAAAAAAATTTGAGTATGTAATCAATAAACTAAATTTAGCAAATAAACTCGAGAATAAAATAAATTATTTATCTGGTGGTGAAAAACAAAAAGTAGCAATCGCAAGATCGATAATGTGCAATAGCAATATAATTTTAGCTGATGAGCCAACGGGTTCTTTGGACATAAAGGATAGAAATAACATCACACAACTACTTAAAGATCTTTGCTTAGAGTATAATAAAACCTTGATATTAGTTACTCATGATCCTTATGTTGCAATTGAAAGTGATAGTATATTTATAATTGATAATAAAACCTTAAAGAAATATAATGGAATAAAAAATGTTGAAAATGTAGAAAGATATCTACTTAACTCCAAATAAATGAATAATCTATTCTTATCTTATTTTAAAAAGAATATAGTAATATCAATCGGGGTTTTATTAACATTGATATTATCAACATTTCTCATTTTCACTTTTGGTTTACTACTTGCTAATAGTATTTATGCATATGCTTATAAAGATGTTTTGGAATTAACAAACCCTTTAGGTCCATTAACTTTTTTTAATGGAATAGTAGGTATAATATTTTTTGTATCCATTTTCTCTATTTTTAGTCTTATCACATTATCTATGAGTTTAAGAGATTCTAGTTTTAAATTGCTTAGAATTATTGGTATCAGTCACACAAAACTGAGAGTATTTATTTTTTTTGAAATTTTTATTTACATGACTATTGCAATTTTATTTTCCTTCTTTTTAAATATTCCATTTGCAAATTTTATTCTAAAGGAGTTAAAAAATAAGCAAGTAATTGAAAGTAATTTCAAAATATATAATGAGTACTCATATCATTATATATTTGTACTAGCAACTATTTTAATTACATTGCTTTCAACATACTTTTCAACAAAAAGATTAAGAAAAATAGCGAGCGTGAGTTTTGATATACCAGAAAGTAAGAAGAAAAGAAATCTACGTATTATTTTTTCTTCTATTTTCTCTTTGATATGCATTGCATTATTGTCAAACAGTTACACTATGCGAGGAGGTTTAGGATTAGGTTTATTGATAATAGTTATTATAAATTTTGTTTTTGCTTTCAGTCTTATAGGAAAAAAACTCTTATGTTACTTTTTAAAACTATTTAACAAAAGATCAAAAAGCATTTATAAAACAATTGTTTTAGAATCACTAATTGAAAATATTAATAAAATATTCGTTCTTATTAACTTGTTAATGGCTTTTTCAATGTTCGCTTATTATATTTATTCTACATATTCGTTTAGTGCAGTAGAAAAAAATAACTCACAAAACAATAGGGGGATTTATATACTCTTAATCATAAATTCTATATTTGGTTTAATAGTATTTACAAACACGTTAGTAGCATTTTTTACAAGTCAAGAAAGTAATTATAAGGTGATATACAAAATTGGTTTTAGTAAAAAGCAGATAATGTTCGTCATTATTATTACAAACTTTGTAATAACTCTTATAAGTCTGTTTGTTTCAACATTATTCTTCTCAATATTTATATTTTGTTTTTATGGATTTAATGCTTCGAATTTTAACTTGTTAAAGTTATTTGAAAATATAGCAATAATGAATATTTTAATTTTATTAGTAACTACTTTATTAGTGATTCCATTTTGTATTTACAACAACAAAAAATTAATGCACAAATACGATTAAATAAAATATCTCAATGTAGTATAGATATTTTATTTTTTTTATAATGTTATATTTAGTCATAAAAAAAATCTCCATATATAGAATTTATGAATAAATAAACATAAATGTATATAAGGAGAATTGTAGTTATAATTTTATTATTTCATCAAAATTTTGATTGTTTAAAATATTAGTTGTGTGGGAAATAAATATAATAGTTTTCTTTAAACCACCTATAATATTTTCTATTATTTCTCTATTTCCTTTATCTAAATTTGAAGTTATTTCATCAAAAATCAATATTTGTTTATTTTGTGTTAAAGATCTTGCTATTGATATTCTTTGTAACTCACCACCAGACAAATTGCTGAAGTCATTATTTAAATCACTTTCCAAACTAGCGGAATTTGCTAATTCATTCAAATTAACGTTTTTCAAAGCTTTGAATAGTTTTCCATCTTCAATACTTGGATCAAACAAAGAAATATTATTTCTCAAACTATCATTAAAAATGATAGTTTTTTGGGGCATATATCAAATTAAATTTTTAATATCCTCCTTACTCAATGATTTATAATCGTGTTTTTCATTTATTATCAAATTACCTTGATAGTTATCTATTAAACCGAAAACAATATTTAGTAAAGTAGTTTTACCTTTTCCAGAATCACCAACAATCAAGTATTTTTTATTTTTTTCAAAAGTTAAATTAATATTTTTGAATATGTCTTTTTCAGCAACTTTATAGCTTAAATTTTTTACTTCTAGCTTTTCAAAAGCAATAAATTTTTTTGGATGTACTTGTTTCTCGTTATAATTAAATTTTTTGATCATGATAGTTCCTGCTTTTATAATAAAAGCAGAACCGAATAAACCGTTTACACCATTAAAAAATGTACCTGATATATTTGTAACTGCAAGTATTGAACCAACTTCTGTGTAATTATTTAACGATAAGAAAATTGAAACAAATAGCATAATCATTTGACTAGAAATAAATAAAGAGAATAAGATTAAACCTTGAAAAGCGTTTACATATTGATAAGAAGCGACAGCTTTTTCTTCGCGTTTATTAGCTATGTTTATCAAGTTTGCAAACTTTCTTTTTTTCATTTGCATAAGAAAAAATTATATAACCATTTAGTAGGTTTTCAACCTTGCTTGAAAAAATTTCTCTCTCTTTTGACATTTTCTCGGTTTTTTTAGTAACAATTGATTGAACTAATGTCGGTAGTACTATCATAAGTATTGTTATCCCTAAAAGTGATAAACCTATTATTCAATGAAATGTAAAAATAGCATACGTTGCTAAAATTATAGCAGACAAGCTTTTGATCACATTGAACAAGTTTTCTATGCATAAATTTTCAATTGAATTGACATCATTTGTAAATCATGATATCAATTCTCCTTTTTTATAACTGTTATATTCTTGATCACTAAATGAAATTATTTTTCTGCATATAAGGTTTTTTAATTCAATTTTTATTTTTTTAACAGTATATATTTTTAGTATGTTAGATATATAGTTTGATATTATTGATAATAAAAACGATATTGCCACTATTATCGTATCTTTTGTAACACCTTGAATATTTTTTTCAAAGACATTATTTAAAACACTAGATAATTGATATCCTGCATAAACCATACAACCGTTTGAAACGGATGTTATTAAAAAGTAAGCGAAAATCAAATACCAATATTTATTAGTTAATCTTGTAAGTTTCACAATTTTAATCCTTTCTAAAATTATTTACAAATAATTTGTGAAATGTTCAAAAAATTGTTAGCAAACTGATCACCATAAAATAATCTTAATCTTTTTATAAATTGTGTTTTCAAAAAACTTACAATTAAATACGTGATTCTTTTATAACTTTTGTAAATCTCAAAACTAATCAGAAACATAAAGAAAATTAAAGATTTAATATACTCATAAAAAGTTGTAATCACAGAAAAAATATTCTCTATAACTTTTATCTTTATTAAATTTGATTTTGCAAAACTTATTTGCAAAATCAAAAAAGTATAAGCATATGTAATCAGAAGTAAAATTGTTAAAAGATTAAAAAAAACAAATAAATCAACTTGTTTATTATTTGTATACAAATAAAAGATGATATTTAACATAGATATAAGAGAAATAGTTAAATAATATTTAAATCAATATATTATTTCATAACAATATGAAGACATTGTTTTAACTAAGTTTATAAAAAGTAACATTGTAGATACAAAAAACAAAAGACTAAAGAAATTAATCAAAGATGTAAATAAAAATAATAAAGAGTTTTGTAAATTATGATATATAAATGTAAGTGTTAGAGACAAAAGTATCATGAAGAATATCGATATCATTTTATGATTTATAATTATTTTATTATTTAGCCTTATTTTCATATCATCACCTAGTTTTAGTATACACCTCTAGTTAAATTTATTTTTTTTATTGCTTGCTAAAAAAACTTAATCTTCTTTACTCTTTGCGTATATTTTTTCAGTGATTGTTCTTTGAAAGTCAAACTACTTGAATTTTATCTTTTGCTTTGAAATGAGAAAAATACTTCAGAGAACAAACAAAATAGCACTTATAAGATTCGACAAGAATCTTATTTGTAACAAAACAAGAGATTTCGTTCGTCTGTTAACGATTTAAATTATTATGCATAGTGAATTTCTAACAACCAACTTGATAGTAAATACTTTTGATTATTTTTTTAAACTGTCAGAAATTTTTTCAAAAAATAAAATATTATAATATTTAAGTTTAATAAAAGAAAAGAACTGACAATAAAATTTCGCTAGTTCTGTATCAAACAAGCGGATATAAAATGGTATAAAGATCGAAAAAAAACTAATTGATGGGGTTATGTACCATTTTAGAGTGTAAAAGCAAATAAATATAACAGCTTCACTTGACGGAATATTCGTAGCATTTTTAACAAATTCATTAGTATTTATTGATGTAGCCTTATCAAAAGTACTTCGTAATGCATTCTTAATTACGACAATTATATCCGATATCAAAAGTTAAAATTAGTATTTTTGGGTACTGATGGAATTAGAGATAAGTATAAAACTATTAAATAATTTATTAAAACCTTCTTTATGAAGGTTTTTATTATGCTCAATTAGTATTTTTAACCTTTTAAAAATGGTGTAAAATTATATGGTTAGAAATAGGAGATTAATATGATTCAAAAACCAAGAGGAACAGAAGATTTATTTAATGAAAAGGTGAGAGAATTCTTTGCGTTAGAGTTAATTATTAGAAATTTAGTTGATTTATACAATTATCAAGAAATAAGAACACCAATTTTTGAGTCATTAGAGCTATTTAAACGAAGTGTTGGTGAGCAAACTGATATAGTTTCTAAAGAAATGTACGTATTTAATGATAAAAAAAACCGTGAACTAGCATTAAAACCAGAGGGAACTGCACCAACAGTTAGATCTATTATTGAAAATAAACTTTATATAAACGAAAACTTACCATTGAAACTATTTTATTTTGGTAGCATGTTTCGTTACGAAAGACCCCAATCAGGAAGACAAAGACAATTTAACCAATTTGGCGTTGAAGTTTTTGGTAAAAAAACCCCTGAATTAGATGCAGAAATACTATGTTTAGCTGTTTCATTATTAAGAACTGTTGGAATAGAAGAGTTTCAAGTAAACTTAAATTACTTAATTACGGGAGAAAAAAGAGAAACATATATTGCATATTTAAAAGAAACATTAAGTGGTTTAGATTTATGTCAAGATTGTCAAAAGAGAATCGAATTAAATCCTTTACGTGTTTTAGATTGCAAAATTGATGCACCTAAATTCAAAGATTTAAAAGACATGAAAGAATATTTGAGTAATGATGAGAAAGAATACTATCAACAACTTAAAAATAATCTTAATAACTTAGGAATAACTTATCAAGAAAATGGTATGCTTGTTCGTGGATTAGACTATTATACTGGTTTTGTTTTTGAAGTTATTGATGATACTGGAAGCACCCTTATTGGTGGTGGAAGATACGATAATTTAGTTCAAGAATTAGGAAATGTTGAGTTACAGGCAGCTGGATTTGGGATGGGTATCGAAAGAATCATCAATAAACTGGAAACACTAGGTATATCATTGGCTGAAGAACAAAGTGTTGATTGCTATATTATCGCTTTGTGTGAAAAAGCTAAACAATTCTCAAATATTTTATTACTAATGATGCGTAGTGCAGGTATAAAATCAGAGTTCAATTACCAAGAAAGAAATTTAAAGTCAGCATTCAAGTTTTCAGAAAAACTTAAGGCTAAAAATATCATAATTATTGGAGAAAATGAATTAAAAAACAATGTTGTGGTTATTAAAAATCAGATAACCAAAAAGGAAATAACTGTACCTTTTGATAAAATTATAGAAACAATAAGGGAGAAATAAAAATAATGAGAAGAAGTCACACCTGTGGTCAATTAACAATTAAGGAAATTAACCAAAATGTCGTTCTTGAAGGATGAGTTGCCAAAGTTCGTAAAATGGGAGCATTGAATTTTGTGGATTTAAGGGATCGTTATGGTATTACACAATTAGTGGTAGATGAAAATATGAGTTTAGAGTTTTTGAAACCTGAATATGTTGTTAGAGTTTCGGGAGTTGTTATTGAAAGAAAATCAAAAAACGCAGACTTAATCACTGGTGAAATTGAAGTTAAATTAAATAAAATTGAGTTAATTAATAAATCAGAATTAACTCCTTTTGAGATTAAAAACAACATTGACTCACAAGAAGACACAAGATTAACTTATCGTTATTTAGACTTGCGTCGCCCTGAAATGCAAAATATTTTAGTAACAAGAAGTAAAGTTAATAATATTATTCGTAATTATTTTGTAAATAACGATTTTATCGAGATTGAAACACCAATATTTGGTAAGTCTACACCAGAAGGTGCTAGAGACTTTTTGGTTCCTTCAAGATTAAATCCTGGTAAATTTTATGCTCTACCACAATCTCCACAATTATATAAACAATTATTCATGATTGCAGGGTTAGACCGTTACTTTCAAATAGTTAAATGTTTTAGAGATGAAGATTTAAGAATTGATCGTCAATTAGAGTTCACTCAATTGGATATGGAAATGGCTTTTGCAGAACAAGAAGATGTTATGCAAACAATTGAAAGTTTATTGAAAAAATTAGTATTAGATTTAAAAGGTGTTGACATAAAAGGTAATTTTTTACGCCTAACTTACCAAGAAGCTATGGAAAAATATGGAAATGATAAGCCTGATATTCGTTTTGGATACGAAATTCACACTTTAAATAATATATTCGATAATACAGAAATACCTTTATTTTCTAATCTTCAAGATAAAAAAATTAGAGCGATTTGTGTTGACGCACTTTTAACTAAAAAAGATTTAGAAACATTAAGCGAAGTAGCTAAGCAAAATAGCGTGAATATCTTAGCCTTTGCTAAATTTGATCAAAACGAATGATCTGGTTCAATTGGTTCAAAATTGAATGATGCAGAAAAACAAGCATTAATCAAAGAGTTTGATATTAAAGAAAAAAGCACAATTCTATTTGTAGTTGATGAATATTATCGTGCAAGTAAAGCACTTAGTGCCGTAAGAAACACAGTCGCAAGCTTATTGAATACCTTAGACCCAAATGAATTGAAATTCTTATGGGTTGTTGATTTTCCGTTATTTGAGTTTTCTGAAGAAGAGAACCGTTATGTTGCTGCTCATCATCCATTTACAATGCCATCAGAAAATTGTTTAAAAGATTTTGACATAAATAAAGAAAAAGCTTTTGCAAAAGCATATGATATAGTTCTTAATGGTTTTGAAATTGGTGGTGGAAGTCAAAGAATTACTGATCAAACTATTCAAAAACGAATGTTTGATGCTATCGGGTTAACTGAAAACCAAATTAAAGATAATTTTGGTTGATTTGTAAATGCCTATAATTATGGGGCTCCTTATCATGCTGGGTGTGCTCTAGGTTTAGACAGAATAACAATGATATTAACTGGTGCACCAAATATTCGTGAAGTTATTGCATTTCCAAAAAACTCTTCTGGTATTGACCCGATGACAAATGCACCTGACATAGTAACTGAAACACAACTTAAAGAGTTATCAATTAAATCAGTTAAATAATTAATTTTAAGTTAAAATATTTTAAAAGGTAAATAAATGTATTTACCTTTTAAACTTGTATAATAAAGTTGTTTGGGGGATCTTTTCATGAAAATGTATAAAAAAACAGGAGAAGTATATACACCTGAGTTAGTAGTTAAAAATATGTTGGATATGTTATCTTATAAAAATAAGAATATTTTAAAAAAGCATATAATTGATAATTCTTGTGGTTTAGGAGCTTTTTTATCTGTTATTGTTAAACGATACATTAAGGTATCTCTGGCCGCTAATATTAGCTTAAATGAAATTAAAAGAGATTTAGAGAAGTACATACACGGTATAGAATTAAACAAGGAAAGTCATAAAGTAACAATATCAACTTTGGATGAAATTTGTTTAGAACATAAAATACCTGGAAAAGTCAAATGAGATATTATTAATGGCGACTCCCTTTATATTAAAAAATATGATAAAAAGATGGATTTTGTAGTTGGTAATCCACCATATATTAGAATTCATGATTTAGATGCTAAATATAAAGAATTTGAATTCTCAAAAAAGGGTATGACAGATTTGTATTTGATTTTTTTTGAAATAGGAATAAATATGCTAAATGAAACTGGAAAACTAATTTACATCACTCCAAATTCTTATCTTACAAGCAGCTCTGGGTCTTCTTTAAGAAAATACTTATTAGAGAATAATTTGATACAAAAAGTTTTGAACCTAGGTCACGATAATCCATTTAAAAATATTACTACTTATCCGATAATTACAATGTTGAAAAAACAAAAGAAAAATAAAGATGTTGAAGTATATAAAAATGACTCTATCAAAAACAAATATATTAAAGATTTTACAATTAAAAATGAGACTTACCAGATAGAAAACAAGTTTTATTTTCATAAGTCTAATGATATAAACTTTTTAAAAGAAATACTTACCGTTAAATCAAATAATAGCAAAGTTTTTGTAAGAAATGGTCTAGCAACAAATTTCGATAGTTTTTTCTATAATGATAATTTTGAAGGTGAGTTTATAATTGATGCAATCAAGGCTTCAAATTTAAAGTATACAAAGCTATTCTATCCTTATGATAAAAGTGGAAAACTGATACCTTTAGATGAAATAGAGAGAAAAAATAAAAATATTTATGATGAATTGCAATTGAAGAAATTTTCTTTATGTGATAGATCTTTAGAAAATATGAGTAATTGATATGGATTTGCAAGATCACAAGCAATTAAAGATGTTTACAAAGAAAAAATCACAATGAATAATATTATAAGAACTATTGAATCAATTAAAATTATTCACGCTCCTTATGGAACAGCTATTTATTCAGGTTTCTATATCTATTCAGATTGTATAAGTCTTGAGGAAATTCAAAAAAAGCTGAAAAGTCAGAAGTTCATAGAATACGTAAAACTATTAGGTAAAGATAAAAATGGACATTATTACTACGTTTCATCTAAGGATGTTCAAAAATACTTAGATTATAGCTTTTTAGACTACGAATATAATAAGATTAAATTAGCAATAAAAAAATGTGATAGGGATTTGAATTTATATGAGAAAATACGAAAATAATCTTCTAAAAGAAATAAAAAATACATATGCATTTATTTATCGACCGAGTCATAAAGAAAATAAACGAAGTAATAAAAAAGTCGATAATTTACATTATGCTTTATTACGGCATTTAAGTTCAGAATTGAATGATTCTAGTTTTGAGTTGTTCACAAAAGAAACGGATGGCTCGGAATTAAAAGCCAATGGATATTATTATGATAAAAAAACAGATGTTTTAATCATGAATAAAAAAACAAAAGAAACAATTGCAACAATTGAGTTCAAAATGTTGTTATCAAGTGTTCAAAAAAATAACAACAATAATATTTCTAATATGATAGGTGACGCAACTAATATAAGAAAAGCAGGTATAAAAACCTACTGAATATATTGTATAAGCAATACTACACCCGTTTATAAATCAACTGGTGAAATACAAAGTCTATATAAAATTAAAGAAAAATATTTTGATGTATACAAAAAGATATACAACGATAATTACTCAGAGGATGATTCAATACCTAATGCTGTCTCTTTCAATATATTAGAAGATGATATTGATTTAACAAAGTTGAAGACTAAACAAGAGTTGAAAATAAAATATGACAATCACATCAATAAAGATGGATTTGATATAAAATTAGTTGATAATATCAGATATGAAAAAAATAATCTATTTATTAACGAATATGATAAATTTATAAAAAAAATGAGTGAGGAAATAAAAAATGCAATATACCAATAAACTTGAAGAATATCTTGATCTATGATTTTCAAATGAAAACCCAGAAACAAGAATAAAAATATTAACACACTATATTTTTTCAAGAGAAAATAATATAGATGAATCAAAATATTCATACATAAATTTACTAAATTTTTGTAACAATGAAAATTATCCATCAATAATTATTTATGATGAAGAAGAAGATGATAAATTAGCACAGCTATTTTATGTAGCTAATAGTGAGGAAGACGTCAAAGATATCATCAAGAAAAATAAAATATTTATTGATAACTTAAAATCTAACACTTTAAACAAAGATGTACTTTTCACAAAAGGCTATATTAATTTAATAAATAAACTTTTCGAAAATAATGTCACTGACTACGAATTGATTATTATCTATAATGATTATCTACAGGATCAAAAAATTATTGCTATGGAAGATTATTTTTTTAATGATCCTAATATTTTTAATTATTGTGAATTGAAAATAATAGATAAAAAAAGATTAAACTCAAAATTTATGGGTGAAATTTTGGATGAAAGTCAACAAGAAGGAAATAAGTTTAATTTTGAATTCAAAAACCCGTCAAATATGGAAACTGGAAAGAATAATGCAATAATTTATCAAGAAGCAAACGTTGAAAAAACCATCATTCTTTCTTTATCTGCAAAATCGCTTATAAGTTGTTATCATAAATTTAACGAGAGTATTTTTGATAAAAATGTTAGGTTTGCTATAACAAAAGGGACAGCATCTAAAAGTGTGGATGACAGTATTAGAGAAACTGTAAAAAACAATCCAGGGAAATTTTTTATTTTCAATAATGGTGTAACAATAGTTAGTGAAAAAATTGGCGAAATAGATATCCTAAATAACTTAGTTTCTTTGAAAAACTTCTCAATTGTCAATGGAGCTCAGACTATAACTAATCTTGAAAAAATTAATAGAGACTCATCAATGAAAGACAACATAGATAAGGTTTATGTTGTAGCAAAAATTATTGAGGTTAAAGATGAAAATCAAGATGACTTGGTAGAAAAAATAACAAAAGCATCAAATAATCAAAAACCAATTACACCTAGAGATTTAAAATCGAATGCCAAAGAAATGATAGCTTTAAAAGAATTCTTCAAAGAAAATAATGTAATCTTAAATGTTAAACGGGGAGACCAAGCCTTAGCTGATAAAAAATATATAGCTAAAAGATTGGGAATTAATGATGTAAGTAAAATACCTAGTGTACTTAATGATCAAGTCGCGCAATACGTTTACTCACTTATATTAATGAATCCAACATTCTCTTTACAAAATAAATCTAAGATATTTAATGAAAAAAATTACGAAAAAATATTTTTAAATAAAAGCGTTTCACATGAAGACATATTCTTATCATATTCATTCTACTCAAAGGTATCTAAGTTATTAACAGAATTGAATAATTATATTATTTTTGGAGATATTGAAGGTGTTCAGCCACTTATAGGTAACATAAATTCTTGAGTAATTTCTTTAATTTGATTGATTTGAAACATTAAAGACTCATTAGGAACAATTGTTAATTACAAAAGTTTAGAAACTTTCAAAAACGTAAAAGGTACATTTGTAAACAAGACAATAAACGATGAGTTTGAGTTCAATAAGGATGAATTAGCATCTTTTATGTATAATTGTTACGAAATCATATATAAAATGTATCTGGAGAAAAAAAATAAAAAAGGAGAACTTTTCTCACATTCAGCGTTTTCATATAAAGAAGAGTTTTATCAAGAATTTATAAAAGAAGTATTTAAAATTAAAATAATAAGTGAATTAGAAAGAAAAGTAAGATACTTAAGTAGTATCTTCAAATAATACTGTAAAAACTTGTTGAATAATTACAAGTTTTTTTTTTTTTTTTTGTGTTTAAACTTTTTTAAACTTTTTTAAACTTTTTTAAACTTTCCTTATTGTGGTTTAGTTTTAATGCTAAGATACTTACAGGAGATACATCAAAATCACATAGTTTTTAACTATATATTACAAAAATACCAAAACTTTTATTAAACTGTTAATTTATTTCGAAAAAGGGTGTTGGTTATGAGAAAAAAGAGTGAAGAGCAATCTTTATTAATTAGAATAATTGATCTTGTTGGTACACATAAAAACATAAAAGATATCTATAATTGTGCAACAAGAATTAGATTAACTTTATATAATAATCAGATCGTAAATGTTAATAACTTGAAAAAAATTAAAAGTTTCAAAAATGTTTTATGATCAAATAACGAACTACAAATTATAGTTGGACCTGGAGTTGAAAAACTAACGAGTCTATTGAAATCTAGGCTTGATGACTTAAGGAACAAAGAAGATTATGACAGCTTTAACATTAACTCTAAGATGTCAAAACAAAACAATATTTCATATGGTAGCAAGTTCTTGAAAGCTGTATCAGCTATTTTTGGTCCACTTATTCCTTTCTTAATAGGAGTTGGTTTATTGATGGCTTTTCAACAACTGCTTATAAGAATGAAGGTGAGTTCACTTATTACTAAAGATGGTGTAATGGGAGTCGATTACAATGTATTTGATTATGTCTTAAATATTATTACTGGTACAGGGTTTAAAATGATGGGTGTAGTTGCGATGTGATCAACTGTCCGTTATTTAGGTGGCAAACCACCAATTGCCATTACTCTTGGTTTGATAATGGTATCCCCAATTATTCCAGAAAATGGAGTTCATCTCTTTGAAATTGGTAATTGAGATATTGTTATTAAGCCGTTTTATTCAACAATATTAGTTTTTATTGTTATGGGAATAGTTATAGCATATCTACAAAGTTTTATGGATAAATATTTTAATTCAGTAGCAAATTTCTTATTAAATCCATTTTTGACTTTATTGATAGGAGGAATATTAGCATTTTTTTTACTAGGACCTATTATGGGTATAATCGAAAATGTACTTTTATTAGCCTTTGATTGATTCATGAAATTACCGTTTGGTTTAGGAACTATGATAGTTGGTTTAACTTGACAACCATTAGTGGTGTTAGGGGTTCACAACATTTTGTTTTTTGCAGCAACAGCTGATCTGGTTGCGAATAATAACCCGTCATTGTTTCTAGCAGCAGCATTCGCTGCTGCATGAGCCCAAATGGGTGCTACTATTGGGGTTTGTTTAAGAAGTAAAAGAATTATTGATAAAACATCCGCTATTGCCGCTGCATTACCTGGAATTATTTCGGGTCCGACTGAATCTTGTATATATGGTGTAAATTTACCAAAAGGCTTACCATTTATAACTGGTGTGATCGCAGGAGCATTAGGTGGATGATTAATAGGAATATTTGGCGTAGCTTTAAACAATTTAGCAGGTCTTGGAGGAGTTGTTGGTTTCTTGGCCTATACTGATAAATTGTTATTAGCAATTTTGATTGATTTAGTTTCTTTTGGTTTAGGAATAATAATAACCTTTATATTTTGGAAAGAAGAAAAATCAGAAAAACGACTTGTTATGAAGACTACAAAAAAATTAAACAAAGTTGAAAGACTTTCAAGTATTATAGATTATCAAGCACTTGAATTAATACAAAACTTAAGAAAGCATAAAAAGAGAAAAACTTCATTAGATGAAATTTTAAAGACATCAAATAAGATTTTAATGAAAAAAAATCTTATTGATGTCAATCTATCTAATGATCTTGAAGAGCTACAAGTTGATTCTAACAATCTTATCAAAAATAAGTATTTTATTAGAAGGCTTGAAGCACAACTTAAATTAGTGCGTACTAATAGACAGTCGAAATTAAATAACATATATTGTGATATAAAACAAAAAGCTTTATCTCTTAAAGAAGTTCTTCCTAAAACAAAAGAATTTTTAATTTTACTAGTAAAAATCAAAAATCTTGATTTTAGCCTCAAACGAATATTAAATAGAGTGGAAGAAAAAAAAGAGAAATTAGCATCGAGAGGAAACAAATTACTTACATCAAAGAATAAAAACGATTTTACTAAGGGTTTGTCACTTATAGAAAAATCTAAGAATAGTATAAAACCTTCATCGAAGTATGATAGTTTACTTGAAAAAAAATCATACCTTGAAGTTGACATAGAAAAAAAAGAAAAACTTTTAGCTCAAGTTTTAAAAGATAAATATGATGAATTTGAAAAAAGTATTATAGATATTGAAAACATAAAACAAAAGGACTTATCTTATTTTAAAAATAAATATTTTGATGATCTCCATACTATTTTCATTAAAGAAAAAATAGTGACATCTAAATGTGTTCAATAAATATAAGGGGTGGAAAGGGAGATAATTTTTATCTAAATCAAAGAATGAAAAAGAATATATTTATAATATCTTTAAGTCCTGCATTAGACTATGTATTACATTTTGAAGAGTTAAAAAAAAATAAAACAAATAGACCAATTAAAATAGATTTATATCCTTCAGGTAAAGGAATACATGTTTCTATGTTTCTAAATAATCTAGGTGTTGAAAACAAATCATTGATATTCACAAATGGCTTATTTGAAAACTATTTTTATGATAATCTTGACAAGTTTGGGATTAAATACCAAAAGTTTAAAGCTGATAGAGATATAAGAATCAATTTAAAATTAATAGATGAAATGCAGACAGAATGTAGCGTTTCTACTTCAGAAATAAACGATTCAGAAATTGAAAAGCTCATAAAGTACTTAAAACAAAATGTTAAAGAAAATGACTATGTTATATTAACAGGGAGCATACCCAATAATATGAGTTACAAAATATATGGTAATTTATGTGAGATAATAAATAATTTAAATGCTAACTGCGTAATAGATTCCTATGGAGAAACTCTTAAATACGCAATTACTAAAAAACCATTTCTTATAAAACCTAATATCGATGAACTTGCGTTAACTGCTAATATTGAAATTAAGAATGAATCAGATATTATTAAAGCTTCAAATATTTTATTGAACAATGGAGCGCAAAACATCTTAGTGTCAATGGCTGAAAAGGGTGCGTTATTTGCAAATAAAAACATAATTATAAAATGCCCAGTAGGTAGTTGAAATGATAAATTAGTCAATGCTGCAGGATCTGGTGATACTATGTTAGCGGGCTTTTGAGTCAATTTATAATACATAGTGACTTTTCTAAAGCCTTATTATATTCTGTAGTTTGTGGAAGTGCTACCGCATTTTCTAACAGAATAGCTACAAAAGATAAAGTTTTAGAGTTGATTGAAAGCGATAAAACTCTTAAAGTCATATATATTAAGCAATAAATAGATATTTATTAAAAGTAAAACAAGTGTTTACTTGTTATTAAAATATTAATAAATTGTTTTGTCACTATTTAAAACTTTGTAAACATTTTATCAGCTAAAATTATCTATGTGTATTTATAAAAGAAATGAAAGATAAAAAGTCAAATAATAGTAAATATGAGTTTATTAAACAAATATTTTAAAAAAAACAACTAATAAGGTTGTTTTTTAATTTCTATTTGATATAATTTCAATGTTTTATAAAAGGAGTAATTAAAATTATGAAAAAATTATTAGCTATATTAGGTGGCTTAACTGTAACGGTTTCACCAACAACTTACATGATTTCATGTGGAAGTAAAAACAAAGAAACAAACAATAGTAATGGTGATGAAGGTGCAACAGATAGTACTCAAAACACCTTAAAATTAATCGAACAATTTAAAAAAGAAGTAAATGACATCATTTCTAAACAATTTAATGATTCTATCAAAAATATGTTTGAACTAGAAGGTGACCAATCATCTAAGAATAGTTTCTTAAAAAACGATATATTGAAAGATGTACAAAAAGGTGAAACTGAAAAGCCCACTTTAACTAATGAGCAAAAAATCAGTTTAACTAAAGATTTAGAGTCTAAAATAAATATTGAAAACATCAAAAGTGAACTTAATCGTTTAAAAACAAATTCAGAATATGATATTCTATTAAAAGATCTAGATAATGTATACAAGGAAACTTCAATAGATTGAGATACTTTGAGAATCAAATACAACACAGACAGTATTACCATTTCAAATGTAATATTCAATTTTTCAATAGTTACAAATTATAAAAGTATTGACTTATCTACTGAAACTTATGATACGAAATTAAAATTTGTGTATTCTCAGTCAAATAATAAAAAAATTATCGAATGAGGTCAAAGTGCGTATGACGAAATCAAAAATACTTACTTGTTCAATAGTGAAAAAAGTGTCATTAACTCAGATTCAATGGAGAAAGATGACAAAAATAAAATATTCTCTGACAACTCTGATAAATATGCAAAATATATTAATGATGTAAATAAAGGTATTGCCGCTGATGTTATTGGAAAACTAAAGCCAATAGATGATAATCAAGCTGTTAAAGTTGAATTTTCTGCTAATGAAGATATATTTAAAAGCATAAAATGAGATGCATCTTTAAAAATGAAAGATCAAGAAAACGGAGTTTGAATACCTGATGATAGTGAAATCTTTAATTATTTGTTTAAAAATGAATCTAACAAAGTGGAACAAAAATTAAACGATTCTTCTGTTGAAGTTGAAAAATCTATTTATGAGAGAGTTAATAAAAATTACAAAAGCATGATCGATTCTTATAAAAAGGATGTTGAAAATGTATTAAAAGCAGCGAACAAGAGTACCGAACTTGAAAATATAAAAATTACAAGTTCTTCTAAACTTGGTTATATGACTTTAAAAGGTTTAACACTAAAAATCAGTAATTATACTCATGAATTACCAGATCTTGATTTATTAACTGCTTTTAGTGTTGATGGAAAAGAAAATTTATTTGATTCAGAAAAATTAAATATGGATTCTTCAAAAAATCTAGCAGCAATATACTACAATGTTATGCAAGGTGTTGAAAGTTTCCATAAAGTTTATGGAATTCAAAAACCAACTGATAGCAACACTTTATCTGCATTCACTGGTAAAACAGAAGGAATGAATGTTTCATTGTGAGATAAGTTCCAAGAAATAAACAACGGTAGGGATATGAATTACTACTCAAGACACGGAAATTGAATTTCTGATTACATTAATCTTTCATCATCAGCTCTTGCTGAATATAGAACTTTGTTACTAAAAAATGGTGAACAAAAAGACTTTAAGTTTTCTATTCAAGATCCTGGTTATAACAAAAGTGAGAGAGGTATTTTTGCCCTTAATGATAAAGGGATAGTTATAAAAGAATTTACTAATGGTTTGAGATATTCACCTGTAAAATTAGAATTTGAGTTAGATTTTGTAAAAATTAAATTTAGTATCGGAATTCTATTTAATAGACCTGCAACTGTATTTGAAAAAAAATAATATCTTTAAAAAACATATCTTGATTATAAAAGATATGTTTTTTTGTTCTTGTAACTCCTATATGTATAATTAAAGTAAAAAAATTACACACAGTATCATAATTATTAATTAACAACTTGCATCAGATAATCTTGAATATTAATATATAAAATATTTATATTGAATTAAATTTATCACAAAATATTAATTAGAATAGGTTATTTAAATACAACGAAGTTTTTTTTGTGTATTATATTTATAAAGAAAAAAGTATTAAGGAAATAAAAAAATGGAATCAAATAAATTATTAAAAGACTTTAAAGGAAGATTATTAAATTCAAATAAAAGGACCTCTGTAATTTATGATAAATTTAGAAGAGGAAGTACAAGTATAAATTTAAAAGTTTTAGAACAGCATGGTTTACTCAGGCGTGGAAAAGGAGATAAGGTTCCTATAACATTAAAACAAGCGTTAGATTATGGAGAGTTTTTTATATCTTTCATAGATATTTCTATTTCGGACACAAGAAATTACTTCTCAGAAATTAATTTAATTTTAAAAAAATACAAAGAAAGTCTAGAAGAAACAAATTTACACACATTGTATATGGGTAAATTTTATATTGAAGGCTCATTAATTCCCAATATAGAGACAGATTATTTTAGATGCCCATTAATTTTACAATCAATTTCAATAGAATCTATATCACCTAAGGTATTTAAGGTTTCGTTAAATGAAAACAAAATAATTAATAACCCCATTTTCAACTTAATGTCTGCTTCCAACAGGAAGCCTTATGAATTTAAAGATTTAGAAGAAGAAAAACTAGAGGATTATCAAAGCTTAAAATTATATTTGAAAAATCTATTACTAAATGCTGGATACGGTATTAAAAATACAGAACTTTATGAAAAAGCCTTTTCAAATGAGTACTCAACTTATGAATCATTATCTTCAAAAAAAGAAGAAGCTCTTAGATTTTTCAATGAAAATTCTGATCACGAAACATATGTTAACGCTTTAAATATTTGTAGTATGGGTATATATAATATAGCAAGTAGTACTATTTTATCAGCATACAACATTATAGAAGAGAGAAATGATGGTTTTATAGATACCTTATTTAGTAATTCAACAGATACAATTGGTATAGATATTTTAGAACCAAAGGAAACAGAAATAAAAACAATATCAATACTAGATAATTCTCAAAAAAGTGCGGTTTTGAACTCTTTAAAAGAGTCAAGTTATATATTTGGTCCCCCAGGAACTGGTAAATCACAAACCATTGTTAATATAATTGCAAATATAATTTATAAACACAAAACAGCTTGTTTTGTAACAGAGAAACGTGTTGCATCTGATGTAGTGTTTCAAAAATTAACTCAATTGAATCATTTTGTTTTAATGGTACACAATAACCAGAAAAAAATTGACATATATAATAAAGTTGCAAATTTTATGAAAATATTCGAAGATTATAAAAATGATAGGGATGCTATAAAAAGCAAACTTGAAGAGTATAAATTTGACAAAGTATCTAAGGATATGGAGAATATATTTTCTAAATTATCTGACTATAAAATTATTATGAAAACAGAAGAAGGAAAATTATATCAAAAGTTCTCCAAGTTAGTTAAAGATTCAAATCTAGAAACTATAACTTTAAGTACTGATTTGTATCAACATATCGAAGCCATGAGTGAACTACTATTTCATAAACAAGACTTAGTCATTGTTTTTAAAGAATTAATCAAGTTATTCAATCTAAAATATTTGGACAATAAACATATAGATCTTATGTTTGATAACTCTAATTATCTAGATATATTATTATTTAATATAATTATATTAAATAAGCCAATGAAATTTAAACTTGGATTATTTAAAAGAAAAAAATTTATGGCTTTTACTGATAGTAAATTATTTGTAACTATTAAAGATATCATAAGAAACTTGATACAAAGGCACAAGATTGATGATATATTTAAAATCAATTATTTATTTAAATTTTTGTTTAAAAATGGTATTGACATTGAAAATATAACTAAAGATATATTGATGAGTTCATGATGCCAAAAGTTTTACTTAGATAATAAAAATAAAATAGATTTTATTTCAACAAATTGAGCAAGTGATTTAAAAAAACTACAAAATTTAAAAGTTAAGCAAGACATTAATCATATTTATTTCAATCATCTTGAATATGTTTACTCTTTCATTAGCGATGAAACAAAGACCTTTCAAAATAGTAAAGGAGAATTAATTACATTTAACTATGCTTACAAAGAACTTATAAAGCATATGAACAGAGTGAAAAAAAGCATATCAACGAAATCTCTTTTTGGAGTACATAGAAAACTTTTAAGACTATTCTTTCCAATATTTATTGGGTCTCCCGAAACTATATCGGATCACAAAATGCTACTACTGTCAAAAGATAGCTTTAATTATGCAATTTTTGATGAAGCATCGCAGATATTTACAGAAAAATGTATTCCAACACTTTATAGAGCAAATAAATATATAATTGCAGGAGATGAAAAACAACTTGGACCATCAAATTGATTCAGCATTTCTAATGAAAGAATTTATGAATTAGAAGAAGAAGTTGAGGAATTATCTATGAGTTCAAGTAAAATTGATTTTGATAGTGTTTTAGAATACGAAAGTTTAATTGATTTAGCAAAGGCAAAATTTAGGGAGAATAAACTTTTGTTCCATTATAGAAGTAATCACAAAGAGTTGATAAGTTTTTCAAATTCAAGATATTATGATAATCAATTGATAATTGGAGATTATAACAGTGAAATTATGAAACCTTTTGATGTAGTTGAAGTTGATGGAATTAGAGAAAATAATATAGTAAAGAAAGAAGCTGAAAAAACTATAGAGTATTTAATTAAATACATCCAAAGTCCAAGGTATTCTACAAAAACATTTGGTATTATAACCTCAAATGCTCATCAACAAAAATATATAGCGGATTTATTGGATAAAGAAGCTTCTAAGGATGTTGACCTATATAATAGATTAAATTTACTACCACCAAGCGAAAGAATATTTATCAAAAATATTGAAAATGTTCAAGGAGATGAAAGAGATATCATAATTCTAGCTTTAGGTTTTGCTCCTGACTTCACAGGCAATTATCGTCAATTATACGGACCTTTATCAATTAAAGGTGGTGAAAGACGTTTAAATGTCGCAATTACTAGGTCTAAAGAAAAAATGATCATAATCAAATCTATCAAATCAGATATCATTCGTTCAGAAAAGACAGGGGTTATAGACTTGAAAGATTTTTTGAAGTATGTAGAACTATTGGACCAACCTATTGTTGATGAACAAGCTGTTAATTCTTTATTAAATAAAGAAGTTTTAAATAATGAAATGATCTCTTCTATGATTCAGAACACTAGTTTTGATTCTGAATTTGAATCAGAAGTTTATGATGAAGTTAAAAAACTTTTACCTACAAGTGACTTTAGTTTGTTAACACAAGTACCTGCATCAGGGTTCAAAATTGACCTTGCAATTTTCGATAAAGTAAATAATAAATTTGTACTTGCAATCGAGTGTGATGGTTATACATATCATAGCAAAGCATTTGATAGACAAAGAGATTATGAGAGACAAATTTACTTAGAAAGCAGGGGTTGGAGATTTGAAAGAATCTTATCAACGCATTGATGATGCAATAATGTTGATATGAAAAAACGCTTTTTGAATACAATAAAAACACATATTGATACATATATAGAAATAGGTGATTATTAATGCCGAATGATATTTTAATAATAATTATAGTTGGCGTAGTTATAATCCTTGCTTTTATAACAACAACCATAATTATTACGTTTAGAATAAATACTAAAACAGAAAGATCAATATTAGCAAGTCGGACACTTAGCAGGGGCCATTATAATAATAAATATGATACTGATTTTATGATTAATCTTGTAAAAGAATACGGGAGACGCTATTTAGTTTCTAAGAACTTAATATCTTATGAGTTTAATGATAAATCATCATATTTTAAAATGTTAGAAAATATAAAAGAGACAATACTAACGGTTTCTGGAACTATTAGAGTAGCTGCAAAAGATTTTAAAAAAGACATAGTGGATAAAGTTTTTTATATCATTGATGAGTTCATTGAAGTTGATAGACATAAACCTAAAGATAATAAGTGTTTTTATAAGTTCGAAGTATTAGAAGCTGAAAAACAAAGTTCTTGGGATTCTGATTCATCTTCAAGAGAAGAATTTATCAAAAAAAATAATAAACATGTTGCAAATGATGATTATCATAACTGATAATTTATCTTTTTTCTGTAAAACCATTTAATAAATGGTTTTTTATTTTATTGAAAATAATATTCATCATTTGTTGATTTTTTAATATAAAAGTCCAACTTAAAAATATTTCTTTCATTTTGATTGTTAAATATAAGTCCTATAAATCCTACCTTTAAAGATAATGTAACTAACTTATAAGTTGTTAAACTTTTTACTTTGTCTTTCAAAAGTTGTTTTTTTTTTTTTTTTTTGTTACTATGAAAAAGGAAATCATGAAAGGAAACATAAGTATGAAAAAGTTATTAAACATTTTAGCAACAATTTCTTTAGCAACAATTCCCTCATTAACAACTTTATCTTGCAGCACAAAAAATACTGCAAATAAACCAGTTAACCCAATAGAGGATAAAGATTATTTAAAAACAATCGAAGAATTCAAAAGAGAAGTTAATTCAATGGTGTCTAGCGAATTAATGAAAGCTAATGAAAAACTAATTGAACTTACAAAAGATGAAAATAGAAATAAATTTTTGAATAAATCAAATATTACAACTTTTGCAGGTAAAGAAAATACATTAAATAAAGAAAATAAGAATAGTTTATTAGTAGACTTAAATAATAAATTATTTATCCAAGATATAAAAAGTAAACTTAACACTATCAAGAATGATACAAAGTACAACATTATTTTAGATGGTGTTGATAATTTATTTGATAAATTAGAAATAAGTTGGAATACTTTGAACATAACTTACAAAAATTATGATAGAGATACAAGCACATCGGAAAATAAGGAAAAGGGGTTTGCATCAAATGTTAAACTTAATTTCGCTTTAGTTATTAATTACAAAGATAAAGAGGGTGTTTTAGAGGAACATAAAATTGATGGTTCGTTTATTTATTCGCTAACTAATGATGAAGCTATAAAATATTTTGGTGAAACTACAATAAAAGAATTAAAAAATAAGTACTTCATTGAATCTAATAAAACAAAGAAAAATTCATTATTAGATGCATCAGCTTTGGGGTTAGATTCTAAAAAAGATAAATTTTTCAATAAGGATTCTCTTGTTGCAAGTTATTTCAATAATGAGTCTTTTAAAAATAATTTGCTGTCATTTATCAAAAATGATCTAAGCTCAACAAAAAAAAATGAATTTATTCAAAGACTTGACCTATCGTTTGCTTCTAACATAGATACTTTCTCAAAAATTGATTATCTTGTAAAATTACAAAATAAATCACCTAAATCCTATGCATGAAAAGATGAAAAAGATAATGGTAAAGACATATATGATTTCATTTTTAAAAAAGAGTATGTAGAACCTAAATCAGATTCTTCAAATAATAATGATAATAAAATACCTACTTTATATAAATATTTGTCTGGTGAAACAACTTCTATGTTAAAAAAATATAAGGAGGATTTGCAAACATTTATAAACAATTTAGATTATTTTGATCAAGCTGAAAAAGAGAAACTTTTGACAAAAGATTTATCTTGCACATCTAAATTAGGATATGTCAACTTAAAAGGTCTACAATTTAAAATTGGTAATGATTATTCTCAAGAACTACCTGAGTTTAGAATTTTAACAGGATATGCAGTTGATCTTGATGATAAAAACTGAGATGATACTCGATTCGCTTCAATAGATACATCAAAAACTTTGTCATCTGTATACTATAATACATTGAATGGTATTGAGTCATTTCATAAAATCTTTGGAATTAAAAGTCCCAAAAATGAAAGAGCAATGTCAGCATTTACAGGTTCTACACCTGGAATAATAACTAATTTATGAGATTTATTTAGTGCACAAGATAATCAGTATAGAATGGAATTAAATAAATCATTGTCATTAAAACTACCTAAACAAAAAGAATATTTGGATAAATTATTATCGGAAGGAAATCAATCAACTTTTAATTGACAATTTTTAAGAGAGGCATTTGATGTTGTAATTTTTATCAATAATAGCGGGTTGTTCATTCACCAAATTTATAGTAATGGTGAAAAAGCTGTTGACATTAACTTCAGTTTAGATTTTCTAAATATTAATTTTACAATTGATGGTATTTGAGCATATACCACTGGATTAACAATAATAGAAAAATAATTCGTGAAAAAGCTTTAATTACATTTTAAAAAACTACTTTTCTTTACATTAAAATAAAAAGTAGTTTTTTATTTTTTATTACAAATTGATTAATTGGCACAATACCTAAAATTTCTTAGGTATTTAAAATATTTCCAAAGTCTTTTAAGACATCTTGCAAGATGTCTTAAAATTTTCATATTATTCAGCCTAATAAAAGATTGATAAAGATAGAAAAGTCAAATACGAAGATGTTAGTTCGATGGTTATTTATAAGCAAAAAAAACTAAAAAATAATTAAATTTAAAATACATAGAAGATTTCTATAAAAAAAACATAACCTCAAAAGTAAATGAATATAATTCTCTATGTATACATTATGTTAAAAAAACATAAATTATACAAGGAGAATTTTTTATATGGCTAATTTAAAAGGAAACAAATCAAACATCCTAAATTTTGAGACTAAAAAAGAGTTGATTATCAAGCATTTTGATAAAAATTTATCTTATAAAGACCTATCAAAAATGTACAATATTTCATATTCAACAGTTAGAAGAATGTGTGTAGATTGAGAAGTTTTTGGTGATGAGTCGCTTACTTCAAAAACTGGAAAACACAATAAGCACAACGGAAAGATTAGAATAAATTCAAAAGATCCAAAAGATAAGAAAATTGCAGAACTTAATAAAAAATTAAAATGATTAGAAATGGAGAATGAGGTTTTTAAAAAAAGTTCAATGAACTGATGGAGGATTCAAAAAAAAATTATAACGTATTACAAAACTAAAGATAAATATAATAGCAAATACACGGTTCTTTCTTTATGTAAATTATTTAATGTCACAAGAGCAAGTTATTATCGATGATGTTGTAAAATAAACCGGATTATGAAACAAAAATAGATATGGACTTAGCATTTAAAATAAAGAATATATTTATAATAAACAATGGAATTTATGGTGCACCCAGAGTAAAAATAATTTTAAATAATCAAGGCATAGTAGTAAGTCAATCTAAAGTTGCTAGAATAATGAAATTATTCAATTTATATTCAGTTATAAGAATAAAAAAGATGTATAAAAAACCAAAAGAAGTCAAAAAAATAACTTATGGTCCTAATCATGTTAATAGAAATTGATCTTTGTATTTAAAAAATGAGCTTTGAGTTACAGATATTACATATATACCTTTCAATAAAAAATTTGCATATTTAAGTGTTTTGAAAGACGCAAACACTGGATTCATAGTAGGTCATGAGGTATCTTTAAAAAATGACATAGATATTTACAGAAAAACACTTGAGAAAGCTTCGCTTCATAGACAAGATCTATCTAAGAAACTTATTATCCATTCTGATAACGGAAATCAATATACATCTATATTTGCAAAGCGTTATGCTAAAAAAAATAATATTATAATATCATTATCTAGACCAGGTAATTCTATTGATAATGGGATGTGTGAAACCTTTTTTCATCATTAAAAGAAGAGTGAAAAATAAAACTAAAGCAGGATGAGTTTCTCAAGTTGAAATTAGCAATCGACAATTATATAGAGTTTTACAATTATGAAAGAATAATGATTAAACACAATAGCCCTCCAGCGTATGCTTATTTAGATTTCAAATTATGAAAAAAAATACTTCAAACTTGGTTGAAGTATTTTTATAAAAAACATTTTGTATACTTTAAAGGGTCACCCCAAACTACACAAAAATTATGTATATAATTTTTATAAGAGGGTTCTTTTTTATGGCTAAAACAAAACTATTTAATGCAGATGAAAAAATGAAAATAGTAAATGAATTTTTATCATCTGACATAAGTGAAAAAAAATAGCAGAAAAATATAATATTAAACAACCATGTACTATTTATCAATGACAGAATAGGTATATAACTAGTGGGATCTCTAGTTTATTTGATCAAAAAAGAGGCAGAAAATCCAGTATTGATAAACAAAAAAACTTCGAAAACATAAAACAAGATTTAAATTTTTTAAGAAAAAAGATGCAAAATAAAAAGAAAGAAAATAGAGAGTTAATTAATAAGGTCGAAATTATGGAAAAGTTCACAGCATCTCTGGTAAAGTAGAATTTTTTGCTTTAAGACTAATGGAAAAAATATGTTTAGATATATCAGAATTTAAGTTTAATAACTCTAAATCATATATGTTTGCATATATTGATGTTTATTCTAGATTACCTTTAAAAACTTATTTTTCAAGTAATCAAACTACAAAAGAATTAATAAAATCGCTATATATATTAAAAAATAACTACAATATATGTAATTCAATTATCCATACAGATAGAGGAGCCCAATTTAGAAGTATTAGTATGATGGATTTTTGTAAAGCAAATAAAATACAACAAAGTATGACGGATGGTTATGCTTAATGACAAAACGCAATAGTAGAAACTTTTTTTAATATTATTAAACAAAATTATTTTAAAGGATACAAATTTTTAAACAAAACAGAATTTCTATCTTGAATGGAAAATTGTATCTGAAGTTATTCAAACAATAGAATAATAATTAAATTAAAAATCACTCCTATAGAAATGTACAAGAGTAATTTGTTAAAATAATTGTAGTTTGGGGTTACCCTTTACTTGACAAAATATATTTATATTTTTATATTTGTGTATTTAGTTTTCTTTTTACTTAGTTGACTTTTAAAACTTACCCAAAAAATATTTATTAATTAAAAAAAATTAAAAAATTATATGATAATATTAAAGAATTTATAAATAGTGTGAGGAAAATAAAATGAAAAGTATTAATTTTAAAATATTTAATTTCAATTTTAAGAAATTAATAAAGAATAGAATTTTAATAATATTAACAGTTGTTTATTTATCTATTTCAGCGTTACTTGAAATAATATCTTTTTACAATTATTTTGATATCACAAACAAGTATTTTGATAAAATTGACTATTATTTTGATTGTTTTTTCTTTTTAAAAATAATTTTTGATGTAATTTTACTTTCAATCATTGTTATTTATATTATAACATTGCTTTTTTATGGAGATAAAAAAGAAGGTAAAATAGATTTGGAAATAAAAGGTGGAATTAGTGTATTTCAAAGTTTTTTTTCAAGATTTATTATATTTTTTGTTACATGCATTGTAATACTTATATTTAATTTAATAGTCCAAAGCTTATTAACGCTTTCTATAAGTAACTATTTTATAGAGGCAAAATTAAAAGTTTTAAGTTTTTTTGCCTATAAGTTTTTATTAATAATTATTGTTTCTGCTTTAGCATTTATATTATTAATGTTAATTAAAGCAAAAATATCACTTACTTTAATTTCTATATTAGCTTCTTTAATATCTGTTTCTCAGGCAGTTGGAGGAATTAAATATAGCGAAATTAATGAACTATATCGTTATCAGGCAAATACATTTATGTATGAAAAACAAACTTCTTTTATAAATAAATTTAAAAATGATGATATATTTACTGATATATTTGAAAGTTTCAAAAAAGCATATAATTACACAAGTCCAGATTTCATTCAATATCAATATGGAAATTATGATTATATTCTAGAAAAATATAAACAAGAGGCAATTGATACTTTTGGAACTAACTATATTGATTTCATAGTTTATTTAAATAAGTTGTTTGATGAAAATTATACTAAATTTACTAACTATAATTTAAATGGGTTTAAAATGGAAGACACTCTTACTTACAACTTCAGACCCATTGTTCTTAATTTTAACTATTTAATGAAAAATAATAATAGAATTTACAACATATTAAATAAAGTTATTAGTTTATCAAATGAAAGTAAATACAAAAATATATTAAATGCTCTTAAAGATATTTCAAATAATTATTTTGAATTTATAATGACCTATAAAGGGAATGTTTCATATCCTGCCAATAGTTTTATAGATTATAGCATCAACCAGGGTTATTTTAAAAACACACTTATAAATTATAAAACACCAGATCAATTTGACCTATATTATTTTATTTCCTCAATGTTTTTTGAAATAACTTATTGAAATAACTATTATGAAGTAAATTACAAAAAAGGTATAGATTTAAAGTTAACACCAAGTGAAGAGCTACTAAATAAAATAAAATTAATTACACATATCAACCCATTTAATCAACTATCACAACTTTCATATGGTAATTATTTTCGAGAAAACTATAAATATTATCATGATAAATTTTCAATTACTTCACCAAATAATTTATTTGAAAGTCCAACCACACCTTTACAATATAAATATTTTATTGATACTTCTAATGAGGAAGGACCAGTAAAACTTGAAAATTTAGAAGAACAAACCATTGAGTTTGTAAATTATATTTACTTGTACTTTATGTACTTTATATCAATGATTATTTTGTGGTATATTGGTTATCTAAAATATAAAAAAACTATTAAATTATAACTAAATAAAATTAGCAAAAAGGAAGCTAAGTAGACCAGTATAAATTACTGGTTTTTTGATAGAAAGCAAATAATGCCCAAAATTTATGATAAGAATATAAAAACTGAGGCCGTAAAAAGGTACAAAAACGGTGAAAATATAGACAAAATAGCTAATGATTTAAATATTAAAGCAGGATCGCAATTAATAAGAATCTGATATAAGTCCTCAAAATCTTGTTATTCTTATAGTATATATAAGGATTGCAACGAGGTTAAATTGATGAGTCAAAAGTTAAAAAAAAGATTTTATTTCTAAGGAACTTAAAAAAAATAAGGAAAATAAAATACTTAAGGACCGAATAAAATAATTAGAAAAAAACTTAAAGTTTGAGATAGAAGAAAAAATGTTAGCAATAGCGAGTAAAGAAATATTGGAAAAGTCCATTCCTTCTTGCACGGCAACAATATTGATGAATTTATTGAAAATGAGCAAGAAGGAAAAGATAATGATAATGGCAACAAAAGCTTATAAATATTATGCATGCTCTCAAATGTATTATTTAGTTGCTAATTATGGTATGGGAACCAATAGGTTAATAAATTATTTTAAAGTTCATAAAAATATATATTCGAAATTTAAAACAAGATTAAAATTAGAAAATCCTATTTTGTTATACAAATTCAAGCTAAAGATTCCAACTATTAATAGCTTTGAAAATGAAAGATTTGAAAATGCAGTAGACTTAGTAAAAGATTTTAAAGAAGCAAATAATGATGTACAAACAGGTTCTCTTTTAATAAGGAAATGAATTTTTGTTAATAAGAATAAAAGAGTCTCTGAAAAAATGATTAACCTAATCAAAAGAGAAAAACCTGAGGTATTTAAAAACTCATTTAATAGGGACAATTACAAAAAAACAAGTTATTTCAATGAATCTAAAAAACATAACTCTTATGTTAGAAATAATTTGATTGAAATGAATTTTAATACTCCTAATGTAGTTGGAGTTGATGGTACAAATCTAAAAATAGAATTAAATAATTTTTATTATAAAACAAAATTAAATTGCATGATATCTTATGACTGTGATTTAAAAACTATTGTTGCATATAACTTTGATAAAAACGAGAATTCAAACAGCTCGTTAAAGGTTTTTAAAAGAATAAATGAGTATTCAGTAAACACTAAATCAAACAAAGTAATACAATCTAACAAAGGTTTAGCTTTCTCATGTGAAAAAATATTTGAATATATAAATAAGAATAATAATATAGTGCATTCTATGTCTAAAAGAGGTTTTAAACATTACGCCTCAACCGAAAGTTTAAATAGATGAGTAAAAGAAAAGTTTTTTAAAACTTATGGGTGTGAATTTAAAAATATACAAAATTTTTATGATACTTTTAGAAAATTTGTTTATAACTTTAATAAACTACAATTTTTGAAATATAATATATTTGATCAAAAAAAACTAACATTCATAAAATAATTGGTCTACTCAGGTTACACGATGCTAACCTGAGCACAATAAATACTTTTATAATTTTTTTAGTATATATAAAAGATAAAAAAAATAATAAACATGTTGCAAATGACGACTATCATAACTGATAATTTACCTTTTTTCTGTAAAACCATTTGATTAATGGTTTTTTATTTAATGAAAATGATATTCAACATTTGTTAGTTTTTTAATATAAAAGTCCAACTTAAAAATATTTTTTTTATTTTGCTTGTTAAATATAAGTCCTATAAAACCTACCTTTAAAGATAATGTAACTAACTTATAAGTTGTTAAACTTTTTACTTTGTCTTTCAAAAGTTGTTTTTTTTTTTTTTTTTTTTGTTACTATGACAAAGGAAATTATGAAAGGAAACATAAGTATGAAAAAGTTATTAAACATTTTAGCAACAATTTCTTTAGCAACAATTCCCTCATTAACAATTTTATCTTGCAGCACAAAAAATACTGCAAATAATCCAAATGAATCTGTTGATGTTAATGATTATTTAAAAATAATTGAAGAATTCAAAAAAGAAGTTAATACTATAGTAACAAATGAATTAATGAAAGCAAATGAGAAACTTATTGAGCTTACAAAAGATGAAAAAAGTAATAAATTTTTAAATCAGTCTAATATAACAAAATTTTCAAATAAAGAAAGTACCTTAGATGAAGAAGATAAGAAAAATCTTTTACTAGATATAAATAATAAATTATTTATTCAAAATATAAAAACTAAACTAAACGAAATTAAAAAAGACACAAAGTACAATATAATTTTGGACGGTGTTGACAATATATTTGATAAGCTTGATATAAATTGAGATTCACTTAAAATTAGTCATACAAATTATGATAAAAGCGAAAATGTTTCTAATGATAAAAAAGAAGGATTTACTTCTAATGTTAAACTTAATCTATCATTAATTACAAATTATAAAGATAAAGAAGGAATTACAGAAGAACACAAAATAGATAGCTCTTTTATTTATTCATTAACTAATGATGAAGCTATAAAATATTTTGGTGAAACCACAATAAAAGAACTTAAAAATAAATATTTCATTGATTCTGATAAGAATAATAAAAACTCGTTATTAGATGCTGTTTCACTAGGTTTAGATACTAAAAATGATAAGTTCTTTAATAATGAAAAAGTCGTTTCTAATTATTTCAATAATGATAATTTTAAAAGCAGCTTGTTAAACTTTATTAAAACAAGTTTAAAGTCATCAGAAAATAATGAGTTTATCAAAAAATTAAACATATCATTTTCTTCAAGTATTGATACTTTCTCTAAAGTAGATTACACAGTTAAATTGCAAAATAAATCTCCAAAAGAATATGCATGAAAAGATGAAAAAACTAATGGGAAAGATATATTTGACTTTATTTTTAAAAGTGAGTATGCAGAACCTAACATAAGTCCAACCAAAGATGAAACTTTGTATAAGTATTTATCAGAGGAAACCACATCAATGCTAAAGAACTATAGAAAAGATTTGGAAACATTCATTAATGATTTAGATTATTTTGATAAAGATGAAAAAGAAAAACTACAAAGCAAGGATTTATCAGCTACTTCTAAGTTAGGTTATGTTTATTTAAAAGGATTACAATTTAAAATTGGAAGTAATTATATTCAAGAATTACCTGAATTTAAAATTTTAACAGGTTATGCAATTGATATAGATGATAAAAATTGAGAAGGTGAGAATTATAAGACAATTGAAAATTCAAAAACATTATCTTCTGTCTATTACAATGCTATGAACGGAATTCAAGCATTTCATAATGTTTTTGGTATAACAACACCAAAAAATGAAAGAGCTATGTCTGCATTTACTGGTAAAACTGCTGGAATGAAGGATAATCTATGAGATTACATAAAACCTAGTTGAGCCCAAACAAAAGAAGACATAAGTAAATCTTTATCTTTAGATTTCCCAAATCAACATGAGTATTTAACAAAACTTAAATATAATGGAAATCAATCAACTTATAATTGAAAATTTATTAAAAGGGTTTTTAATATATCATTTGCAGTCAAAGATACAGGTCTAGTAAATAATATCATTTACTATCAAGGTGAAAAATCTGTCGAAATGAATTTCGCTCTAGATTTTGTTAATATTAACTTTGTTGTTGATGGGATTTGAAGAATCTCTGACAAAGATTTAACTGTTATCGAGCGAGCCTCTGAATAATCTATTTAATAATTTTAATAAGAGAAGGTTGAATTAGTAACATTTTTAATATTAATTATATAATATGTCTATAAAATGCCTAAATAAAAGTTGAGGCATTTTTTTTATTGTAAATTTATGGAAATTAACATTATCAATATTATAGTTTTTATAAATAAGTGAAATATGACAATTTGTTCTATTTTCTTGTACACATTCTTTTTATGTAATACGATCAAATTAAGTTTAATTTAAATAAGAAAATGCTTAAGTATTTCATGATGGTTAAAATTTTATCTATAAATAGGTTATTATTCTTAAACATTATTAGAAGTTTATAAGCTATGGATTTTAATTTTCTTTAAGATTAATTATATTACTTGACAAAGTATGCTTACAAAATACCTAAAACTTGTTTAATCTCTTTTGCGAATTTTATGAATAATTTAAATAACTAATTAACTTATCAGTATTATAGATAACACTTTTATGTTACTATAAAATTATAATAAATAAAATATACATACTAAGACGGTGACTAGTTCATGATGAAGAAAGATACTTATAAAATGATAATTTATATCATTTTAGATTTAGTAAATTATTAGCACACATATAAATATCAGACATTTAAAATAATGTAAAACGTATTGAAAAGTTTATATATTAAGTTTAAGTATAAGAAAATATATAAGTTAATAAGATGAAAAATTTATAGAAGGAGAATAAAACATGGAATTCAAATTTAAATGTCCGAACTGTTTAGAAATAGTAAATATATCGGATGAAAATTTAGATAAACACACTGCTGAATTTAACGAGTTCAAAAACTCGATAATAAGTAAGTATGAAGAAAAACATTATCAAGAATTAAAAAAACAACTTGAAAGCAACTATCAAGAAGAATTAAGAAAACAAGTTGAGTTAAAAGAATTAAACATAAAAAGCGAAAACAAAGATAAAATTAACAATTTAGAAAAACAAATCGAATGATTACAACTAGAAAAAGAGAAATCAATCTTAAATAAGGAAAAGGAATTATCTGATAAATATCTAACAAAAATTAATGAACTTGAAAAAGCTCTTGATTCTAGTGACAAAGATAGAGAATTAGCTTTAAAACAAAAAGAGATAGAAATAATTAACACATACTCAAAATTATTAGGAGAAGTTAAAGAAAAAAATAGTAATCTTAAAAATGAGTTAAACACAAAAACATTAGAATTCCAATCTTACAAAGAACAAGTAGATAATATTTGAAAATCAAAAGTTATGGAAGTTGAGTTAAGTAAAAACAATAAGATTGGTTCATTAACAGAAGAGGTTAATAACTTAAAAAACTCTTTAAAAACTGAGTTAATTTTAAAAGAGCAAGAACTATTAAAAATGAATGCCGAATTATTGGAAGAGAAAGATAAAATAATCAATGAATTAAAATTAGCAAATGCCACAAATAGAATTTTAAATAATAAAATAAAAGGCGAAAATTGAGAATTAGAAGTTGAAACGGAATTAAGAAAGTTAGCTGCAATTTCGAATGATGAAATCAAAAAAATAACAAGAGTAGGTAATAAAGCTGATTACCTTCAAATTGTTAAAGTAGATAATGAAGAAATAGGAAGAATTGTTTTTGAGTGTAAAAATGGAGAGTGAAAAGAAAGCTGAGAGACTAAATTGGCTGAAGACATGGCTAAGGAATCTGGTTCTTATGCTATATTAGTGGCAACTTCGGTTGTCGACAAATTCAAAATACCATTTTTAGTATCAGATAAAAATAAAAATATTTTTATAGCAGATCCAGAAAGTTTTGCTTTTGTTATGGGAATGATTAGAAGAATCATCATTATGGAAAATAACTTAAAAAATCAAGGTGCTTCGAGCGATGTTATGAATGATTTTATTAAATGAAAGACATCATCTTTTGATTTATTTAAGACAGTATTCCAAAAAAGTATCAATAATATTGAAGCTGATGAAGTAAAAATTATAAATAAAGTTGCTGATATTACCAAAAATCGAGAGATAATTATTAAAAAATTCCAAGAATTAATAATTAATTTTATAGAAAGTTTCACTTTTTAAATAAAGAAACCTTAATTCACTAAGGTTTCTTTTTTTGACCTTATTTTACAAAACTTATGATTATAGGTGTTTCTCTATTGATGTATTTATTAAATAATCATTATGTATCAATTCACAAAATAAATTATATATTTAGATAAAATGATTGATTAACACTAAACTATTGATAATCATTGTATAATTTCAATAAAGGAAACGTATAATGGACAAAAAATGAGAAATAGTATTTGACTATTTAATGTATTTGATAAGAGAAAATAAAGTCTTACCTGGAGAATCATTACCTAGTCAAAATATGTTAAAAACTAAGTTTCAATACTCTGAACAACCTATAAGAATGGCTTTTAATAAACTAATAGAATTACAAATAGTAAAAGCTGTCAATGGTAAAGGTTTTATTGTCCAAGATAAAGTTGCAAATAATCTTTTATTTAGCTTTCGAGAATTATTCCCAAGATCTAAAAATATTTACAAAGATTTTATTGAAGTAGTTTGTGATCAAGAAATCTCGAAACTTACTGGTTATCAAGTGGGCCAAAGAATTATCAAATATAAGTGTGTTAGATTTACATTAGAAAATGAATTAATCTTGTTTCAAGAAAGTTATTTAGCTAAGGAAAAATTTAAAAATCTAACATTAGATGACTTAAACAACCATGGTTTGATTTATTTTATTGAAAATAAATCAAAATCGATATTGAGCCACTCTTCTAAGAAAATTTCATTTATAACTGATAGTGAATCTTTGAAACAAGAATTCGCTTTAAAAGATGAGATAAATAACGGTTTGATATTAGATGAAGGAAGAGTTTACGATATTTTTGGTGAACTATTAGAGTTCAGAAAAAGTTATTATCAACCAAGTTTTTTTGAATGAAACTTTATTGAGTGGAGAAAATAAGAAAGGTTAATAAACAATGGCAAAAATTAATTATGCTGATGAAGCAAAAAGATTTCTTGATGCAGTTGGTGGAAAAGAAAATATTGATACATACCTACATTGTGTCACTAGGTTGCGATTTAATGTTTACGATAAAGAAAAAGTAAACATAGATGCAATCAAAAGCTCACCAATTACAAAAGGAATTAATTGAAGTCAAAATCAATTACAAATTATATTAGGTACAGGTGTTGTAGAGGCTGCCTATGCAGAAGTTAAAAAACTTCTAGAAACAACTATTGAAAGCAATAATGCTTCAAAAACTAATAAAAATACTGACTTTGAAGAATTCAAAATGAAAGCAAGAGCAAACAAAGAAGCCTTAAGAAACAAAGGGGGCAAGTTTGCTTGAATACAAATGAGTATGAAAACTTTAGGGGATATATTCCTACCAATTATTCCCGCAATAGTAGCTGCTGGGTTAGCAATGGGACTTGCGGCTTTATTTCAAAATATTTTTCATTACGATAAAAGCTCATTATTTGGAAAAATCATTGACATCGTAACTAAAACAGCTTTTAGTTCATTATCTGTTTTAGTATGTTGATCAACTGTAAAACGTTTTGGGGGTAACCCTGTATTAGGAATAATTATTGGTTTGATGCTAATAAGTCCGTTACTACCTGATAAAGGAGCTATCGCTACTTGAGATGCTCAAAGTGCCTTCCAAAATAAACATGGTGAAGGTTGAGAAAAAGAATGAATGGCTTCTACTGGTTTAGGTATCATGGATACTCCAGTTAAACCTCTATATTTATGAATTATTCCAATAACAGGTTATCAAGGATCTGTTTTACCAGCTTTAATTATTGGGATTGGAGTCGCTTATTTAGAAAAATGAATAAAGACTTGAATGCCTAAATCAGTTAATATCATATTTACACCGTTTTTAACAATAGCAATTTCACTTGCTGTCGCATTACTAGCACTAGGACCAATCCTATTGTTAGTAGAAAAAGGGGTACTAATTGGTACAAAAGCAATCTTAAATATTCCATTTGGATTTGGAACTGCTTTAATTGCTGGACTATTACAAGCAATTGTTATAACAGGATGTCATCAAGTTTTACAAGGACTTGAAATGCAATTAGTAATTGATGGAAGCATTCCTGAAAATGGAGTTGCACAAGGATCTATCTTTAATGCAATTTGAACAGCTTCAATTATATCTCAAGGAGGTGCTGCAATGGCAGTAGCCTTGAAATCAAAAGCTAAGCAAGAAAAAAATCTAGCAATTTCATCAGCTGTTTCGACAGTTTTTGGAATAACTGAACCCGCAATTTTTGGAGTAAACTTACCTAAAATTAAACCATTTATATTTGCTTCTGTTGGTGGATTTGTTGGTGGATTTGTTGCAGGTTTACTAAAAGTAACTTGTTCTGGAATGGGAGTGACAGTACTTCCTGGATTACTATTATATTCAAACAATGTAAGGAATTTATTATTAATAATCTTAGTTAATATTGTTGCCTTTTCATCTGCATTTGCACTAACTATTTTCTTTTATTGAGAATCAGGAAAAAAAGTTACAGAAAAACAATTGCAAGTGTTCTCAACTAAAGTTGTTAATGCTGAATTAGATCTTAAGAGAATTAAAAAAGATACTTCTGTTGATAATCATGATAAATTATTAGAAAAAGCAGAAAGTAAATTAAAAAAATATAAATCACAAGAAGAAAAACTAAAAAATGCGAAACAAAAGTACGATAGTTATCTTGAAGAAGTTAAAGTACTAAAAATGAATGAAAAAGCAGAAAAAGAAGCAAAACTTAAAAATAAAGAAGAACTAAAAAATCTGAAAAAAGACCCTCAAAAATGACAAGCTCACTTGGATAAAATCAAAAAAGAAAAGCTTGAAAGTAAAAGAAGTCAAAGATAGAATGGTTGGTATATAAAATGAAGTGAGAAAAATATAGTTTAATTAATGAAGATCACTTAAACTTGTTTGAAGAATATCATATGAAAAAAGAACAAGACTGATATAATAACCAATACCATTTATCTGGCTATTGTGGTTCTACAAATGATCCAAACGGTTTAGTTTATTACAAAGGACAATATTTTGTATTTATGCAAAATTGTCCTTTTAGCATTGAACACCATAATAAATCTTGGGCTTTATTTACAACTAAGGATTTCATTAATTATGTTTATGAAGGTCTTACACTAATACCTTCAAATAAGTATGATAAAAATGGTGTATTTTCAGGAAGTGCCAGAGTTAATTCAGATGGACAAATAGAAATATACTATACAGGAAACATAAAGTTTGATGATATTAATAGAACAAGTTACACATTAAAAGCTTTCATAGATTTAAAAGAAAAGATTGTGAAAAAAGAATTATTATTCGAGTGTGATTTGGATAAATATACTGGTCATTTTAGAGATCCAGTTGTATTTGAGAAAAATGAAAAGCTATATATGCTAAATGGGGCACAAACTAAACAAAAAGAAGGTGTTCTTAATCTTTACGTTTTCAACGGAACAACTTGAGAATGATTTAAAGATATTAATATTGATTCTGGTGATGAACAAAACTCATATATGTTGGAATGCCCTAATTATTTCAAATTGGAAGGCAAGGAATTTATCTTTGCTTGCCTTGAACAAGATGCTCCCTTAAATGAAGGTAGTCATTTTGTAAAATATAGAGAGATAGAATTAGATGATGAAATAAACTTCAAATACAAATCTAAACTAATAAAAATTGATTTAGGTTATGATTTTTATGCACCTCAAGTATTTGCTAATACAAATGAGTGTGTAATCATGATGGGTTGATTAGGTAATTCAAAATCTAATCCATATCCTAATGAGTTAACGACTTGAAGTAATCATTTAACAGTTCCAAGAGAGTTATTTTTGAAAAACGGAGTCATTCATCAACTACCAATAAAAGAATTAGAAGCACTACGTTCTAATAAAATTGAAACAAACAATAACGAAATAAATTATTATAATGGAACTGTGGAATTGTTATCAACAAACATAAATAATAATGACTTCGAAATCTCTATAGGTAATGATAATAACTATGTAATTTTGAAAAATGTAAACAATGTTTTTTCAATAGATAGATCAAAAATGGATTATATAGATGAAACTAATTTACCTTCGCAAATAAATTTTGGTGAGTTAAACATCGAAGATATTAGAATAATGATCGATAGAAGTTGTTTAGAGTTATTTATAAATAATGGTCAGTATGCAATTTCATTAAGATTTTTCATAAAAAATCATAGTAAAATTAAATTAAATTTAAAAGAATTTGAAGCGTATCAGCTGATTTCAAACAAATACATTTGAAATAATATAATCTTTAAAAATGAAATAGAGGAATAAAATATGAAAAAAATAGTTTCAATAGGTGAAGTCTTAATGGATGTCTATTCTGCTGATGGTATTGACAAGGCAGAAGTTGGGGGAGCAAGTTTTAATGTTGCATGTTCTATTGCTGCTTTAGGAACAAATGAAAGTTATTTTATGGGTTCTTTAGGTAATGATGATCATAAAGAAACAATTAATTCTTTCTTAAAAAAATTTGATGTTAAAACAAATTTTATACAAGATTCAAATTTGCAAACCACTATAGCTAGAGTTACATTAGATGAAAATAAAGAAAGATTTTTTGAATTTATTAGAAATAGTGATGCTGAATTTAATCTTGACTTGATTGAAGATGTATCACTAAAAGAAATTGATTTCATTCATTTCGGTAGTGCCACAGGTTTTTTACCAGGTAATCTAAATAAATCTTATTGAGATTTATTTAGATTTGCTCAAGAAAACAATATAAGATTCAGTTTTGATCCTAATTTTAGAGATAAGCTATGGTTGACAAGTGAAGATATTAATAATTTTTGTAAGTTCACAAACGAGTTTTTATTGAAAGCGGATTTAATCAAACTTAGTGACGAAGAGTTGCAACTTTTAACAGGTATCAAGGATGAAGAAAAAGCTTTAAAAAAACTAATGGAAAATAATAAAAAGGCATTAATATGTATAACTCGTGGCTCAAAAGATACAATGTGTGGTTGAAATAATGAGATTTTATATGTGCCAACAATCAAATGTGAAGAATTGGTTGATACAACAGGGGCTGGCGATGCTTTTGTTTCAAGTCTTATTAATGAATTTGTTTCTGAAAATATAGATTCTGATTCAAGCAAGGAAAAGATTTTTGAAATAGTTATGAAGTCTAATAAATTTGCTAATCAAACAGTTAGACATTTAGGGGCATTAACATTCCTTGATTATCTAGAAAAATAGACATATGAATGAGTAATTTTAATTAATATTACTTCGCATTAATAATAGGAAAAAAGCATTTAAAAAAGTATACGACTAAGCGCAGGATAATGTAAATAAATTAAAAAAGGATGGAAAATACATCCTTTTTTGTTTGATTACATTTTAAGCACACTTTTTTAACATTTGACCAAAGCAGAATTTAAAACTTATTATACTTGTCTATGTTGTTTGAATCATTAAAATGGAGTGATAAGGAAATGTCAAAAATAAGAGAATGTAAAATACGTTTAGGGGACCGGAATGTGAATTGGCTTTCAAAGAGGAAACCGTTAATGATGTCTGCTCTTGCGATTTTCATCAATTGAGTTGATGTGTTGGTTCTTTTTTTCTAATGAAAATTATTAAAAATCAAAATAGTATCCAACTTATATGCTTTTATATTAGGCATTTTTTCAACTACTCTATATTTTTGTAAAAAAAACTTTTTATATAGAATTTAATCATAATCAAAAATTAGAGTTTTATTCCAATATTATTAAAAAAAGTTACTTTGTTTTACAGAAAAAAGTAACTATAAAGGCATTTTCTTATTTACCATTTTCTTTGTTCATTCTTATATGGCATTAAGATTGCTTGATTGTTTTAATTAATAAGTATTTAAAGATGAGCAATTAAAGTTAAGAATGATTTATTTGTTATTTTAAATTTATGAAAGTTGTTTAAAAGTATTTTTTTTACATATTTTTTAATAATCCTATTAGTTGATACGAAAATTATGCGTTGGTTTAGACTAATATATAACGATAGTATAGATTACATCATACATATTGATAAATTAATTATTTATTCCGTAATTCTATAATAATAAGTCTTAATTTACTATAGTTAATGAAATCATTAAAATAATTTATAATTTATCAAAACCGAATAATTTTTTTTATAATACAAAAATAATTTGGTAAAATTAATAAAACTCACTTTTAAGTTTGTTATTTTTGAGTAAATAGAAAAGGTTATTATTAATTTGATGAGTAATTATAAAAAGTTTGAAATGAAGATTGAAACAGATTTGAGTCATATCATAAACGGAAACTCAAATATTTTTATTATGATTAGTGAGATAATTGATAATTCTTTAGGTTCGTTAGGAATCAATATTGCTTCAAATGACATTTCACTAGATAATAATATCGAAATTTATTTTAAAAGTTATAAAGATAGTAAGGGTACACTACAAACCAAACTTACGATAACAGATGATTGTGGTGGTATTGATAATTCAGATGAAAATATACAAAGAATAATGACATATGGTAAAAGAAACGATGTTTATAAAGAACCTTTTTTTAATGTTTTTGGTCAAGGGCTTAAGTATGCTGCAATTTGATCTGCGAAGAAGTTTGCCTTACTTTCAAAAAATGGAGAAAATAGTAATTTAGAAATTAAAGCCAATTGATTAGAAAGAGACTTAAATGAAAAACCACAATATTTTTGTAATAAAATAGATAACATTGATATCAGTTTTTTGGGTGAAAGTTACAAAAATATTAATTTTGGAACAAAAATAATCTTTGATGAGTTATATGTTGAAGGACAAAAATATGAGTTGTCAAATATACAAAAATTATATAAATTTTTAGGATGAAGATACTCTAAGTATATAGAGAAGGGGTTGAAGTTAAGGATTTACTACGAAGATTTTGATAATAAAATGCGTTACAACTTTGATGGAATGAAAGAAAATACTTCTTTAATTGAATCTACAAAACCCAAATTTGACTCATTTAGAAAGTACTTCGATTACATTGTTGCAGAAAACAAAAATTTAAATATTACTAGAGAAGAATATGATAGCTATTTAATCAAAAACATAGTTAACGATGTTGAAAATATAAAAATTAAAGATTGATTAATGAATTGTATTTTATCAGACAAAGAATTTTTTTTCGAGGAAACTTTTACTATTAAGTACAAAAATATAGATGTGGAGTTTCCAGTAATTGTTGGTATAGTAGAGTTTAATCGTTATCATAATATGTATAAGTACTATGAAATACAAGGACTATGCATAAGTCAAGCACATAGATACCTTGAACATGGTCCAATAATAAAAAATTCTGGTATGAACCTTATAAAACCTAGAACTTTTAAAGAACAAACATCATCGAGGGGTGGTACAGTTACAACCCAAAGATATATCGGTGAATTAATTATTGATGACTATGTTAAAAAATTTTATGATAAAAATATTCTTACAAATAATAAGCAATTTTTCAAGATTGATGACGAAATATTTCAAAACATCCTTAACAATATTTCATCAACAATATTGAAAGACTTATTACATTTTGCTAATCAATTGAAATCCTTACAAAAGGAAGAAAGTTTTTTAAAACATTTAAAATCTTCAAAAGCAAATAATTTACAATCTAAAAAAGAAACTATTGACAATACTATCATGAAGAATGAGTTAAAACAAAGTATAAAAAATAATTTATTAAGTTCAAATCAAAAATTAATAAATAGTTCTATCAATTTAGGATGGGAAATTAAATTAGTTCCAACTCAAATTGGAAATATTTTGTATCATAATCATATAAATTTCAACATGGAAACAAAAGTTATTAAAATTAGTGTAAATGAGACACTTTATAACTCTTACTCGTTTACCAAAAGCATGGAATTTATTGATTTTATTGCGAAAATGGCATTTACAGATTATTGCGAAAATAATAAAAATCAAGATAAAGACTTTAGAGACCAACTTATTAAAAAAATATTAGAAAATAAGGTGTAGATAATGATAAAAATGAGTTACAATGAATTGTTAAAAAAATATTCAAATACCCATAGTCAAACAGTAAATCTAACGAAAAAAATGCTCAATTTAAATGAAATCGAGAACGCTGAATTTAATACAAAAAATATAATTGATGTTATTTCTAAAAAGGAAAAAAATATAAAAGTAACTTTGATTGGTGAAGTACAATCGGGTAAAACTAGAAATTTAATTACGCTTGTAAAAAAAGTTTTGGATGATAATCTGTTTGATCATGTAATTTGATTATCTGGTACAAATAAAAACCTTGCAGGGCAAACGCTTGAACGTTATGCAAGAGAAAACTCAGGTACCTTGTATAATGGAGAAATTATTTTTTATGATTCATCTGAAAATAAAGGAGAAGAGGATTTCTTAATAAATAACTGAAGTAAAAATGACAAAAAAGTTATATCTCTTGTATTAAAACATTCTTCGCATGTATCAAAATTTTTTACTACATTAAGAAAATCTTTATTAAGTGGCAAAAAATTATTATTGATCGACGATGAATGTGATTACTATTCTATTTCCACAAAAACTAAGAACTCATCTATAAAGAGTTACTTAGAGAATATTATTAGTTCTCTAAACTATAATAAAACAGTCTATTTAGGTGTCACGGCTACACCGTATTCTAATTTCAACCCAAAAAAGAGCGGTAACTTATTTCCTGATTATGCAATCTTATTAAATATAAATCATGATAGTTATACTGGAATTAATTGGTTTAACAAACATAAAAATTCAATTTATGTTATAACAAAAAATAATAAAGGATCGGAAAATTATGATGACTCATTGAGTAAAGGTCTAGTAAATTTGATATTTTCTTACATAGCAAGAAAAGATAAAATGAAATCGGAGATGTTAGTAAACATTGATCTAGAAAATAACAAACACGAAGAAATTAGAAGAAATATACTCATAATTATAGATGGCTGACAACAAGACATTATATTCAATAAAAATAAATTAAAAAAACGAATTTCAGAAATATGCATAAGCTTAAAATATTCTAGAAATGAAGAGATAGTTGAATCAATAATTGAAGTTATAAAAAACTTTTGTGATATTTTTAAAATTTATATTTTAAATTCAGAAGAACAAAATGATTATATTAAAAACACTTATGAGTCTGGCGTAGAAAATTGTGTAGTTATAGGTGGTGTTATGATTTCTCGGGGGTTTACATTTGAAAACTTAACGACAGAGGTTATGATAAATGGACCTAAAACAAAAAATAAAATTGATGTACTTCTTCAAAGAGCTCGTTGATTTGGTTATAGAAGGTCTTCGAAACACTATATAAGAATAATTATGAGTGAAGAAATACAAGAAGCTTTTGATGAAGCTGAATTTATACAAAATAAAATAGTTAATTTATTTGGGGAAAAGTGAGTAATTGAGAATGTCTTAACAATTTACCAAGTTCTTCAAAGATATGAAGATAATTTTAAAAGTTTGGAGATATGATAAATGAAAATTTTAATGAGGAATGAAAAACATAGTACCAACTTAATTTTAGAAAATCTGAAAAATGGAATTTCTTATAGAATATCAAAACCTACTTTTCAAAATAAAAACTCTAAATTAAGTGGGTATGCTAAATTTATATATTACCCATCAGTGCAAGACCCTGATGATTTGTCTAATTTTGAGGAATTACTAGTTTTTAATATAAACGAGATGAATGAACAAGATGTAAAAAGAATTTTCAATTATATTAACGACTGCTTGGAAAATGACGGAATAAACTCAATTAAAGATTGTATAAAATACATTCAAAAAACTTTTGGAAAAGTGTTGGGATACACTAAAGAAAAAGTGCTAGGAAAAATAGGGGAGTTGCTTTTTGTTAAAAATTGTTTGACTCATAACATTGATTTAACTAATTCATTTTTTATAAAAGAGAACTCATTGTTTGATTTTTATATTCTCTTCAATGAAAAGTATTTAGAGGTAAAAACAATAGCAACAGAGTCATTATCAATAAAACTTAATATCAAACAATTAACATATAAACCTGACGCTACTTTTTTTGGAGTTGTAAAAATTAAAGAAGATGAAAATGGAATAAGGTTGATAGATTTGGTTGATGAGATTCTCTTGATAAAAAATATTAATTATGAATTTAAAAGTTACCTAAATTCATTAAGAAATAATATTTTAGAAGATATATTTTGTGAAGAAGTCAAGTTCGATCATGAGAACATTCTCTACTTTTTATATTTGGAAAATGTTATACAAAATGAAATATCTATTTTGAACTTGTTGAATGATGAAAATAATTGAAATCATATAGAAAAAATTCAGCTTACGATAAATTTATCCGGAATAAAAACGTCAAGCTTTGAAGATTTAAAGAATAAAATAGGTGCTATAAATGAAAGAAATTACTAAAGAATTATATGAAAAAGCAAAAAATGAGGTTAAAAGAGTATATCGGTTAAATGACGCTCCTTTCTTGTTAGGTTTTTCTGGTGGAAAGGACTCCACTTTAACTTTAGATATAGTATTAAGGTCATTAGATGAATTATATAGGGATAATCCGAAATTAATTACGAAACCAACATTCATAATTTCATCAGATACTTTGATTGAAAACCCTTTTGTTGTTAAAAGAATTGATGAATTAGAAGATTATATAAATTCAAATAACCTTGAGTATCTGAAAATCAAGTTTATCAGAGCAAAGCCATCAGTAAATGAATCATTTTGAACACTAGTGATTGGAAGGGGTTACCCACTGCCATTAAATAGATTCAGGTGATGTACACGTCACTTAAAAATAAAACCTATGGAACTTGCATCTTTTGAGATACAAAATGAGTATACTAACATAATAAATGTTCTTGGACTTAGAAAAAATGAATCAAGTTCAAGAAAAAAGAAGATGAATGAATCAATTGTAGAAAATGAATCTTACCTTTTTAAAAATTTTGAGGAACAAAGAAATGTAATATTTGCCCCAATACAAGAGTTCGAAATAGAAAACTTGTGAGATTACTTGGTAAGTGTCGAGCATAGTTTTTGAAAATCAAATTTTAAAATATTATTTCAAATGTATCAAGATTCTTCTAAGGAGTGTCCCACTTCAAATGAAATGCGTTTAATTGCGGGTAAGTCAGATACTTGCGGCAATTCAAGATGAGGTTGCTGAATTTGTCCTTTATCAAATAATATTTGAATTGATAACATGTTTGAAAATGGAATCCTAGATTTTAAACCTGTAGTCGAATTTAGAAAGATGTTATTATTTGAAAGAGATCTTTTAATTAATCGATATCTTGGAAAACATATAAGGAGAAGTAACGGGAAATATATATTAGGGATTAGAGGTTTACAAAAGCTTAAGTATGATGAAATTAATAAAATTTTTTACCGACCTGAAAAGCAAAAGTCAAGAATAAAAGAAGTTATCATTGAAAATGGTTTGGTGAAAGATGGGTACAATTTATTAAATGAAAGTAAAATCAATGATATTCCAAAGCAAATCCTTTATAATGAGTCCTTGGGTGCGGCCTCGAATATTGTAGTAAAAAAAAATAACGAGTTTTTTATTTTAGCTCCCGGCCCTTACACATTAACCTATAGAGTAAATTTATTAAAAAGGTTAATAAACTTGAAACACTTTATGAAAGATAAAAAAATTAGAGCAGGCACTGAGGATGCAAATATAGATATAATAAGTAATAATGAGTTTAAAGTTATTATAGAGATGTTAAGAGTAAACTCAAAAGCGATATCTGATGAGAAATTTATTGAAATCAATCCGTTAATTAAAGAGGTTGAGAATCTATGAGAAAAAACTTTGAAGATATAGTATCTTTTTTTAAGACACACAATTTCTCCTTTGGATTTAAGATATCAAAAAAGGATTTAATATATTTTTTAAAAACCGAAGGAATATATGAAAAACAAAAAATTGACATAGTTAAAGAAATTATAATTGAAAAAAACATGTTTTCTACAAGCGAACTTATAACAGAGTTCAAAATAAGTAAATTAAAGCAGGAACTTAGTGACTTTACTTCAGGGAAGTCTCAAAATGAAGAAGAATCTTTATTCAAAATAGTAAAACCTCAAAATTTATTTGCAAAAATAGAAAATACGGTAAATAAAAATAATGAAAACACTCCAGTTTTGGAAAAGTTTGAATACCAATCAAATAAACCAAAAGAAAATGAAAAAACAGCTGGTTTATTTCAAACAAAAATTAAAAGAAATATTTTTAATAATGAGCAAAAGCAAGTTAAAACAAAAAATGAAAAAGTAGTTCTGATATCTAAACACTCAAATTTTTTTATAAATTTTGAGTACAAAGATGTTAAAAAAGTAAAAATCAACTTAGATATTTTAATCTATTTAGAATCACTTATAGACTTTTATGATTTCTTATTTAAAAAATTATTTAAAGTTTTCGATGTTATAAATTTAAATGAACTGTTATTTTTGTTAAAAAATAATGTTTACTTCATAAGAGATGTTGATGATTTAAAAAAAATTAAAATAAAACTTTCAAAGATCATTGAAGACAAAGGATACTTTTTGACAAAATATCCTTTGTACTTATCTTCTCAAACTGTTAATGATCAATTTGAATTAGAATTTATTGATTATTTAGATGAATTTTATTTTCCTAATTGGGTTAAAGTTCAAAGAAAGTATTGATATAAAAAGGAGAATTAAAATGATAGCAGAAAAAATTAATTTCACTCAATTAATTGGAATTGATGAAAAAAACAATATAAAAGAAGAATTTGATTATATTTTTATAATTCCAGAATTTCAAAGAGGTTATGTTTGAAACAAAGGACAACTAGATGAGTTGCTCGAAGACTTATATAAAGCATATAAAAATAAAGATAAAAAAGGTTTTTCTTCCTTGGGGGTCTTTTATTTCTATCAAAGTTACGAGTCTAATAAGTTAGAAATAATTGATGGTCAACAAAGATTTACTACATTTTTAATTATTTTAGAAGCTATTAAAAGCTTAATTAGAAAAGATTTGCACCGTCATTCTTTGTTTGATAGAAGTATACAAAGAATTATAACTAGTTACTCAGAAGTTTCACATTTGGAATTATCTTATAAGCAATTTTTTGATAATCATTTATATGAAAAGTCGAATGTTGATGAAAATTACATGAATAATGACTCTACATTTAAAGAGTTAAGTGCTAATTATTTGGAAGCAAAAAAATGAATAAATAACAAATTTGAAAATCTTGAGGATAAAAATTTGTTTTATAACTTTTTATTAAATGATATTTATTTTTGACCATATTTAGAAAATGATGAAGAGGTTAAAATAGATTTATTTATGAAATTAAATAGTAGAGGAAGACAGTTGGCTTTCAGTACTCTTTTAAAAAGTTTTTTGTTCTCAATTGACAATTTAGAACTACAAGATGAATATAGTGGTAATAAAAAAGCACTAACTATAGCTAAATATTACGAAGAACAAATAGAAGAACCTTTATTTAAAGAATTTTTATCCGACATCAAAAGCACTGATACAAGATATAAACATATAATGAACGCCGCATCTTGCTTTTTCTTTATAGAAGCAAGAAATTATTTAGATTCTTATAAAAATTTAGAAGATGTTATAGGAAAAGAAAAAGAGTTATTTGTAGGTTATGTTAAACTTTTCACAAAAATATTTGAAATAGTAAAAGTGGAGCGTAACTCAGATAAAAATGTTTTGCTTCTAAAAAAAATTATGTCTGATATGAAGACATATATGATTAAATACATAACTTTATCAGTCTTACATCAAAATCAACTTGTTAAAAAATTAGTAGATATTGAAATTGTAAAGTATAACTCTCTAATTTCTTGAATTGAAATAAAAAGAGGAAAAAAACTATTTATTGAGGAATCAATAATCGAATTGTATGACTTATTGTTTATATATTTATATTCAAGAAGATTAAAATGATTTGTTGATAATAAATTTGAACTTGAGCATGGGAAAAAAACTGAGCAATTGAATCCTAGAAATCTAAGCTTTTATATTTTTTTTCAAACATTAATCAAAGATTCATCTAACCTAACAGAATCAAGGTCCTTTTTAAAGAGTCTTTTGGACGAAGAATTGTTAAGTAAAGCTAATGAGTTTGAAAATGGAAATTTTGAAATCTGAAAAAATGCTAAATCTTATCAAAAAGTTATTCAATATTTAGATGAATATTTAAAATTAAGAAAAAAATATAATATTTAAAGTTTATAAAGATGATTGATTAGATAAGATAACTTATCTTAATCATAACTATAAAAAATCTAACAGATTCAGTTGTTAATTTAT